>JAZQON010000053.1:0-16298 GCA_045627825.1 Acutalibacteraceae bacterium
AATAATTAGGCATCCACGCAGGACTGTGATATGCTGGTATGGCTCAGTTGTGTAGACACTGTTTGCTTCGCAAACATGGCGCATTCGTAATGCGCAGGACGTCAGTTCGTGTCCGGTAATTTTATATGCTAGTATGGCTCAGTTGGTAGAGCAGCGCATTCGTAATGCGCAGGTCGTCGGTTCGAGTCCGACTACTAGCTCCAGAAAAGCCGCCTTAAGGCGGCTTTCTTTACAGAATGAAAGCACCCCGAGGGGTGCTTTCATCATTTCTTCTTATGTTTATCCTTTGCTGATTTCATCATTGCGGCGCCTGCTATCGGCGAAACCATGGAAACCGTGGCGGCCTTGGCAAAATCAATCATTTTATTTTTGCGCTCGGCTTCAAGACGGTCCTTTTCCATTTCGTTTTCGATTTTCATCATTTCCAGTTGAATGAGCGCCTTTTTTTCGCTTTCTTTTTCAATTGCTTCTTTGAGCGATGCTCCGCAGTTGGGACATATTCCGTTTTCGGTGATTTCGACATATGAATCGCAGAATTCACAGAGAACCTTTTCTTCCTCGGGCTCGCTGTTTTTGGTATAAGCGGCTTTTCTGGCTTCCGCAACGGCAAGAGCTTCTTTTGAGGATAAAATCATATCATTTTCATCGCTTTTGATTGTCGGCTTCTTTATAAGTGACTTCCACTTTCCGGAAGCGAACAGGGTTATGGCTATAAGAGCGAGAATAGCAAGAATAATAAGAAAATCGTCCGTAAAAATCGCCTCCGAAGTATTTATAAAAAAATTATATCAACACCGTGTAAAATTGTCAATGGTATAAATTATAAATACAGTTGAAAACCGTATCTTATTATGCTAATATACTATAATGTAAATAATATATGAGGTGTCGGAATGGAAAAGAAGAGAATACTTTATTTTGATATTCTGAGAATTTTTGCGGTTTCAGCGGTGATTTTTATTCATGTTGCGGCTCAGAAATGGTATTCCGTTAAAGTCGGTTCGTTTGAATGGATTGTTTTTGATGTGTATGATTCGGTTATGAGATGGGCTGTGCCTTCGTTCGTTATGATAAGCGGAGCTCTTTTTCTCAGCAGAGATAGAGGAATAAAATATATTTTTAAAAATCATTTTCTGAGAATGATTACGGCGTTTTGCTTCTGGTCGGCAGTATATATCGGAACGGATATATGGTTAGGGGGAAAATATACTCACGATAACGGCATAACGCAGTTTATCAAGGGTCATTATCATCTTTGGTATATTTTCGTGATTGCCGGAATTTATCTGCTTGTGCCGCTACTTAAAAAGATAACGGAATCCGAAAAGCTGACAAAATATCTGCTGATACTTTCGTTTGCTTTTTCGATTGTTGTACCCACACTTTCATCATCGCTGTCGTTCCTGAATGAGATATGGTATGGCAGGCTTCGCATGCTCACATCCAATGCCGATATGGTTATGCTCAGAGGGTATATTTTCTATTTTGTGCTCGGCTTTTACCTGAAAAATAAGGACTTTTCAAAGATACAGCGCAGAATTATATATGCACTCGGAATATTGGGAGCCGCCTGCACGATAGCGCTTTCAATTCATACATCGCTTTACCGCAATAAATCCATGACGGCATTCCTTGATAATTTTATGCTGAATAATTTCCTTGAATCACTCGGAATATTCGTATTTTTCAAATACAATGCCGGAAAGAAAGAAATATCGCTGAAAAAAGAAAAAATCATTTTAAAGCTTTCAAAATACAGCTTCGGGATATATCTCTGCCACCCCATCGCACTTGAATTCATGCAGAAAAAGCTTGAGTTTACAACGCTTTCGCTCAATCCGCTCATCAGCGTACCGCTGATTTTTGCTATAACCTTTGCGGTGTCGCTGACAGTTTCCGCATTGCTCAATTGCATCCCGATAGTTAAAAAGTATATCGTTTAAACCGAATTAGTCAGACCGTGCATTTCAGTTTCTTTTTTCCATACGAAATTTTGCCTTGATTATATAATGTATATATGGTAGAATATAATCGGTATAATTTCGGACGGAGGAATTTTGATGCGACTGAAACGCACGGTTTCCGCTTTTACGGCGGCAATATATATATTAATCTGTGCTGTATTTTGTCCTGCATATGACGGACTGCCGAAACAGTATGATTCCCGAAAAAACGGGGTTGTTACGGCTGTGAAAAATCAGGGCGAAACCGGCGCTTGCTGGGCGTTTTCAACGATTTCGGCTCTTGAAAGCGATGCAATAACGCAGGGCTTGACTGCACATGAAAACGCAGATTTTTCCGAAGCTCATCTTGCATGGTTCACCTATACGAGAGCGGCTTCCGAAGCCGACCCGTTGTGCGGTGAGGGCTTGTCGGAAGAACCGTATGCGTATGGCGGCAACTGGTCAAGAGCAACGGGAACGCTTGCCAAATGGTCGGGGATTGCAAACGAAGCGCAGTATCCGTTTGATGTGAATTCACTCGGAAATTATGATGAAAGCGGCAGATATGACCGCTCATCGGGCTTGATTTTGAATGAAACCGAGATTTTGCGAACAGAAGATGCGGTTAAAGAGTGGATAATCCGTCACGGAAGCTGTACGGCAACAATAACATGGAGCAGTAACTACGAGAATACTGAAACCTCTGCATATTATTATTGCGGAACGGCGGCGCAAACCAACCATATGATAACGGTTATAGGCTGGGATGATGAATTTCCGGCTTCATCGTTTTTGAAAGAACCTGTTCGTGACGGAGCGTGGCTTATTAAGGACAGCTTCGGCACGGAGTATCATTCAGACGGTTATTACTGGCTGTCTTACTGCGATAAAAATCTTTCAGCCTTTGCCGGGTATTCCGTAAGAAGTGCGAACGATTTTGATAAAAATTATACATATAACGGAGCGGGATTTTCACCTGCCGTGCTTCATTCAAGCGGAGCGATTGCGGCAAATATTTTTGAAAGCGAATGTGAAGAAAATCTTTGTGCGGTGTCGTTTTATACGGCAGACCCCGGAACGGAAACAGAGATAAAAATTTATACGGGTCTTGACGAAAATACCGTTGACCCGACTGAGTGCAGATGTGCATATTCGGAAACGAAATCCTTTGAAAATCAAGGATATTACACGGTTGACCTGTCAAAGCCCGTCAGACTTAAGGCACATGAAAAATTTGCGGTTGCGGTTACATATTCGCACGAAAAAGGAACTGTTTATGTGCCTGCCGAAAAACTGAATGAGGAGTCAAACGGCTGTGCTTATAAGTATAAAAACGGGCAGAGTGTATGTTTTCTGAAAGATAAATATGACGGCTGGTGCGATGCTTCCGACAGAGGAATAGGGAACTTTTATATTCAGGCATTCACGACGGAGCTGAAGCCTGAAATAATCATAACAGGCGGCGAAGAACCGATGGAATACCGCTCGGAACAAACATTTTATGCGCAGGGAATAAACGCATCCGGGCTTGAATGGAGAACCGATGCCGAAAACTATGTTATCTCGGAAGACGGAAGCTGTACGGTGAGCGATGCGAGAGGGAATTTTGAGATATACTGCATTGGAAAAGATGCCGACGGTGCTGAAATTCAGAGTGAAAAAAAGACGGTTGAAGTAAAAAACGGTTTGCTCGATAAAGTAAAATATTTCGTTAACAATTTGTTCATACAAATATCAGCTATTTTCGAAAAAATCCGAATAATTTTCGGTTTGTGACGGCTTAATTTTCGTAAAATGAAAATTTTATGAAAAAAGGGAGAACTTGTTAACAGAAAATTTACATATTTGTTGTACCGATAGCAATTAAAAATTATATTATAATTTAAATATTTGGAAAAAATAAAAAGGTTTTTGACATTGTTCCGAAACCGCTGATAAAAAATATGGGAGGATGAAAATGAAAAACTCATATATGAAGCCGGCATATTCGCATATTCTCCTTGAAGTTGATTCCACCCGATTATCATCGCAATGCTCGGGAGACGGCAAAATCGTTGTGAATTACAGCTGGGAGGTTTGCCCGATAGATTTCGAGGAAGGTCCGTTCGGAGAGCCTATACATGTATTCAACGATGAAGCATCCGGATGCGATACTTCTCCGCAGGACAGCGGTATGAATATCTGCTATCTCGGCCCCGACCCTGCAACAAATGTTTTCGGCTCATAAAATTTTGCCGGAAGTGAAAAGGTTTTAATATGATTGCTGACTATGAAATTGCAAAACTGAATATTCGTATTATAACCGATTTTGATATGCAGCAAAGCGGTTCATCGTATCTTTTTTCTTCTTCGTTTGATAACAGCGATGTTGAAATAAGCATTGCTTCGGGAAATATCAAGACCGAAGATACGCCGGTATATTCCGATGAATTCATAAAGGCATACCGATGTTCGGATAATGCGTACAGTGTTGTGTATTATATAGTCAAAAACGGAAAAAGCATAAACCATTTTGCGGCTGCGGATAATAACTGTGTTTTGTCGTGCGATTGTGAAGCACAGAGCAGAGATATGATTCATTTTTGGGGAATGATAGGACTTCCGCATATCTTTATAGAGCACCGCCGTCTGATGCTTCATTGTTCGTATATAGTGAGTGACGGAAAGGCGATACTGTTTTGCGGAAAAAGCGGTGTGGGCAAGTCCACTCAGGCACGGCTTTGGGAAAAATATGCAGGCGCAAAAATCATTAATGCCGATAAGGCTGTTATTTATTCGGAAAACGGCAAACTTTATGCTTCGTCTCTGCCGATATCCGGCACATCGGATATCTGCCTTAACGAAACGGCTGAGGTTAAAGCAATCGTTAACCTTGCCAAGGGAGATATGAACAGTGCAAGGCTGTCGGGTGCGGCCGAAAAGGCTTCCGTTCTCGCACAGAACTGCTATTTTGATTTCTGGCGTGACGGCGAAACGGTTAATGTTATAGATTTGTGCTCTGAGTTTTCGTGCCTTACATCGGTGATAAGGTTCGAATGTCTGCCTGAAAAATCGGCGGTTGAATATCTTAAAAAGGTGATTGAATGAGAAGCAATGAGCCTGAATATATAAAATATCTATTTTTGAAAGCAAAAGACAAAAATGTTCCGATTTCGGGAACATTCGAAATAACGGGAAGATGCAATTTCAATTGCAGAATGTGTTATGTTCACGGCTCCGATAACGAGGAGCTCAGAAAAAAAGAGCTTTCAGCCGAGCAGTGGATGAGGATAGCGGATAAAGCGTTTGAAGCCGGAATGTTTATGCTTCTTATAACCGGCGGAGAGCCGCTCCTGAGAAACGATTTTGCTCAGATTTATACATATTGCAAAAAACTCGGAATGGAGATAAGCGTTAACACAAATGCTTCGCTTATAACCGATGAAACAATCGGGCTTTTCAAGACCTACAAGCCCGCAAGAATAAATGTTACGCTTTACGGTGCGTGTGAAAAAACATATATGGATACCACCTGCCGTGAAGGATATTATAAAACGGTTACAAAAAATATCGAAAAAATGAAAGCGGCCGGTCTGCCGGTCAAAATCAGTATAACCGCCTCGGATTATAACAGCTCTGATATTCCGGAGCTTTACGAATATGCGGCGAAAAACAGTATCCCGGTTGAAACCGCTTGCTATCTGTTTCCGTCGGCGAGACTCGGCAGGGAAGCGGACAGACCCGATGCCTGCACCGCCGCAAAAAATATGTTTACAAGCGAAAAATGCAGACTTACTGAAGAAGCGTTTAAAATAAAGGCGGAACGGTATAAGGATTTTACGGAAACAGAAAGAAAAACGGCTTCCGTCGGAGAAAAAATAAAATGCCGTGCCGGCATAGCGGCTTTCTGGATAACATATGACGGAAATATGATGCCGTGCGGTATGATGAAACGGCCTTCGATATCTGTAACGGAAAACGGATTTGAGGGTGCGTGGAAATATATAAGCGAAGAGTCGAAAAAAATCACTCTTCCGCCGGAATGCAGGGATTGCGATTATTCGGATGTTTGCGAATCGTGCGCAGCATCCTGCTATGCGGAAACGGGTCATTTTGACAGAGTGCCCGAATATCTGTGCAGGAAATCACGGGAATATGTTAGATTATTAAAGGAGGAAGCAAAAAAATGACATACGGCTTATCTTCTGATTTTGTGATACGGAATATTGTGGATGAATGTATAGTTGTTCCCGTAAAAAGCGGAGAAAACGGAGAAAACGGTTTTTTTGCATTAAATCCAACGGGAAGAATTATTATAAACGGCATTAAAGACGGCAAAGAAACGGATGATATTATTTCCGAAATCTGTGACGAGTTTGAAGTTGAACGCAATGATGCAAAAGCTGATGCGAATGAATTTATCGAAGAATTCAAAAAGCTCGGAATAATCGTTGAATTGTAATTTCCCATGGGAGAGAAAGAAATGTACGATATTCACAGCCATATCGTTTACGGAGTTGATGACGGCGCTCAGAGCCTTGAAGAAGCCGTTAAAATGGCTGAGCTTGCATCAATGCGTGGAACAAAGGGTCTGGTTGCCACTCCGCATACCAATGTGCCCGGCTCTTACGGCAACTTTTGGGGACCGGAGATTTTGGAGAAAATAAAGACACTCAGAGAAGCTCTGAAAGAGAATTATATAGATGTTCAGATTTTTTGCGGACAGGAAATATTCTGCACATCGAGAACCGCCGATTATCTTAAGGCAGGAAATGTTATAACTCTGAATAATTCAAAATATCCGCTCGTGGAATTCGATTTTTACGAATATTCGGATTCGGTTTATTTAAAGCTTGAACGGATTATTTCCGAGGGATATATTCCGATTGTTGCGCATCCTGAAAGATACGCATTTGTCGGTGAGGATGAAGATGCGGCGGTAAGGCTGAAAAATATGGGGTGTCTGCTTCAGCTGAATAAGGGCAGTCTCTCCGGAAAATTCGGAGAAAATGTCTATTTTACGGCGAGAAGACTGCTTGAGGAACGCCTTGCCGATGTTATAGCGAGTGATGCTCACAGTCCGTATATGAGAACCACGAATATGATACATATTCATGAGCTTGTAAGTGAGGAATATTCGCAGGATTATGCAGACATTCTGTTCAAATATAATCCGAGAAGAATACTTCAAAACAGAGATACAATCAATTATTGAATGCGGGAGAGTTTAAGTTATGATAATGAGAGTTATGCGCATATGCGTTGCAATAATTACGGCATTGACCACCATTGCGTTTTTGGCGGTTTTTGTTACAACCAAAATAAGAACCGATAAAACCATTCCCGTTATTACCGTTGAAGACGGAATGCTTGAAGTTTCGGTTAACGCAACGGAAAAAGACCTGCTCGCCGGAGTTAAGGCGATTGATAAAAAGGACGGCGATATTTCGGACAGACTTCTGGTTGAATCAATCGGAAAATTCTCCAAGGTCGGATATTGCAAGATAACATATGCCGTCAGCGACCTTGATAATCATGTTGCCACGGCAACAAGACAGATTCATTACACTGACTATACCGCCCCTAAATTCACGATGAACAGGTCACTTGTTTTCTCGGTTTACAATACAGTGATAACAACCGGAATAGTCGGCGCAACCGACTGCCTTGACGGTAACATCTCGCAGAATGTAATTATTTATTCACCGGATTATGAAGACGGAAAAGAAGGCACATTTTCAATTCAGGCAACCGTTACGAATTCAAAGGGAGATACCTCACAGATAGTGCTTCCGATGGTGGTTGAAAAGCAGATGACGGAAGCGCCGAAAATCAATCTTACAAAATATCTTATTTATGTCAAAAAGGGCAAGGCTGCTCCGAACTGGCAGAAATATATAGCCGAAACCGTTGACAGTACGGGTCTTGAAGCGGAATTTCCCGTTGAAATCAAAACAAACTTCAATAAGGATAAGCCCGGAATATATACGGTGAATTATTACGGAAAAGACGAATTTAACCGACAGGGTCACACGGCACTGATTGTTGTTGTTGAATAACGGGGGATAGCAGATGGACAGAAAATTTTCTTTGGAATGGCACAGTATATTACGGGATGTAATCCGTAATTTCTGGGTAATCATATGCGCCGTATTGGTGGCGCTTATGGGCACATATATAGCGCATCAGAGCGTTTATTCTCCCGTATATACAAGCTCCGCAACTCTGATTATCAACAGTGCGGCAGGAAAAGCAAACGCATATGCATCGCTGGCGGAATCTTCGGAAATAGCATCAATCTATACCGAGGTTTTCATTCAGCCGGCAATGAAGAGGAAGGTTTGCGAAAATCTCGGAACAGATAAGTTTGACGGAAGCATAAGCGCTTATGTAAATTCAGGAACAAACATAATGGAGCTTTCGGTTACATCGTCAAATCCCGAAAACTCATATAAAGAGCTGTGCGCAATACTTAAGGTTTATCCTCAGCTCACTTCGTCGCTGTTCAGAAACGGAGCTGTAAGCGTTTTGAAAATGCCTACGGTTCCGAAATACCCGTCAAACAGCATGACATCTTCAAATATGATAAAGGTGTCGCTTGCGGCAATTGTGGTTGCGCTTGTTGTGATAGTAATCCTTTCGGCTGTCAGAGATACGGTAAAGGATGAAACCTCATTTAAGGAAAAAATAGATTCAAATCTGCTTGCGGTTATTCCTCACGAGAATAAAAATCTTTCTTTAAAGGAAATACTTGACGGCAAGAAAAAGAGTATTCTGATATATGAAAGCTCCTTCATAAGTCTTAAGTTTACCGAAAATTTCAATAAGCTTTCGGCAAAATTCGAATATATGAAGAGAAACAACGGAGACAATGTTTTCGCAATAACGAGTGTTGCTGAAAATGAAGGAAAATCAACAATTGCTTCAAATATCGCAATATCCCTTGCGGTTAAGGGTAACAGCGTTGTGCTTGTTGACCTTGACGGAAAGAAACCGGCTCTTTATAAGATTTTTGAAGAGGAATATGAGCCGAACTGCGAATTCGGCGATTTCCTTTCGGGCGAAATACCGGCAGAGGATTTCAAATTCAAGAGATACAGAAAATCGAAGCTTTTCCTTGCTCTCAATACCAAGAGCCACAAGGATTTCAGAAAGTGGTTTGAAACGGGAACCGTTGAAAAGGTTATTGATGCTCTTAAAAAGACATCGGATTATGTTATCATTGATACTCCGCCCATTTCCGTTTCCTCAGAGGTAACACATATCGCCAAATTATGCGATAAGTCAATTGTTGTTGTCAGAACCGACAGCGTTTATGCATCGGTAATCAACGATATGATGCTTACGCTTTCAAACACCGGTGCGGATATTGCCGGATGTATTCTCAATGATGCATATCAGGAGCTTTCGTTCTTCGGTTCATTCGGAGTTGATGAAACCGGATATTATACGAGAAGATACTACGGAAAATATTCAAAATACTCCAAATACGGAAAATACGGCAAGTATTCAAAATATTCCAAATACGGAAAATACGGCAAATATTCAAGTTACAGCAGTTATGACAGATATTCGAAATATGCAAAGTATTCGAAGTATTCCAAGTACTCAAAATACGGGCATTACAGCAAGTACAGTAAGTATGCCGACCCGGGTGCAATTGAGGATATTGAGCTTACGGCAGAGGATATGCCGTTAACCGCCATTGAAGAAAACGATAACGGAGGCAGCATATGAGTGACAATGAAAAAAACATAAGCTTCTCCGAGGAAGCGAAAAGCAAGGGCGCATTTTCGGTACAGTTTTCCGACCTTTGGAAAGGATTTATAAAATACTGGTGGATAGCCATAGTTCTCAGCGTGGCGATAGGCGGACTGATGTTTTTCAGAAGCTATTCGAGATTCAGACCGCAATACACCGTTTCAACCACATTTACGGTAAATACTCAGGTGCTTTCACTTACGGGCGAGGGCATACCGTCATATTCGTTCTATTATGATAACGCAACGGCATCTCAGCTTGCCGATACATTCCCGTATATTCTTTCGAGCAATATTCTTACGGAAGCAATCTGCGATGACCTCGGCATTCCGTATGTGCCGGCATTCCTTTCGGCCAGTGCGGTTGCGTCAACGAATATGTTTACCTTGACTGCGGTCGGTTCAGACCCCAAGCAGACATATGATGTTCTCTGCTCGGCAATGAAAAATTACCCGATGGCCGCAAAATATCTTGTGGGTAATGTTAAGTTGGTTGTTATAACCGAGCCGGAGTTCCCGACGGATATGTCGAATAAATTCACATTTCAGGTTGCACTCAAGGGTATTGCTCTCGGAGTTGCTCTCGGTGCACTCTGGATTTTCGTATATGCTCTTTTAAGAAAAACCGTAAAAACCAAATCCGATGTTCGGAGCAAAATCAAGATGGACACAATCGGTACAATTCCCGAGGTTACATTCAAAAAGTATAAGGATATGGAAATAGATGAAACCATACTTATGACGAATGATAAAATCGGAAAAGGCTTCCTTGAAGCCATGCGAATTTACAGAAACAGCTTCACCAATCTTCTTAAAGAAAACGAAAAAATCATTATGACAACAAGCACCGCTCCCGGTGAAGGAAAAACCACAGCGGCTGTCAACCTTGCACTTTCGCTTGTTGATATCGGCAAAAAGGTTCTTTTGGTTGAGGGCGACCTGAGAAACCCGAGTATTGCGCCGCTTCTCGGATTTGACAGCAATGAAGCGGAATATCAGGAGCAGGAAGAGCTTTATTCAATCACAAAGGTTGAAAAATACGGTCTTTCTTATCTTAAATTCAATGCGGAAGCCGGTAAATACTGGAAAGTTATGAAGGTTGACCTTCTTAAAGAGGTTTTCAACAGCATCCGTGATGAATATGATTATGTGCTTGTTGACACTCCGCCATGCGGACTTGTTTCGGATGCCATAATCATGGCTCAGGCGTGCGATGCGCTGATATATGTTATTCTTCAGGATACCGTAAGAATTAAGAAGATAATGAGTGCGGTTGATACCGTTTTACCCACGGGAATACGCATTCTCGGAGCGGTTATCAACGGTGCGCAGTCGGGACTTGCAGGCTACGGCGATAACTACGGATACGGTTACAGCAGTTACGGTTACTATAAGAATTATTCGAAATACGGTTATGGTTACGGTTACGGATACGGCTATGGTTACGGAGATAAAAACCATCATCACAGTCATCACCATCATCGTTCGGCGGCGCTCGGTATTCTTCAGAAAATCGGTTCTATAATAGGAAAAGAAGAAAACGACGGCGAAAAAACGCTTCCGTATGTTGAGAAAGAACCTGCGGCAAAATCACTCGAAAAGAATTCAAAGAATTCAAAAAATTCAAAGAAAAAGTCTGCGGCAAAAAAACCGTCAAATAAAAAGAGTAATCATAAGAAAAAGCATTGAAAAATCAACGGCAGATGGTGAATATATGAACAGATTTCAAAAATTTAAAATTGAAATGGGTCATAAATCGGTAATCGCAATGATGGTGTATGATGCGGTTGCGGTGAATTTGTCATATTTCCTTGCACTTTTATTCAGAGCGGAGGGAGTATTCGGACGGATTGACCATGCGCATCTGAAAACACTTCTTGTATTTGCACCTTTATATGCGATAGTGAGCATTGTGATATTCTATTTTTGCAGAATGTATCACAGCGTGTGGAAATATGCCGGATTTGACGAGATGCTCAGGGCAATTACCGGAAGCTGTATTGCCGCAGCGTTTCATTCGGTTGTTATAACCGTTATGATGAAAGTCGGATTTGTAAATCTTTATTATGAAAGAATGCCGCTTTCATACTATGTTCTCGGCTTCTGCCTTCAGGGAATGTTTATTGTCGGCATCAGAATGAGCGGCAGATTTATCTATACGAGAAAGTCAATCAGAGACAGCGGCAGAAACGCATATACGGAGCGTATTCTTCTTATCGGAGCCGGTAAGGCGGCTCAGCTTCTTCTCAGAACGATGAAGATGGAGAGGAATATTAACGAAAAGGTTGTATGTATAATTGACGATAACCGTGAAAAATGGGGAAAATATCTTGAGGGCGTTGAAATAATCGGCGGCAGAGATGATATTCTTCTTGCGGTTGAAAAGTATAAGATTGATAAGATTTATATTGCCATTCCGTCAGCGGCAAGCGATATAAGGCGTGAAATTCTCGGAATATGCAGTGAAACAAACTGCAAGCTGAAAAATCTGCCGGATACATATCTTTCCGTGTCGGGAAAAATCAGCTCCGATTCGCTCAGAGATGTTTCCGTTGAGGATTTGCTCGGAAGGGCGCCGATAAAAGCGGATATGGATGAGATAAGCCGTTATATAACAGGAAAAACCGTTCTTGTTACGGGCGGCGGCGGTTCAATCGGCGGCGAGCTTTGCAGACAGATTGCAAGCCATAATCCGAAGCTGTTGATAATATTTGATGTATATGAAAATAATGCTTACGATGTTCAGTTTGAACTGAAAAATAAATTCCCGAAGCTGAATTTCGAAACGCTCATCGGTTCCGTGAGAGATTCGAGAAGACTTGACGATATTTTCAGAACATATCACCCCGATGTTGTTTATCATGCGGCGGCACATAAGCATGTTCCTCTGATTGAGGACAGTCCGTGCGAAGCGATAAAAAATAATGTTATCGGTACATATAAAACGGCATATGCCGCAATGATGAACGGCTGTAAGAGATTTGTGCTTGTTTCAACCGATAAGGCGGTTAATCCCACAAATGTTATGGGTGCAAGCAAGCGCCTTTGCGAAATGGTAATTCAGAGCTTTGACCGCAAAATAAAAGAGGGCAAGCCCGAAGAAATAGTCCGTCTTTTCACCCATGCGGAAGATGTCGGAACGGTTCAGCAATTCCCCGATAAAGTTGAAACGGAATTTGTTGCCGTAAGGTTCGGAAATGTTCTCGGCAGTCACGGTTCGGTTGTTCCGCTTTTCAAAAAGCAGATTGAATTCGGCGGCCCGGTTACGGTAACTCATCCGGATATAATCAGATATTTTATGACCATTCCGGAAGCCGTTTCGCTTGTGCTCCTTGCCGGAACATATGCCAAGGGCGGAGAAATATTTATCTTTGATATGGGTGAACCCGTAAAAATAGATACTCTTGCCAAAAATCTGATAAAGCTTTCCGGCTTAAGACCCGGAATTGATATAAAGATAGAATATGTCGGTTTGCGCCCTGGCGAAAAGCTTTATGAAGAAAAGCTGATGGCTGAGGAAGGCTTAAGAAAAACCGCAAATGATATTATTCATGTTGCAAATCCCGTTGATTTTGATGCCGATTGGTTCAGCGGACAGCTTGAAAAGCTTATGGAAGCTTCATATGAAAATGATGAAAATATTCGTGAGCTTATCAAGGAAACGGTTTCAACTTATGCACCAAACGAATTTGCAAGATAATCACAACGGAGCGAATTATAATGTATGAGAAGATTTTTAAGAGAATAATAGATGTTATTCTTTCATTTATCGGGCTTATTATATTATCGCCTTTGTTCATAATTTTAATAATTGCCGTCAAAATCGACGACCCGGGTCCGGCGTTCTTCGCTCAGAAGAGAGTCGGAAAGGGTAAGGTATATTTTCAGCTTTATAAATTCAGAAGCATGAAAATGTCAACACCTCACGATGTGCCGACCCATATGCTTTCCAATCCCGACCAATATATAACGAGAGTTGGCAAGCTGCTCAGAAAAACAAGTCTTGATGAGCTGCCGCAGATATGGAATATATTTATCGGGAATATGAGCATTGTAGGTCCCCGTCCGGCACTCTGGAATCAATATGATTTGCTTGAGGAAAGAGAAAAGTACGGTGCCAACGATGTTAAACCCGGTCTTACCGGGTGGGCACAGATAAACGGCAGAGACGAGCTTGAAATTCCCGTTAAAGCAAGATTTGACGGAGAATATGTTGAAAATTTAAGCTTCGGCCTTGATTTGAAGTGTTTCATAGGAACAATATTTAATGTAATAAAGCAAGACGGCGTTGTCGAGGGCGGAACGGGTAAAATCAACAATTCTGAAAAAACCGTTATGGTGCTTTCATGCCATACTCATTCTCTGTTCTGGTTCAGAACGGAAATGATGAAGGATTTCAAAGCTCTCGGATATAATGTTGTAGCCGCAGGTCAGTTGCCCGAGGAAGAGTGGGAAGAAAAATTCGCTCATTTCGGAATAAAATACAGACAGATCGATGCCGAAAGAAACGGAACAAATCCGTTAAACGACTTAAAAACTCTTGTAAGTATATTAAAGGTAATAAAGCAGGAAAAGCCCGATATTATTTTCACTTATCAGGCAAAAACGGTTATCTACGGCGGTGTAGCCGCAAGGCTCAAAGGAATAAAAGAGGTTTATCCGCTTATAGCAGGTCTCGGCTCGGTGCTTATCGGAGAAGATTCACCGGTTAAAAAGCTGATGATGCTTGAATATAAAATTGCCTTTAAATTTGCAAAAAAGGTAATGTTTCAAAATCCCGACGATATGGAATTTTTCACGGAAAATTCACTTATCAAAGCGGACAAATGTTATATGATAAACGGTTCCGGCGTTGATACAGATAAGTTTTTGCCGATGCCGCTGCCCGAGAAAACCGCTTTTCTCTGCATTTCACGGCTTATCAGAGATAAGGGCGTGGGAGAATATATTGATGCCGCAAGAGAAATACATAAAAAATATCCTGATGTGCGCTGTCTGCTTGTGGGGCCGTATGATACAAATCCGTCGGCAATAACAGAGGAAGAATTGCAGGAATATATTGATGACGGTTCAATAGAGTATTTCGGAGAGCAGACGGATATCCGTCCGTATATGCAGATGTGCAATGTTTTCGTTTTGCCGTCTTACCGTGAGGGTACTCCGAAAACCGTGCTTGAAGCGATGTCGTGCGGCAGAGCGGTTATAACCACCGATGCACCCGGATGCCGTGAAACCGTAAAAAATAAAGTTAACGGAATTCTTATTCCCGTTCGTGACACTGAGTCGCTTATAAAGGTGATGGAAGCTTTCATTCTTTACCCGAAAACCGCAGAGCCGATGGGCAGAGAGGGAAGAAAAATTGCCGTTGAAAAATACGATGTAAAAAAAGTCAATGCTTCGATAATAGAAATCATGGAACTTGGAGTGACGGTTAATGTATAAGGAACTGTATGAAAAGCTTATAAACAGAGAGGAAAAGCTTTCTCTTGTGGGTCTCGGCTATGTCGGAATGCCCATTGCCGTTGCGTTTGCCAAAAAAGCGGATGTTATCGGCTATGACCTCAATGAAAAGAAAATTGAGCTTTATAAAAGCGGAATCGACCCCACCAATGAGGTCGGAAACGATGCAATAAAAAATACAACCGTTGAATTTACGGCTGATGAAACAAAGCTCAGAGAAGCGAAGTTTCATATAGTGGCGGTTCCCACGCCGGTAAATGATGACCACACTCCCGACCTTACTCCCGTTGAGGGCGCAAGCCGCATCCTCGGCCGCAACCTCACGAAAGGCAGCGTAGTCGTATTTGAGTCGACCGTTTATCCCGGAGTGACCGAGGACGTATGCGTGCCGATCCTTGAGAAGGAATCCGGCCTCAAATGCGGAGTAGACTTCAAAATCGGCTACTCTCCCGAAAGAATCAATCCCGGCGACAAGGTACACCGTCTTGAGACGATCACAAAGATCGTATCCGGTATGGATGACGAAACGCTCGACTGCGTAGCAAAGGTGTACGAGCTCGTCGTTGAAGCCGGTGTTCACCGCGCACCGACGATCAAGGTCGCAGAAGCCGCAAAGGTTATCGAAAACAGCCAGCGCGACATCAACATCGCGTTTATGAACGAGCTGTCGATCATCCTCAACAAGATGGGAAGCGACACTAAGTCCGTTCTCGAAGCCGCGGGAACAAAGTGGAACTTTCTCAAGTTCTTCCCCGGTCTCGTGGGAGGTCACTGCATCGGCGTTGACCCGTATTACCTTACATACAAGGCGGAAATGCTCGGCTACCACAGCCAGGTCATTCTCGCAGGCCGCCGCATCAACGACGACATGGGCAAGTACGTTGCCGAAAGCTGCGTCAAGAATCTCATCAGGACGAACAAAGCAGTGCGCGGTGCGCGCGTTGCTATCCTCGGCTTTACGTTTAAGGAAAACTGCCCCGACACCCGCAACAGCAAGGTGTTCGACATCGTGAAAGAGCTGCGCGAATACGGCATCGAGCCGATGATCACCGATCCCGTGGCAGACGCCGCAGAAGCAAAACGCCTTTACGGCGTGGACTTCGTTCCGATGGATGAAATAAAGGACATGGGCGCCGTTATCCTCGCAGTCCCGCAC
>JAZQON010000054.1:0-30333 GCA_045627825.1 Acutalibacteraceae bacterium
GTTGCGATTTTGTCCCTGCCCCGTTTTTTTCAAGTGATTTCCTGATGTCCCTCTGCATTCGCTTTGGGTTCTTCTTCGCTTCCTTCACAACAGTTGCCACAGCGGGGCTGAAATGCAAATCATTTAAGTGCTTCAAAATGAACGCATATACCTCATAATCTTTCGGTTCCGCACCGAAAGTTACTTTGGATGCGGATAGCTTTCCGTTTTCGATTTTCTCAAAAACGCCTACCCAAAACGGTTCTTCGAAATACACCGTTAATTTGATTTGATCTTCGCCCATAACAATCCCTCCTTGATAATTGCAATGAGCAAAGAACGGACAACCCGGAGGGGCAGGTTACTTACCCTGTTTTCACAGGACGGCCGGGCTACCTACCGGCTCTGGCATACTTTTCGGTACGCGTTGCGTTTTTATCTTTGCTTTATATAATCAGACTTTTCAGTCGGAACAACAAATTCTGATTTATCGTTCCGTTTTATTTTTCCTCAACAGTCTGTACACCAGTCCCGTAATGGCGGAGGCGGCGGTGGCGCAGGCGGTGGCGATGGTCAGCAGACCGTAGGCTTCGTTCCCTGATACGGGCGGATTCAGCGCTACGATGAACCCGATGAGCGACAAAACAGCGCCCGTAACGGTGACAATCCACGCTTTTTTGCGCTTGCGGAGTAAAAACCGCACGATAAAACCAACGAGAAGCGGTATAATAAAGATTGCCATATAATTGCACACAATCCGAGCCATGAAAGTACCTCCTGAAAAATTACTCAATTTTGTTATTGAAAATTCTGATTTAGTGAGATAATTATACCACAAATGCATGAAAAGTTCAACTGCTTACGGAGCAGGTAGCCTGCCGATACGATAATAGTGGCTATTCCAATATGAAGTGTTGTAGGATTCATATTTTATCGGATCACCAGCATCTATCATTATGAAATTAGCCGGGTCAACAACGATGCCTACATGTGATACTGCCGTACCGCTGTCATAGGTTTCGGAGAAGAATATCAGATCACCGGGTTTTGCACTTGCTTTTGAAACCGGAGTGCAAATATTGCACAAGCCTTGAGCCGTCAGTCTGCCGACATTCCAACCTGAATGGTTTATGACCCAACTGACATATCCCGAACAATCGAATGATGTGCTTGGTGAGCTTCCTCCGAAAACATAAGGCATACCCACATATTTGTCCGCTTCTGCCATCATCTTTGAAAATGTTTCATTTGAAAGATATGTGTCGGGAATATCGTAATGTTCCGCTTCTCCGTCATATCTGCCGATATATTCGGACTCAGGGAAAAGATCATCTCTGTTGCCGAGTGTTGACATATATATGGAATACAGAGATAACTGATCTTCGGTTAAAACGGTTGACGGAATGTGCGACAAATTGTTGTTCTTGAGCGTTACATAACAGATGTAATAGTTATACGGAACCTGCACGGTATAATACTCAATATGCTGAGATGTAGTCCCGTCAGCGTTATATACTGTTACAAGCCTTGAACGGATTTCAGTTCTGTATCTTACTTGAGTCGTTCAGCCTCTGCAACAAAGGAAGCAGCCGCAAACCTTATGTATCAAGGGTTTGTGACTGCTTCTTACTTTACACTATTGTGATTTCATCGGGAGCGGTTACGGTATAACCGTCCTTATTTATTTTAAGCTCAATATTTCCGACGGGTAAAGGAATTGTCATCTCGGCGAAATCAAGTCCCCACAGATTAGGTTCAAAGCTGATTTTCTTCATACCCGGCTCAAGAATTTTCATTCCGCTGATAACGGACGGCATATTGTACGCAGGCGTTCCGCCCCATGCGTGGGAATGGTCAAATTTATAATCTGGCTGAGGTGCAATCCAGCCCTCCGCAAGACCTTTGCCACAGTCCTCAACCACCTTTTTCCAGCGGTTGATTATCTTCATTCCGTATTCGCCGAAAAGCCCCAACCGTCTTATTGCTTTTAAAAGATAGTGGGCAAAGTAGGGCTGAATATCCTGCATTGTATCGTCAAAAATAATTCTTTTCAGAATATTTCTCGCACTGTTGTCGTCCGTAAGTCCGTAGGCACAGACAAGAATGTTCGGATATTTTGAAAAATATTTCTTATTCGAATTGGAGGGAAGATAGTTCGAACCGTCGCCGTATTCATCGTTTTTACCGTCAAAATAAAGCTGTTTGTTTTCGTCAAAAAACTCACGGTTGAAATCAATATAAAACTGCTTTGCTTTTATTCGGCAGTCCTCTGCCTTTTCGGAATTATCAAGAAAATCATAAATTTCTGCCGCACGGTTAAGCGCCTCATAATAAAAAGCATTTAACACCGTCTGACCGAGAGCCTTGGGCGGATGGTGCATTGTATAGCCGTCAATAACAGTCCAGTCAACAAACATAAAATCGGGCGGCGTTTCTATTACACCGCTTTCACCCATATAACACGCAAAACGGTCAAGAAGAATATCCAATGCCTTTTCACTGTATCCGAGTAATGCTTTGTTTCCCGTAATCATATACACATCCCGAAGCATCTGCACCCAAATAAGGCTGTAAGTGGTGTGAAACATTCTGCCGCTGTTGTCAACAAGCCAGTCGGCTGTACGCATAATATCAAATTCCGAAAGTCTGAAATCGTCAAAGCAGTAAAGCGTCATAAGACTTTCTATGTAGTAGTCGCCTGTGCAGGCAAGATGCTCCTGATGCTTGGTGCTGTCAAGGTGGAGCGACTGGCGGCAGATTTTCAGCGTATGCTTGCAGACATCATAGATTTTGTTAAGCTCTTCATCGCTTGTAACAAAACTGCCCTCCCTGCCGACAGGATACCATGGAGCAATAAGTTCAAAATGAATATCGGTCTTTTCATCACATTCAACAATCATATCCGCTTCGCCTACACTGTGCTGACGGAATGAGAAATATTCTCCTGCTCTGCCGAAAATAATATTTTCTTCTGTTTCCTGCTGAGCGGGAAGCTCTCTCGTGACAAGTTTTATTTTACATCTTCCGTTCGTACGAAGCACGGGATATGCACCGTATATTTTAGGAAGCACGAATGTTTTTTCATATTTTCCGCTGACGGTTATATCCTCGCACAGAATCTTATTCAGAGTAAGCACGGGTATAGGTGCGGTTTCGGTATTCCACACATTTTCGATGTTCACCGCATTTTTCCACTCGTCATCGGCGAGCTCGGAATTAAAGCTCTGATAACCGTTGTATGCGGTATCGGCTCTGCAAAGCCAACTTTCGTCCGTGAAAACGGTTCTTTCAGTGCCATCCTCAAGTGTGAAAATCAAATCCGCCGCCAGACCGCCGTGACGGCGTGAATAATCGGTGAGTACTTCGGGAAGCAGACGCACCTTGATAAGTATTTCCGCTTTACGGGAATTTACGGAAATCTCGAATTCATTTGCATAGTGCTTCGGTGCAGGTCGGCGGCAGAGAAAATCTCCGCCCGAAGAAGCCGGACCGATTGAAAGCATTTCGCCGTTTAAATAAAAATGATAAAAGCTGTCTGCGCTGATTTTCACCTTAACACTTTTTATTTCACAGCCGAAATCCACCGTCTTTTTAAATTCCGCTACACAGTAGCTGTACGATTCTCTTTTTTCTTTAGAGGTTTCATTTATGTTAACAAAATTCTTCTGAAAATCGGGATAATCTTTTTCGCTGAGCCAAATCCAGTTCATAAACTTTCTCCTTTGGACATTTTTATTTATTATATATGTTATTAAACCGTAAATCAAGCAAAAACAGCAGCACGAAATATATATTTTATTCTTTTCAAAGCTATTTTCCTTTCAGATATAAGAATAAGCCGCCCGTGGCAGATAAAGCAAGGCAAACATGGAGTATTGCAAAACGCTCCAGGTGGGCAAGATGACTATGTTTTGGAGGGGTTACGGGAGAACGCTCCGGTAAACTGAATATATTCAGCGAAAGTGCCGGATGGTCTTGATTTATCTTTTACCGGATGATATAATTTTAATCAATAAAGTTTAATCGGAGGTTTTTATGCTTACTAAAATTCTGAGCTTTTTGCTCGCTGTTTTTTCCTTTTTAACCTTTGACCCGTTGTCAAATTATGATTATTCCGATAAACTCGGTGACGAAAATTACAAAGGATTCAAGGATTACTATGCCGATTATTTTGATATCGGAGCGGCTGTCGGCGGATGGCACTGCAATCATCCCGAAATTTCAGCCTTTCTGCTGAAAAACTATTCATCTCTGACTGCCGAAAACGCATTCAAGCAGGCAGCGCTCAACCCTGCCGAGGGAGTTTGGAATTTCAGCGAAGCCGATACCATTGCCGATTTCTGCCGCAGAAACGGTCTCAAGCTTCGTGGTCATTGCCTTGTGTGGGGTTATCTCGGAAGCTGGATGACAAAAGACAGCGACGGAAACCTTGTCAGCAAAGAAGTTCTGCTTCAGAGAATGCACGATTACATAACAACGGTTGTGACCCGATATAAAGATATTGTCCGTGTGTGGGATGTTGTGAATGAGCCTTTCGGCTATGACATAAAAGACGGCGCATTCAAGCACAATGATTTTCTGACGATTTGCGGTGAGGAATATATTACCAAAGCATTTGAATATGCTCACGAAGCAGACCCGACTGCGGTACTGTGTCTCAACGAAACCACCGTTCTTAAAAAGCAGAAAAAGCAGGATTATATGCTCAAATATGTTGAAAAATGGGTCAACGAGGGCGTTCCTATTCATGCGGTAGGTATTCAAAGCCATTGGAATTTATGGGAAATCAACGAAACTCCCCGTCGTCTTCAAAAAGTTATTGATAAGCTTTATGAGATAGGCGTTGATATTCAGATAACCGAATGTGATATGCGCATAGATGCAACCAAGAATGATATTTTTGATACACTTCCGAGAAATGTTGAGCTTCTCCAGTCAAAGAAGTTCAGTCAGATGTTTGCGGTACTGCGCAAAAACAAGGATAAAATTTCAAGCGTAACCTTCTGGGGAATTAACGATGACCGTCCTCAGAAAACCGCCGATGGTGAAAAATATTACAGGCATGAGCTTCTGTTTGACAGAAACAGTATGCCAAAAAACGCATTTTATGCGGTGTGCGATTTCTGAAAAGTAAATTGACATAAGTTAAATAATAAAAGAGGTTAATGCCATGTCAAAAATTATAAGCTTAATTATGACAGTTATCATGTTTCTGTTTCCGAGCTTGAATGTTTCAAAGATTTCGGTTGACAAAAACGAGTGGAAAACGGACTACGCATATGTTTATTGTCACGGGCTTTCGGGCTGGGGCAGTTATGATATTCAGAATAATTTTATGCCCTACTGGGGAATGTTCGGCGGCGATATGATAAAAAATCTCAATCATCTCGGATATAAATGTTATTCCGCTTCCGTTGACCCTCAGGGCAGTGCATGGGACAGAGCCTGCGAGCTTTATGCACAGCTCACGGGAACAACAGTCGATTACGGCAAGGAGCACAGCGAAAAATACGGTCATAAACGCTACGGAAAAGATTTTTCAAAGAACCGTCTTATCCCCGAATGGTCGGCAAAAGAAAAAATAAATCTTCTCGGGCACTCATTCGGCGGAGTAACGGTAAGACTTCTTGCCGAGCTTATGGCAAACGGAAGTGCTCAGGAAAGAGCTGTTACGGGCGCAGATGAAATATCGGAGCTTTTCACGGGTGGAAAGGCTGACTGGATTTACTCCGTAACAACCCTTGCGGCACCGTCAAACGGTACAACCGCTTACGGATTCGGCAATCCCGATGAAGAGGTCCGAAACCGTGACAGTGCGGCATATGATATGTATATTGATAACGCAATGAAAATCAACGAAAAGATATCCACTCAAAACTACACATATTATTTTGCGATTCCGTGCAGTTCAACAATAAAGAATGCGGACGGAACATACACGGCGGATAACGGGCTGACCGAGACGATTTTCCGTTCTTCCGCAAACGAAATGGGCAGGCTTACCGGAACAACCCCCGGCGGATATGTTGTTGACGAAAGCTGGCTTGAAAATGACGGACTTGTGAATACGATTTCGGCAAAAGCCCCCACAAGCGCACCGTCAACAGAGCTTGACAAAAGCAATATAAGCCCCGGAATATGGAATGTTGCGCCCACCTACAAGGGCGACCATATGGCGTTTAACGGCGACCTTTTCAGTCCGAACAACATAAGACCGTTCTTTGCGGACTGGATGAATATGATAAACTGTCTATAATCGGAGAGGGATTATTATGGCTGAAATTAAAATAGGTATGTTCGGAGCATGGAGAGGGAGCTCATATATCAATCTTTTCATGCAGGAAGAAAGAATTGAGCTTGTTGCCATATGCGACAAACATCTGGATGACATCAAGGAGCTTGAAAACGAAAAGGATGAGCTTGCGGATATTCCGAAGTTTTCGGATTTTGACACCTTTATTTCAGAGGGAAAAAAGCTCGGAATGAATGCGGTTTTTCTTGCAAACTATTTTCATGAGCACGCCGTTTATGCAATCCGCTGTATGGAAGCCGGAATGAATGTTATCAGCGAATGCACCGCCGCCGCAACGCTTAAGGAATGCGTTGAGCTTGTTGAATGCGTTGAGCGAACCGGCAGAAAATATATGCTTGCCGAAAATTATCAGTTTGCAACCGTTAATCTTAAGCTTAATCAGCTTGTTGAAAGCGGAAAGCTCGGCACTCTCCTCTATGCCGAGGGAGAATATAACCATTCGGGAACAAACGAAGAGCTTGCACGCCTTACCCCGGGAAAATATCATTGGCGTGCATGGATGCCGAGAACATATTATCTTACACACTCAATGGGTACGCTTATGTATGCCACAAAAACCATGCCGAAATATGTTTCCGCCCGTGCCGCACACTCCGATTTGCTTTATAAAATAAAGGATTGGCGTCATAACTATGACGGATGCGGAATTATGTTCTGCGAAATGGACAACGGTATGATAACACGCTTTACCGGATGCACAGCAATGGCGAGCGATTACAGCCGTTACCGCATAGTGGGCGATGTTGCAAGCGCCGAATGCGGCGGATATATCGGCGATGATAAGGTGCGATTATTCTATTTTGAACACACAAAGCCCGAAAATGAAGAACAGGAAACCGTTACGAAAGCCGACCTTGACGAACTCGGAGAGCTTGCTCAGAAAGCCAAAGCGGCAGGCCACGGCGGCGGAGATTTTTGGGTTGTTTATCATATGATAAAATATTTTGCCGATGATGTACCGCCGTTCTTTGATGTTTACCGCTCGGTTGCGATGTCCGCAACGGGAATTCTCGGCTGGAGAAGCTGTCTTAATCACGGCGAAAACTACCGTATTCCCGATTTCAGAAACAAAGATGAAAGAAATGCGGTCAGAAACGATGATTTAACGCCGTTCCCCGATGAAAACGGAAACGGTATCACTCTCCCCTGCGCCCTGCCGTTTAATGAAGAATAACCGAAAAGGAGAATAATTTATTATGCTTGATAAAATCATCGCATTTATTATGTCGATTATTTCGGCATTAACATTCTTTATTCAGACAACCGTTCCATCGGCAAATATGATAATTGATTTTAATGAGGTTATTGATGAAATCAGACCCGTTCACAATATCGGCAGAATGCCCGAATATGAGTTAAACAGTGATATTAACAAATATTTTACCGAAGCGAATATGACGATGTGCAGAACGCACGATATCAACATTACCGATATACACAATATTTTCCCTGATTTTTCAAAGGATGTTAACGATGAAAGCTCATACAGCTTTGAGGGAGCGGACAAGGTTCTTGCGGCAATTGTTGATACGGGTATGATGCCGTTTTTCCGTCTCGGCATAAGTTACAGCAATGCGCAAAAAGACCATAAACTGCTTCTCCCTCCTGCCGATTACAACAAATGGGCTCAGATATGTGAGCATATAATTTTACATTATAATTACGGCTGGAATAACGGATTTCATTATAATATAAAATACTGGGAAATCTGGAATGAGCCTGACGGCGGAAAATATGAGGAAATTTCTGAAACCGAGTTTAATACTGAGAATGTTTTCTGGCACGGCACGCCCGAAGAATTTTACCGTCTTTACGATGTTTCGGCAAATTATCTTAAAGAAAAATTCCCCGAAATTAAAATCGGCGGTTACGGCTCATGCGGTTTTTACGCATTAACAAAAACCAATAATGTAAAATCCGGTGCTCCGGCATACAATAAATATTTTATTGAATTCTTTCAGGGATTTCTTGACTACATAAAAGAGCATAAGCCGCCCATGGATTTCTTTACCTGGCACAGCTATACGACAACCGAAATTAATACACGCTGGATAAAATATGTAAACGAAAATCTTGAAAAAGCAGGCTACGGCGATGCGGAAGTTATCTGCGATGAATGGAACTATAATCCCACGGAAAACGATAAAATTGACCGGCGCTACGGCGCAAATCAGGCCTCGATGCTTTGTATGTTCCAAAATGAAGGGCTTGATATGGCACATTATTACTGCGGAATAGCAACAGGTGCTCTTCACGCCGGAATGTTCCTTAAGAGCGGTGTGCCGTCAACGGCATATTACGGTTTCTTGGCATTCGGTCAGCTCTATAAAATGGGTAATCAGGTCAAGATAGAAAACAAGCTTTCAAAGGATTTATATGCGGTTGCGGCAAAGGGCGATGACGGTGCGGCGCTTCTTATTTCAAATGTTTCGGAAAAGAAAGACAGAAAACTCAGCATTAATGCCGGAGAATATACCGTTGATAAAGTGATGACGGTAAACGAAAACTGCGAATGGGTTGAAATTCCGCTTCCGGACAAAATCGAAAGTGGTTCCATGCTTTACATAACATTTAAAAAGTAAAAATTTTGAGCCGCTGTATTAAACAGCGGCTCAAAATTTTACCAATTATACTGTGTAGGATAAGCATAAACCTCGTATTTTGCAATGTTTGAAGCTTTAAGCCATGAATTAAACGAACCGATTTCAAAGCTCTTTTTCTCACCTGCGTCAAGTCCGCCGTCAACATAAGATGATTCCTGAGCAATGAGCTTGCCGTTTGAATCAAAGAGATTTGCAACAACATTAACACTTGTTCCCTCTTCCGAGGTGGTGTTTTCAACTCTTCCGATTACCTTTGCGCCGGAATACCGTTCATCTTTTATGCTTACATCGGATACAACATAGCGTATGCAGTCTGCGGAAGCTTTTTCAATATCGGGATGACCGATTAACTTGATATTGCTTTTTTCGCTTCCGTCATAAAATCCTCTTTCGTAATACCAACCCGTTTCGCCCGGTTTAAGAATCTTCGGACAAGCCGACAAGCTTAAGGTATCTTCAAGGCTTCCGTTTGAATTTTCAATATCAGCCGAACCCGATTTGAGGTAAATATTCTGCTTTCCGTTGTTTGTTACGGAGAATGAAGCCGTAACATAAATTGTTCCTATACTGTCGGTGGTAACAGAAACGCTTTCGTTTCCTACCGTATAATCAAGTTTATCGGAATCATCGCTTTTGGTGATTTTGTTTTCACCAACGGCAACATCGCCCGATGAGCTTCCGCCGGTATAGACTTCGTCCGCTCCCTTATTTTCCGATTTATCGGAACCGCTTCCGAGTGCAAACAGTGAAAAAAGTGCGATTACGGTTATAAGACAAATAATGCGAATGAATTTTTTCATGATTTTTTCCTCCTGAAAATATAATAAATAATTGTGCCCGAAATAATAATTGATGCGGTTTCCGCAATAATATCAAGCATATCGAATGTTCCCGATATTATTTTAAAAAACTGAAGCAATTCAAAAGCCGTTGAAATTACAGCGGAAATGATTACCGATGCAATAAAAAATTTTTTCGATTTCGGCAATATAAGAATAATACTGCTTTCAAGCGCCGTTGCCCAGCATACATCGCAAAGATAACCTTTCAAAATTATATTTTCTTCCGTTCTTATAATATCGGGCTTACCGAAAATGCCGTAAACGGCTTGTGAAATATATGTATCGGGTGTATTGAAAATATAATAGAGAAATCCGGTTATCAGCGGAACGGCAACAAACAAAGCAATCACTGCCTCTGTTTTCGGATTAACCCTTTGCGTTATAATCTTCATTTATGAGATTGACGGCTTTTGTAACCTTATGGATATACGCAAACGGTCCGACAAGTATCAGCGCACCCAACACGCACCAAAGCCAGAATGACGAGGAAGCGAACTGATAGTTGATATTTCTCCTTCTCAGCTCCGCACCTATTCTGCCGCTGAAATTATTAAACCACACAAGCGTACCGATTCCGAAGGTTATCGGCCCGATAATGAAGAACATCAGCAGATAATTCATCGTTTTCTTTCCGTCATACTTTGATGCGGTGATGTTTATTTCTTCCGACATTTTATAAAACAGAACCAAAGCATAAATGCCAAAAGTTACAATTGTCAGAAGAATGGTTTTCACCAGGTCTCTTTCTGTTTTGAGCTTTGCAGCGGGCGGCTGAACGGCTTTTTCGGCGCATCCGCATTTGGTACATACCACGGCTTCATCAGCCATTTCCGCACCGCATTTTGAGCAATACTTCATATTTTTTCCTCCTTTATTTTTCAAAAATCAAGCTTCAATCAGCTTTTTCAGGATTATATCACAATAAAAAAGCAAAATGGTGTGCCGTCAGCACACCATTTTTGATTTAACGGGTATTACAATATTATAAAGCTTGCGGTTAGTACAATTATTGAAGTGATAACAAGCTTTAATGTAATTTTTTCTTTTTTACTCCACCTTTTTGAGCCTTTTATTCTGTTCATCCAGTCTCCCCATTCGGTTATTATCGGAACAGGAACGAGCATGATAAAGAAAAGCATTAATATATCCTGCAATCGGGTAAAATTTTCGCTTTTGGCGGAAAACACAGAAAGGTTAAACAATAAATAAAAGAAATAATATGCAGATGCAATAATCATATTTTTCGGCGTTCTGCTTCTGAATCCCGGCACACCGAATGAATGCTTATTTTTCAAAGGCTTTCCTTTTAAGGCGTTTGCCATATCTTCAACATCGGCATATCTGTTCTTTCTGTCGATTTCGGTTGCTTTCAGAACTATTTTATCAAACGGAGCATCTGCAAGCTTTTCATTCGGGAGAGCTTTGGTTTTCATATAGTTTATAAGCACACCCACGGCATATATATCCGCCTTATCATCGGTTTGTGAAAATCCGAACTGCTCCGGTGCGGCGAAGCCCTGAGTGCCGAGTATCTGCGTATCTCCGACTGTGTTTTCTTTATAAATTCTGCTGATGCCGAAATCTATTATAACCGCCGTTCCGCTTGCGTTAATTATGATGTTCGACGGCTTTATGTCACGGTGAATAATGCCGAGCTTATGTATTTCGGAAAGTCCGGAGCAAACATCAATTGCAATTCTTGAAACGGTTTCGTCATCGAGCGGAAAATTTTTTACGATAAACTCATCAAGTGTTACGCCCTGAATATATTCTCTTGCGGCATAGATTTTATTATCAATAACTACGGTTTCTTTTACGGAAGCAATATTTTCATTCTTTATTCCGGCAAGCTTCTCATAAACCGGAATATCCTCATGGCTTATGCGTTTCAGCATCCACACCACCGAGTCAGAATAGGCAAGCTTTGAACCGTCACTCAGAGATTTAATTATTTCATACATAAAATCACCGCCTTGATTTTTCGGTAAAATAAGTATATCATAAATATACAGAAAGATAAAGAGGTTATTTCAATGAATAAATCAACATCGGAGCTTCTCGAAATCATGAAAAGCAAAAAGGATTTTGAGGAATATTACAGAGAGGAAATAAACGAATTTTATTTTGAAAACTTATCCGAATATCTGAATTTTCTCGTTAAATCCAAAGGATTGAAAAAATCGGATATTTTCAGAAAAGGAAATCTGAATGAAGACTATGCTTATCAGTTTTTTAACGGAAACAAAGGCAATCCGTCACGCAACAAAATTCTGATGCTGGCTTTCGGCATGGAGCTTTCATACGAAGAAACCGCCAAACTCCTCAAAATCACAAAACAGCCCGAACTTTATGTGCGTGATTTGCGTGACAGCGTTATAATTCACGGATTAGACCACGGTGAAAGCATAATAAGCGTTAATGAACGCCTTGAAAATTACGGTCTTGATATTCTGGAATAATAAATTTTATATGATAATGCGCCCGACAATCATATCCGACTGTCGGGCGCTGTTACTGTTTAAATGTTAGATAATTAATTTTTGATTTTATCAACAATTATATCAATGAGAACAAAAATTCTCAGGGACATAAATCTGTAAAAGAAATTGCTTACCTTTGCCGAGGTGGAGGTATCGGGAACATATTTCATCGGTGCTGTTCCGTCATCAATAACAAGAGCCTGAGAAAGAGTGAGACCGCCGTTGCCGAAAAGCTCACATCTGATATAGAGGAAATCCTCTGCTCCGCCGATTGTGTCAAGGTCAAGAACATAGGTCGTTTCTTCTGCTGTTTGTTCAAGTGTCTTGCTGTCGATAACCTTTCCGTTTGCAATCCACTGCATTTTGGTGCAGTTTGTTGCCTTAACCGTTACCTTATGGCCGTCAACGGTGAGCTGTTTGAATTCAGGATAAGGAACATCGGAATATTTATAATCAAAATCCGTTTCGGGACCGATTATGCTGTTACCCTGCGGAAGCTTTCTCGTAACGCAGAAGAATGCGCCGTTCTTCATTGTTTTTTCGATATTTTCAACAGTATTCTTTTCCATCATAAATACGGAATATGATGAATCAACATGGCTGTGGAAATGAGCATCGTTATTGGAATAAGCAATAACGTTTTTGCCGTAAGGCAGGCACTCCATAAGAATATTATCCCAGAGAATTCTGTCAAACGGAGTTACGGTATTATTCTCGTTGAAAACCTCCATGCCGTAGCAGGAATCATATTTGAGAATTATATTTGAGAAATAATGAACATTTTCAGGGTCGGAAACTATTGCAACATCTCTTTTTGACTGAAGCCAGTCACCCGGGTGGTTGATAAATGACATTCCGCCGGCTTCATCGGCAAGCTTAACGGCACCCTCATGGTCGTTTTCATATCCGAGATAGTTATCTCCGGCGTGCTCGGGAAGGAACATTCCGTTAACATGGCACTTTGTGAGCGTGAGAGCATTCAGCTCGTTACCGCCGGTAACGCAGGTCATGCCGTATCCTCTCGGCTGTCCGTCAACGAGATATGAACCTGAGGTTATGCCCTTGAATTCATCATCGGTAAGCGGAGTCATTTTATTTCCGATGATATACTGATAAAGATAAAGAGGAAGCTTGGTCGGTTTTTCGTTCCATGCTTTGCCGGTTACGCCGTGTTCTGTCATGGCAAGAAAATCAAAGCCCTGGTTATAGTGGTCGATTACCATTTCGTTGAAATCGGCATCTCCGTCGCTGACCGTTGAATGAGTGTGAAGATTTCCTTTGTATGCATTCCAAGCCTTGTTTCCGCTCCAGATTACATCTTCATAAGGAGAAACAATTTTATAATCCCTTGTTGCATATGCCGGAACTGCCGCCGCCGAAAGCAAAAACAGCGCCGAAAGAATAATGCTGATTACTTTTTTCATAAATATTTACCTCCGTGTTTTTTATTATTTTATCATTCGGTTCAAAAAATAGCAATAGTTTTAAGAATTTTTGTTTAAAATTTATGACAAACTTGCAAGAATCGGAATAATATGCTATTATTAAAATATAAACAACAAATTCGGAGTGAAGATATGGATAAAATTGTTATAATCGGCGCAGGTCACGGAGGAATGCAGGCGGCAAAGGTGCTTGCCGAAAGCGGCAGAGATGTTACCGTTTATGAGAAAAGCTCAATAGACAAATTGAGCCGTGACCGTTGGGATACGATTGACCCGTCGGTTTTTGATGAACTTAACATACCCGTTCCCGAAGGCTCATTCAGAGATTCGGCGTGCGCATTCACGGCACCGTTTTCAGACAAGCCCCTCATTCTCGGCTTTGAGCCCGATAAAAGAGATTGGACTGTTGACCGCCGTATTCTCGCTCCTCAGCTTGTTAAAGCTGCCGAAGAAAAGGGCGCAAAATTTATTTTCAACACCGAGGTTGAAGCGCTGATAACCGATAACCGTGGCGCAAAAGGAATAATCGTTAACGGCGAAAAGATTTATGCCGACCTTGTTATTGACGCAAGCGGAGTTTATTCTCCGTTCAGAGCATCATTACCGAAAAGATGCGATATAACCGCTCAGCCCGATGATGAGGATGTATTTTTTACATGGGATGCTCTTTTTGACCATGCCGAAGATGTTGAGCTTCCCGAAAATTACGGTTTTCTTATGCGCCTTAAATATATGGGCAAAAAATGCGTTGCATGGTGTGTTCCCGAATTCGGAGACAAATTTGCCGCTTTCATCGGCAAAGCAGGCGGCATGGCAAAGGAAGAATTTGAAGAAATTCTCGCTCAGCTCAGAAAAGACCATCCGTTTATGGGCACAAATAAACTCAGGGGCGGCGATTTTGCAAACATCCCGATAAGACGCCCTCTTTCAAAAATGGTTGCGGACGGCTATGCTGCGGTAGGCGATTCGGCATTTATGACCATTCCCCTTGTTGGCTGCGGAGTTGCAAATTCACTGCGTGCAGGTCAGCTTCTCGGAGAAGCAATTGTTAAGGCGGACAGCGTTAACATTGAAGCTCTCTGGGATTATCAGGTCAGATATTACAAAAAAATCGGCGCTTCAAACTGCTTTATAGATATGCTCAAGCGATTTCTTCTTAACTGCGACAATGCAGAAATAAAGAATTTCTTTGAAAGCGATATTATTTCAAACGATGAAATAAAGAATATTCTGAGCGGAAAAATAACGCTTATTTCTGTTAAGGAGCTTGCCGCAAGGCTCGGAAGAGCATATAAATCAAGAGGATTTTTCGGCGGAGTTGCCGGAGCGGCGGCAAAAGGCGTTAAAGCAATGACAACGGCTCTATCCATACCGAAAAAATACGATATAATCAAAATCGCTCAATGGCAACAGAAAATGGAAACGCTTTACGCTTCGCAAACATGAAGTCAACTCTCGGAAGTTTGGCGTTAACAACTTACTTAAAAACAAAATCGCCCTCACATCGTGACAATGTGGGGGCAGTTTTTATCATTTCTTTATTTTCTTGAATTCAATTATTGTAACAACAATTGATGTAATCAGAACAGCAATGATTGATATTGTTGTTTTAATGTCGCTTCCGGTAAACGGATTTATTATATCTTCGATTTTATCAATTATCGGATGCTCGGTTTTTGTTGTCGGTTCTTCCGTTGTAACCTCAGTTTCAGGTTCGGTTGTTGTTACCTCAGTCGGCTTTTCTGTGGTGGTTTCGATTATAACGGCGGTTACGGGAGTATGGGAATTTTCAAATTCTATTCCGTCTGCTTTCTTTGTTGAGCCGTTTTTATACACTGCATATGAATACTCAAAACCGTCATTTTCTCCGTTCAGAACATAAACAACAAGTCTGTATTCCGAGCTGTCGTATTTAACATCCTTTTCATTGCCCGGAATTTGTGAAATCAGATATTCATACTTTCCGACCTTTGAATATTCAACCTTCGGAAGTGATGCCGATTTTCCGTTTTCAATCTTGAATTTATATATTCCGTCAGATGCTTCCGACGGCATCGGAGCATTTTCCGATTTACCCGAAAGCTGAAACAGAAATTCTCCCGAATATGCTTCTCCCGTGGTTTTAACCTTTACGGTAACGGAATTCAGCGGTTCGGAGGACGCATAGACGCATGCCGAAAATTCGGCTGTAAGCAAAACGGCGGAAACAATTATACTCATTATAACCGCAAATATTTTTTTCATATGCTCTCCCCCTTTTTTTAATCGGTAATCACTTTGGTTATCAGAACCGTTCTTGCATTGGTAAAATCGCTTGAGCAGGTTGAAAGCACAATAAATCTTGTGCTTTTCCCCGTCTTTGAAAGCTCCGCTTCATCGCAATAAAGCGAACAGTCTTTTATATGCTCGCAGAATGCATAAACATTTTCCGCTTTGAGCGCTGACGGCTCAAAGAACATTTTGTCCGATGCCGAAGCGGTTGCAACGGCAACAATTTTTAATTTCAAAACCTTTTCCGGCATAACAAGCACGCCGGTTTTATTTTCCTCAAAGAAGCTTTTATCCTTAAATTTATCAAGGTCGCCGAACATCTTTCCGCCGGCCATATGGTGACCGTAAATCAGCGAAAGAGTATCGCTGAAATCCGGCGAGCATCTTGAATCAAGGAATATGCTTCCCGAAAGAGAAAAGTTGCCGTAAACATCGGTATTTATATAGGAAAAATTATTTTCACCTTGCAAAACGGGATAATCTATCTCGGTATTTTCAATCGTTATCCAACCGCAGATATCGGGGTTAACCTCGTCAAGCTCCTCAAAAGACTCTTTGATTTTCTCTTTACCGCCCGAAATATCGGGTTTCTTTTCGAGAATTTTGAGCTGAACATCCTCTGCCGCCGCATAAATCTGATGATTATCCCAGAGAGCGAAAACGGCATAGATACCCGAAACCGCAAGAATTACAGCAATAATTGCAGTTATAAGGTTATCGGTCATTTTAAGAAATTTTTCAGCCGCTTTCAATGCGTTTCGCTCCCGAAAAATCAGGCGGTACACCTCGGCATACCGCCGAATTTTTTTATTTAACAGCCAATTTCGGGCTTTCTTCTGAATATAAGAAGTGCCGCACCGCCGATAATGAACGCAAGAATCACAATATAGGGAATGCTGTCAATGATAACGCCGGTATCAATCTGAACACCCTTATTATTAGTAATGCTTACTTCCAAATCAGCCGCACTGATTGTGCCCGTACCGTTATCTACCGAATATTTGGGGGCATCGTAACCGTCTGCTTCGCCTGTGTAATCTGCTTCGGAAACAACAAATATTGAGCTGTAAGGAACATTGGAGAATGATATTGTTTCGTTATGCTTCAGTTTGATTTGTGCGGTTGCAACGGTGTTGCTGCTTGAAAATGCCGCCTTTTTGGGCTCTCCGCCCTCGGTATATGTTATATCCTCGCAGAATGAACTTCCTTCAGGAGCGGTAAACCTAACATTAACGGTAAATTCCTTGGCCTTATCGCCGAAGTTACCGGTTACAATCTTTTTAACGGCAAAGCCCGTTGAAGAGTTATTATCGGGGTTCTTTGCGGCAGCCTTATAGATATTGGTAATGCCTACGCCTGCGGTGAGGTCATCATCGTTACCGTCTATTTTTGTGCCGTTTTCGGTTTCATAGTGAACAGCTGCGATTACTTTAAGTCCGTTCTGCTCGATAACAGTGAGCTTAAGGAATGTGGGAGTTGTGTCATAATAAACACCTGCTGTTTTTTTGCCGCTTTCTGGAACAATCTGAGTGATTTTATAAGTGAAAAGACCTACTGTTCCGAAAGCGGAAGGCTCGGGAAGGGTTATTGTGGCTGTTCCACGCTTACCCTCAACCGTTGCATCGCCTTTGGCAAAAGTAACGGAAGCATCCGAAATTGCCGGAACGGCATCAAGAGCAAGTTTTGTCTGTGCAACGGAAAAAGCTTCAATCTTAAGCTTAAAGGTTTCTGCCGGGCTTACTGAGCCTTCATTTAATTCCTTGTAGTAAAGCGGAATTACAACGGATGTTTCGTTTACGAAATCTTCTGTTTTACCCGCATTAACATCGGGATAGGTCGGTTCCTCGGCGAATGCCGGAACCATCATTGCCGCAATCATTACGATTGCAAGTAAGAGTGCTGAAAGTTTTTTCATTGCTGTTTCCTCCGTGTATTTAAAAATTTTTTACTGTTTATAACGCTCTGCGGCGAAGCAGAGTTATTACCTTACATTTTATATCATCCGTATCGACAGCGCCGAAATTACGGCTGTCAACACAGTTGGTTCTGTAATCACAAAGAATGAAAACGCTGTTTTCGGGCACCTTATACGGAAATTTTATGCTTTCTTTCGGATATGTCGGAAAAATTATCTCTCCAGACTGTGCCGTTCCGTTAACATAAACTCCGCCTGCCTGATTAAGCTCTATCACATCGCCGCCTGCCGCCGCAACTCTGCCGACAAGCGTTTTACCGTTTTCGGTAAATGCTACTATATCGCCCACTTCATATTTTTTCTGAAGCCGATAGCCGAAAATCAAATCTCCGTCTTTTATTGACGGATACATATCTGTTCCGTGCATCTGAGCTATCATAAAGAAAAATGTGAAAATTATAAAGAAGATTAATGCTATTGTAACAATTCTGACAGCCAGCCTTATATATTCCTTTTTGAGCTTTGCTTTTTCGTCCACGGCTATTCTTTCTTCTTTTTCCTTATTATAATTGCGGAAATTCCGAGAACAACCATAATGACAATTATTACATAAGGCACACTGTCAAGAACAATTCCCGTATCAATCAGCGCATCCCGTGAGCAGGTTATTGATACCGTTGTTTCTCCGTCAACATCGAAAATGTATTCTCCGTTAATAGGTGTTACTTCTTTATCGTTTATGAGAACTTTTATATCCGTATAATCCTCGGGAGCACCTACCTTGAATTTGACCGTGCTTCCGATGGGAATATCGGCAAGCTTTTCGGTATCACCGTGTTTCATTTTGTATGAAAAATCATCGGGTGTACCCGTAACAGTGAACTGCTGGGCTTTATCTCCCATATTTCCGCCGGTCAACATTTTGAAATCAATATCAGCGGTATCGGGAGAGGCTTTATCGTGAATAACCTTTATTCTCATATTCTCAACAACGGGAATTACGAATTTACCGTTTTCATCGGGAGAATATTCGGTTTCGCCGACCATAACCTTTGTTGTATAGCCTTCAACGGTTTCCGGCTTGATTATAACCGTTCCGTCTTTGGTTACATCAACATCTCCTATGGCGTGGGTTTCGCCGTTTTTGATTGAGAAGTTATCTGTTTCCGGCGTACCTGCCGAATTATAAGAAGTATCAAACGAAAAGCTCTTATTTATATCTCCGTAGCCCGTAACATATTCTTCAATCGTTACGGTTGTTGTGTCGGGATTGAGCTTTTTATTTGTAACGGTAATCTCCATATCGGCGATTACATCAAAGGTTTTTGAAACATCTGCGCCCGTTCCGATGAATGTTTCCGAAACATCCCCTGCCGCAATCGTTACGGTATATCCCACTGGAACGGCTTTTTCCGTAACAGTTACCGAGCTTGAACGCTTATCGGATTTAACGAGAATATTTTTTATATCGCTGTATTCTCCGTCTTTGCCGAGAATAATATTGTCATATGAATTCGGGGCTGTGGTTGCCTTTGTATAATTATCCGCATCCGCAGGAAGATAACCGGTTATATAATCCGTTACCGAAGCTGCAAGCTCAAAGGTTTTACTGCTCGGAATATAGTCACCGTCAAACCGCTTGATTATCTTTATATCCGTAGGAAGGTCGGTTGTGGGAACAGGGAAATTCTGAACGGGGTCTTTGCCGGGCTCGGGTATAATTCCCGATGTCGGGTCGTTGGTATTAACACCCGATTCACCCTCGGCACCGTCAGCCGGCTTTATCGGAATGGTTAAAACTACCTTTCGTCCCCGGTAAGATACCACTCCGTCAACCGTGCTTGTTCCGCACCAGTTATCCGAATAACTGAAGCCCGTAACGCTTACGGTTTTCGGATTCGTTATATCGTCAATCGTTACGCCGGAATCTTCGGGAAATTCATGAAGCTCACCCCATTGATTTTCTCCGATATAATCGGCGTAATATACATGAGCCTTTTTATCGTTTGTTGTATCGTAAACAAACTTATTTGAAATAACATCCCTGAGCTCTGTTTCTTCCTCGAGCACCGTTGTTGCTCCGCCCGAAACAACCTGAGAAGCTATTCCCTCAAATGCCGCCGTAAGCAGGCTGGCATCGTTCAATACCGGGAAATAATTATTCCCCGATTTTCTGTCACCAGGTGTTACGGTAAACGGAGAAACGGATAACGCCGATGCTGTGGGATAGTTGGAAGAAAGAAAATGCAGGAAAAGGTTTCTTGCATATACCGATGTTGTTCCCGATTTGTTGAATCCGCTTAACATTGTAGAAGCTGACAAAACAGAGCTTCCGGAATATTTATATCCGATATCGTGATCAACATTTGCGCCGTCGAAAATTCCGACCGTATAAACCGTTGCGCCCTTGTCTTTTATTGATTTTGCATTATTTATTGCATTGCAGGCAACCGATTTTTTTGTATCACCGTATTCGCTGTCTTTATACGGTTCGCCGTCTGTAAACATGATAACAATGCACTTTCTGTCCGCTTCGCTCTTGCCGTCGGCTCCCTTTACGGTGCTTCTGGAATTTATAACATTGAGCGCCATTTCCAAACCCAAATCGTGATAGGTATTATAAGTTACCGTATCCAAATCATCTGAACAGATATTGCTTACGAAATTTGAGATTTTTGCGGAGTCAAATGACTGCGCCGAACCGAAAACACCGCTGTAACTCGAAATTTCATTATATCTTTTCTTTGAAACGGTATTCTGAGAAAGATTGAAAAGCTCGGTATTATAATAATAAATTCCGTCTTTTCCCGCTCTGTTGCCGTCTGAAAATCCGACTGCGGCAACTCTTATATCTCTGTCCGATTCGGAAACGAAATTCATAAACGCCGTAACCGAATTTCTTAAAGCATCAAGCTTTGAAATCTTATTTCCGTTTCCGTCATCTATTCTTGTATCCGCCGAATATCCGTTATCCTTATATACCATCGAACCTGACTGGTCAAGCACGAGAATAACATCGGTGGGTTCAAAGGTTGTTGTGGTTGTGGTTACCGAATATCCCGTAACATAAGCTTCAAGGGTAAGCAAGCCGGTTGAAGCATCGTATGATTTGGTAAGCTCAATGCCGTCTTCCGAATAGGCTCCGCCGGCTCCCGTTCCCTCTTCTGACGAAACAGGCACGCAAAGAGGAACGGCTATAGCAAACATCATTGTTAAGCACATCAGAACGGAAATTATTTTATTGAGATATGATTTCATTCAGCCGGTCCCCCCTTTCATAATTCTATGCCGAAATAAAATATAGGACACATCACATAAAATTTATAAAGATTTATGTTTATTATTTTATAATAAAATAATATTTTGTCAATAGTGATTTGTTACAAACTATATATATAAATGTAAACTTTTTTTAAAATATTTTAATATTTTTATAAAATGATTTTTTTGTTGACATTAAGCAATATATAATGTAAAATAAATAAGTTAAAATATATAAAAGAGGTCAGATTATGAAAATTGATAAACTCGTAGGCGAAAGATTCAAAGAAAAGCCCTCTGACTGCGTGGTAGACAGCCATGCTCTCATGCTCAGAGGCGGATATATGAAAGGCGTTGCAAACGGAATTTATTCTTCCTATATGCCGCTTCGCCGCATTACCAAGAAAATTGAAAATATCATTCGTGAGGAAATGGATGCCATTGACGGCCAGGAGGTTCAGTTCCCCGTTGTTATGCCCGGTTCTCTCTGGGCAGAATCCGGCAGATACGAAAGCATCGGCAGTGAGCTTCTGCGTTTTAAAGACAGAAACGATGTTCCCATGGTTCTCGGTATGACCCATGAGGAAGCCGCCGTTCAGCTTGTAAGAGATTATGCAAACAGCTATCTCAAATATCCGTTTATGATTTATCAGATTCAGACTAAATTCCGTGATGAAGCAAGACCCAGAGCAGGCCTTATCCGTGTTCGTGAATTTACGATGAAGGATGCATATTCTTTCCACACCTCGCAGGAAGATTTGGAAAGATATTATGCCGTATGCTATGACGCATATAATAAGATTTTTGCACGCTGCGGAATTCCCGAGGTTGTTACGGTTCAATCGGATTCCGGCATGATGGGCGGCGCCGTTTCTCACGAATATATGCTTCTCACCGATATCGGTGAGGATTCAATCGCAATCTGCACCGAATGTGATTACAGAGCAAACATGGAAGCCGCCGAAAGCATTATCGAAAACAAATGTGAGGGTGAAAGCAAGGAGCTTGAGCTTGTTTATACACCGAATATGCACACAATCGAAGAGGTTTGCGGATTCCTTAAAGCCGATGTTAAGGACACCTGCAAGGCGGTTGTTTATCAGAAGAATATGACGGATGAATATGTTGTTGTTTTCATCCGTGGTGACCTTGATGTTAATGAAACCAAGCTCACAAATTATCTCGGCGAAAACATACATCCGGCAGTTATCACCGATGACTGCGGACTGCTTGCCGGATTTATCGGTCCTTACGGTATGGATACCGAAAAATTCACCGTTCTTTATGATGCATCTCTTAAGGATACTCATAATCTTTCCTGCGGTGCAAATAAGCTTGACCATCATTATACCGGCCTTAAAATCAGCCGTGATGTAGGTGAAGTTGAATATATTGACCTTGCAAAAATCATCAGCGGCGGTATCTGCCCCAAGTGCGGAAAACATTCAATTTCGATTTCAAGAGGAATTGAGGTCGGCAACATCTTCCAGCTCGGCACAAAATACACCAAGTCGATGGGTATGCAGTTCATTGATAAAGAGGGCGAGCTTCATTATCCGATTATGGGCTGTTACGGTATCGGCGTCGGCAGACTTGCGGCTTCTGTTTGCGAAGCACATCACGATGATTACGGTCCGATATGGCCGATGTCAATTGCACCGTGGCAGGTTGAGCTTTGCTGTCTGAGAGCCGATGACGAGGAATGCAAGAGCGTTTCCGACGGTCTCTATGAAAAAATGCTTGCCGACAGAGTGGAAGTTATCTATGATGACAGAAACATCCGTCCCGGCGCAATGTTCTCCGATGCCGACCTTCTCGGCGTTCCCGTCAGAGTAATCGTAAGCCCCAGAAACCTTAAAGAAGGTGTTTGCGAGGTCGTTTCAAGAGATAAGGAAATCAATATGAAGGTTGAGCTTGATAAGGTTATCGACACCGTAAAGGCTATAATCGCAGAGATGCTCAAATAATCAAAGCCGCCCTCGCATTCAGCGCAGACCGAAAAGCAAACAATAAAAAAACAAGCAATTCTGAGAAATCACCAAACAATCAGGTAATTTCAGAATTGCTTTTTTATTATGAATAATAGAATATTCAGTTGTCATAAAAATTCAGTATATCATTATATACCTTTGCATTATCCGTTTCGTTGATAACTTCGTGTTTCATTCCGGGATAAATAATTCCCTGAACATCCTTATATCCGATTTTATTCAACGCCTTAATCGAGCTTTTAAGTCCGAAAGGAGTGCCCATGCAAACATCCTGCGCACCGTTTGCACTGAGGATTTTAAGCTTCGGATTTTTCAGCTCAAAACTCTTATAATCGGTCATAAATTCATCCGCCTGCACTATTGAAGCTATTGCCGCATTGGTGTAGGTGCATTTTTTAACAAGCATATCCTTTCTGTAAACCGCCATGGTTTCGGGGTTTGCGCATACCCAGCTGTCGCTGTCGGCATTGGCGATTTTTGAAATTATGCCCTGAGTTGAATATTTTCCGTGGCGTTCAACGGCAACGGCGCAAAGCTTATCTCCGAGCTTGCAGATGGGAATCGGGAAAACCGTTCCCGTAAGCACGAGCTTTTTGATTTCGTCATCGTGCTTTTGCAGATATATTCTAGCTATGCACGAACCGAGAGAATGCCCGAACATATAAAGCTCCTTACCGGGGTAAACGCTTTTTATATACTGCGTTACGATATATTGGTCTTCAACAACCTGCATTATCCCGTCAAAATGTCCGAGAAAATATTTTTCGTTAACCGAATGGCCGTGTCCCCTGTTATCGATAATAATTACGGCATATCCCTTTGAATTCAAAAAGTTGATAAAATCATAATATCTTTCCTTATGTTCCTTTGCGCCGTGAATAACCTGAATAACCGCTTTGGGTTCTTCACATTCAAACAGCGCCGCCGAAAGCTTAAGACCGTCTGCGGCAATAATACTGAATTCTTTCATATGAACACCTCCGTTTCTAATTTAACACATATAATTACCTTTTTCAACCTGAATATATAAAAAATGTATTGAATTCTTCTGATAAATATATTATCATATTAAATTAAAGGGAAGTGACCTGATTATGTCAACAAAAGGGACACGCAATTTGACCGTTCCGGCAAAAATTTTTATGGTACTCGCCTGTGCCTGCGCAACGGGATTTATGTGGCGTGCGAGAGGTTCACGGGGCTGGAGCTCAATGTGGGGAATGTTTTCCGTAGGAATGACATTGATTTATATTATCTATGCTTTTTTCGGAAACAGAAGAAAAATGCGTTATGAATCTATTCCGTTTGCAGTTATACTTATGGGTATAACCGTAGGAGGTTGGGGAACGCTCAACAGCCAGATGAGCGGTTATCTTTACGCCGATGCCCCGTTCCTCAGTGCGGAAAAAGCAAATTTTACCACAATTAATCCGTATTCGGGACTTATAATAATGCTGCTTCTCGGTTTCAGCTGGATGCCGCTTTTCGCAATGTTTATCGGTTCTCTGTTTTCAAAAAAAGATTATAAAATTTGGCATTACGCCGTACTGATTGGCGTGTTTTATGTTATTGCAATTGCCTGCCAGTTTTCCGTTTCTCACTATATTCTGCCGAAAATCTGCCCCGAGGCTTCGGAAATGGCAAAGCAGGGTCTTGCAGACCGTGGTATAAGCCTTACGCCGATGGCAGCTTACATAAAAAATCTCGGCTCTGCGGCATATGCGAAAAAAATTCCGTTTTGCAGAAATTATTTTACAAGCATCGTTGTTATCTCCCGTGCAATAGCGGCTCTTGCTGTTTCTCTGACAGCTTTAATTGCATTTAAAGATAAGGTAACCGCCATGATTTCAACGGGAATAAATATCGTTTCCGCTCTTGCAATAACTCTTGCCGACTTCACGATTATTGCAGGCTGGGACAGAAGCTTGCTTGCCGGAATAAATATTCCCGATTTCTTCAGAGTGGGCGGCTGGACAATGTGGGAATTCCTGACCGGATTTTTTATCGGCTTCGGAATAATGCTTATCCTTGTTTGCCTGCCTAAAAAGCTCATTGACGGTGAGGGCAAGTATAAAGAAAAATCTTTCTTTGAAAACAAAACTCTCCGTTATCTCTTTGACAGCATTTTCGTTCTCTTTCTCCCCTGCCTGCTTATGGCAAGGTGTTTCGGTCTGCGCCTGAGCGACCAGCTTTGCGAAAAAGGTTACATTAAAGACGATGAAACGCTCGGGCTCATTATCTTGGCTGTACTTGCGGTAATATCTCTTGTAATCTGCCTGCTCATAGGCAAAAAGAACATTCTCAAAAAAGAATTGCAGGTTCCCGTTCCGCTTCGCATTGAGGATTACTGCATGAAAGCGGCGCCGATTTGGTTTTCGGTATGTATTCTCTTTTATTACCTGCTCGGTGATGATGCCGTTTACTATCTTTCATATTCAGGCATAGGCGAATTTAAAAATGCAGTAATCAGCGGCAACGAAAGCGTTCTGTTTGTAACAATTCTTTCGGTTATCGGATTTTATGTGTTTTTCTTCGCCGCAAAAAAATGCTCCGAAAAAAAGAACTGAATTATATAAAAACCGCTCCGAGCCGTAATGGTTCGGAGCGGAATTTTTTATTTTCAGATGCTCATTGCAACATCGTATGCACGCCATACAACGGAACGGAGATTTCCGATTGCAAGGCAGTCACCTACGAGATAAACATTCTTTCCGCCGTCCTTGGTGAGCGGATTGGGAATATAGCCTACGCAGCTGATAACGGAATCGCAGGGAATTTCAAATGTTTTTCCTGCTTTATCGGCACAAACAATTGAACCGTCCTTAACCTCTTTGAGTGCGGTTTCAAGATATACGGGAACTTTGTTAAGCTCGAACCACTCTCTGAGATAAGAGGAATTGGCAAGGCAAACACCCTTCTGGCTTACAAGGTCATCCTTCATCTCAACGATGATGGGCTTCTTGCCCTGGAGTGCGATTTCATAAGCGATTTCACAGCCGGTAAGTCCGCCGCCGATAACAGCAACAGTATCGCCCACCTGCTTTTCACCGTTAAGGAATTCGCAACCCTCAACAGTCTTGTCAAATCCGGGAAGCTTACGAAGCTTAACGGGAACAGAACCGGTTGCGATAATAACGGGAGCATCGCCGAACTCGGCAATATCCTTAATCTCGTCATTGAATTTTACTTCAATGTTGAGCTTCTTCATCTGAAGTCTGTACCAATCAAGGAGCTCACGAAGCTTACCTTTATACGATTCGGCACTTGCGGGAATGAATGTTCCGCCGAGAACGCCGCTCTTTTCATGGATAATCGGGTTATGTCCTCTGAGCTTGAGAACTCTTGCCGCTTCCATACCGCCTACGCCGCCACCTACGATATGAACGGTCTTAGGCGAATTGGTTTTCTTAATATAGTGCTTCTTCCACTGCATTGTTTCGGCGTTAACCGCACATCTTGACATATGGAGTGAATCGGAAAGATCCTGGTCGTTGGGAACGCCTTTATAATGGCTCATATTGAAGCAACCGTTATGGCAAAGGATACAAGGTCTGATTTCCTCTTCCTTATCGTTCATGAGCTTGGTTACCCACTCCTGGTCTGCAAGGAACGGACGGGCGAAGCCTGCGCCGTCGAGCTTACCTGCCGCAATCGAATCGGCGGCAACTCTCGGATTGAGTCTGCCTGCGCATACTACGGGCTTATCGGTAAACTGCTTTATATGCTCAACATCTGCAAGGTTGCAGTTTTCGGGCATATATACCGGCGGATGTGCCCAGTACCATGCATCATAAGTTCCGTTATCGCAGTTGAACATATCGTATCCTGCATCGGAAAGATACTTAATAGCCTTTTCGGATTCTTCCATATCACGGCCGGCTTCAACATAATCCTCGCCGGGGATAGCGCCCTGACGGAAGCCCTTGGTCTTTGAAAGAACGCTGTAACGGAGGGATACGGGGAAATCCTGACCGCATTCCTTTTTGATTGCCTTAACAATATCAACGGCAAAGCGGTAACGGTTTTCGAATGAGCCGCCGTATTCATCGGTACGCTTATTAACATATTTAAGAGTGAACTGGTCAAGGAGATAACCTTCATGAACGGCATGAACCTCAACACCGTCAACGCCTGCATCCTTAAGGAGCTTTGCACTCTTTGCAAAGGATTGAACAAATCTGTCTATTTCCTTCTTCGTCATTTCTCTTGACGGAAGCTTATCGCTCCAACGGTTCGGTGACGGAGAAGCAGTAGCTGTAATTTTATCGAGATTCATAAAAGGCTTGCTGAGAACATTTACAACCGGTGTGTTGTAAAGAGTTTCCATCATACTGCTGACGGTAAATGAACGGCCGAAGCCTGCGGTAAGCTGAACGAAAAGCTTTGCGCCGGTCTTATGGAATTCGGGCATCCATTTTGCAAGGTCTTTGAACATCTTTTTGTTGTTTTCAAGCCACTGACCGAACATCGGGTTATATACGGGCTGACAACCGGGAAGCACAAGACCGCAGTTGTTTTTCGCAACTTCCATTATGAACTTTGCGCCGTCCTTATCGAAATGGTTGATTTCCATCCATCCGAAAAGGTCGGTTCCGCCCATACTTGTGAGCACTATGCGGTTTTTAATCTCGCAGTTACCGATTTTCCAAGGGGTAAACAAAGGTTGCAGTTTCTGATCCATAATTTGCCTCCATGATTTTATTTTTCACTTCATTATAGCATATATTTCCTGAAAATCAAATAAAAATATAAATATTTTTTATTATTCCGAAAGCTTCTTTGCAAGCTCGCTTTCCGTGGCAACATGGGAGAAGAAGAATTTTCTTCTTTCATCGTTGTTTATAACCGTAACCGGCTTTATCTGATTGAGAACAACTCCCTTTGATGCAAGGTATTTATTATAATTGACATAAGTTTCCGGCTCTAAGAAAAGTACCTCGGGCTTATTGAGCATTCCCCAGCGTCTGTATTTATAATACTTTTCGTTGATATCGTCCATAGCCCCGTCAAGCGCTTCAATAAGCTTTTCTCTCGTTTCCTCAGACGGAACTCCGCCCCGGATTTCGGCAAGCATTGTATATCTCGGCGGTTTGGTTGAAAAATCGGGATAAAAGCTGAAGCCCTGATATTCGATGCCGGCTTCACGGGCAATACGCTCGGCGGCGGCATCTATCATATCGGTGGTGGTTTTTTCGTTTGCTACATTCATCGAAAGGTTCTGACGGAACATCAGCTCAACCTCGGGAGTGTTGTTATACATTCTCGTAACCTTGATAACATCCTCCATCTTGTATCTGTAAAGTCCCGAGAAGTTGGAAACGATAACCTCATATTCCTTTCCGACTTCAAGCTCGTTTATAAGCAGAGGTTTCTGATTATCGTTTGCCTTATCTTCACCGTCGTTAACAGGCAGGAATTCAAAAAAAACAGTGTAAGGCGTGAGAACATAGTCGGTTGCGTCAAGCTCGGTGGGAGTTGCGAAAAAGCCCTCCGCCGCCGCATATCCCATATTGTGAATGGGTACATTCGGACCGATATGCTTTCTGAGCTTTTCAACATAAACGGAAAGGTTTGAGCCCATCATACCGTATGCCCACTGAAGTCCGGGCCATATACGGGGTGCAATCGGGTCTTCAAAACCCTTTTCAAATTCCCTGCGAAGCTCAGCCGCTCTCTCGGGATTGGGTTTAAGCTTTTTTGCGTATTTCTTGCGAAATTCTTCTGTGCAGTCAATATTCGGGTTGATTATGCCCTTTTCGATGTCATCACAGAGCATTTCCCAGTTTTCCTCAAGATAATCAAACATCTGAGTGAGCAGAGTAACAACGATTGAGCCGAGATAACTTACCTTTTTGTTTTCAAGACAAAATCTCAGATGAAGATAGGATGTATCATATTTATCCTCAAGATTCGGAAAAAGGAGAGGAAGCGGAGAAGTGCAGAAAAACGGAAGAATGGGTTTTAACATTCTTAAAGGTATCTGCGCCGCACCGTTGCTCATTTTGCCGTCGGGAGTTTTATGACCCGAAAGATTGAGGGCAAGAGGTCCAACCTGATTGGACATTCTTATTCCTCTTTCTTTCATATAGTGAAAAGCCGTGGCAACCGAAACGGAAAAGCCGATGCACTGCATTTTCCAAAGGTCATTTGCGCCCTTGGGGAGCATTTTGGGCTTTCCGACCGAGCCTGACGATGAAGCATAGCGGAAATTAAAGCCCGAATACATCAGCCTTTTTTCGCCGTTGTTGAGCATACGGTCAACATAAGGTTCATAATCGGCATAGGTCGAAAGAGGAACTATCCTCTGATAATCCTCTATTGAATGAACATCCTTAAGGTTGAGCTTTTTGCCCAGCTCACAGTTTTTATTTCTTCTGATAATCTTTTTCAGAACGCTTTTCTGTGCCTTAAGAGGGTCTTTGGTGTAATGATTTATTTCCGCACGGGAAATATCGCCGAGAAAAACGCCGAAATCGGAAAATGCCATAAACAATTCTCCTTTAAAAATATTTTACGATTTATTCTATCAATTATAAATGCAAAAGTCAATGAATTTGTTCAATATTCATACATTACGAAATATTTACCTGCAAGCCTTGACACAATTATTCTGTTGTGATAAATTTATTGTATATTAAATCGGAGGTAAAAGAAATGACAGTTCAGCTTTTTTTCAAAATTCTCTCGGCATTCATCATGTCGGTTTTCACGGCAATAGGTGGAATTTTTGTTCCCGTTGAACAGCCCGAGATTTGCATGATAGGCCACAGAGGTTACAGCGGCAGATATCTCCAAAATACCGAGCAGGCTTTCGTTGAAGCCGCAAAGCACGGCTCAGGCGGTGCGGAAACCGATATAAGAGTTACATCTGACGGAATTTATGTTACAAGCCACAATGCGGAAGCGGTTTTTGAGGACGGAACGGAAATGATTATTGCGGAGCATACCTATGCGGAGCTTACCGCAAAGCCGCTCAAAAACAACAAAACAAGAGATAAGCTTTATCTCTGCACTCTTGTGCGTTATCTTGAAATAATGAAGCAATATAATATGATTTGTTTCATCGAATTAAAGGGCGATTTCAGCGAAGAGCAGGTAAAAGAGATATTCACAATCTGCGGCAAAACCTACGACCTTTCAATGTGCATTATGCAGTCGTTTGAATTTGATAATCTCATTAAAGCTCACGAGCTTTTCCCCGAGCTTCCGCTGATGCTCACATACGGTCTGGGC
>JAZQON010000055.1:0-6452 GCA_045627825.1 Acutalibacteraceae bacterium
CCTGAGGGGCCGCCTGTCTGGGCTGCCTTGATCTTTTTGCCGTTGGGAACACCGCCGCCGATGTCCTCAATGATTTCACGAAGAGTAGTGCCCATGGGGATTTCAACAAGACCTGTGTTTGAAATCTTACCGCCGAGAGCAAATACCTTTGTGCCGTTTGAACGCTCTGTACCCATTGAGTTGAAGTACTCTGCGCCCTTGAGGATAATCTGGGGAATGTTTGCAAAGGTTTCAACATTGTTTTCTGTTGTTGGCTTTGCAAAAAGACCTTTAACTGCGGGATAGGGAGGTCTGGGTCTGGGTTCGCCGCGGTTGCCTTCGATTGATGTCATAAGAGCTGTTTCTTCGCCGCATACGAATGCGCCTGCGCCGAGTCTGATATGAAGGTCGAAGTCAAAGCCTGAGCCGAAAATATCTTTGCCGAGAAGGCCGTATTCCTTAGCCTGCTTGATAGCAATCTCAAGTCTGTGAACAGCGATGGGATACTCTGCACGAACATAGATATAACCCTCTGTTGCGCCTGTTGCGTAACCGCAGATTGTCATAGCTTCAACGATGCAGTGGGGGTCGCCTTCAAGAACGGAACGGTCCATGAATGCGCCCGGGTCGCCTTCGTCGGCATTACATACAACATACTTCTGATTTGCGGAGTTGGCCGCCGTAAAGCTCCACTTTTTGCCGGTGGGGAATCCGCCGCCGCCTCTTCCTCTGAGACCTGAGTCCATAACCGTTTTGATAACATCCTGCGGAGTCATCTCGGTAAGAACCTTGCCGAGTGCGGCATAGCCGTCCATGGCAATGTATTCGTCAATGCTTTCGGGATTGATAAGGCCGAATTTGCGAAGCGCAACTCTCTTTTGAGCCTTATAGAAAGCGGTATCGTTAAGAGAAACATGCTTTGCGGCTTCTTCCTTAACGGATTCGTCAACATCCTTATAAACAAGTCTTTCAACCTGTCTGCCCTTGAGAAGATGCTCCTCAACTATTTCGGCAACATCGCCCTGCTGAACACGGCTGTAAAATGTGCCCTCGGGATAGATGATAACAACGGGTCCGTTTGCACAGAGTCCGAAGCAGCCCGTGGGAACGATTTTAACTTCCTCTTCAAGTCCCTGCTTTTTGATTTCTTCATCGAATGCGGACATAAGAACCTTACTGCCTGATGAGGTACAGCCGGTGCCGCCGCAAATCAATACCTGGGAACGAATCATATTTTTAACCTCCCTTATGAGATAGCGTTTGTGATGGTATATTCTGTGATGACCTTACCGCCCTTGAGGTGCTTTTCAACAACCTCGGCAGCCTTTTCGGCGGTCATTTTAACATAAGTAACCTTTTCCTTGTCGGCTTCATAGATTTCAACAACGGGCTCAAACTGGCAAACGCCTATGCATCCCGTCTGTGAAACGGTAACCTTTTCGCTAAGTCCCGCCTTGCTGATTTCCTCAACAAAAGCATTGAGAACGGGTCTTGCTCCGGCGGCAATACCGCAGGTTGCCATGCCGACTACTACTCTGATTTCGCCACTGCCCTCACGAAGAACGACCTTGTCTTTCATCTTTTCTCTGATTGCAGCAAGCTCAGCCAATGATTTCATAATATCTATCCTCTCTGTTTTATTATATACATTATTTATATGAAACCGAGTTATACCCCTCTTTGAGGTATTCCTCAATCCATTTTATAACCTCATAATTATCAAGCGGAACCTCTCCGAGAACCGCTTTCAGCTCCTCGGTGTCAAGCTCAACGCTTCCGTTCACCGTGTTGTGAATGAATATCCACCTTATATCGGGAGCACCCTGAATAAGTGATGTGACCGTTGAAACAATATCACCCAGCGGAGTGAAATCAAGATGATTTTTAAAAAACTTCGCCGTGATAACCGTTCCGTGATTTTCGGCGTCATCAGTTTCGCTGACGGATTTTATCGTTATTTCTCCGCCGGTCTGCTCTGCCGCCAATTTCAGAAGCGGAACGCCGAGCCCCACATTCCGGGTTGTTCTGGTGGTGAAAAACGGGTTCATAACATTCGAAACCTGCTCAGCCGTCATGCCGCAGCCGTTATCCTCAATCGAGAGAAAAAGCGTTTCGGCGGTTTCGTCAAGCTTAATTGTTATAACACTTGCCTTTGCTTTGACGGAATTCTGAGATATATCGAGAATATTCAGTGAAAGTTCTTTCATAAGCCTTTCAGCCTTTCAAAAAGTGCCTTGCGTACCGAATCGGGATTTTCTTCACATTCAAGCTCAAAGCCGTAAAGTCTGCCGCTTATATCCCAAAGATAGTGGGCATCCGACGAGATAACGGCCGGCTTGTCCGCAAGTATTCCGAAATCGGATTTGTATTTTTCGATTTTTTCGTAATCGTAAAATTCGGCGCAGGGGAAATAAGGAAATTCGGGGAAAACACCGAGCGTTGCGATTATTCCGTTTGCTTCACGGTCAATGTGAGCCGGATAACATATTCCGCCGAATTTTTCAACGATTGCGGGAGCTTCGTCAACGGTGATATCGGTTGCATTCGGGAGCAGATTTTCATCCGTTCCGATAACCTCATCATCCTCATTCATTATAAACTGTTCGCCGAATATATCAACCCTGTTCTTAATGGGTATTCTGTGAGAATTTACAAAAGCATCAAATTCAACCGCATTTTCAAGCTTTTCAAACAGACATATGAGGTGTATATCCTCGGCTGTTGTCAGCTCCATACCGGCAACGGGAATTATTCCGTTTCGCCGAGCCGTTTTGAAAAATGCAGGACAGTTTTTGCAGGTGTTGTGGTCGGTCAGTGCCATAATATCAAGCTTTGCAACCACGCCCATTCCTGCAATATTGTTGGGTGTCATATCGTTATCGCCGCAGGGCGAAAGGCAGGAATGAATGTGCAAATCGTAATAATATTTTTTCATTTCTCAAAAGCGCCGAGCGCCATTGCCGTTTCATAAGCCGGAAGCTGAGATGAAAGAATATTAATTCCCTTTGCCTGAGCCGTTTCGATAACCGTTTTTTCAAGCGAAACACCCTCGGCAAGAATTATGCAGGCGGTATCGGCAAGCGAAGCAACGGCAACGATATTGATGTTTGACATTATCGTTATCCACGCATTATCCGCTTTTGCTCTGCCCATTACCCAGCTGAGCAGGTCACCGATATAAACGCCGTTTATTTCTCTTTCCTCATGGGGGAGAGAGACAACATCAAATTTTCCCGAAGCAACAAGGTCTTTAACTTTCATCTTTTTTGCCTCTGTAATTTTCAATGTATTTTTTGAATGCTTCTTTATAAGCGATTATGCAGTCGTTCTGGTCGGCATTTCCGAGAACTATATCCTCGGCAAACGCACGACAGCTCGGAGCGCCGCAGGAACCGCAGTCAATTCCGGGAAGTTCTTTTCTGACCTGCTGAATTTTTGCCATCAGCCGCATTGATTCGCCGATATTATCGCTCAGTCTGTTGAGCGGCTGATAATCTGGCAGGTCGCAGAAGAAGCAGTTCTCGGGAACGAAGTTTTTTACCGAAATATCCGAAGCCTGACCAATCGGCATATATCTTCTCAATGTATGCAGACGGTTTTTCGCAACATACGGATTTTCAATCGTGAGCACACCGCCGACACAGCCGCCCGGGCAGGCGTCAAGCTCAACAAAATCAACCGGCGGAATGTTGCCGTCTTCAATCTGGTCGAGCACGGAAATAACATTGTTAATTCCGTCTGCGGCGATTATTTTATCGTTAAACAGCGCAGAACCCTCTCCGCCGCAAAGCGCCCAGCTCAAGCCTATTCTGCCGGCCTTTGCGGAGATTTTGCAGGGCTTGTCACGCTTCATAACATTGATAAGCTGAAAATATACTTCGCTCATTGAAAGAGCGATATCAACCTGGCTTTTATAACTGCCGAAGCCGTTCTTTATATAACTGACCTTGGCAGGGCAGGGGGAGATGAAGCAGATACATATATCATCGGGCTTTAATTCGGGATTTTCCTTTTGTGCTTTTTCCCTTGCCATTGATGCCGCAACCTCCATCGGAGGAAGAAGCGGAACAAGATTATCCTTAAGGAACGGGAAACGAAGTCCGATAAGCCTTGCAATAACGGGGCAGGCGGTGCTGATTGCCGGCTTTTTAATTCCCTCGGTTTCAAGATAAATTCTTGTGTATTCCGAAACCTTTTCAGCCGCCTGAGCAACCTCGAAAATATCGTCAAAGCCTATATCAAGAAGTCCCTGAAGCACGATATCAATATCATCAAGATTATCAAACTGTGCAAAGAGAGCAGGTGCCGGAAGTGCAACCTTATATTTGAATTTGTTGAGCTCCTCAAAGGAATTATATCTGCTTTTTTTGGCGTTATTGGGGCAGTTTCTTATACATTCGCCGCAGTCAATACAGCGGTCGGGGTCAATAACGGCACAGCCTTTTTTTATCCTGATTGCCTCGGTGGGACAATGCTTCATGCAGGTTGTGCAGCCCGTGCATTTATCCGCATCGAGTGAAACGGAATGGATATAAGCGGACATATGCACCGCTCCTTTCATCTTAGCAATTGACTTTCATCGTTATTGTTGTACCCTTGCCGACAACGGAATCAATCTGCATGAAATCGGTATATCTTTTCATATTCGGCAGACCCATTCCGGCTCCGAAGCCGAGAGAGCGAATATCATCGGGAGCAGTTGAGAAGCCCTCCTGCATTGCCTGCTCGATATTCTCTATGCCGGGACCGTTATCGGTGAGCTTTATTTCGATTTCGCCGTCGCTGACGGTTACATCGGCAATTCCTCCGCCGGCGTGAATAACCATATTTATTTCGCCCTCATACATGGCTATTGACACTCTGCGGATTGTTTCGGGGTCGAACCCGAGCTGACGGAGCGTTTTTTTTACCTGAACCGATGCCTGACCGGCAGAGGTGAAATTTTCGCCGTCAACATCGTAACGGTAAGTTAACTTATCATCCATTGCATTCACCGTCGCCTTTAAGACCGTTTGTGTAAAGAATGCCGCAGGCCTCATACATACGCTTCGGAGATGAAAGCACGGCAATGCCGCCATCCTTTGCAAGCTGAATGATATCATCCGAAGGTTTTTTATTTCTTACGAAAACAACGCAAATCATATCCATCATTTCCGCAGTGCGTATAACCTGAGCATTCATAAGTCCGGTAAGCAGAACCGCACGGTTTTTAACAAACGCAAGAACATCGCTCATCATATCGCTTCCGCAGGCGGAAATAACTTCTTTATCGAGAACATCTTCTCCGCATACGACCTGAGCGTCAAGCAAATTTTTTATATCATTAATTGTCATTTTCAATCCCCTGATTTGCGGAAATTTTTATCAGTTATATTTTGCGAGGATATCCTTTACCTGGTCGGGAGTAACTCTGCCGTAAACATCGTCGTTAACGGTGAAAACGGGAGCAAGTCCGCAGGCGCCAATGCAGCGGCAGGCTTCAATCGAATATTTGAGGTCGGGAGTGCATTCGCCGGGCTGTATGCCGAGAATTTCGCAAATCTTATCAAGCACTGCCTGAGAGCCTTTAACATAGCAGGCTGTGCCGAGACATACGGAAATATTGTATTTGCCCTTGGGCGAAAGAGCGAACTGAGCGTAGAATGTTGAAACGCCGTAAACCTTCTGAAGCGGAATATCCATACCGTCCGCAATCATCTTCTGAACCTCGATGGGAAGATAATCATAGATTTCCTGCGCTTTCTGCATAACATGCATAAGAAGACTTTTGTCATTCTTGCATTCCTCGATAACGGCTTTGAGCTTGGCTTCCTGTTCGGGAGTGCCGTTGAAAGGAATGTTGCTTATTTTCTTGAGCATTTTTTATTCCTCCTGAGTGAGAATATTTTTAACAAAACAGTTAATTGATTAAGGCAGTTACGGAACAATGATAAAAACAACCCGTATTTCTGCATTTTAGCGTATTATATCATATTATTTTAGAAAAATCCATAGTTTTTATATATAAATATTATATTTTAATTTGACAGAATTGCCGCATTATGCTATATTCTTGTTATCAAAAGCAAAAGAGGCGCAGAATGAAAATAAAAAGAAATCTGCCGATAGTAACGGTAACGAAAAAAGCGGAAAATTCGGTAAAAAACGGTCACCCGTGGATTTATGCCGAGGAAGTAACAGAGGTTTTCGGGGAGCTTGATAACGGCTGTCTTGCCGATGTGCTGTCGCAAAAGGGCTCATATCTCGGAACGGGCTTCGTGAGCCTGAAAAGCAAGATAAGAGTTCGCCTGCTCAGCGATAATGCAAATGAAAATTTTTCTCCGGCATTCTGGGAACGCCGTGTGAGATATGCGGTTGAATACAGAAAAACCGTTATGGGTAACGATTTTTCGAGTTGCCGTCTGATTTTCGGAGAAGCCGACCGTATGCCCGGGCTGACGGTGGATAAATTCTCGGATATTCTTGTTACTCAG
>JAZQON010000056.1:0-3554 GCA_045627825.1 Acutalibacteraceae bacterium
ATATATGCGGCACAAGGGGCTGTCGCAAGCAGCAAAAAATTTGCGACAGCCCCAAATTTTATTTTTTACGCTTTGCTTTCAATGTTCTTAGTATATCATTTATATTGGATTCTTTTGCGACTTCAGGATAATCCTTCTCAAAACCGATCAAGATATCTTTGGACTCAATTTCGTCTTTCTTAACTGAAGTATACACATTGTCAAAATCACCGTTTTTAAGTGCATCTTCAATAAACGGTTTCGAGTCCTCGGGGAAGGCATCCCAACCACCATAAAGGTTGGCAACTGCTGCATCAATCTTTTTGATCGTAATAGGCGTACCACGCTTTTCATGCTCGGCCAAAATACCGATTACATCAGAAAGGTCGTTTTTATACTTTCTTCCGGAGCGAAGCTTCATAGCAATCAGATATTCCGCCGCTATTGTACGGACAGAAAGAACACCGTAAAAAGACTTATAATAAACTGAAAATTCATCCAGTTTCGGCGAGTACGATCCTGTATGCATAAAGTCTGCATTCAACCAATCATTCGGCAAATCGAACTTATCGCCAACCATATTTATGGCATCTTTCATTGATGAAGCGGCGTGGATCACAGCATCAATATCTGTAGTCATATCACGGAAGCCGTAATTTGTTAAAATAGCGGCACCGCCGACTAATACAATTTCTGCCGGCATTGATTTACCGTTAAGCCGTCTGAATTCTTTTGCTAATTCCTTGAGGTAGGTATCAAGGTTTTCTTTTGTAAAGGTGTTAGATGACATTGCGCACCTCACTTTCTACGATATTAAACCGCATGAACTCGGGAATTGCTTCCCTGACAGAACGATGTTTCAGTTCATCGCTTTTAGCGACCTTGGCTGCGACCAACACACCGGCAGGAAAAAGAATTGTTTTTAATTTCAAACTGCGCATATCATCATACTGTGTGCAGATCGGAATGTCGTTTTCTCTGCTGAGATAGTCGAGCATTGCGAGAAGGTATAAACTTTCGGGATACCATCTTTTCTTATAATACTTGCGAATAAGATCTTCTTCCAGTAATTCAATAACAAATTCGATATCGCCAAGTTTCTTCAGTCTATGGCAAGTATTGCTTTTAAACAACTCAAAGTCACAGCGCTTATCAAAGCAGGGTTCTATGAGGCTCTCCATCGAAACACCGAGCACCTTGGAAATTCGGTAAATTGTTTCGGCGGAACATTTTTCAAGCTGCGCTTTGCCACTGCATATATCGTTGATGGTAGTGTATGCAATGCCGCTGTCTTTTGCTAATCGATATTGCGTTATTTTTTTGTTTTCCATTAATTCATTTATCATCACGGTGTTTCATCTCCTACTGCTATCATTATATCGGTTGACCGTGATAATGTCAATAGTGTTTGCATTTTCTTTTTTATTATACAGCAGGGTTTTATTCTTTGTTTAGGAGCAGGATGTCGGGGGTTCGAATCTCGCTACTCCGACCACACGAGTGTTCATAAGGGATTTCACCTTTGAGCACTCGTATTTTTATTAGAAAAAAGGGATTCGAACCCCTCTCGGCGAAGCCGAAGATTTCACCGTGAGCGCAAGCGAACGATTTCATTATCATTTTTTGAACGAATCCGCTTCGTTGACAACTGATTTATTTTGAAATATAATGAGCCTGACAAATCGAAATTTACGGGGAAAGAAACGATATGAAAGAAGATTACTACGAGGCTATATTCAAAAGAAAATCTTTTCACCTGTTCAGAGGCACGGGCGCAGATAAAATAACACAGTATGAGCTGGAGAATATTGAGAAAGCTTTTGCTCATTTCGATTGCTTATATCCCGAAATCAAAACGGCTGTTCGCATAGTGCCTGCAAGCAAAGTGAATTTTAAGAGAGATGCCGAATACTGCATACTGATTTACAGCGAAGAAAAAGAAAATTACCTGATGAATGCCGGATACATAGGTGAGCAGCTGGATCTGTACCTGGTACAGCATAATATAGGCAGCCTGTGGTTCGGAATCGGCAAGCCTGATCTGCCCGACTTTGACTCAATGAAATTTGTAATTATGATTGCAATACACAAGGTGAATGAACAGTCGCTTTATCGCAAAGATATGTTCAAAGCAAAACGCAAGCCGCTCAATGAAGTGTGGGCGGGCGATGAGCTCGGTATTGCGGACGTTGCCCGTTTTGCCCCGAGCGCCTGCAATTCACAACCCTGGTATGTAGAAAATACTGACGGCAGATTAACGGTTAACAGATACAGAAAACCCGGTAAAAGGGGAATTATGCCGGCGGCTGCGGTAACATATTATAACCGCATCGATATCGGGATTTATCTGTGCATTTTAGAGATATGTATGAATAAAAAAGGAATCGGCTTTACACGGGAACTGTTCACGGATAACGGCGGCGATGCAGAACTGACGAAGGTTGCGGAATACCTTGTAAAAGAAAAATAAAAGTGAGCCGTGCCCACTGAATCAAAATATAAGAACAGACTGACACCGGGTCGGTCTGTTCTTTGTTTTCGGAAGATGCTTTTTTCAATGGAAACGGCGTTATGCATTGTGATACATATCGTATACAACATATCCGTCGATGCCGTCAAGTGAACCGTCGTATGTTTCCATACACATCTGGCAGCGCGGTTCTGTTAAGGGGTATCCGCTTACGGGGTAAATACCGTATTCCGCCGAGGTTCTGAAGCCGACGGTGTTATAAAACTTATAGTTCCCCTCAACGGTAATGCCCTTAAAGCCTGCTTCTTTAACCTTTTCAATGCCGAGCCTTATCATCGCGGAGCCTACACCGCGGTGCAGAAAATCGGCGTGAACCGAAACGGGCGCGAGCATTACAATATCGGTATCATTCGCTCCGCCGTGACCGCCCTGCGACGTTTCAGAGAGCGGGAAGCGTGAAAAAAGAAAATGCCCGACAATTCTGCCTTCAAGCTCTGCAACGAATGAAAGCGAGGGGATGTAATATTCCGAATCTCTTATTTCTTCAATCAGCGCAACAATATCCGTGCCGTCGGAGTAGTCCGTGCCCTCTTTGAACGAGCGCAGCACAAGCGACACAATATCCTTGTAGTCTTTATGTGTTTCGGGGCGGATTGTTAAAGCTTCTGTATTGATTTTCATTTGCGGTTCACCTCTGCAGTGGGTTTTATTTTACTTTAATGTAAATCGCGCCTTCTTCGCCGAAGGTGCCGGTCGGCACAAAGCCCGATTTTTCAAGCACCCTTACGGATGCGATGTTTTCCGTTTCAACCTCGGCAGTCACACAGTTAACCGTATTCTGCTGTAAAGCCCAGTCCGTAATAGCACAAACTGCCTCAGTCGCATATCCATGCCCCTGATAAGCTTCTGAAATGCCGTAACCGATTTCTGTTGAGCCTGATTCATCAATGCCCTTAAAGCACAGCTCGCCTATGTGGGTGCCGTCATTAAACTCAATCATCCATACTGCGTACCACTCCCGCTGTTCGGGGTGAGTAAGGGCGCCGTCAAGCATTTCGGTGTAAGCTGCTTTAAGAACATCAACCGTCTGCGCTGCGATGAATTC
>JAZQON010000057.1:0-108395 GCA_045627825.1 Acutalibacteraceae bacterium
TCATTACGGATTCCGTGGGATTCATGCGGCGGGGTGTGGTCACCCCGCCCTACAGGACAGTACAAAACTTTGGCTTGCAGTGATAATCATATTAAGATGAGGAAGCAAAAGCTTTAGTTGCATAAAATTCCGTGAAGAACCGAAAAAGAAGTGAAAAAAGAATTAACCTCCAAGTATAATAGAAACGGTTTGGCAGCCGTGTTACTAAAATAAAAGGAGGTTAAAAGCGTGATAAAAAAGTAATGCGATGTCAAACCGTCAGTGCCGACTTTTAGTCGGCAAACCAGTAGGCGCCCCTTATAGAGGCTGTGCAAACCACCAGTTTAACTGGTGGTTATGATTTTTTCAATTATATTTATCTCATCCGAGTTTTCCCTCAAGCAGTTTGATAAAAAGTCCGCCCTGAACCGTGCGGTGACGGAAGCCTATCATCTGAGCCGTGAGCGTATCATACCAGTCGGTCATGGGCACACGGGATAGCGATGAATCATAGGCTTTATAAAGCGGATGGATGAATTCGCAGAATTCATCACGGGTCGGTGCAAGTGCGGCAGTCCACACAAGCCAGTCGGATTTTGTGTAGTTTTGGCGGTTATCAAGAGGCATTCCGTAAACATTGATATGCTTCCTGTTGCTGGCAAATTCCGAATATACCGCATAGGCAGGAAAAATTCCGGTTTTCCAGAGCTTATCCCAAACCATATTGTATTTCATACTGAATGAATCTCTGCGGTCAAAGGCAAGGCGGAAGCTTCCGTCCCCGTTATCGGCTTCCTTAAGCCATCCGGCAGCCATTTCACGGGCAATCTTGTCATATTTTTCGGCACCGTTTATGTCACCCTTCATGGCAAGAATTGCCGACCAGCCCTCAATACCCATAATTGCCTTGAGCGAAAGATTGCAGTTGTGAGCAAGATGACCGGCAAAGTCATCGGTGCAGAGCTGGTCTGCAGGGTCGGCGCCGTATTCAACGAGGTATCCCACCCATTTTTCAAGTGTGGGCATATATTTATCGGTGAATTCGGTGTTTCCGTCGGCTTTGCAGATGTTGGCGGCAAGGATGAGCATATTTCCGCATTCCTCAACGGGCATCTGGTATTTTACAAAGTGTTCATAGTCAAGGTGTCGGGCATAAACCTCACCGTTCACAAGAGGATATCTGCCAACATCGTGGGGTGCAAAATCGAACTTCCAGTCACCGCTTTCGGCATATCTGAAAACGGGGCGGAGCATACCTTTGAGAAGCTCGGTATTATAGAGCAGAAACATCGGTGAAGAGGGATAGGTAACATCCACGGTGGCGGCACAGCCGTTTGAAAAACATTCCTTTGAAATGAAAAGATTTTCGCCGTTTTCATCAACAACAAGTTTATGAGCGGCGATAACCTGACGGTAGGCAAGGCTCAGCATCTCGGCGTATTCTTCGTTTGCCGCCTCGTCTGCGCTGTCGAATACATCATCGGAGAAGCTGCGGCACTTTTCGAGAACCGTTTCTCTTTCACAGTATGCCTCGGCGATAGCCTTTTCGATGGTAACGCCGTTCTTTTTCCAATAGGCATCAAGATGAACGCCGAAATACTCAATGGATTTTATATCGTCATAGGCAAAAAGAACCGTTTCGGTTTTTCCGACTTCAAGAGAAAATTCCGTGCAGGCAAAGGTCATGCCGTCTGTATTTTCAATATAGTTCTTTCCTCCGGCGGGAGCGGAAAGGAAGAAATATCCCCAGTCGATGCGAACATCGTCACCACTGCGGTTAAGTATCTTCTGCTCACGGCTTCCGAGTCTGACGGCTTCAAGTCCGCAGTCAAGAGAAACAACCGAAGCATCAACCTCTTTTTCGCCCTTTTTGTTTATACAGAATTCCTCGGATGCCCTGATTGAAACACTGACCTCGTGAGCTTTTTCATCTGCCGATTCATAAGTGATATCAAGATATGACACCGGGCGTGAAAGATGATAAAGATTATCGGGAAGCAACGGAGTATAAAAGCTCAGGTGGAGGGTTATGCTGTCATTCTGAAAAACATAATCTGTTACGAGAGCATCAACATTCAGAAAAACCTGTTCCATGGCCTGGATATCGTTTTTACCCATGAAGCGGAAAGTCTCACCGTCAACGGTGACGGTACCTTCAAGAGTGTTCGGTGAGCCGGTCCAATGAACCGTTGTGCCGTCGGTGAGACGGTCGCAGGGAGACCACACCGAAAAATAGGGGACAACAGTTATAAGAGGAACTGCAGGTGCACGCAATGACATAAATAAAACTCCTTTTCTACGGGGATTTCTCAAAACGATTTTACACTTGAAACAAAAAAATGTCAAGATTGATTCGGATAACCGTGTGAAAAAACACCGGAGCAAAACGGAGCTTCGCTTATTAGGTAACTCAGTCGTTTCAGTACTAACCCGAACGAATTTTACTCAGAGGTATGAACGAATATTTTGTGTTTACAGGTATTAAAAAAAATCCCACCGTGCCGGAAGTGACACAGTGGGATTTTTGTTTTTAAATCAGAAACCAAATCTTGTTTCCAGGAACTTTGTTACCAATACCCAGATAGGATTCCAGATGGGTGCAAACTTGGTAAGCAACTCTGCGATAAAATCAAAGTTTAAGGTCTTAAGGTCAAAGTTTGCGATACCGTTAAGGATTGTCATGATAAGGTCCTGAAGGCCCTGAGTTTCTATTCCCATTTTAAAAGTCCCCCTTTCTTCTTTCTTTTTCGGATGGCTGTGCTTATTATATAACAATATCTTTTAATTGTCAATACAGAAAATCTAAACAAATTGTGACAAAACTGTATCAGATTACACGCAGTATTTGCGGTATCTGTCAATCATGACAACATCGGCGGTAAGTTCAAAATACAAGCCGTCGGGTCTGTATTCCTCAACGGAAATTACGCTGTCCTTTCTGAGCACCGCCGCAGCGGCACCGTCGGAATACGGAATAAGCATTTTAACCTTTGCTCTTGTTGGCGGCAATGCCTTTGAAACAGCTTCAAGAAGCTCATCAAGGCCTTTCTTTTCAAGTGCCGAAATCATAACCGCTCCCGGGCGGCGGATAACATCCGTATCCGCTTCGGGCAGGTCACATTTATTGAAAACGGGTATAACCGGTTTTCCTGCACATCCGAGCTCTTCAAGCAGGTCATCAGTCACCTGCAAATGCTCCGAGCATTCCGGGTCTGAAGCATCGCACACATTAAGTATCACCTTGGCGCACACGGCTTCTTCAAGGGTTGATTTGAATGCTTCAACCAGATTATGCGGCAAACGGCGGATAAATCCGACGGTATCAATCAGCATAACCTTTCTGCCGTCGGGCAAGGTGAGCGCTCTTGATGTGGGGTCAAGAGTTGCGAAAAGCTTATCCTGAGCAAGTACACCCGCTTCGGTGAGTGTATTCATAAGGGTTGATTTTCCTGCGTTGGTATAGCCGACGATTACAACGGTTTCAACGCCCTCTTTATCTCTTCTTGCCCTTGCAAGTGAACGCCTTTTTTCAAGTGCTTCAAGCTCATCCTCAAGTGCCTTTATCCTGCGGCGGATATGACGGCGGTCGGTTTCAAGCTTGGTTTCGCCGGGACCTCTTGTGCCTATTCCGGCACCGAGCCTTGAAAGCTTTGTACCCTGCCCCATAAGACGTGGAAGCGAATATTTAAGCTGAGCGAGCTCAACCTGCAATTTGCCCTCGTTGCTTCTTGCCCTGTCGGCAAAAATATCAAGAATAAGCGTTGTGCGGTCGATAACTCTTATATCGGTGGCTTTTTCTATATTGCGAAGCTGAGCCGGAGAGATTTCGCTGTCAACGATAACCAAATCGGCTTCACAGTTCTTGCAGAATTCGCCCAGCTCTTCAAGTCTGCCGCTTCCGAGAAATGTTGCGGAATCGGGCTTATCCCTCTTTTGCCACACCCTGCCGAGCACCTCTGCGCCTGCCGTTTTGGCAAGCTCCTCAAGCTCATCCAGCGAGGATTCGCAGTCATATTCCCCCGTGTCAACGGCAACCAGCACCGCTTTTTCAGGTTCGATTTTATTTTCGTGTAATTCCATAATGTTCCTTTTCATAAGAATTCGGAATTTCGGATTCCGCATTAAAAACCGGGCTTGTGAAATTGAGTTTCATCACAAGCCCTTATTTTCTCAGTTAATCTTTATTGAATCTGCCTTGATTATTGCGCCGCTTCCGCTGTAAGAAACAGTTACATTGGCGCCCTTGTCGAGAATAACAACATTCTCGTCCTTTGATGCCGAGATAACGAAGTATGAAGCATTGGAATCAAGCTTGATATAATAATAGCTTTCTCCGCTCTTGACCGCCGTTCTGATGTCTGCAACAACTCCCGTTGCGGTAAGCTTATCCTGCTGAACATCGGGTTCAACGGGTTCATCCTTCTTATCGGGAACAACGATTTCACTCGGGTCGATATCAACCTCTATGCCACTGCTCTTAAGCGCCGAAATATAGGTTTCAAGGCACTTTGCAAGGTCTGTTCCGTTTGCACCCATCTTGTTGTTATTATACTGTGCAACATTGATAAGCGCATACTGCTGAACGATGTTACTGCCGTTTGTTATATCCTTAAGAGAAAGGAAGTAAGTCGGTTCACCGCCGATATTGAGAAGAAGCGGGAATGTTGCGGTGTATCCGAGGTCCTTAACTCTGCCCTCTGCGGCAAGCTGTGCGGAATTTTCGGTACCGCCCGTTACGCTGTAAAATATCGCTTCCTTGGTTCTCTGGTTAACAAGTGCAAAGCCGGTGATTGACTGGTCGGAGGTTACGGAGGTGATGCCCGTGTACATCCATACATCGTCATCCTTGGCAATATAGTTATAACCCGATGTGGTCTTTATAACATTCTTCTGACCGAGAATTGAGTTCCAGAAGCCGTCCTGATACTTGCCGTAATAATCGTACTGCTCAACGATAAGGTCGGCATCATATATTCTGTCTATCCACTGAAGCTCGGGATTGTTTTTGATTTCCTCAATGCTGTAACTGTTGTATTCAAATTCGTCGCTGTCCGCTCTTACAACAACCGCACCGATAACATCGGTACCGCCGAAAAGTCCGATTGTTTTATCAAGGCGTGCGCAAATCCAATACGGAACACCGTTATCATCAATTTCAAATGTTGCATCCGCAAAAAGCTCGGTCGGGAATGCAAAACGCAGACGGCGTTTGAGAAGCTTGCTGAAATGCTCTGCCGGTGAGATTTTAATATTATTTTCAACCTCAACAAATTCGGCACTCTCGTTTGCCATATCAACTATAACATATCCCGGGAAACCTTTTTTGGTGTTGAAGAACCACTTGATAATGTTTTCATACTGAAGAGGAACAACTCTTACGGGTGTACCCTTATAGTTTATCTGAGAATTTTCGCTGTAAACGGAGAACTGCGAAACAGCGCCCATTTCGGAAAGCTTACCGAGCGCTCTGGATGCTATCTGCTTTGCCGAATCCTCGTCAAGACGGGGAATGGAGCTGAATGAAGCGGCATCCTGTTCCTTGATTTCTTCGGAAAAATTGCTGTCGGTTCTTACCGAAATGATTTTGCTGTACTGCTTGGCTCTGAAAAATTCGCATGATACAACATAACCTATTGCAACCGCAACAACAAGAACACCGATTATTATGCCCGAAACAAGGGCGTGCTTTTTGACATACGGCACATATTCCGGCTTCGTGAGAGCCTTACTGAGCAGAGCATTGAACACAACAAACGATGCCGCAACAAGTCCGATATAAAGATAAATATCATACGACTTGAAGTTAACGGCGGGAAGCATAAAATAGAAAGCAACTGCGGCAAAAATCACCGTAAGTATAAGGCTGATAACTATTTTAAGTGCAGCTCTTTCGGGGGGAATAACTATTTCACTGCTTCCGGAAGCTCCGCCTTTTTTTGAAAAATCAACTTTAATGGGGTCCATTTGTCCAACTCCTTAAAAAATACTTATAGATATTATACATTACTTTTTTCTGCATTACAAGTATTTTTTGTAAACATTGCTATTATTCATATTCGGCTTGACTTTTACATCTGCAAAGTGTTATCATATTCGACAAAGGAAGGAGTTGTTAAATATGTTTTCAGATTATCTCGACACAATAGCTTTTGTTTCAAAATATGACAGCGAGGTCGGTTTGGCTATGTCCGCCGAGCTTGCAAGACAGAAAAGAAACCTTGAACTTATCGCTTCGGAAAATATCGTTTCCCCCGCAGTTATGGCGGCTATGGGAAGCGTTCTTACCAACAAATACGCTGAAGGCTATCCCGGAAAAAGATATTACGGCGGCTGTGAATGCGTTGATGTTGTTGAAAACATTGCGATTGAAAGAGCAAAAGAGATTTTCGGAGCCGAATTCGTAAATGTTCAGCCCCATTCGGGCGCTCAGGCAAATATGGCGGCTTATTCGGCAATCATCAACCCGGGCGACACCGTTATGGGAATGAACCTCGCTCACGGCGGTCATCTCACTCACGGTTCACCCGTTAATGCCAGCGGCAAGCTCTATAATTTTGTTCCCTACGGCGTAAACGATGACGGTTTCATTGATTATGATGCACTTGAAAAAAATGCTCTTGAGGTTAAGCCGAAGCTCATCGTTGCAGGCGCTTCCGCTTATCCGAGAATAATTGATTTTGAACGCATAAGCTCGGTTGCAAAGAAGGTCGGCGCATACTTCATGGTTGATATGGCTCATATCGCCGGTCTTGTTGCCGCAGGACTTCATCCGTCACCCGTTCCCTATGCCGATATCGTAACCACCACAACGCATAAAACTCTCAGAGGCCCCAGAGGCGGACTCATTCTCTGCAAAGAGGAGCTCGGTGCGGCTGTAAATAAGGCTATCTTCCCCGGCAACCAGGGTGGCCCTCTTATGCACATAATCGCCGCAAAGGCTGTCTGCTTCGGAGAAGCTCTCAAGCCCGAGTTCAAGGATTATCAGAAGAGAATAGTTGCCAACTGCGCCGCTCTTGCAAAGGGACTTTCCGCAAGAGGAGTTAATATGGTTTCAGGCGGAACCGATAATCATCTTATCCTTGTTGACCTGCGTTCTCTCGGCATAACCGGAAAAGAGCTTGAGCAGAGACTTGACAAGGTTTATATCACCGCAAACAAGAACGCCGTTCCTAATGACCCCGAAAAGCCGTTCGTTACAAGCGGCGTAAGGCTCGGAACAGCCGCAGTTACCTCCAGAGGACTTAACGAAGCCGATATGGACAAAATTGCTGAGTTTATCTATCTCTGCGCTACCGATTTTGAAAACAGCGCCGATAAAATCAGGGAAAGCGTTTGCGAAATCTGCCGCAGAAATCCTATTTATAAATAAGGAGAACGGAAAATGGATGGCATTTTTACCGCTCTGTTAACCCCGTTTCACGATGACTACACAATAAACGAAGCTTCTCTTCACAAGCTTGTTGAATTCAACCTTGAAAAAGGCATCAACGGCTTTTATGTGGGCGGAAGCACCGGCGAAGGCATGATAATGAGTGCCGACGAGCGCAAAGAGGTTTTCCGTATTGTTAAGGATGCCGCAGGCGACAGAGTTCCGCTTATCGCTCACTGCGGAACGGTTTCAACCGACCATGCCATTGATATGGCAAAAACCGCAGAAGCTCTCGGCTATGATGCGATATCCGCCGTTGCGCCGTATTATTACGGCTTCTCATATCCGGCAATCAGAAAATATTATGACGATATTGTTTCAAGCGTAAATATTCCGATGGTGGTTTATAACTTCCCCGGCGGAAACGGATTTACATTCACTGCCGACTATGCCGCCGAGATGTTTGAGGATGAACGCTTTATGGGTATAAAGCATACCTCAACCGACCTTTTTGCACTTCAGCAGTTCAAACAGAAAATCAAAAGACCGGTAACCGTTTTCAACGGCTTCGATGAAATGTGTCTGGGCGGTCTTGCGATGGGCGCTGACGGCGCAATAGGAAGCACATATAATTTTATGGGCAGTAAATTCGTTAAGCTCCGCAGAGAGTTTTTAAACGGAAATATCAAAGAAGCGCAAAGGCTTCAGGATGAAGCAAATGCAATTATTGCACAGCTTATAAAATACGGCGTTATGCCCTGCGAAAAGGCGATTATGACACATCTCGGAATAAACTGCGGTCCGTGCCGCAGACCGTTCCTGCCCTTAAGCAAAGAGGGCTTTGACGCAATGAAGGTTATTGCGGAAAATCTTTAATAAAATGTTATAAGTAATCCCCCGATTTGGTCTGAAATCAAATCGGGGGATTTCGCCGTTTTACATTATTGCGTTTCTTATGAGCTCACAGAAAGCCCATATTGCCCATACAAGGCTTCTGAAAAGTACCATATCTATTCTCCTATCCTGCGATTTTCGGAATAATTCCGAGTGCATCAAAAAGCTTTTCTCCGATAAGGTCAATAAGTGTTACACTCAGTCTCTGATACCAGAGCCAAAAAATCCTGCCGATGAAATTATCGGGAATCGGCGAATCGGGTATCTCTTTATCAATTCTGCCCTCATACCGAAGCTCAAACGGCTGTGAATAGGTAACGCCGTGAGCCGCACTCTTAAGTACGAATCTTACATAACAGCCGAGTTCGTTTTCGTGCTCGCTCAGGTCAAGAGTATATTCGCATGAGCCGGAATTATCGGTTGCAATCACCTTGCCGTCAGCAACCCATTCAATTGTGTCGCATCCTCTTGCTTTATCGCATTCAACCGTAATTTTGTTGCCGTCAACGCTGATATTCGTAACAATCGGAACAAGTCCGTCACCCTCGATTTCATTCGCTCTTGACGGGTTTTTCTGATATTTGCTTGCCGCAAAGAATGCACCCGAAATCATCGCCTGTTTAACATTTTCTTCGGTGTTTTCGGTAAGCGGGAAAAGCTCAAACGACCTGCCGACCTCGCTTCTGTATTCGGAATCGTCATCGGCAAAGCCCCATATGCTTCTGCCCTTGGGGATAACCACCTGCAAAAGCTCATCCCAGAGCTCTCTGTCGGCTCTCGTGCAGTTATCGGTGTTGTTGATTATCTCCAGTCCGAGACAGGTTTTATATTTTGTTAAGATGTTCGCAAAATAATTGATATAGAAATTATTGTGTGAACGCTCGGGATAGTTATTTGAATTCACCCAGTCGCCTACATGGTTCAGAACGCTGTAACCGCCCGATTTTTCAATCTCACGGGGTGCGGTTTCATAATCGTTTTCGGTACCCCATATGCCCTGACCGTAGGTTGTCCAGTAGCCGTTTACATGGGTCTTTGAAACAACCGCCATATTGCATTCGATGCCGCCTTTAATATCGGTCATTCCCCTGCCGTTTCTGTCAGAACCCGTGGTAATGCGGATATAATCCTCATCGGAAATCGGCGAAACGCTCTTGAAGCCGTTGAATATGCCGTTTGTTCTCTTTTCTTTATTCCAGCCGTTGTTTATAACTCCGTGGTCGGTAACGGCAAGAATATCATAGCCTGCATCATAATAAAGTCCGAGCCATTCGGAAAGGTCACATTCGCCGTCGCTTGCATTGGTATGGCAATGCAGGCAGGCTTTATAGGTTTCGGAGTTTTCCCAGTTAACATTTTCATAGGGATTTATTACGGTGTATTTTTTTGATACCGTTGCATCTGCGAAAACGCAAACGGAAGAGCCTATCATAAGTACGGCAAGCAGAACCGAAATTATCTTTTTCATAATTTCCTCCCGTTAATATAATTTAATCATCTGCCCCAACGGATTATATCCGAGAGCGAAATATTTGAATATCCATATAATCGGGTTCCACTTGAATATTGCCACATCAAGAACGGTAACAAGTCCTCTGAGGAACGCCGGCAAATCGTGAGTTTTCGGGACTGCAACGGGCTCAAACACTTCGCCGTTTTTGTGAATTTCCATCGGCTGAGCATAGCAGATGCCGTTATCTCCGGAAAGGTAAAATCTCACATACATATAAGGCTCATTGAGCAGGTCGGTTCTGTGCAAATCAAGCTCGGCATAACCGTCTTTACAGTCATAGTCACGGAGAATAACATTTCCTGCCGATACCCATGTGATATAGTTGAAGTTTTCGCCCCAAACCTTTATTATATCGTTTTCCTCGTCAACCTCTATTTTCGTAACTTTCGGAGTATTATCCTTCCACCATTCAACCTTATCGCAGTTTTCGTCAAGATAGCCCTCCATCTCCTGCATACCGTTGAGCTCAAATCCGTTTGAGAAATGCGAAACCGCAAAGAATTCACCGTTTGTCATACAGCTTCTGAGAGCCTTGTTTGAAAGCTCGGGCATATACATAATTGTATATGCATCGTTGACGGAAGTCTGACTGTGGGAATCCGAGAAGCTGAAGCCCCACGGGGTTACGCCGTTGGGAATGGTTTTTTGAAGTATCTGGTCATAAAGTATTCTGTCACAGCGGGTATGGGCATCGGTTGCGCTGTTTATACCCATTCCGACACTTGAACCCGGGTTATCAAGGAATATTCTCGCAAATTTATTTACATAATATTCGTCAACCTTTTGCGAAACATGGTCTGCCGAATCCTTATCGGGATAAACATATTCTCCGATATGGGCAAGCATCGTTACGCCGCCGTCTTTATTCACCTGTGCGGACGGGGTTTCGTAATCGCCGTAAACGCCTGCATATCCCTGACCGTAATCGCTCCAATAGCCGGTAAGGTGGCAGTCACAGACGGGAGTTGCCATATTGAGCTCGTTGCCCTTTTCAACATCGAGCATACCGTTTAAGTGGGTTCTCGTTCTGCCCGTATAAACTCTCTCACCGTCTTTTATATAGGAAAAATCTTCGCTTCGAGCCGTTCCGCCCGTATAGCCCGTATATTCTTCCATTGTGAGCGGCACTATCGGATTTTTCGCTCCGCCGGTACGCTCTTTCTTTATTGCTCTGACTATCGGAATAGTCTGCGGAACAACATTCCAGCCACGGTTCGTCGTTCCGTGGTCGGTAATGGCAACAATATCGTAATCCAGCGCATAATAATCGGCTATTGCTTCGCCTATGGTCTGATAACCGTCGCTCGCCGTTGTGTGACAGTGAAGCTGGGTTTTATAGCCCTTCCAGCTTTCCCAATCAACACTCGAATACGGATTTTTTATTGTATATGTATCACTATATGCAAACGCCGGAACGCACAGTGCCGGGAAGCACATCAAGGTACAAAGTAAAACCGAAATTGCTTTTTTCATATATTCTCACCTTTATGTTTTAATTTTCGGCAGAGGAAAGAAAATCACAGGTAACGGAGCAAAGCTCCTCATATCTGTTTTCAATACATTGGTGTCCCCCACCCTTAACTTCATAATGTGTTGCATTTGCAAACGCTTCATTCACGGGGTCTTTCATTGCGGCATTAAGGATTATATCCTTATCCGCCTGACAAAGCAGCACCGGGCAGACAATTTTATCCGCATTTTCAAGGTCGGTTGGTCTCACACGGTACATCATTTCGCATATTCCGGCGCCGAAGCCGTTATACTGCACGGGGTCGGTAACTCCCGAAACATCGTAATCCATTGAAAATTTCCAATCGTTTGTTGCGGCATAGATAACCAGCTTTACTATCGGGCTGAATTTTGTTCCGATATTGAAAAACGCCGTCATTATGCTTTCAACGGGCTTTGAGGTCAGAATGCTCTTTGCCTTTTCGGGAAATTCCGATTGCGGAGCGGGACAATAAAGCAGAAGCGCTTTAACGGGCTGTTCCTCGGCAATATTTATCGCCACGCCGCCGCCCATTGAGTGACCTGCGATTATCCATTCTTCAATCGGTGCAATGCTTTTCATAAGCTCGGTTATGAGCTTTTCTCTTTCAACAAATTCAACCTCTGCGCTCTCACGGGTGCTGAATCCGAATGACGGCAAATCCGCAAGCACACATTCATAGCCCTGCTCCGAGAGCGAAGCGGAAAGATTTCTCCATGCGTAGGTTGAACAGAGAAAGCCGTGAAGCATCATTATTCTGCCCTTTTGCTCTCCCTTTGACGGAATTATTCTGTAATGTATTTCATAATCGCCGTATGTAAAAAATCTGCTGTCTTCAAATGGCTTTATCGGCGAAGCGGCAAATGAAAAAACGGAAAAAGCGGAAACAGAAATAAGCAATGCCAAAAATACGCTTATTATTCTTTTCATATTTATCCCTTTCCTGTTGAACCGAAGCCGCCTGCACCTCTTGAGGTATCGCCAAGCTCCGTCACCTCAACGGGTTTAACCGGAACAACCGGCATAATCACAAGCTGAGCTATACGCTCATCGGGCTGAATTGTATAAGCTTCCTTAAACTGATTTATGAGACTTACGCACAATTCGCCACGGTAATCGCTGTCGATTACTCCCACGCTGTTGGTGAGCCCCAAACCGTGCTTTACGGCAAGTCCGCTTCTTGCAAAAATAAATGCGGCAAGCTCGTTTGATTCAAGCTCAATTGCAACTCCCGTGGGAATAATTCTGCTTTCGCCGCCGCCGAGAGTTACGGGTTCATCAATGCAGGCATATAAATCCATTCCGGCGCTTCCGTCGGTTGCACGGAACGGAATTTTTGCATTTTCACGCAGTTTTTTTATTTTAAGCTCCATTATTTCAGACAGCTCTCCTTATATTCTTCTTCGGGAATAACTTTGGCATGGGGGCATTCAACCGCATCAACCATACCGTTAACGGGGCTTGCCCAGCGTACGGCGTTAATGATTATCTGCTGAACCGGCTCGATGTGGTAAGTCGGGTTGCTCTCATGGCCGGGCTGGAAATAGAACACCTTTCCGAGACCTCTCTGCCAGCAACAGCCGGAACGGAACACCTCTCCGCCTGCAAACCAACCGAGGAAAACAAGCTCATCGGGCTCGGGAATGTCAAAGCGCTCGCCGTACATTTCCTCAACGGGAATATTGATATACTGAGGAATACCCTTTGCAATCGGGTGTGAGGGATTAACCGTCCAAAGGCGTTCACGGTCATTTTCACGCCACTGGAGATGACAGGTTGTGCCCATAACTTTTTTGAATATCTTTGAATGATGTCCCGAGTGAAGCACGATAAGACCCATTCCGCACATTACACGGTTATGTATCTTCTCAACCAATTTATCGGGAACCTTATCGTGTGCGCAATGACCCCACCAGATAAGAACATCGGTATTGTCAAGCACCTCATCGGGCAAACCGCAATGTCTCTGAGAAAGAGTTGCGGTGCGAACCTGAATATCCTCCTGACTTGAAAGGAAATTCTTAATACAGCCGTGAATGCCGGCAGGATATACCGCCGCCACCTCATTGCTTGTTTTCTCGTGAACGCCCTCGTTCCAAACGGTAACTCTTATCATAGTGCTTTCTCCTTATCTTATCTTATTTTTTTTATTATCTCCTGCGAAGCGGCAACAATTTTCGCCGCCGCAGGTTTAAGCGTTAAATCCATTTCTCCCATGAACTCAACGGCAGTACCGTCAAAACCGATTTTGAAGCGGTAAAGTCCGTCACTGTCATCCTGAACACCCGAATATCCACGGAAATCATAGATGCGGCAGTTTTTCTCAATTGCCCACTTTATCATTTCCCACTGAACAAGATAATTCGGCATAACATTTCTGTGCTCATTGGAGCTTGCGCCGTAGAAATACCAAAGCTTGTCCCCCCAGTAAACGGCTATTGCTCCGGCAATCGGCTTGCCCTCAAAGAATGCCATATAGAGCCTTGCATCCTTGCCGAAAACATCAAGAATTTTTTTGAAATACTCCGCTCCCCTGAGCGCAAAGCCGTCTCTTTCGCAGGTGACCTTCATAATATCGTAAAATTCCCGAGCCATATCACTCTCGCATATTCTGACCTCAACGCCTTTTCTGCCTGCAAGCCGGATATTATAGCGCCACTTTGACTGAAATGCGGAAAACAGCTCGTCCTCACTTCTGCCGTCAATATTTATTCTCACGGCCCAGCGGCACTGGAAATCGTGAAAACCTGTTTCGGCAGGCTTAATATTAAATCCCTCTTTTTTAACTATGCCTTTATATACTTCATCATCGGCGGAAATATCCTTGTCGATTTTCAGCACATAGGCATTATACTTTTTGCCCTCTTTTTTTGCGGCTTCAATCAGCGCATGAAAGGTTTCGCTGTCAGACGGGTCACATACCGGCCCTCTCGGGGCATACATCATATGATACGGCAGACCCGAGATTTTGCGAAGCAGAACCGACATCGTTCCGCATATTTCTCCGGAATCGTTACGGCAGATTATTCCGAACCATTTCCAATCGTCCTTAACTCTGCCCCATAATGAAGTCTGCATAAAGTGTCCGTAAGGCTTTTCGCTGTTGAAGCGGTCAAGCTCGGCGGCATTATTTATATCTACTGTTTCTGTTTTCAATTTGTTTTCCTCTCATTCTCTGCGCCGAAAATCAATATCTTTAAAATCGGTCTCCGAATTATTTCATATAGTCGGCTATTGCTTCAACCTCTCTGTTCCGGGTGTAAACTCTCGGAACTCTCTTGTTTATTCCGCAGATTATTTCGTAGTTTATCGTCCCCGTTGAAGCGGCTATGGCATCAACCGAAATCGGGCTTTCGGGGTTATCGTCAAACACGGTTACGGATTTTCCCTCCTGAACCTTGTCAAGCTGAGAAACATCAAGCATACATTGGTCCATACAGATTTTTCCCACAACGGGAACAAGCTTTTCGCCGATAAGCATTTTTGCTTTGCCCGAAAGCAGTCTCGGGAAGCCGTCCGCATAACCTATCGGAACGGTGGCAAGCTTCAATTCCTTTTCGCTTGTGTAGGTTCTGCCGTAGCTGACTGGTGTATCCTCGGGAATATCCTTTACCATTGAAACAACGGTTTTCATTTTAAGCGCCGGTTTCAGATTTATTTTTCCTTTAAGGAATTGTGACGGCATAAGGCCGTAAAGAATCACACCCGGGCGCACAAGGTCAAGGTGCATTTCGGGATAGAGTATCGTTGCGGCGGAATTACAGCAATGACGGAAACGGAATTTTATTCCCTCAAATTCAAGGCAGTCAATAACGGTTTTGAAAAGCTCATACTGAAGGCGTGTGAAAAGCTCTCCGTTTTCCTCATCCGCAGAAGCAAAATGAGTGAATATTCCCTCGGGATAGAGCCCGTCAAGCCTGCAAACCTGCGATATCTCTTCAATTGAATCTGCATCACGGATGCTGTCATGATAAACAAATCCGAGCCTGCTCATGCCCGTATCGACCTTGATATGAATGCTTATCTGAACGCCGCTTTCAACCGCTTTTTTCGAAAGCTTTTTTGCATAATCGGAATTTATAACCGCCTGTGAAATATTATTTACGGCAAGCGTTTCGGCATATTCGGGCGGAGTATATCCGAGAATGAGGATTGAGCAATCGGTATTTACGGCTCTTACCTGCATTGCTTCTTCAAGGTTTGAAACAGCAAACCAGTTACAGCCGCAGTCCGAAAACTCCTTTACAACATATTCCACTCCGTGCCCGTAAGCATCCGCTTTGACAACGGCTATCATATCCGTTCCCGGCGAAAGAGTTTCCTTTATCGTATTATAATTATATCTTAGAGCATCAAGACTTATTTCAGTCCATGTTCTTCTGAAATATTTTTTCATAATGCACTCTCTTTGAATTATATTTTGCTATTACATTATAAATCTATTCTTATTTTGTGTCAATATTCTGCAAATTAAAAAAAGACGGTTTGCACCGTCTTTTTTCTTATCAGTCTTCGTGTCTTCTGGTTCTGCCGCCTCTGTCTCCTCTGAAGCCTCTGCCTGCCGGCTTTCTCGGAGCATCGGAAACGGTGTTTTCGGGAACAAGTCCTTCAACCTCTATAAGAGCCTCACGGCGTGAGAAGTTCAGTCTGCCCTGGTCATCCTTCGGAAGAACCTTAACGATAACCTCGTCGCCTACATTAACAACATCCTCAACCTTTTCGGTTCTCTTAACATCGAGCTGGCTGATGTGAACCATTCCCTCTTTGCCCGGAGCAATTTCAACAAATGCGCCGAAGCTCATAAGACGGGTAACAACACCCTTGTAAATTGCGCCCTCTTCGGGGTCATTGGCAATTGTTTCGATGATGAAGAGCGCTCTCTTTGCATCATCAATATCAGTTGAGGAAACAAAGATATTTCCGTCCTCCTGAACATCAATCTTGCAGTTGCACTCTGCACAGATTTTCTGAATAACCTTGCCCTGCTTGCCGATAACATCGCCGATTTTCTCGGGGTCAATTTTCGTTGTGAGCATCTTGGGAGCCCACTTTGAAAGCTCCTTACGGGGCTCGGCAATAACGGGAGTCATAATTTCATCTATGATATAGCAGCGTGCCTTATAGGTCTTTTCAAGTGCTTCCTTGATGATAGCCGGAGTAAGGCCGTGAACCTTAAGGTCCATCTGAATTGAGGTTATACCCTTCTTTGTTCCGGCAACCTTGAAGTCCATATCGCCGAAGAAATCTTCAAGACCCTGAATATCAACCATAGTCATGAAGCGGTCACCCTCGGTGATAAGTCCGCAGGAGATACCTGCAACGGGAGCTTTAATGGGAACGCCTGCCGCCATAAGTGAAAGCGTTGAGCCGCAGACTGAACCCTGAGATGTTGAACCGTTTGAGGAAAGAACCTCGGATACAACACGGATTGTGTAGGGGAATTCTTCAACTGAGGGAAGGACGGGAACGAGTGAACGCTCGGCAAGTGCGCCGTGCCCGATTTCTCGTCTGCCGGGTCCTCTGCTGGGCTTGGTTTCGCCAACGGAATATGAGGGGAAGTTATAATGGTGCATATAACGCTTGCTTTCTTCCTCGTCAAGACCGTCAAGAAGCTGAGCATCGCTCATGGGTCCGAGAGTTGTAACGGAAAGAACCTGAGTCTGACCTCTGGTGAACATACCCGAACCGTGAACTCTGTCAAGCAGGTCGATTTCGGCATTGAGGGGTCTTATCTCGTTGATTCCTCTGCCGTCAACACGCTTGCCGTCATCAAGAAGCCAGCGGCGGACAACATATTTCTGAACCTTATAGAGACACTCTTCAATCTTAACTTCCATTTCGGGATAGATTTCATCGAATTTCTCGTGAACCTTATCATAAACGGGCTTAAGGCGCTCATCACGGATTCTCTTATCATCGGTATCGAGAGCGGCACGGATATCCTCAATTGAGAATTCCTTGATAGCTTCGTACATTTCGGGGTCGGGGTCGTTTGACGGGAAGTCAACCTTTTCCTTGCCGCACTCGGCTTTAATCTGATTGATGAACTCAACTATCTTCTGATTTTCTCTGTGAGCGAACATAATTCCCTCATACATATCCTCGTTGGATACTTCGTTTGCACCTGCTTCAATCATTGCAACAAGGTCGCTCGTTGAAGCAACGGTAACATACATATCGCTCTTTTCTCTCTGCTCGAGAGTGGGGTTGATAACATACTGACCGTCAACAAGTCCCACAACAACGCCGGAAATCGGGCCGTCCCAGGGAATTTCGGAAATGGAGATGGCAACGGAAACACCGAGCATTGCGGTGATACCGGGCTCGCAGTCGGGGTCAACCGACATAACGGTTGCAACAACGCCAACATCGTTTCTCATATCCTTGGGGAAAAGAGGACGGATGGGTCTGTCGATAACTCTGGAAGCAAGGGTGGCTTTTTCGGTTGCCTTACCCTCACGGCGCTGGAACGGACCGGGAATTCTGCCTACGGAATAGAGCTTCTCCTCATAATCAACGGAAAGAGGGAAGAAGTCTACGCCCTCACGGGGCTTGGGAGCCATTGTAGCCGTGCAGAGAACATTGGTGTCGCCGTAGCGAACAAGGCATGAACCGCCTGCAAGCTGTGCCATTTTGCCGACCTCAACAACAAACGGTCTGCCGGCAATTTCTGTTTCGTACTTTTTGAAAGCTTTGAAGAACATAATTTTACCTCTCTGTAAATTTATTTCCACAGGCGGTGTACGGCTTAGCAATAAATCCAACCTCCGAAGCTTTCGGAAGCTCGATTCACTGCTAAAACCGGTTTGCTCCGCCTGAAAGATGCAATTGGAAAACGCAACAAGCAGGCAGGAGACATTCTCCCGCCTGCCGTTTTGAATTATTTACGAAGTCCGAGTCTTGCAACGATTGAACGGTAACGCTCAATGTCAACCTTCTGAAGGTATGCAAGAAGGTTTCTTCTGCGACCAACCATCATAAGAAGACCTCTTCTTGAATGGTGGTCTTTCTTGTGAACCTTAAGATGCTCGTTAAGGTCGTTGATTCTCTTGGTAAGAACTGCAATCTGAACTTCGGGTGAACCTGTGTCGCCCTCGTGAGTTGCATATTCCTGCATGATTGCTGTTTTTTCTGCCTGTGTCATTTTCTTTCACCTCATTTAATTATTTACCTCGTACCCAGAAAACGGCAGGTGAATTCCTCTTTGAGGATTACTCCGTTATCCGAGAAACGGGCACAATGCAGAAATGATTATATCATAAAGAATAATCATTGTAAAGACTTTTTTTAATTTTTATTTATTTTCCCGTTATTTTTGTATCTGCATAAACTGAATACGGGAGCAAAAACAAGGAGAATCCGCCGGGCGGTGGTGACTGCACCCGTGAACAGCCGCCGGCATAAGGATTTTCCTTTATATACAGCCCGTTTTTAATTCGGAATTATGAAGTCGGAATTAATGTCGGGCTTCGCCCGTACCCGTTTTTAATTCAGAATTCGGAATTACGAAGTCGGAATTAATGACGGGCTCCGCCCGTACCCGTTTTTAATTCAGAATTCGGAATTACGAAGTCGGAATTAATGACGGGCTCCGCCCGTACCCGTTATATACCTGCTTACATATAGCTTTTTACTTCTGAATTAATATTAGTTGTTTATTCAGAAATAAAAAATTTCAAGTTAATTATATAAAATCGGCACGAAGTGCCCCTTAATTCCGAATTCCGACCTCCGAATTCCGAATTCAAGCAACAGCCTTTTCCTTAACTTCTTTTTTCTCGGGAGCGTAAATATTTGTGAAATTAATGAGGAACAGAACAACATATGCCGCCCACATCGGAAGATTTTCTATCATTGCGCTCTTGCCTACCGTTACAAGCAGAACGAGCATTGCGGCAAGGATTGCACAGAAAATAAAGAATGTTGCGGTGTACTTTTTGTCCTTTTCTCTTGTCTTTTTGAAGAGGAAAAGCACAAGCGGTGCGGCGCAGAGGAATGCAAACAGAAGCGCTCCGCCCCAGTGTCCCAAACATCTTGCGCTGTTGAGATAAAGTCCCTCGCCCATTGACGGAAGATTGATTGTCATAAATATTGCGGCGCTTCCGAGAGAACCGAGGATTATGCAAAGAGGACTGTAATAATTATTCTTGCGGAAAACATAGAGAGTATTCACGAAAACAGATTCGGATGCAAATATTCCCCACATTTTGAAATGCCACGGATATTCAAGTCCTATCATGCTTGCCGTTATGTACTTAACCTTATCCATAAACGAAGCCGGAACAAATTCGCCGTCAACTCTCTTGTCAACATCGAAAATTCCGTACCATGTGATGAATACAAATCCGAGAATAAGGCTTACAAGGCAGAATATTTTCGTGCCCTTGCCGGGTTCTTTATCAAAGAGCATTTTTTTGATATATACCGCAAAAAGCGCAAGGCAGATTACCGAAACCGCAACCCACACGGGATAGAGCCATTCTCTGCCTGCCATACCCGTTATATCCGACGGATATGTGTATGCCTGCTCGCCCAGTCCGATATACGGATTTTTAAGATATACACCGAGGGTAATATCTTTCATAAAGAAAATCATCCATACAGCATAAGCCGCCGTAATTGCCGCCCACAAAGCCGTAAAGCCCTTGGGCATTTTTCCGCCGAGTCTGTTTTCCATAATTCTTCCTCCGTTCAGTTTGGTAAGATTATTTTAACATACTTTTTTCTTTTTTGGCAAGTGTTTTATTTTTCAAGAAATTCTTTCATAAGTCCCGGTCCGAAGCCTACGAAATCACCCGTTGCCTTTGCGCTGCTTTCGTTAACGGATTCAACACCGCTCTCGGTTTCGCCGTTCTTATGATAAATCATAAACGGTACGGGGTCGCCTGCATGGGTTTTGGTTACTATCGGAGTGGGATGGTCAGGAAGTATCATCACCTTATAATCATCGCCGCAGTTATCGAGATAGCCGAGAATTACCGGGAGAACCTTTTCATCAATAAGCTCAATCGCTCTCACCTTATTTTCGGGCTCGTTGCGGTGTCCGCATTCATCGGGAGCTTCAAAATGCAGATAAACAAGGTCTGCACCGTTTTTCCATTCCTCAACGGCGGCATTGGCTTTGCCCTCGAAGTTGGTGTCAATATAGCCCGTTGCGCCCTCAACCTCGGGAGTATTCATGCCGGCGCAGATGCCTATTCCCTTAAGCAGGTCAACGGCGGAAATTATGCTTCCCTTAACGCCGTAAAGCTTTTCAAAGGATTCAAGAGCAGGCTTGCTCCCCTCACCCCAGAGCCAGATTGAATTTGCCGGTCTTTTACCCTCGGCAATACGCTTTTTATTGACGGGATGGTCTTTCAGAAGCTCATAGCTTTCTTTCATCATCGCAATAAGCTTTTCTGCATTCGGAGAATCGGAAAGATAGCTTCCCACAACTCTGCCCGAAATATCGTGGGGCGGAGTCATTTTGCCGAGCTGAGTGGTGCCGTGGCGGCAGATAAGACAATGGCGATAGCTTACGCCGCTGTAAAATGCAAATTCGTCATTTCCGAAATGCTCCTGAACGGTTTTGATTATCTCAGCCGCTTCCTCGGTGGAAATATCTCCGGCGGAATAATCCACCATTGTTTTATCCTCATAGTTTTCTTCATCGCTGAGAGTTACAACATTGCATCTTAGCGTCACATCGTCATCAGCCATTTTAACACCGATGCTGACCGCTTCAAGCGGAGACCTTCCGGTATAGCATTTTGACGGGTCATAACCCAAAACGCTGAGGTTTGCAACATCACTGCCGGGCTTTAATCCGTCGGCAACAGTTTTAACAAGACCCACTCTGCCCCTCTGTCCGAGTGAATCAAAAAGCGGCTTCTTTGCAAGCTCCATAGGAGTTTTGCCGTTCAACGCCGGAACGGGATAATCCGCCATTCCGTCATAAAGTACAACTGCATATTTCATTATATATTCCTCCTGATTATAATTTTATCAATACGGACTCCAGTGTACGGCTTTCGTGAAAAGGTCGGCAACAGCGCCGATAATGCGCTGAAAAATGTTGCCCTGCGCTCTGATTGAGCAATAAAACATAATACAAGCTTTTCCGGCATATTCTCCGCCATGAGCTATCGCAGGATACGCCTGAGCTCCTTTTTCACAGTTTACCGTCACTTTGCTTTCATCCCCGGGAACGGTAACTCCGTCCGCCGGAACAAAAGTCACAAAAATATCATAGGTTCTTCCGGGCTTAAAAGCTTTGGTATAATAATTTCCGACACAGTCCGAAACTATTGCATCTTCGAAAACATAATCCGAACTGTCGCAGAAAATGAATTTTTCAACATCTTCCGCCGTCATTCCGGCAATATCGCTTCGGAATGTGAAAACGGCGCTTTCATTTTGCTGTGCCAAAACAGGAATAACGCAGAGTATAGGAATAAGGACTGCAATCAGAAAAGCCGTCAGCTTTTTTGTTTTCACCATCTGTTCCTCCCACTCAATATCCGTTTATCTCTTTTCTTTGCATTGCTCCGAGAATTTTACTGCGCACATCGCCGTATTTTTTCTCCATTGAGCTTAAAAATTCCTTGACCTCCTGCCGCTCCGTTGCTCCGTCGGCAGGGCATCTGCTCTCGGTTACGGGCAGATTTTCTTTTCTCGCAACTCTTGCACAGTCGCTTTCCCTTGCAAATATCATCGGCCTTATCATATATAAATCTTTTCTTGAAAGATATGTCACCGGCATAAAGCAATCAAGAGTGCCGCCGTTGAAAAGGTTCATTATAAATGTTTCCGCAACATCGTCAAGGTGATGACCGAGCGCAATTTTATTGCATCCGGCTTCCTTTGCGGCATCGTGAAGTGCACCACGGCGCATTCTTGCGCAGAGTGAACACGGGTTACTCTCTTTTCTTATATCGAAAATCAGCTCTGCAAGCTGAGTGCGCTTAATTATATATTCAACTCCGAGCTTTCCGCAAAGCTCCGCTATGCCCGAATAATCGCCGTCCTCACCGCCGAAACGGGGGTCAATCGTTATCGCAACAAGCTCAAATTTTGCCGGATAAAATTTTCTGAGCATTGCCATTGCGGCAAGCAAGCTGACGGAATCCTTTCCGCCCGAAACGCCGACGGCAATTTTGTCGCCGTCCTGTATCATATCATACTGCTGACACGCCGCCCTCATATGGCTCAATAGCTTTTGCATATATTTATACCTTATTATTCTATATTGACGGGCTCAACGCCGAGCACCTTGCCCGTTTTGTTTTCAATCTCAAAAATACATCCGTTCATCATGCACGCACCCTCGGCAGGGTCAAACCTTGCCGGCATACCCGTTCTGAGCCATTCAACCGAAATTTCGGGTTTCACACCAAGTGCGGAATTTTTAACTCCCGTCATTCCTATATCGGTTATATATGCCGTACCCTTCGGAAGAATACCTGCATCAGCCGTCAGCACATGGGTATGGGTTCCGTAAACTGCCGACACTCTGCCGTCAAGATAAAAACCCATGGCACGCTTTTCGGCTGTTGCTTCTGCATGAAAATCAACAAGAATTATTTTGCAGTCCGAAAGCTTCGGCAGAATTTCATCAACAGCGGCAAACGGATTATCGCATCTGTCCATATAAACCGTGCCGGAAAGATTGATAATTCCGACCTTTGCAAAGCCCATGTCTATAACCGACCAGCCTCTGCCCGGATTGCCTTTATAAAAATTTGCAGGGCGGATTATATCCTCACGCTCATCGAGCATATCATAAAACTCTTTGCGGCGGTAAACATGATTTCCGGTTGTAATAAAATCAACGCCGCTGTCAAAAAGATAATTTGCCGAAGTCTGAGTTATACCGTTACCCACCGCCGAATTTTCTCCGTTTGCAATGCACAAATCAATCCCCTTGACTTTTTTAAAGGTCGGCAGAACACTGCGCAGGAATTCACAGCCGACCGCCGAAACAACATCTCCGATAACGAGAATATTCATATACTTTCCTCAATGCAAAAGGGGGAACCGCCTCGGCAGTTCCCCCTGAATTTGATTATTTTGCGAAATCCGTGGCTCTGCTCTCTCTTATGAGATTAACCTTAATCTGACCGGGATATTCCATGCTTTCTTCAATCTTTTTGGCAATATCTCTTGCAAGAAGAACCATTTTATCGTCATTAACCTCTTCGGGCTTAACCATAATTCTGACTTCTCTGCCTGCCTGAATGGCAAATGAACGCTCAACGCCGTCAAAGCCTGTTGCGATTTCTTCGAGCTTTTCAAGACGCTTGATATAGCTCTGAACATCCTCACGCCTTGCTCCGGGTCTTGCCGCCGAAACAGCATCAGCCGCCTGAACAAGCATCGCCGTGATTGTTTTTGCTTCTATTTCGCCATGGTGAGCCTTTATCGCATGGAGAACATTATCATTCTCTTTATATCTCTTTGCAAATTCAACGCCGAGGTCAACATGGGAGCCTTCCATTTCGTGGTCGAGTGCCTTGCCTATATCGTGAAGAAGTCCTGCTCTTTTTGCAAGCCTTACATCCGAACCGAGCTCAGCCGCCATAAGACCTGCGATATATGAAACCTCAAGCGAATGCTTAAGAACATTCTGACCGTAGCTTGTGCGATAACGAAGCTTGCCGAGAAGCTTAACTATCTCAGGATGAACACCGTTAACGCCTGCATCAATCATGGCTCTTTCACCGGTCTGCTTGATTGTGGCTTCAACCTCTCTCTTTGCCTTATCGTATGTTTCCTCTATCTTCGCCGGATGAATTCTGCCGTCGGCAATAAGCTTTTCAAGGGTAAGCCTTGCAATTTCTCTGCGGACGGGGTCGAAGCTTGAAACGGTTATCGCTTCGGGAGTATCATCAATGATAAGGTCAACACCGGTTGTCATTTCGATTGCACGGACATTTCTGCCCTCTCTTCCGATAATTCTTCCCTTCATTTCATCGTTGGGAAGCGCAACAACCGAAACGGTTGATTCCGCCGCATGGTCTGCCGCACAGCGCTGAATGGCGGTTGTGATTATCTGCCTTGCAAGGGTATCCGCTTCATCCTTGGTTTTCTGCTCAACCTCCTGAATTTTAACCGCTTTTTCGTGGTTAAGCTCTTCATCAAGAAGATTGATAATGTAATCCTTTGCCTGCTCCTTTGAAAAGCCCGATATTCTTTCGAGCATTTCAAGCTGGCTCTTTTTAATTCTTTCAACCTCTTCAAGGCGGTCATCAACAACCTTTATCTTATCGTTGAGAACCTCCTCTTTCTTTTCGAGATTATCGCTCTTCTTATCAAGATTTTCCTCTTTCTGAGTAAGTCTTCTTTCGAGCTTCTGAACCTCGCTTCTTCTTTCACGAAGCTCTTTTTCGGTTTCCGTGCGTTGTTTGTGGATTTCGTCCTTACCTTCAAGGACGATTTCTTTCTTTTTGGCTTCCGCTCCGGCGATGGCATCGCTGATTATTCTGTTCGCTTCTTTTTCAGCCGAGCCGATTGCCGATTCTGCGATTTTTTTCCTATGTGAACCGCCGAGAATAAACGCTATTACAGACGCTATTGCCACAGCGATGACTACGATAAGAACTACCAATAGAATGGGAACTTTCATGCTTTCCTTTTTCCTCCTTTTTCAGATTTTTGCGGAGTGCTCCGCATAAACAAAATGTAATTAAAAAATCAATATATGGTATTAAGCATACATATCGGCATACTAAAACCATTATACATATACTAAACTTTTAAACGGCGCTTGTCAAGTTTTTTATCTTATATTTTAAAATATTTCTATTGACAATAGAGATTTAAGGTGATAATATTAAGTAAAATATTGTTCAAATCGTTGAAGCAGAAAGCGTTTTGCAGAAAGCTGTTCCAGAGAGCCGCTCCGTGGCTGAAAGAGCGTGCACAGCCGGCAATGCGTTACCACTGCCGAGTGCTCTCCGAAATAAGGTGAGCCGTTTGACTGCGTTAAAGTCTCCGAGTGCCGAAAAAATTTTCGGAATAACGGGTGGAACCGTGGAGCTGATGCTTCATCCTGTTTGCGGGGTGAAGCTTTATTTTTTTGAAAGGATATGATATTTATGGTTAATGTTACTCTCAAAGGCGGCGTCGTTAAAGAATATGAAAACGGCACAACCGCAATGGAAATAACCAAAAGCATCGGTATGGGTCTTTTCAAAGCCGCCTGCGTATGCAAAATAAACGGCGAAGTAAAAGACCTGCGTACTCCGATAAATTCTGACTGTGAGCTTGAAATTCTCACATTTGACGATGATGACGGCAAGCGCACTTACCGTCACACCGCTTCCCATGTTCTCGCTCAGGCGGTAAAGAGAATTTATCCCGAAGCAAAGCTTGCAATCGGTCCCTCCATCGAAAACGGTTTTTATTACGATTTCGATGTTCCGGCTCCGTTCACTCCCGAGGATTTGGAGAAAATCGAAGCCGAAATGAGCAAAATCATCAAAGAGGATTTGGCTCTTGAGCATTTTGAAATGACTCCCGATGAAGCAATAAAATATTATGAAAATCTCGGCGAAATATACAAGGTTGAGCTTGTTAAGGAGCACGCCGACAAGGGCGAAAACATCAGCTTCTATAAGCAGGGCGATTTCACCGAGCTTTGCGCAGGCCCTCATATTCCGTCAACCGGCAGAATAAAGGCATTTAAGCTCACCTCCTGCACGGGCGCATACTGGAGAGGTGACGAAAAGAACAAGATGCTTCAGAGAATTTATGCCACCGCTTTCTCAAAGAAAGAGGATTTGGAAGCGTATCTCGAAGCTATCGAAGAAGCCAAAAAGCGTGACCACAGAAAGCTCGGCAGAGAACTCGGACTTTTCGCACTGCGTGACGAAGCTCCCGGAATGCCGTTCTTCCTCCCCAAAGGAATGGTTCTTCGCAATACTCTTATTGATTATTGGCACAAGGTTCACAAAAAATGGGATTATCTTGAAATCTCCACTCCGCAGATAATGAAGCGTTCCCTCTGGGAAACCTCGGGTCACTGGGAGCATTATCATGACGATATGTTCACAACGGTTATCGAGGATGAGGACTTTGCGATAAAGCCGATGAACTGCCCCGGCAGTATCCTTGTTTATGACCTTGAACCCCATTCATATAAAGAGCTTCCGCTCCGTTACGGCGAACTCGGCAGAGTACACAGAAACGAGCTTTCGGGTGCACTCCACGGACTTTTCCGTGTAAGATGCTTCACTCAGGATGATGCTCATATTCTGCTTGCTCCCGAGCAGATAACCGATGAGGTTGTCAGAATTGCTCAGCTTTTCGATGAGGTTTACAGCCTTTTCGGTCTGCCTTACGAAATTGAACTTTCCACAATGCCCGAAGACCATATCGGCTCCGAGGAGGACTGGGCAATTGCCACAAACGCTCTTGCGGATGCAATTACGGGTGTCGGCAAAACCTATATTATTAATGAGGGCGACGGCGCATTCTACGGCCCGAAGCTTGATTTCCACATCAAAGACAGTCTCGGCAGAACCTGGCAGTGCGGCACAATTCAGCTTGATTATCAGCTTCCCGGCAGATTTAATCTTGAATATACCGGCGCAGACGGAGAAAAGCATTGCCCCGTTATGATTCACCGTGTTGTATTCGGTTCCGTTGAACGCTTTATCGGCGTTATCACAGAGCATTTCGCAGGCGCATTCCCGCTTTGGCTTGCTCCCGAACAGGTTAAAATTCTCCCGATTGCAGACCGTCATCAGGAATATGCAAGAGAGGTTGCCGCAAAGCTTGATGCTCTCGGAATAAGAGCTTCCGTTGACGAAAGAAGCGAAAAGCTCGGCTATAAGCTCCGTGAAGCTCAGCTTCAGAAGATACCTTATATGCTCGTTGTCGGCGATAAGGAAGCCGAAAGCGGCAGTGTTTCCGTTCGCAAGAGAGGAGAGGGCGATATAGGCTCCTTCTCCGTTGACGATTTCGCAAAATCCGCTCTTGAAGATATTGAATCAATGAAAATCTGGTAAGATAACAGCAATAAGCAAGCCGAAAGCTCCACTCAGCGTGGAGCTTTCGGCTTAATAAATTCCAAACAAAAAGTTACATTCCCGTAAAATTATATTCTGCTCCCGTTTTTTCGGCGAGCTTTTCCATATATTCACGCCCGGGAGCTTCAACCGTTTCAAGCGCATATGGCATATTCAGCGCATCGTATTTTCCGCATCCGGTATTGTGATAAGCTAAAATTTCACATCTGCACGGAGAGCAGAAGCCGGCAATTTTTTCAATTTCTTCGCTGTTGTAACCGGGTATGACCGGAGTTCTGAAAACCACCTCAACGGCTGAATTTTTCAGCTTTTCGGCGTTTTCGAGTATCCGTTTATTTGAAACACCCGTACATCTTATATGCGTTTCTTCGTCAATTGCTTTTATATCGCAGAGAACAAGGTCAAGATACGGGAGCACGGCTTCAAAGCTTTTCCAAGGCACATTGGCGGCGGTTTCAATTGCGGTATTTATTTCGTTTTCTTTGCATTTTTTCAGAATTTCCGCCGCAAATTCGGGCTGAAGAAGCGGTTCGCCACCGGAAAGGGTAACACCGCCGCCCGAGGTTCTGTAATACTCAATATCCCTGAGTGCTTCGCACACAACCTCATCGGCAGAAACGGTTTTTCCCGAGATTTTTCTTGCTCCGTGCGCACAGACCTCAACGCATTTTCCGCAGGCTGTGCACTCCGCCGTAAAGGTTTTATTGCAGATTTCGGCACATTTTCCGCAGCCGACACATTTGCTTTTATGGAACATAAGCTGTTCCTTTGCGCTCTGCGACTCGGGATTGTGACACCATAAACAGCGCAGATTACAGCCCTTGAAAAAAATATTCGTTCTTATTCCGGGGCCGTCATAAATGCTGAAACGCTGTATATCGAAGATTTTTCCGTTCATATCATATTCCCTGCTCCGTGCGCTTGATTATGTTATCCTGAAGTCCCTCGCTCAGGTTTACAAAATAATCGCTGTAACCGCCTACCCTGACTATAAGTCCTTTGTAAAGCTCGGGGTTCAGGCGGGCTTTTTTTAATTCCTCGGCATTCAGAACATTGACCTGCAGGGTCTGACCGCCCATACGGAAATATGTTTTCGCAAGAGCGATAAAGGTTGAAATTCCTCTTTCCGTTCCGAACTGCTGTTTGGAAAACTTCATCTGCATAACATTTCCGCTGGTTGCAAGATACTGATTCGCTTTCAGAACGGAGTTGAGCAGAGCAGTCGGGCCGTTCGTATCGCACCCGGGAACTGCGCCTATGCTGTCCGCAAGGGTTGTATCGTCACGGCGTTTTCCGTTCGGAAGCGCACCTACGCTTGCACCGTATCTGGCCGCGCGCATAAAAGTACTGCATCCCATTCCGAATTTACCGCCCCTGAATGTATCCTTTGTCTGAGCATATCTGTAAATATGGTCGGTTATTTCGGAATATATTTTGTCAACATCTTCAATATCATTGCCGAATTTATGATAGGTTGAAAAATCCTTATAAAGCTCATCAAAGCCCTCAAAATCCTTTTTCAAAGCTTCAAGAAGCTGAGCCATTGTATATTTTCTCGTATCGTAAATATAATGCTTGATTGCGGCAAGGCTGTCCGCCGTATCCGGCAGGCCCTCGGTGAGAATCTGACCGTGGCCGTAATACGGGCCGTGATTTTTATAATCCATACCCTTTTCAATACAGCCCTGAATAACAAGAGAATGCCACGGGTTCGGCGCTTCCTCGGCAAAAATACGCTGACACTTGTTTGACATATCAATAACATTATCGGCAAGGTATTCAACCTGAGTCTTATAGGCTTTCATCAGCGCTTCAAAGGTTTCAAATTCCGCGGCATTGCCCGTGCTTAAACCGAGCTTTTGAAAGCTCTTCTGACATTCGCCGTCAAACAATGCAAATTCAAGTGCTTTGATAATACTTATTTCGCCGTCCTCAAGCCCCATATGTGATTTGCCGAAAATATCAATCTGATTGCAGCCGTTCATACAGTAAAGGTGTGAATCCGATGCGGGAATGCCAAGCGCCTCAAGAGCAGGGCACACGCATTCATCATTGTAAATCGCGGGCATACCTATACCCGTTGCAATCGTTTCGGCAGCTTCTCTCCATGCTCTTTCGGGGCTGTTGCGGTGAAAACGCATGGTAATATTCGGCGTATTATAGTGAAGCTCCCTTGCAGCACGCAGAACATCATATGTTAACTCGCAGCTTTTATCATTCCAAAGCTCATCACTTCTGCCGATGCAGAGATTCCATGCACGGCAGCGGTGAAAAAGATGCCACAGTTTTTTAAGACATTCATATCGGTCAACAGGGTCATCATTTTCGTAATATTTTCCCATTGCGTAGTCAAAAAGTCCCGGGGAGTCATTTTCGATAAAGCTGTAAGCCAGCCAGAAGAACTGGCACGCTTCAAAGAAATTTTTCGGCTGTTTTCTCGGAACGGTTTCAAAAGCCGAAATAATTCTCGAAAGCACGGCTTTATCCTTATCCTCGGCAGTCAAAAGCATCTCTTCGGCAAGAGCCTTATATCTGTCCGCAAGAATTTCTATTGTTGAAAGAGCAATTTCAAGCGAATCGTAAAAGCTCTTTTTTTCGGTGTGGATTTTTGAAAAAAGCTTTATTTTCTCTCTTATGCCCTCCGTACCGATTCTCAGGAGCATTTCATAATCGGGGTTGGCATGACCCGAGCCTTCTCCCCAACAGCAATGCTCCTCACGCAGCAAGTGCTGATGCTCCGTGAATGAGCCGCCGGTCATACGGTGAGTTCTGACGGGCTCAAATTCATCATAAAGAGCATCAATTTCATTGGAAAGCTCGGGAAATCTTTCTTTCTGAGCATTTCTGATACCCTGATGAGAAACTATACCGCCGCCTCTGCTGTAATATATTCCGAGATTGGGATAATCACAGCCGGGACCCGCAAACCAATCATTCGGGTCGATTGATATTTCCGCCTTTTCAGCCATTCTTTTCATTCCGCAGGCAATGCGGTAATTGCGCTCATATTCGGGTGAAACTCCGCTTACATCGGCTTCCTTAAAACCGAACGCAAACGGCTCAATATCACGGATATTCATGAAAGAACCTCCCTTTTGCTTTCTTATCCTACAAAATAGAGTATGCCGAGAACAAGCTTAAGAATCGGATATACGGACAGCGACAAATCCTGCCAAATCGAGCAGAAAAACGCTTTAACATCGCTCATTTCACGCCATCTTACATCTCCCGTTGAATTTATATCATCGGTGAGCTCCGCTTTCTTTTCCGACAAAGTGAGCGGATTTGCAAATTCACTTTTTAAATTATTCATTTTCCAATAGCGCCAGCTCAGCTCGGAATTGAGCACATTTGTGTGAGCTTCACCCGTGGTTTCGTTTTCGGCTTTCTGCCAGAGTGAATCGCAAACGGCAATCTGATTATCCTTGAGGTCAAGAGTGTTGAACATACTCTGATATATTCCGAGATGTTTTTTCTTTGCGTTTTCGGTGATGATATTCAGAAATCTTGCGATATATTTTCCGCCCTCACCGTAATAAGCGTCAAGAAATTCGTTTCTTGTTTTTTCGTAATCAAGATAAGGATTCTGCATAAGCTTCGAAATAAGATAAGCTCTCAGCTCCGCAAATTCGGTATCGGCACTGTTGAGATTCAGGGAATAGTTTCCCTCCTCATAAAGTCCACGGACATTGTTTTCCGCAAAGAGCTGAATATCTCTCTGAAGCACGCCGAAATCAGGATAAATACCTACATAATTGCAGAAATTGGTGCAGTAATCCCAGACATAAAGCCGGTTGCATATCTTTGACCAGCCTGCAAGGTCTTCCATGAAATCGGCGTTTGCCGGGCAGTTCTTATCGTCAAGAGCGTGTGAGAAACAGCACTCGATTGAGCAAAGGCGAACAATAACATTATCCTCCGCAACTATGCCCTTGGGCGGCTTTCTTGTGTATCTGTAAGCAAAGGTATCAAGCGCAACATTATCATAACCTGCCGCCTTAACATCCCTTGCAATTCTGTTTACGAATTCAAGCATTGTGCCTGCGTGAGAGCCGTATTTCATATCGGTTGCACGGCACTTGTTGCAGGTGCAATACATAATATTATCATTCTGAGTGAGCGAAATTATCTGCAAATCAACATCGGGATTGTGTCTCTCTTTAAGAATTTCAAATACCTCGTCACGCACAGTTTCGTAAACCTTTTCATTTGAAAGGCAGAGCTGACTGTTTATCTGAAAGCCTCTGTATTTTGCAAAATATTCGGGATGCTCCTCAAAATATTTATCCTTTGAGCAGAACTGCGTTGAAAGTGTATGGCAGAATGACGAAATATAGTCAATCGTTCCGCCGAATTCATCGGGTATATGACGGTAATCATCACCGTTCAGACCGTTAAAAAGCGAATATTCAACCGAGCGTGGGCTTTTCCAGTCGGTTTCGGTATATTCAAAATACGGGTGATAAGTATAGGAAAGTCCGTCGGGAACAGATATGCTTTCCTTTTTGTGAACGGTAAGCGTTGAGGTGTAGCACTTGATTCCGGCATATTCCTCAAGGAAATAATACATTCCTCTTACCGCCTGCTGAAGCGTTGAGCCGGAAATCGTTACATTCGGAGCGGCACATTCGATTTTATAGCCGTCTGCAACTTTTGCCGGATTTATCTCAACATAAATGCAGGGCGATGAATAATTGTCCGTAACTGCCGGCGCTTTGCCGCAGACCGAGCCGAGATATTCCGCAAATTTTTCCGCAGAGGTTAAAAGCTCCGGCGAAGCGATAACAACGGAATAATTGCCGTCAATGATAACATTTGCATCTGCCGCATACGAAGCAAACGCCGCTGAAAAAGTCATAACCAGTGCAAGAATAACGGAAATTGCTTTTTTCATTTTGTTTTCTCTCCCTCATTTTGATTTTATCTGTGATTTGATAATATGGGCTATTGCCCTTGAGCCGTAAACGGCATATTTGCCGAGGTTGCCGGAAATTCCGGTCAGAATGGGATTTTTAAGCTTCTTTTCATCGTCCTGCTGAGCGGAGGTTTCCTTGAATTTCACATTATCCTCAATGAACGGCACAAGAAGTGCGTTTTCGGGAGCGGTAACCACCGCACCGTCTGCAAACGCCGTAACATATTTGAGGTCATTTTCGGTGAGATTTCCTTTTGAGAAACCGAAAAGCGCAAGCACGGCATTTTCGCTGTTGCCGTTATAGGACGGTGCAATTGATTTTCCCTGAGGAGTAACAAGCGTATATGTATCAAGTATTGCACCGTTGGTTCTGCTGCGGTGATGACGCTGTTTGCCATAATATGAGCCGAACATATTCATATGAACCGTGCCGTCAGCATCAAGCCGCATGGGGCAGTGAGCCATTGAGCAAAGCACCTGCCGTGAATTCGCAATAATCAAAGCGCATTTATTGTTTTCAAGTCCGACCATTCCGGCGGAAAGCTGATGATTGAATGAAGCCAATTTTTTGTTTTTTTCATCACATTCGGGGAAAGAACGGGTTCTGAATGACGAAATATCGCCTGAGAAATTCCGTTTGATAACTTTTGTATCTCCGCTGAGCTTCGGTGTAAATTGAAGCATTGCCGCTTCCTGCCACTTCATATCGCTGTATCTGCCGAGTGATGAATTTTCGGTGGAAATCGAAGATGTTTCGGGAGTGTGCGGATATTTGACGAATGAACGCATGAAAACCGCAGGGCTTGAAGCGGCGGTGAAAAAGTCAAAATCAAAGTGGCCGCTTTCGATTTCCCCGGGCAGATGAATATCGCCGGAAAGTCTTATTCCCTTTGCCGAACCTGCACAGGCAAGCGGTGCGGTGCTGTCGGGACGGAAGCTGTATTTTCTGCCGCCGTAGGTTATAAAGCTTTCAATAAAGCCGTTATCACCAATCTTTTTGTTTCCGCAGAAAACTTCAAAAACCGTTCCCGATGATGAAAACCTGATTTCAAGCCCGGCTGTTTCAAGTGCTTCGGGAGCGGATGCTTTTTTCTTCTCTCCGAGCGAAGCATTTATAATATATTTCTTCTTCACTCTGTCAAATCTCAGAATTAGGAAAATGCTTTTCTTTTCGCTGTCGGCATAAACCGCCGCAAAATCCTTAAGTCTGCTGCCCGAAATTTCCAGCCTTGAAATATCGTCAATATCGCCGTTTATTTTAAGCTGAACACATTGCAGTGTGGTGCCGTTTATATTGTGAACCGTGATATCCTTTGATTTTTCAAGTGCGGCAAGCTCGCTGTTTATGATGCTTTCCGCAAGCTCATCGGCTTTTTTCTCTCTTTGAATATTCAGAACGGGAGTTGCAAGTCCGAAATGAGTGGTTGAAAGAAGCAGAACTCTGTCTTGGAATGACGGCGAATTTTCATCACTTTCTGCGTTGACCTTTGACATTGCACGGGCACGCTCTATGCTTGTCCAGATTTTTCTGTTATACGGTTTTTCCGCCCATGAAGCATAACCCGTGAAGTTGCCGTCGGCTGTGTCGTGGGTGAAATTTATATTTCCGAGTGCTTCGTGATTTGCAAGATATCCTGCCGGAGTGTCAAAAACAATATAGTCAAGGTCGGCAATTTCTTCAACAAGCCCGTGAATACCGTCGGTATTGGCGATTTTGTTTCCGACAACGGGTAAATTCATGCTTTCCCAGAATATTGCATCCGCATCCATATTCACAAAAAGAAAAACATCATGATTTATTTCACCGTTTTCCTGCTTGCCGTGAAGCTCCTTAACCCACGCTCTCAGACAGCCTGCATCACATATATCCGAATTATTGTAGGTAGGAATAACCGTCATACTTTCGTCCTTGTAGGTATATGTAAGCGGATTGAACGCAAGCTCATCCGGTAATTGCGGAACTATGGTTCTGAAAGCATCAAACGGAACGCAGGAATAGTAAAGGCAGAGAGCCTTAACTCCGAGCTTATTATAAAGGCTCACCTGCGACGGAGTGAACATTACCTCCTGCGGTCTGACGATTTTTTCATATTTCCCGAATATATCGGCAAGCCCCGAGCCCTGCTCATTCGTAACGGCTTTTTCTATTGAAGCGGTAAATTCTTCATCGTTCATTGCTCCGAGAGCGCCGTTTGAATAGCCCATGATTATCTGCTCATCGCCGTATTTTTCAACACGCTCTTTCATCTTTTCGATGATATCGGGAGCATATTCGGGCAGAATGCGTTCAAGTGAAAAGAAATTTTCGCAGTCCCATGTGCCCTTAACGGGAACACCTGCCTTGTTGAAATCCGTAAGCGTATCAAGAATTTTTCTGATTATTCTTATATCCGAACCGAAGCCGAGATTATCGTTCGTGTCACCTCTGTATGAGTGATAACAGTTAACATGAAATCCGAATGCAATGTGTACCTTGTAATCCATTCTCTTTCTCCTTTTATAGAGTTTATTTCAGTATAAACTTTACCAAGAATAAAGTCAATAAATAAAAATATACTTATATTCACTTCACACTGATTTGCTAATGAATATAAGTATATATCCTTATTCAGTTGTTTTTCAACGGCTTAAATCTTCCGAGCATAAAAGGTAGGAATAAAGTTATAAAATTCACAACCGGAACAGTAAAAACCAGCATAGAAACAAATACAATATACCATGGCAAAGAGATAAACTTAATTAATCCTAAGTGACACAGAATTTCAACAGCACATTTAAGAATATAATTTATTTGCAGATGCACCGGAAAACATGCAAGCGAATTCAAACCGTACCATATAAATATTTTTTTAGGTAAACCTATTTTTTCGCAGATAAAATACAAATATTTTGCAATTACAAAGCAAACAGCAGAACCTGCTAATGCTCCTGTAACCGAGAATATATATTCTCCGTAATCATTTGAAAACATATACATATGCGCATCTCCGAGATAAACATAGTATAAAACCAAAGACATTGTTAATACACACAGAATATCAGTAATAATATGTTTTTCCCGTATCAAAAAAGTTATTATATTATTTCCGACATATCCCAAAATCATAAAAGCAGTTGCCATAACGGCAATGTCAATTGTGAACGGAAGCCTGCTGTTTAAAGAACGGGTAATTATGTAAGAAAAAATAAACAATAAAACCGAAATATAAAGCATTGATATTTTGCTTTTCGTTAACTTTGCTATGAAATAATACAATATATCACAGATAAATATACATGGCAGAAACCACAGTCTGTTAAATTCTCCGTTAAATTCAGCCGGATTTAAACATAATATAATTCTTACCAAGCTTGCAAAGATGTCAATTTTTGCATGAGAAGCAGTTCTTAAGAAGACATAAATCAGAAAATTAACCAATTCAAAAGCAAAATAAGGTACAATCAGTCTTATAAATCTTTTTTTCAAATATTCTGTAAATTTTACAGATAAAACAGAAGTTTTCCGAACAGACTCCGTATATCCGGAGAGAATAAAGAAAAACGGCATATGAAATGCGATAATCCACTTACTTCCGGGAGCTCCTGCGTGATGCATCAGCACAAGTATCATGGCAAATCCTCGCAGAAAGTCAAGAATTTCTATGCGTTTTTGACTGTGAAAATCAGAATTACAAGTCAGCGTAAAAATTTTACTTAACAGATTCATTAATTAACACTGCTCCCTTTATTGTATATCCTGCGGATATTTCACACCGATTAAATTCCGGATAAAGTCCATTTGCTCCGTTATATAAAGTGTTTGTTCCGGCGTGTTAACGGGGCTTTTTGTAAGCCCGTTTGCAACACATTCGCACATATGGCTTATCTGTTCCTCAAATCCGTTTCCTCTGTACGGCGTTTTTATCACTTCATTTTGGCCGTCAGAAAGATGTATTTCAAGCTCCTGCGGCGCATAGAAATGATTCATGCGGATATAACCCTTTGTGCCGTAAACCGCACCCTCGTTGGGCTTTCTCAGAAGAATCGCACTCGAAATATCGGCAATCGCTCCGTTATTATATTTTAGCAGAACGCAGGTGTGACTGTCAACTCCGCCGAAAAGTGAAGACTCGGCACTGATATGCTCAACATCTTTTCCGAGAAACCATGATGCAAAATTAAGCCCGTAAACACCAACATCAAGCAGAGAACCTCCGCCGCAGCACGGCTTAAAAACATGATGATTCATTTCGTCCTCATCCATCGAATAGCAGAATTTGCCCTCAACACCGAGAACATCGCCGATTAAGCCGTTGCTAACCAGTTCAAGAAGCTTAACTGTTCCGGGAACAAGTCTTGCCCACATGGCTTCCATAAGAAAAACACTGTTTTTTTCGGCACAGCAAAACATTTCTTTTGCTTCATCAAGTGTAACAGCCATCGGCTTTTCGCATATAACATGCTTACCGCCGTTCATCATCAGGCAGGAGCAGTCCTTATGTCCCGAATGAGGTACGGCAATATATGCGGCATCTATTTCGGAAGAATTCGCCATCGCTTCATAGCTTGCAAATCGCAAAGGGATATCAAATTCATCGGCAAAGCTGTCGGCTGTTTCCTGCTTCCTTGAAGCGACGGCGGCAAGCTCCGCCTCGGGAACATTTTTAATTGCCTCTGCAAAACGGTGTGCTATACAGCCCGTACCGACTATACCGAAACGCAGTTTTTTCATATGTAATTCTCCTTTTTTAAGACTTACATCGGATAATTTATTATAAAGCAATGATATCAGCAATAATTGCATCTGCAATTGCTTTAGAAAGTAATGGTGGCACAGCATTTCCTACTTGTTTCATTTGCGAACATTTATTGCCATAAAAAATAAATGAGTCTGGAAACGATTGTATTCTGGCAGCTTCACGAACAGTTATCGCTCGATTTAAGAAAGGATGTGTAAATCGTCCTGAGGATGGGGTATCAAAACGAGTGGTTATTGTTATAGATACTTCATCTTTCAGCATTCTGCTCCATGTTCCGCTGTAAATAGATTTAGTCCTATGTTCCGGCGGCAAAACTTCTTTACCCATATTGGGCGGAATCAATCTTAATCTTTCAAGAGCCATTTCTGAATGTTTGGTCGCTACATGATTGTATAGATATTCACTATTTGCTCTCATCTTTTTTTGATATTCGGATTGTGGTTCATATATATATTTTTGCTTTTCTTCACCTTCACCCGAATTAAGATAAGCCAAATCACTTATTGCATCCCAGATTGTAACGGCTTTGGCGGTACGGTTGGGTAATTCTGGAACCTCATTTCCTAATTTTCCAATTATTATTGCCCGCTTGCGATTTTGCGGAACACCAAAATCAGCAGCATTTAAAATATCAGCAGATATTGTATATCCTATTCCCTCAAACAAATCTATAATTTCTTTCTTAAAATATCCGTTTTCGGCAGTAAATAAATTCGGCACATTTTCCATTACGAAATATTTTGGTTGAACCATCGCAACAACTTCATAAAAATATTTAAAAAGGAAGTTGCGTTCATCGTGAATGGTCTTTCTTTTTCCTTTTTGCGAAAACCCTTGGCATGGAGGTCCCCCGGCAATCAAATCTATTTTACCTTTATAAGGCAGAAAGACTTCTTTTATCGGCAGTTTTGTTATATCATCAATAATCATCTTTGTATGTGGACGATTTTTAACATATGCTTGTGCTATAGATTTGTCATATTCATTTGCCAAAACAACTGTAAACCCAGCCATTTCAAACCCCAAAGATAAGCCACCGACACCGGAAAACAAATCTATCATCGTAGGTTTCATATACAATCCTCAATTCGTTTTTTTGCTATCTCGTAATATTTTGTCTCTAATTCTATACCAATAAAATTACGATTATTTTGTTTACATGCAACTCCGGTACTTCCGCTACCCATAAATGGGTCTACCACAAGGTCATTTTCATTTGACAACAAAGTTATAAAATGGTTTAATAATGCAATCGGTTTTTGAGTAGGGTGTTTTCCTGCTTTCTTCTCACCATTTGAAACAACAGCTGTTTCCACGAAATCATGAATCATTTTGTTTTCGTTATTAAAGGTGCCTGTTTTTTTCTTGTATATAAAATAAATCCAAGCTTCGGTAGAATTAACAAAATGCAAATTCATATTTCTCGGCATGGGATTTAACTTGTGCCAAATTCCAGTAGTTTTATAATAAAATCCATGTTTTTCTGCTAATTTAATTATAGTTTCAACTTTAATAATTGACATAAACACAATCATCGATCCGCCATCTGCTATTATTCGAGCGGCGTCAGCAAAAAATTTGTCCATATGTATTACCCACTCATCAAAGTCAAGATTATCCCATCCTGCACTTGCAAAAAAGTTTTCTCTCATTTTTGATAGGTTTGTAGATCTTTTTATCATAAAATTCCCTAGATTATAAGGAGGATCGGTCAATATAAGATTTGCTGAATGATCTTGAATTTTTTCCATTTCCTGCGAACAATCCCCATTATACAAAACTGATGTAGACATAGCTATCTCCTTATTCCAAAGCACTTTTTCCGCTTTTTACCCATTCATCAATTTCTGACAATTTGAATTTCCATTGTCGCCCGATTCTATGGGCAGGGATATCGGTTTTTTTAATCCAATTTCGTATAGTATCTTTGTTAACATCTAAATGATTTGCAGTTTCGTTAATACCAACCCATTTTTCATCAATACACATATATTTGTCGCCTTTCGGAAAAGTTTTTTTAAGTATATCATAGAGCAAGTGGAAAATCAACTGATTTAATATAAATTAATATGAAAAACTATGAATAAATACAATCCCATATTTTTCTATACAAAACTCATATAATGTGTTATAATTATAAAAAAGGAGGTAATATTTTGCTTGTTGAACATAATCTTCCCATATCTTTTGGATCAAATGAGTTAACCCCATCCAATGCATATTTTTTAGGAGCACTTCTTTCCGCAAACGAGCCAAAACCTTTTGATGGAAAAGGTGATTTGGCTTGCTCCGTATTGCCACAATCCTATTGCAGATCCTACGAAAAAAGCAACTCTTGATAATAGCATAAATGAACATTCAAATTTTATAAAAGCGTTAATTAAAAGAAGTAACGGAAAAGTACTTTCAAAAACTGAATTACGAGAAAAAGGCTGGTTTCCTCCGAACAAGCAAGGCTTTGGCGTGATTTTTGAAAGCCCTGCAGGAACCACAATTACAGATTTAACCGATAGGATTTCGGATTTCTTATCCAGTGCAGATGCAACAATTAAGCGATGTTTTATAGTTGGCGCTTTTGACGGTCGAGCATCTATTGACTATAATGCTAAAAACGGAACCGTTAGATATATTTCTTTGGATTGTTCTGATGATATGATTGCACAAATATTAAATGATACTCTTAGTGAATTTAATATTGAAACGAATTATAATACAGCAAGAGATCGTTTAGAAGGCGGTCGTCCACGCAGAAATCAATTCAGAATATCCCCTCACAGTGCGGAAACTTTTTTTAGGAAAATAGGAATGCTGTGCCCAAGCAGATTCAGCCGAGCTTTACAAATCTATAATAATCTGCATGAAAATCAAGAATATGATTTATTATATGGGTTAAAAACTCTTGCAGATATTGAAAACTTGTATATCGGTTCCAGCAATAAAGAACTTGATATTGTAGAATATCAGGCAGATAAAGAATTAATTGATGAAATTAACGAGGAAGTTGCTACAACTTTAGATAGTAGTGAAAAATTTGAATATTCCGGTATTCCTCAAGCCAAGGAAGAGCCGACATATACAAACGGTCACAAAATTTATAAAAGAGATAAAAAGAAGGCATTAAATGCATTAAAAAGGGCAGATTATAAATGTGAAGTAAATTGTAACCATCCTACTTTTATTCGGAAAAACAGCGACAAGCTATATACCGAACCACATCATCTTATTCCGTTAGGTTTTTCGGAAAATTTTGATGTGTCTTTGGATATAGAAGAAAACATAGTATCTCTTTGCAGCAACTGTCATAATCAGTTGCATTATGGCCGAGATATTCTGACTATTCTCGAGTATCTTTATATTCAAAGAAAGGATTTGCTTGCAAAAGCAGGGATTGTTATTACTTTTGCAGAATTGCTCGAAATGTATAACGCATAAAATGAAAACTTTTTGTTGTCTCTTTATCTCGGATTTATCGGAAATAAACACAAAATACCCGAGGGGTTCTGCTGAAGAATTTCTCGGGCAATTAGTTTTATTAACAAAAAAAGAAAATAACTTGCTTGCGCAAATGTGAAATTTTCGTCTCAGATGAAATCTATCTCTTCACGCACCGTAAGGTGGATTTCACCGTAAAATGATTTTACACGCCATAGGTGTATTTCATCTATTAGAAAAGACGGGTGTTGTTAAAAAAAGCATCACCGAAGTGATGCTTTTTTCTGTATAGCCGTAAAGTGGTTGATACCGATAATGTAAAACACAATATATAGGAATAAACAGCCAATAAGCACAATATATAGTTGCCTCACACAGCTTAGCAATAATACATATCAAGTAACAATTATGCGTTTTGCAATGAATATTGTTCTAATTGTAAATTGCAGTTAGTCATCTAAACAGGGACAATCATACTTTGTACTACAGTTTTCTTCTCCGTGCCAAGGACAGCTGGTATATTGGCAATTCTTTTCAAAGCGTTCTCGCTTTCTGCAAGCGCGGCACCATGATTGCGGTGTAGTACCATCAAATCGATAACCAAATTCCTGCTCAATCTCATTTGTTCCCCATGCAATTCTACCGCAATTTGGGCATTCTGCATATTCTCCGTGTGGCATAAAACTACCTCCTAAATATTATTATCTGGCATTAAAATTCCTTTAATAACGCTTGTCCTATCCTTTTCACTATTGAAATCACAAGCGCATTTCCCATACAAAAATAACGCATTTTTTCGGGCATTCCTGTATCTGTCCAACCATCCGGAAATCCGTTTAAACGTTCGCACTCGATTGGGGTGAGTGTGCGAAGTTTTTTAGTTTGAAAATCTTCAACAACATGAGAAGAACGACCAATTTGAGATTCAGAAGTAAGTATCGTGCGAGAGGGCTTCTCAAGCGACTCCGGAAATTGAACAGAACCTTCAGTAAAGCGGTATGCCGTACCATCTTTTCGTACTCTTGGTTCGCTCTTTGCGCCCTTTGCATATATCCATTTTGACATATCTTTTTCTTGCAAGAAAAAACGACTATCAATCGGTCCCTTTTCTAAGATGGAGGACAGAGGAATGAATTGCTCATATTTTGGAACGGTATCAACGGAGTATATACGTCCATTCATCATAACGCCTGAATTATAAAGATAGACTTTTTGACGGGAGGAAACATCCGTCATTTCGCAATACTCAATTTCATCAATCCAATTATCTGTATATTCCTTTCCATGAGAAGCAATTGGAAAAGTATCGGCAAGGATGGAGTCAAGCATAACATATTGATGCATTTGCTTCAATCCGCCGACGCATATACGCTCGGCTAAAGTACGAAACCGTGTTGTAGTATTGTGGTAAGCGATAATAAATGTTCTACGCCTTCGTTGAGCACAACCATAATCTGCAGCGTTAATTACGCGCCACTCTACGGCATATCCCAATTCATAGAAGCATCTAAGAATGATTGAAAAGTCACGACCTATTTGTTTTCCAGGAGAACGCAAAATCCTATCAACATTTTCCAATAGAACATATGAGGGTCGCTTTTCTTTCAAAATATCATTGATTTGCCACCAGAGGATTCCTTTTTTTCCCTCGATACCTTCCGAATTCTTTTTCATAATGGAATAATCTTGACAGGGAAAACCACCCACAAGTAAGTCATGCTTTGGCACTTGATTTATTACAGTAGCAATATCGGCACATATATGTCTATCAGATACGCCGAAGTGCTTTGAATAGCATTCAAAAGCGTATTGTTCTTTCATAGATGGTTCCCATTGGTTTGCCCAAACAAAATCAAATCGGTTGGAAGCAGACTCTAATCCCAATCGAAATCCACCGACACCGGCAAATAGTTCCACTGTTCGTATTTTTTTCATTATGAATCATTCCGCTTCAAATATTGAAGTTAGCGTTTTTTCCATGTCTTCAATGAGATTTACAACGAGAGCATTTCCCATCATAAATCTTCGCTTTTTTGTTGGCATTTCAACAACTTGGTCATTTACAAGGCAATACTTTGTATGCCCTGTGGGAAATCCCTGGATTCTCTCGGTTTCTTCCGCTGTTAATAAACGAATTCGACCAGAGGCTTTATCACGCACAATGTGTGTTGTTCGGCTAAAAGAACCTTCAGAAGTAAGCATAGTCCGAGCAGGCTTATCGTACTCATCAATCATGGGGATGGCACCTTCGGAAAAGAGATATTCGTGCCCGGCACTTGTCGTGCGAAGAATCTTTTTTGCTCCTTTGATATATTGCCATGTATGGCGTTCTTCTTTTGTCAACTTTTCCTCGGATTCATCACTATGGGTGACTTCGGGGTCTGTGTAATATAAGTCTTTTTGTGGGATAAAATAACTTTCATCCACAGTTCCAGTTTCCATAATGTCACCAAGTGTAATTTGTTTTCCTTTATGGTTCGGCTCGGCCTTTAATGATAAAATTTGACCATTGTGCATTATTCCGGTATTTTGAAAATCAAATATAAATGAACTTGAAACCTCGCCGATTGTTTGAGGTAAACTGATGATAGCTTCCTTTGCGATTTTTTCCTTTACAGGGAATGTTGTTGCAAAGAACCCTTTTCTCAGGAGAATCTCTTTTCTGCTCTCAGAATTATCATCGTTAAGTAGTTTTGAAAGAGCGGAATAATATGTGGTGTCGTTTCGATAAGCAAAAATGAAAGTTCTTCTTCGCCTTTGCTGATACCCATACTCAGCTGCATTAATGATTCGCCATTCAACTGTATAACCTTCGTCTCTGAAACACGCCAATATTACACCGAAATCTCTGCCTCGTTGTTTTGCAGGGGATTTCACTAAACGGTCAACATTTTCAAGTAAAACAAATGGTGGCTTTTTTGATTCCAATACAGAACGGATTGACCACCAAAGTACGCCCTTCTTTCCTTCGAGACCTTTCGATGTTGATAATGAAGATGCAACCGAATAATCTTGACACGGAAAACCACCTACAAGTAAATTGAAATCCGGGATATCGTTTTTGTCAACATCTTCAATATTGATATTTGTGGTATAGTTGCCTTTTACATCTGTGGCGGTACCAAAATGGTAAACATAGCAATCGTGTGCATATTGTGTGGATTTTTCCAATGGTTCCCATTGGTTGAACCATACAGTTTCCCATTGCTCATCTTTTTTGGTATCATCGATTGTATGAATATGGTTGAGACCACATCGGAATCCGCCAACACCGGCAAATAGTTCGCATACTGTTTTTTTCATGCAATTTGCTCCATAAAGTTGTAGTACCTATTTATCACTCTTAGGCAGTTTAAAGTCAAGTATTTTCTATTACCTTTGAATTATTCCGTCTGTAATGACTGAAATACTCCTATTAGGAATGGGAGCCACACCCATACCTCTTTGAAATCTTCCCATAATTTCCGAAAACTTGATGTGTCCGGTTATGTACTCAACACAGGAAAGATGAGACAACAGAGTGTTTTCTCTACCGGGTTTTCCTTTCCATTCAACTTTCTTTTCGATTTCTTCTCTGTAGTAATACTTACAATCTTCGTTTTGTGCCAACAAGTCATTATAGAAAAAGTATGCTTCGGGAGAAAAACCTCGGATAGAACCGATTTTTGTTTTCATATAGTCATACACTTCTTGCGAAAAGTTTGGCCGATACCATGTGAACTCAATTGAGCCGGACGAAACAACATTTCCTGTTGCGGTATCAAAGTCTTCATAAGGACAAGAGGTTGTCACCTTTTCATAACCAATCAAATATGCCATTCTGAAAAAGATGGCAGAGAGAACGGCGGTAGATTCGTTATCTACTTCATGCATCTCGGAAATATCATCCCAAATGTCGGCAAAAGACAGGTCTTTGATGAAAGAGTCGTTTTTTCCTAATTTCGGGCGAAAATCCCACGGTTTCGTATTACTTTCACGAGCAGACTCTTTTCCTGGAAATTGAATATAGAGTTTTTCATTGTCCGAAGTTTCAAACAGTTGAAGACGCCTTTCAATTCCCTGAAAACTCAACCCGGTTCTATCAAGTCCGCTAAAGGCTTTTACATTGAAGATTCTTCTATCAAGGGATGCCTTGTTGTCAGTTCTTGCATTAAACTGATATTTCAGCAAATCTCTAATCATGATTGATTTCTCCTTAAAATTAATGGTAATTTGATTGAAATTATTTTCACCTTTTGTCTGTTAGTCGATATAATACGGATTGTTTTGAACACTCTGTGCTATTTGTCTGAAATCATTTCTGCATTGTCCTACGATAAGTGCATTTGCAAATTCATCATTTTCAAGTTGTGTAAAAAAACGTTTGTATTCGTATGGATAGTCTTCATATCCGTAATTGTCTTTATTGGGAGAAATAAATGTTGTTGTAGTCGGTCTTGATGTCATCCAATAAGCAACATTTTCTATTCCAAGAGCAAACACTTGACAAATATATCCCATCAGCATATCTCTTGGGCGAATTCTTTGAGGCATCGTTACTTTAGGAGAGAAATAAGTGTATCTTTGCCATGCTTCATTTCCCCAGTTGACTTCTTGTTCAAAGAATGCAAGTGCTATAGTTGCTAAAACAGCCAACTCTTCATCATTTTCTGCGATATCTTTTGGATTAGCACCTCTCCAAATATCAACGCAATGCTCTAACGTGGAGTACTCAACAACAGAAGAAAGAATATCTCTATGAGACATCCCGCCATCACCAAAAAATGTTCCCGTGTTTATTTGAATATCAAATAAACCTTGTTTTTCTCTTTTTACAATTCCTTTGTTTCTTCCTGTTCTGGACGGTTGGGCCATCAGCCCATTGTAATTAAACATAACTGAAAAACCAAAATTACCATATTGCGGTAATGAACAAAAAATATACTCGCCATTTTCTACTCCATCGTTGATATAATCAATGTGTCTATTAAGTAACTCTTCAGCAAAAACATGATAAATCATATACTTTTCTCCAATTCATTTTTAATAAATTTTGTCCTAAGAGGGATACAGCCTATTGCGACATATATTTATATTATTATATCAGAAAAAGTACAGTTTGTATATACAAATCATAAATTTCATATTATTAATCCACATAAAAAGGAATTATTATTTGTGCATATTATTCTGAAATAATACTGGATATTTCATCGGTTTAGAGCGAATATGTGACTATCAAAATAAAGGAGGTCACATAGATGACACAAATCAAATTCAATGTACCCGGCTGCAAAAGAAAAGAACTCGCAAAAACCATAGCGTTATGGCTTGGTGAAAACCTTCACTATGCCGGAGCGCCGACATTCGCCTACGAAATCGGTCGTCTGACACTCGACCGCAACGGCATTCTTTTCTGTGAAAACACCGTTGACTCTAACGCAATCGAAAGGCTGATGCAGTTCCTTTATGACGAAGGCTTTGAGTCGGACTTTTCGACAGAGGATTCTGCCGAACCCGAAGCATCGGAAAACTTTGAAATCAGCGTACCGAGCGATACCGCAAACATCGACAACCTCAAGGCTATCATCGACTCAAAGGCAGTTCTGCTCCGACACGCTTTCACAACGGATGACATTTCGCTGCGTGTTGAAGATGAAAAAATCACTTTTCCCTGGTTTACTTGCAAAACGGAAACGAACGAAGCAATGGCATATATGCTCTTCGTTTCGGCTCTTTGCAGAATGTCAAAAGAATTGAAAAGAGTAACCGGAAAGGAAAAGGAAGTACCGAACGAAAAATACGCGTTCCGCTGTTTTCTCCTCCGTCTCGGATTTATCGGAAATGAATACAAAAATGCCCGGAAGATTCTGCTGAAGAATCTCTCGGGCAATTCTGCTTTTAAGAGCGGTAAGGAGGAAGAATGATGATTGGATTATCAAAAGAAACGCTGGAACGCCTGAAAGCCGAATACCCCGTCGGTTCAAGAGTTCGGCTCATCAGTATGAATGACCCATACACAAAACTGACTGCCGGAGCGGAGGGGACGGTAATTGCCGTTGATGACATAGGCACCATTCATATCGCCTGGGACTGCGGAAGTTCGCTCGGAGCGGTTTACGGAGAAGATAAGGTAGAGCGAGTCTAACAATTAAACAACAATTGTACCGCTGATTGGAGAAATTCCGGTCAGCGGTTTTTTTATTATGTTTGTAGCATCGGAAAATATGTATTTTTTATGAATTTTTGAAAGCAGAGGGGACCCAAAACGCTAAAAAGTCTGCGTATAGTGAAGGTTAAAAATAAAAATTGTTAAAATCGCAGATTTTCTCGGCCAAAACGCCCTCTCATGTTCATGGGATAGTGAAAGGAAAAATTTTTTTGAAAACATCCCCCCAAAGCGGCCTGAAAATCTGCGTATTATGAAAGGGTTGTTCACGCTTTCTCAGATTGAAATATAAAAATCAGTTAATTTTGAAAGAAAATGTGTTCTTTTTCTGAAACAGGGGGTCAAATCAGCCTGAAAATCTGCGTATTGTGAGGGACAAAAAAACAAAATTTTCAGTTTTTTTGAAAAAACGCCATCCTCGTTTCCATGGGATAGTGTAGAGATAAATTTTTTTGATAAAAATTCGCAGTTTTCTCGGCCAAATGCCATTCTCGTTTCCATGGATCAGTGAAGGGGTAAATTTTTTGATATAAATTTGCAGATTCCTCGACCAAACATCATTCAAATGACCGTGGATAAGTGAAGGTGTAAAAATAATAACACGGTTTTTTGAAAAAACGATGCTCTGATGTTCATTGGATAGTGAAGGAGTTATAAATCCCTTTTAAATAAAAAAACAAAATATCGAAAGCCTGATTACGTATAAGGGCCGGGATACATAAATATCATTTCGGATTTTTAAAGAAATGGTATATGTGTAGCCCTGGATTAGTGCGCCCATTTTTCGTAATCAGGCTCATTTTTTCGGTGGCAATTTGTGTTCCGGCTCTTTCCGTTTCAGGCGGAAAGGAACACAAAATGGCAAAATATATCGTGAAAGATCCGGACAGAGGTAAGTATGAGGTGTCAATTGAGGACGGTACCCCGCAAGAGGTAATCAATGAGGTGATTGCCTTTATGGACAGAGATACCCGTGAAACATGGGCAAGAGACAGATATGAGCATCGCCACGCTCCGCTCAGTTTGGATAGCCTTGTGTATGAGGGAGAAGAGTTTGCCGATACGGATACCCCTGAATCCATATATATCGGTTATGAGGACGAAGCGGAAAAGGAAGACGAAGAGGCAATTATCAACGGCTATCTCTCCTTGCTTACCGAAACACAGCGTAAACGGATACAGATGCGGAGAGCTGGTCTCTCGTTCAAACAGATAGCGGACATCGAAGGTACGGACAGTTCCTCTGTTCGGGAGTCAGTTTATGCTGCATATAAAAAGCTGAAGAAAAAATTCCCGAATAAATTCTGAAAAACACCCCCTTTTTTGACTCGTTTTTGTCCGTACTATGGGGAGAAGAATATTGCCCCGGAAAGGAGATGAGAAAGAATGGACAATATGAACGAACTGAAAAGTATGCCGATATGGGTGTGTTGGAACAAGGAAAAGCGTGACGGAAAAGTTACAAAAGTTCCGTGTTCGGCTTCCGGCGGCGCTACGGGTACAAATGAAAAATTCCGTAAAACCTGGGTGACATATGAGGAAGCTGAAATCGCTGCCGAAAAGAACGGCTACAGCGGTGTCGGTTTCATTATTCCGAAGGGATGGTTCTTCCTGGATATCGACCATATAGGATTGGATGACCCCTGGCTCACTAACCGCATTGACCGTTTCGGTTCATACACCGAATATTCACAGAGCGGAAAAGGCATCCATATCTACGGCAAATGCGATTTTTCCAAACTGCCAATCCGTGAAGTGAGCGGAAAGCTGAAAATCGATGACCGCAAGTATTATGTCAAGCATCCGAATAACGGTATGGAACTGTACATCGGCGGTCTTACAAACCGATTTGCCGTGTTTACGGGAAATGCCGTAAGAGATATACCGACAGCGGATTGCACCGATGCTGTGCTTCAGACATTTGAAACGGATATGCTCCGTGGCAAACAAAAAGAAAGTTCTGCATTCACTGATGACGGTAGTGAGGATTTTGAGATTATCGCAAGTCTGCTCAAACAGAAAAACGGAGATAAATTCCGCAAACTTTACTGTGACGGAGATATTTCCGAGTACATCGGTAACGACGGACAGCCGGACGATTCACGGGCAGACCTCGCCCTTGCCACCATGGTTGCATTTCGTGTCGGTGATGACCCTGACAAAATATTCTCCGTTATCAAAGGCTCGGCTATTATGCGTGACAAATGGAACCGTGCCGATTACAGAGAGATGACCATCCGAAAAGCAATCGACAGCCTTGACGGTAAATTCCACCGCTCTGTCAGAAAGCGCCCATACTTCGTCAAGTATGATGAGGATACCAATAAGGAATATGTCAGCAAACCGCTTCTCGCAAGGTATGTAAGGGAAAACCTCAAATATATACTTGTTCGGGACAACGGTAAACAGGCACTCCTTATCTATGTGTATGAAAACGGATACTACCAACTGTACGCCCCGGATATGCTCAAGGGTGTCATCAAAAACTACATAGCCGAGTACGATGAGGAACTTATCAAAATGAATACCGTAAACGAGGTCTTTCAGCTCATCACTACCGACCTCCAATATGTGGGACAGGATGAACTGAACGCCGATGAAACCATTATCAATGTGGAAAACGGTCTTCTGAAGGTAACAGCAGATAAGATTGAACTGCTGCCTCATTGCTCCGGTATTTACTCCACCATCCGCATTCCGGTCATATGGACAGGCAAGGCAGAACCGACACCCGTTCACGACAGATACCTTGCAATGCTCACAAACGGAAATTGTGATGAGCAAAATCTTATCTACGAGTTTATGGGCACAACAATGTCCAATGTCAAGGGATGGCGAATGAAAAAAGCACTCTTTCTGGTCGGCCCCGGTGATACGGGCAAATCGCAGGAAAAGGCTTTGACGGAGCGGATGCTCGGCAAGGGCAACTACATCGGCATTGACCTCAAAGGCATCGAGGCTCGGTTCGGTACGGGAGCAGTCTACGGCACTCGTCTTGCCGGAAGTTCGGATATGGGCTTTATGAGCGTGGACGAACTGAAAGTGTTCAAAATGCTCACGGGCGGAGACAGCCTGTTTGCCGAGTTCAAGGGAATGCAAGCTTTTGAATTCACCTATGACGGTCTGCTGTGGTTCTGTATGAATAAGCTGCCGAAGTTCGGTGGTGATGACGGCAAATGGGTATATGACCGTATTATGGTTATTCACTGTGACAACATTATTCCGCCGGACAAGCAGGACAAGACCTTACAGGACAAAATGTATGCCGAAAGAAACGGCATATTCTACAAAGCCGTACTCGCTCTGCAGAATGTCATCCGCAACGGTTACCGCTTTACAGAGCCGGAATCGGTCATCAAGGCAAGAGAAGAATACCGAGGCGAGAACAGTTCGGTAATCGCATTCTTCAATGAATGTATGACCGAGCGTCCGCATCCGAAAATCGAGGACGGCTGTACCACCGGAAAAGTCTACGATGTCTATAAAGCCTGGTGCGTTGATAATACCAACGGCTACGCCAAGACTGCCGGGGAGTTCCGTGAACAGTTGGCAGTCTATCTCGGCACGGATACCGATACGATAATCGTTCATACCAAGCACGGCAACTTCTACCGAAAGTATACGCTGAATCTCGGAACGAAAGAACAGTACCAAAAAGCCTACGGCTTTGACAGTACCGAGGTGTTCGGCAGCGGATGACTTTCACCTCTTTCACCCCACTTTCACCTTACTTTCACCCCGAAAAGCCAACAATATCAAGCGTTTCCACGATTGGGTGAACGAGGTGAACGCATTTTCAACTTCTCAGCAAGTTTTGAGTTTTCTCAAAAATATGGGGAGTGTGTAAAAAGAGAGAAAAAAGTATAAGAATGGAATTCAAATTGCTTTCACCTCGTTCACCGATTGCCCGAAAGCCTTGTAAACACTGGACTTTTCGGGTGAAAGTAAGGTGAGCGTGGTGAACGAAAAACACCTGAAAGGAGAAAAAACACAATGAAAATTATTCCCGTTGGCATTATCCGTGAAAACGGAAAACTGCCCTGTTCCATGAAAGCATCGGATTTCAGCGACAAGCTGTATGACGGTGTTCAGCTTCGCAAAGCAAAGAACGGTGACCCGGTCATCATTATGCACTGCAAGCGTGATGACCCTATGCGTTGGAAAGTAGTTTACGGATTCAGCACCATCTTCTTCAACACCTTTGCCGATGCCGTTGAATTCTGCAACAGCCGTGGTATGGAGATTATTAAGGAGCAGACAGAATGAAACATGAAGAAGCAAAATTCCATCCCCTTGTGGATATGGATACGGAAGGCGAAATAAAGGTGCCGATGTTCTTTGCGTTTGAAAGGGACAAGGTAACACCGTATCACAAGCTGTATCTTGAGGAGCTTATCCCTTACCGATACAGGCTGTGTTCCACCGTTCCCATGACTGCGGCAGAAACGGAAAAACTTGATATCCGCTGTCCGTTCTGCGGAGCAACACTTACGGCAATCAGTCACTCACTCAGCGAAACCCGTCATTCCCTCTATATTTGCAGACGCTGCGATGCCCATAGGGGGGACTGAATCTCTGTGACCCTCATCAAAGGTCAGCGGCCAAGGCTTTGATGTGTAAAGCCCATATTTCAAACGGGGTATTGCCCTTTGTTTGATAGCCTTTGAATTCCGTGGCACAAAACAATATTTTTATAGTCAAAACCGTTTGATTTCTTTGATTTTTTTCAAAGGATTTCAAACAGAAATCAAAACCATTCAGGAGGTTAGATTATGAACAAACCCGAATACACAACGAAAGTTCTTCCCATAAGATTCAGTAAAACCTTTGGCTCATACTGCAATTACTGGGGAGAAACCTCTTACGGTGCCGTGAAAGACAACGAATATTATGAGCACTATCTCATTGAGGAACGCCCCGGATATTTCACCCTCGGTACTCTTCGCGGTATTGTCGAACCGAACGCAAAGAAAATCAAAATCACTTGTCCCTGGCACTGCAATGTTCTTCTTCAGCCCGTTGACAAGAATACTCTGGTATGCCTTGACTGCAATCCCTACCACAAAAAATACTTAGGAGGTAAATAATAATGACAGATTACAACACCGCTTTTAACTTGATGCTCAAAGGCAGAGATGCCGTTGATACACTCGCTGTACTTGATAAGTATGACCCTAAAGCTGAAGTATCGCCGGGTTATGAAGTTCCGGACGATTTCACCGAGGCTCTTAACAAAGAGAACCTTTTCAGAAGACTCGGAACGGTTGTGAATATCGATTATACCGACAGTACCATCGAAACTGTTATTTCTTCGGCGGAGCCTCAGCTTGTCGGCGAAAACGAAGCGTACCCTGTTGTATCAGACACCTTTGAGAATATCAGCTTCGGCAGTTATAAAATTGCCTCGGTAAGCAAAATCAGCGACACCTTTATCAAAGACAAGAAGTTTGATGTCGGCAACTATCTCAAGAAAGAGTATGCTGCCCGTTACGGCAGAGCAGAGGAAAACATAATGCTCAACGGTTCCGGTCAGGACGGAGAACCCCTCGGACTGTTAGCATCTGCTTCTGTGGGCGTCGAAACAGCCACGCTTTCATTTGACAGCATGATTGAACTTTATTTCAGCCTCAAAGCCGAATACCGCAGCAAGGGCATATGGCTCGTCAGCGACTCCACAGCCTACATTTTGAGAAAACTCAAGGACGAGAACGGAAACTATCTGTGGAATCATAATAATGATACCATCCTTGGCAGACCCGTTGTTGTTAGCCCTTATATGAATTCCACGGATATCCCCGTTGCATTCGGAGACCTTTCATATTTCTGGATGCTTATCCGCCAGCCTCTCAGAGTTCGTGTTCTTAAAGAACTGTACAAGACTGAAGGCAAGACAGGCTTTGCCTCCCAGGAACGCTTTGACTGTTGCCTTGTCCGCAATGAGGCCGTAAAAGTTCTGTGTATAAGCGAAGAAGACGATTTCTGATTACAGAGACAAAAGGTCGGAGAGGCGTGAGCAAAATCCGTCTCTCCGGCGGAGTTCCGAAAAAATAACTTGATATTTTCTCCGTTCAGAGTGATGAATGCTGTCGGGACGAACAGTCCTTAATACCAAAAGGAGATTGATACCATGCATCTTTATGAAAACGAAAAGAGAATGATTAACGAAATGAGAGTTGAAGGCAAGACTCCCACCGAAATTGCCGTGGAACTGAAACGACCCGTCAGTACGATTCGCTCATATATTTTAAGGAATCCGGAGCCGGACGGATACAAAATATGCAGATACTGCGGTAAGTTCATAAAACAAATCAAAGGTCAGAAGCCGAGACAGTTCTGCGGAACAGTCTGCCGTAACGCATACTGGAACCGTAAGTACAGAGAGGATAAACAAAATGGAAAAGGAAAATACTCAGTCTGATATTTATTCCGCCGATAATCTTATCCGTTACCGTATGGCTATTGCTCTTGCGGACAGTATGGAAAACAGCGGATGTTTTAACGCATCGGATAAGAAGAAAATATACGCAATAATAGCCGAAAAATACGGCTTGAATTCGTGCAGTATATTTGCAGCATAAACCTTGATAAATCTCTCTTTCAGAGTGATTAATACAATACGGTATATATAATAGTCACTCTGAAAGGGGGAATTTTAATGCCAAGAGTGGTTGAAAAAGTTAATGCCGTTTTACCGAAAATGCCTCGTTTGACCCGTGTGGCTGCCTATGCGAGAGTATCAAGCGAAAAGGATGCTATGCACCATTCTCTTTCGGCACAAATCAGCTATTACAGCAACCTGATACAAAGCCATCACGGATGGGTCTATGCCGGGGTATATGCCGATGAAGCAAAGACAGGCACAAAGGACACCCGTGAGAACTTCTGCCGTTTGCTCACCGATTGTGAAAGCGGAAAGATTGATTTGATTATCACAAAATCCGTTTCCCGTTTCGCAAGGAACACATTGCTTTTGCTTGAAACCGTCAGACACCTTAAAGAACTTGGAATTGATGTGTATTTTGAGGAACAGGGAATTCATACGCTCTCAACCCAAGGCGAACTTATGCTGTCGATAATAGCATCGGTAGCACAGGCAGAGAGCCTTTCTGTGAGCGAAAATATGAAGTGGCGAATCCGCAAGAATTTCTCCGAGGGGAAACCCTGGGGAGGGAAAATGCTCGGCTACAGAATAGGCGACGGCTGCCTCAGAACTGTTGAAAATGAGTCGGAACTTGTTCGGCGGATATTCTCGGATTATCTTTCCGGCAAAGGTTATTACACCATTTGCAAAGAACTGAATGCCGAAGGTGTGCCGACAGAAACAGGGGCTCCGTGGAAAGACACAACCGTTGCGAGAATTCTCAAAAACTATGATTACACGGGAAACCTTATACTTCAGAAAACTTTCCGCTCCGACCATATCAGTAAGAAGTGCAGACTCAACCGGGGTGAGCTTCCGAAATATATGGCAGAAGGAACACACACACCAATCATAGACATTGATACTTTCAATGCGGTTCAAAGCGAGATGAAAAGCCGGGCGGAGGATTATACTCACGATATAAAAACAGGCTTTGAGCGTTTTCCGCTGACAGGTAAAATCGTATGCGGAAACTGTGGTAAGCATTACAACAGAAAAACCGTCAGAGGCAAAAAAGTATGGATTTGCTCAACCTTTAACAAGCGGGGAAAAGCGTTCTGCCCATCAAAACAGATACCCGAAGATATCATTCTCGGTATTGCCGAGGAGATAACAGACAACCTTGATTCTGTTGAAAGCATAATTGCCGGAAACGACAACAGCCTGGTTTTCGTACTTAAAAACGGAAACCGCATACAAAAAGTATGGCAAGACCGCAGCCGAGCCGATAGCTGGACTGATGAAATGAAAAAATCGGCAAGAAGGAAAACGCTTGAAAGGATGATGAAATGTGGCTAATGTAACGGTTATTCCGGCAACAAAGACAATGTTTTCAGCTTCTCCGCTTGAGACAAGGAAAAAGAGAACGGTCGCAGCCTATGCCCGTGTTTCCACGGATAATGATGAGCAGATTTCTTCCTATGAAGCACAGGTCGACTATTATACGAAACTGATACAGTCAAATCCGCTGTGGGAGTTCGTCGGAGTATATGCCGATGAGGGCATCAGCGGTCTGAACACCAAAAACAGAGATGGATTCAGAAAAATGATAGCCGATGCCGTTGACGGAAAAATAGACCTGATTCTTACAAAATCCATAAGCCGTTTTGCAAGAAACACGGTTGATACTCTGACAGCGGTCAGAAAGCTGAAAGAGGTCGGATGTGAGGTATCGTTTGAAAAAGAAAACATACAGACCTTTGACAGCAAGGGTGAACTTCTGATTACCATAATGAGTTCGCTTGCCCAGGAAGAATCCCGTTCCATTTCGGAGAATGTAACCTGGGGCAAACGGAAAGCGTTTCAGGACGGCAAATCATCGTGGGCATACGGCAGTATGCTCGGCTTTCGTAAAGGAAAGGATGAACAGGTCGAAATCGTGCCGGAAGAAGCGGAGATTGTCCGAATGATGTATAAGTGGTTTATATCCGGTAAAACGGTTCACTGGATTGCATCGGAACTTACGGCGAAAGGGATACCGACACCGATGGGCAAAACGAAATGGCAAGCCAAGGTGGTCGAAAGTATTCTGACAAATGAAAAATACAAGGGCGCTGCCTTACTTCAGAAGTCATTTACCGTTGATTTCATCACAAAGACAAAAAAGAAAAACGAGGGAGAAATTCAGCAGTATTATGTTTCGGAAAACCACGAAGCCATAATTGAGCCGGACGAATGGGAGGCTGTTCAGATTGAAATGGCAAAGAGAAAAGCGAGACCGGGAAAATGCAACCACAATTCATTACATCCGTTCAGCACCAAGATAATATGCGGAGACTGCGGTAGTTTTTATGGCTCCAAGGTGTGGCATTCAAACATTCCGGAGCGTAGGCGTATTGTGTGGCAATGCAACAGCAAATACAGCAACGAACACAAGTGCACCACCACACATCTTTACGAAGAAGACATCCGAAGATTGTTTATGAGGGCAATAAACAAGGTTGCCGGAAATATTGATTCCCTTGCGGATGATTGTGATACCATCAGAAATTACTTCCTTGATACCGCTGAAATCGATTCCGGGATATCTGCTTTGTCGATAGAGGTCGAAACAATAACGGCAATGACCGAAAGGCTGATAGCCGACAATGCCACCGCAGCGATTTCCCAGAATGAATACGCTCGGAAATACAACGATTATTCAGCTTCCTACGAAAAAGCAAAAGCCGAACTTGAGGCCCTGGAACGCAAACGGCTTCGGCAACTTTCCAAAGCCGATTCCGTGAAACGATTCAAGGAAATGATGATTCAGACAGGTTCCACACCCACCGAATACAGCGATGACTTATGGAATGTTGCGGTTGAATCGGCTACGGTATGGGCAGACGAAACCATTACTTTCAAGTTTAAAAACGGGCAGGAAATAACCGAAAAAATCTATATAAGATAACAGAAAGCCGGAGCAAAGGAGCAAATCCAATGTTCCGGCTTTTTCGTTTATTAAAATGAAAGGTACGGCAATATTGTGGCAATTGCAGATAATATAATCTCTGAAAATGCTGTTTTTCAGAAATTCGTTACGCTGAACTTTCACAGAGGCAAGCCCTTATATATCAACGAAAAAAAAGCATAAAAAAGCGGAAACAAGCATTGACATTGTATCAAAACTTGTTTCCGTTGTGGTGGAAGAGGGTGGATTCGAACCACCGAAGTCGTTGACGGCAGATTTACAGTCTGCTCCCTTTGGCCGCTCGGGAACTCTTCCGTATATTTTGTTTAAAATGGTGGAGCTGGTGGACGGACTCGAACCCCCGACCTGCTGATTACAAATCAGCTGCTCTACCAACTGAGCTACACCAGCGCAGAACGCTAAATTAATATAGCAAAAAAAATACGGTTTGTCAAGTGATTTTTTCAAAATTTTTTGACTTTTTGTAATTTATTTTTAATTTCGGGGATGTATATTTTCAGTATCAAATATACTATCGAGGTTAAAATGAAAAGTAATAAAAATTTATTTTCGGTTCTGCTGTTAACATTTATAAGCGGCGGACTTATCGGCGTTGCCGCCGAGGGAATATGGTGCATTATCATGAAAGGCACATGGGAAAACCATGTTACTCTGCTGTGGTCTCCTTTGAATGTGCTTTACGGTGTGGGTGCGGTTATAATCTGCCTTGTTTCAATGCTTCTCAAAGAATACGGGCATTTTGTAAAATTCTTTGCTTTTGCCTGCGCAGGAACGGTTATCGAATATCTCACCGGCTGGTTTCAGGAAACAATTTTCAACTCGGTTTCGTGGGATTATTCCGGAATGTCGCTCAGCTTTGCCGGAAAAATCAGCCTTATATTCTCGATAATATGGGGATTGCTCGGAACGGCTTTCAATATAATTGTTTTCCCCGTTATAGTAAAAGCCTGCGAAAAAATCAATCGTCGTATTCTGACAGCTTTGAGCATTGCTTTAAGCATTTTCCTTGCCGCCGATATGATATTCAGCACCGCCGTTTTGATGCGTTGGGGAGAAAGGAACATTTTGCCGCCGGATAATATAATTGAAATATATATTGACGAAAAATATCCCGATGAATATCTGCAAAAGCGCTTCTGCGAATGGAAGCATATAAATTGATAAAACGGGCTTGTGAGATTTTTCCCGCAAGCCCGGATTTTTATGCCTTGAATTCGGTCAGCGACTTGAATTCATAACCGTTTTCACGGGCAAAGTCTATTATTCTGCCGAGAGCGGCTTTGTTATCGGGTGAAACGGAGTGGAGCAGAATTATCGCTCCCGGATGCAGGCGTGAGGTTACTTTTTCAAAAGCATAATCCGCACCCTTTGTATCATCTGGATTCCAGTCCTCATAGGCGCTTGACCAGAATACGCTCGTATATCCGACTGAACCCACAAGGTCAAGTGCATTTTCGTTATATGCACCCTCAGGAAATCTGAAAAACGGAGAGGTGTAATTGAAATTCGCTCTCAGATAGTTATCGCAGTCCATTATTTCTTTTGCCATTTGTTCTCTCGTGAGCTTTGAAAAATCGGGATGCTTTGCCGAATGATTTCCGACTATATGACCCTCGTCAATCATTCTTCGGATAATCTCGGGTGAAGATTTTATATGGTCAAGCGTGCAGAAAAACGCCGCAGGCACATTCTTCTCTTTGAGCGTATCGAGTATCGGAGCCGTACAGCCGTTTTCATAGCCGCAGTCAAATGTGAGGTAAAGCACCTTTTCGCCTGCGTTGTATCCGCAGCATATTGCCTTGAACCCTTTTTCTTCAAAATACTTTTGAGCATCAAGTGAAATTTCATTCGGCTTTCCGTTTTTTGAAACGCCGTAGCTGTGTTCAACCCGTTTTTCGCTCAGTCCTCTTTCGTTGTCCGGGTCAGGCACAGAAAATTTAACCTCGGGCAGAGTTTCGATTTCCGACTGACCTATTTTTATCTGCGCCGCCGCATTGTTTTTGCTTGTTTCAAGCTTCATTGCACAGCCCGAAAACACAAGAACGGCGGCAAGCAGAAGTGCAAAAAATCCTTTTTTCATAAAATCACCTTGCTTATAAATTTGTATCGTGTTATAGTATTCCACGCAAACGCAAAAAATTTCTTGAAAATTTTTTATTTTTTATGCAACAAAAATCCGCTTATTCGACACTTATATGTTGAAAGCAGTAAGGAGGGTCGGTTTTTTGAGCGCTCAAACCAAAGAACTCATTACTCTTGCCAAAAACGGCAGTGCCGAGGCATTCGGTGAGCTGTATGAGATTTATTATAAAGAAATGTATTGTTACGCCTGCTGTGTTACGGGAAACGAAACCGTTGCGCAGGATGCCGTTTCGGATGCGGTTTTGTCGGCATTCCGTCAGATAGGCTCGCTGAAAAGCGAAAAATCGTTCAAAAGCTGGCTCTTTACGATTCTTCGTGCTTCCTGCAAAAACCGATATGCCGAAAGAGAAGCTTCAAAATCGCTTATTTATCTGAACGATGAAAATTCAGCCGTGAATGAGCTTCCGTATGAGGGCGGTCCCGAGCTTTCGGTTGAGCTTCGGCAGGCGCTCGGTTCACTTTCCGAGGAGGAGAGAGAAATCGTAATTCTTTCAACTCTCGGGAAATACAAAAGCCACGAAACGGCGCAGATTATGGGAATAAACCCGTCAACGGTTCGTTCCAAGCTCAAAAGAGCATTGAATAAAATGAAAACATTTTTAACTGACGGAAAGGAGGGGTGAAAAGATGAATAAAAGTGATAAGCGTATTTCGGAACGGCTCACTCGTGAGTTTGACAACGCCGCACGGAATGCGGATATTCCGCAGAAGCTTCAAAAAGAAAACATAGTTGAAATGCTTAAAAACGGGGACAGCATAAACAGGGATTTTTCCGTAAAAACGGGGACAGAAAAGATTATAAGCTTCAGGCGTGTTGCTTCCATTGCCGCAGTATTTGTTATTGTTGTTGCTCTTGCGGCAGTGTTCGGAATTAAAAAGCCGTTTATTTTCAGCACAAACAAATCCGCAAAATCGGGATTTGAAATGAAAACGCCGGTTATAGGTCTTAACAGCAGTGAGGAAATTGAAAAGGCTGTAAGACATATTATTGATGACGGCAAAAACGGCTCGGTTTCATCCGAAAACGGTAAGAACAAAAGCGGTGAATATGTTGCAAGTCCGAATAAAAACGCTCCGGAATACGAACACGGTGTTATTGATGTTGAAAGCGGAAAAGCCGCAGTCGAAGCCGATATATTGAAGAATGACGGAAAGTATCTTTATATTGTTACATCGGGCAAAAATGCCGAAACAGGCAAAACCGTTGAACAGATAAAGATTGTCTGTGCCGTTCCGGCAAGCGAAATGCACACCGTTTCAACCATAATTCTTTCCGATGATGCAAAGACGGAATACAGAGACGAATGCTTTGAAATGTATCTTAAGGGTCATTCCCTTATTGTACTTATGAAAAGATATTACGGCGATTCCGAAACGGAAACCTCAACCGCCGCAGTTTTCTATGATATTTCCGACCCTGCTTCGCCGGTAAAAACGAGAGAACATATCCAGGATGGCTCATATGTTTCCTCAAAAATATACGGCGGCAAGCTTTGCCTTATCACAAATAAACGCTTTTCGGAAAGCGAAACCGAGATACCCGTTTTCAGCGTTGACGGAATTATAAACCGTCTTGATGCGGAAAACATCTTTATGGCGGTCAACGACCCCGAGGCAAGCTGTCTTTTCATCACCCTGACCGATATTTCCGACCGCAATATTCCCGTCGGCAGGCTTGCGGTTCTGGGAAGCGGAAGCAATATTTACTGCGCCGCAGGTTCGGTTTATGTTTCGAGAAACTTTGTTTCGGTTGAAGCCGATGAGCAGGGAGAGAGAAAGAGCCTGACCGAAATATACAAATTCTCGGCAGATGCTTCGGGAGTTAAAATGTGCGGCTCATATGTTGTTGAAGGCAATGTTCCGTCATCGGCATTCATGGACGAATATGACGGTTATCTCAGAGTTGCTTCTCTCGGCTCAAATTCGGGAAATATATATATTCTGAACAGCAAAACGGAGCTTGTGGGAAAGCTTGAAAACGCTTTCAATATATCGTTTATACCGAATATAAAATTCATCGGCACAAAGGCCTATGTTATAAACGGCTCGGGAAGCGGCGTGCTTACGGTTATTGACCTTTCCGATATCTCGGCTCCCAAAAGCAGTATTTCCGAGAGCGCCGACGGCTTCGGACTTGATTTATTCAAGGTTTCCGGTTCCGAATACATTGATATAAAATCCGATATATCGGATGGGAAATTCACCATTACACTCTACAAAATTGCCGATTCCGGCGAGCCTAAGGCGGTTTCATCATTTACGCTTGATTCCGTTGTTTCCGTTCCGGGCTACGGCGACAGCAGATGCTTTGCACTTATTCAGGATAAGAATATTTTCGGAATACCGGTAATAAAAGCCGATGCGGAAAGCGGAACCGTTGAATCCGACTATATCCTTTTTAATGTTTCCGACGGGGTTATTTCCTCCGCAGGTTCATTCATTCACAATAAAAATTATGTTTCGGATGCGGCGGTAAGAGCCGCCGGCATAGAAGATACGCTTTATACCGTTTCGGGGGAAAAGGTTGTTGCGTTTTCGATGTCGGATTTATCGGTTATATCTTCCGCCGAAATAAAGTAATATATCTCTATGGATGGCGGAGATATATTGCCTTTGAGAAACATTTTTTAAATTATGCCTGTGGGGACAGGCATAAAGTAAACGGGAACGCAGGGCACAATGCGTTCCCGTTTGGTATATAAATATTTTCACTTGACAAACGATAAAAATGATAATATAATATCTAATAGTTTTGGGCCTGTAGCTCAGTTGGGAGAGCGTTCGGTTCGCATCCGAGAGGTCAAGGGTTCGAATCCCTCCAGGTCCACCAGCAAAAAGCACCCCTCGGGGTGCTTTTTGAACTATTCGCCAATTCCCGTTCATTTTATCAAAAGGAGTAATCAATATGAATGTTTTTACCGCATTTTTCACGGCTGTTGCAATGTTTTTCAGCTCATTTTCATTGCTGTTTTCCGGTGTCAGCACATACAACTACAAGATTGACACCTCTTCTCTCGGCAATGAAATCCCGAATATTGTTGACAATATCAACATCTGGGATATGGGTACGCAGTTTTACGATGCGGAAAATTATGAAAAATACGATATATTCAAATTCGTAAAATATGTTCAGCTCATGCAGTGTACGGGCGGTACGCCGGAGCGTGATTTATTCAAAGACCCGTATGATACCTCGGTGCTTGACGATTATGATTTTACCCGTCTTATCAAAAACTGCCGTGGTATCCTCAACCTCGGCGCAAAACCGCACCTTAAGCTCGGCGGAGTTCCGATAAAATATACATCCGATTATGTAATGGGCGGTTTTGATATGAATCCGTATCCGCCAGATGATTATAATATTTATTACAACTATATCAAGGCGATGGCGCAGGCACTTGTTGACGAATTCGGTATTGAAGAAGTAAAAACATGGCGTTTCGGCTGTATGACCGAATATGAAAACAAGGATTGGTTTTACGCAAAGGACGAGACCCCGAAAAGCTCCGAAATCGCTTACTGCAAGCTTTACGATTATACCGTTCAGGCTCTGATTGATGTTATCGGAAATGATGTATTTGTAGGCGCACACTGCATGGGTGTTACCGAGGGGCTTTGGGATGAGCGCAATTTCCTTAAGCATTGCGGCACGGGTATCAACTATGCAACGGGCGAAAAGGGCTCAAGAATATGCTTCGTTTCGGCATCGTTCTATGACGGCTGTCCTGGACATTTCACAAGCGGTTTTACCGTTCCCGAGCTTATGAAGCATCTGAAAAAAGCCGCCGATAGATACGGCCTTAACAATGTTATTTTCGGCATTGACGAAGGCAGAATACTTTCCGGTGTCACCGCCGGAAAAGACAGCGATGCTCTTACCAACAGAGTTACGGCTTACACCTGGCAGGCGGCATACGATGCACGCATTTTCAAACAGGCAATTGACAGCGGCATGGATTATTTTTCATCGTGGTCATTTTTGTCAAACGGCATTTTAAGCGGTTTCCCGACAATGAGTTATCACATCGCAAACAATATTTATAAATTCGGAAACGGCAGTCAGGCAAAGGTTACGAAAACGCATATGAACGCCGGCATAAAAATCGAATCGGACTGCCTTGCATCATGGAATGAGAACGAGCAGGCCTTAAGACTAATGGCTTATAACTTCAAAAATGACCTTGCATATGACAAGGATATGAATGTAAATTTCAATATCAATTTACCTCAGCTTGACGGCAAAACGGTTACGGTTACGAAATATCTTGTTAACGATGACTGCAATTTCTTTGACGAATTCCTTAAAGACAGAAAAATCTATAATATAGGTGACGAATGCTTCTCATGGTCGCCCGATTCCGCAACGGTTGACAGCAATTTCAGCGACCCCGAGGCGAAGAATTTATATTACGGTACACTGCGTAATAACTACGAGGAATGCGCTGTGCTTACCCCCGTTACCGAAACCGCAGTTGTTGAAAACGGCAGACTTATGCTGAACGAAACACTTGAAGCCGGCAATGTTGTATTTTATGAAATTTGCCCGAAATAAAAAATTTCACATAGATTTATTTAAAAATAATCGGTATGAATGGACTTCCAATTCATACCGATTCCTTTTAGTTGTATTTTTTTGAAAAGTTTAAATTTGCATAATCAATAAATTTTGAAATCGCATTCTTTGCTCTAATACTTAATTTTACTGTAAACTTATGAAAAGTTTCTTTGTATATAGCCGATACGACATAAGTTGCTACAAATAATACAATTGAAAAACCAAACAAATAAATCAAAAGATAGTTGCTTCCGAATTTGCCTATAAGAAATTCATATACTTTCGGACGGATTTCTTCACGGAAAAGCTTGTTTTCGTGTATGCAATAGAAAAACAGTGTACATGATGACATATAATTTATAAATTTGCTCTTGAATTTAAAGCTTTTAAAAATGTTGAATGCACAAAGAACAATAGGTATAAGAACAACCGACATTGAAGTGTTTAAATCCGGATACATTTCGAAAACCTTAAATTTTAAACCCAAGTAATTTTTTGCTACGATGACCAATATGAAAAGTATAACAAAAATACATAGGTATTTTATATTCAATTTTATATTTTTCTGAAAATTCTGACAATATAATTTCATATAGGAAACTATAAAAAATACATAGCTGAACCAAAGAGCACTTGAACAAGGCAGAACAAACATCGGAGGATTAAGTATTACCAGTTCAAACAAACCGTAAAAAACAAATATGCTCAAACATATTGCAAAATGAGTTTTTTTGTTTATTGAATTGACTATATTATTTAAAATCGGATGTATTAAATAAAAAATAAAATATGCAGGAATGAACCACACCGTTCCATAGTAATCAGGAAAAAGATTGTTACTGAAAAATTCAAATGAATATTTTACATTTGCTGACAGAAGATTCGCAGTGATACAAAATACAATCAAAAAACATATAGAAATAAGCTGAGAATCCATAAGAAGATTTATTGCTTTTTCTTTTTTTGCTTTTTTGCTGTCAATTAAAAAATACGAGGAACAGACAATAAATATCAGGTTGCCGAATGTTCCACCCGGTTGAAGAATTTTCATTATAAGGAATGAAAAGTTATTCGAAGGTGTATAAAAATTTGCAAATTTTCCCATTGTATTTGTGCAATGCGATATGCAAATCAAAAAAGTGGCTATTATTTTCAAAAGCTCTATTCCGGATTCTCTGGAAATACTACTTTCGGATTTGTTCAGCTTCATATTATACCATCCTTAGCAATAAAAGATAATTTAATATTACAGAAAATTATGTATAAAGTCAATACCCATAATATTTGACTGAACGAAAAGGCGTGCACCGAATCAAATCAGTGCACGCCCGAATTTATTTTATTACGAAATAGATGTATGTTTTAAAGTATTCATTAAGCCTTATACGAATTCCGCTTTCCTGATAAGCATCGCTGTTTTCTACTCTGAAGCCGCTTGAAGTGAGCGTAAGCCCGAGAGAACACCCTCTGTCAACACCGATTGCGCTGATAACATGGTTTGTTGAATCCATGTTGCTGTATTCAAACATCGGCATACCGAGTCTCATAATATAGACGAATTTCGGTTTGTATCCGAGATTAACCGTTTCACTGCTGTCGCCCGAGCCGATATATGTACCCGTCAATATCGGAGAAGCAAGAAAATTCTGCTGTTCCGTAGACAGGTGTATATCGGTATCTCTTATATGCGAGCCGCAGAGCAGGTCTTTATTGAAAAATGACGGCAGGGGAAGCTCCGAGGTTGCGGCAGGGCAGAGATTCGCTTCAACCTGCGCCCATGCGCTGAGCACAAAAGCATCTGTATCTCTGTCGGAAATAATGTCGTCACACCCCGAGGTGAGAATATGCAGAGAGGATTCAAAGGTCAGGCAGTCGATAATATCGGTGAACGCATCGTGGCACGCCTTGCCGCCCGATGAATACGGTGCGTGAATTGAAAGACGAAGCGTAATTTTTGCATTGCGGCAAAACTCGTCCCGTTCAAGAATACCGTCGGCATTTTCAACGAATGCGTCAACGATTTCCATGGTTTTTATGCCGACCGCAACCGTGGTTTTCTTAAGCGGTACGGCTTTTTTTATCGGAGGAAACTCCGTAAGAAAGTTTATATATTCAAGCTCTTCTCTGCCGCTGAGCCATTCAACTATTCCCGACGGCAATGCGCTTATATCGCTCATTCATTTTCCTCCTCTTCATTATCATCTTCTTCATTTTCATCGTCTTCGATTTCCACCATCTCACGGATAACAGCCCATATATAGAATACGGAATTCCCCTTATAAACCTTTTCAGCCCGGTCAATTCTGTATTTTTTGCCGCCGCTTGAAATATATTCCCCGTCCTCGGCGGCGGTGATATCGGGGTCGGGCGGACCGATATAGAGATAATGTCCCTGAGAGTTATAGCCTATTTCGGTATTTACGCCGTAGAGATACATTTTATTTTTATAGCGCAGAGGACTTATGAAAGCGCACATTTCGGAAATGACGGTTCCCTGAGCCGAATTGAGGGATGCGTTTCTGCCGTAAGCTTCAAAAACGGAAGCTATGTTCATACGCTCACCTGCCCGAAAAAAAAGCCGTCATCGTTAAGCAGGGGAAGAGCTTTGAGATATGCCGAATTTTTCTCTTTTTCGGCGGCTTCGATTCCCTCAGAGCCCGAAACGCTGATTGAAACATCTCCGGCTTTAAAGGACGAAATCCCGTTTTCCGAAAAGATATTTTTTGTGCAAAGGCGGTAATTCACCTCGGCGGCGGCCGCCCCGATAAGCCTTATATCATCGGGGTCGGCACCGTCTTTTATTTTTGAGGAAAGCTCGGCCGAAGCCGCTTCGCATATCGGAAGAAGCTCCTCGTCAGTTCCCTGCGGAGCATAGTAATCCCTGAGCAGTGAAAGAATTTTCCAGCTGTCTGTCAAGTCATACTCCTCCTTTCGTATCAGACGGAGAGTACCTTTGTTGCGCCGTCAAAGAGCTTTGCAAAGCCTGCGGTACAGCTTATAACGGCTCTTTCAAGCTGACGGTCAATGAGCTTATCATATTCGGTCATAACATCGCCGGCCTTAACCATTTCGAGAGCGGCAGTCTTATCAATACCGATAAGCTTGCCCGTGCCGACAGCCGTTGATTTGAGAAGCTGTGCACCGAGAGGTGTTACCATCTTGCCCGTGCCGTGGAAATCAAGTCCTGCCGGAGCATCTCTGAACTGAGTCATATTGAGAATTGCGGCGGTTGTGTCGGTGCCGGCAATAATCGTGTTGAGCTCATAGGGGTCAAAGGCATTCCAGAAGCTTACAAGGTCGGAATATGCAAGAGTGCCGGAGGTGGCGCAGGAAACGGTTGAAGCTGAATTGCTGTTTCCGTCGCCGTTTTCAAGCACATCAATTGCATCCTTAAGCAGAGTTCTTGCAATATATGCACCTATCTGACGGAGCGTAACGGTGAAAAGGTCGAGGCGCTGGAATCTGATAGCTTCATATGAAACAACAAGGCTTCTTCCTCTCTTGCGAAGCTTAACAAGGTTTTCCTTTGTCTTAATACCGGTTTCGGGAATGAATGCGCCCTCCTTAACAACCTTAAGCTCCTTTTCGTCCTCCGAGGGAACGGAGGTTATTGAGCGGTAATCCATGCCGTTGATAAGAGTTGTTGAAGCAACGATGCCGGGCAGAATATCCGCCTGCTCAAGTCCCTGTTTTACGGCTCTTGAAACATATTCGGGAAAAAGAACCGCACTGTCCGAGGTTTTGAAAAATTTGTCAACAATGTCACTGCCTGCGCCGCTTACTCTGATGTCAAAGCGCTTGAGCTGACGCTGATATGCGTCAAGGCCTTCGAGAGCGGTGCCCTTATAGTTTTCGTCGGGGTCAAGGCTTGCAAGAGCCTTTGTGAAATTGCCGGATGAATAGAGACCTTTTTCAAGTCTGATGTTATCAAAATCTGCCATTTTTATCTCCTTTCATTACATAAGAAATGTTACCGTTGCGGCGGTTGAATCAACGGAAAGAATGAGATATTCTTTTCCCGTTTCAGCCGATTTAACGCCCGTGCCGTCGGATACGAGAATGCCGTAGCCAACCGTGGGAGCGGTGCCGGTATAGGGTGCGGTAACTACTCCGCCGAGCTGAACGGATGCGTATTTTGAGTCGGATGAAACAACAAAGCCGCAGAATGCATCTGCATCGGAGCAGGCGGCAACGGTGTTGTTTGCGGAAATTTTAACGGGCTTGCCGGCGGTTATTGCCGAGCTTACCTTGAATGTTGCGGTGTTTTCATTAAAACCGCTGAATGAAACTGACATAATTTTTCCTCCTTAAATTAAGTAATCGTTGATTTCTTCGGATAAGCGTTCCGAGCCGCTTTCAAGCTGTCTGACAAGCGGAAGCTTCTTTTTTGCTTCGCATGAAATTGCATCACGCATATCCTTAAGCTGTTTGAGCGTTAAAGCCGCACAAATGCTTTTAAGCGTTTCGGTGTTCATTGAGGGGATAACCCTGGCGCTGTCCTTAATAACATTCGCCGTCATCTCCTCTTTATATTCCGCCGCAAGAGCTTCAAGCTCGGGGTCAGCCTTTCTGCGCTCATACGATTTGGTTACGCCTGCATTTTTCTGCGCCGGAACGGCAACAAACGACCATTCATAAGCATCGGCAGGCTCGGTGAGCAGATGACAACAGAGCTTTGAGCCGTAAAGCTTACCCTTGATATGCTCACAGCCCTCTGCACGGATATCCTTGCCGCATACGGAGCATACAACGCTTTTTACACTGCATCCTACGCTGGTTTCCTTTTTGATACCTGCATCTATTTCGGCAATGAGGTCCTTGTTTTTATCGGTGCGAACCATATACGCCTTTGCCTGAACAAAGGTATATGTTTCGCCGTCGGCAGTCTTTCTTGACGGGTCTGTTTTAACCTCAGTCGAATAAATCCTCGCCGTCTGGTCCTTACTGCTCATATCGTGGTCGAAAATTCCGGTTTTGCCCACAAAAAGCTTTGCAAGCCCGTTGAGCGCTTCAACCGTGAATTTTTCATTGTCTCTGTCTATTTCGTTGTCACAGAGTATGAGCGGAAAGGCATAAAGCTCCTCCCTGCTCATTTCTTTTCTTGTGTACTGACCGATGAGCGCAAGTTCTTCATCCGTCAGCATTTTTTCGTTGTTTTTCATTTAATCACCTCTCATGATTTTTTCCGCCTGTGCCCGATAAAGCATAGCCCTGCTCTGCTCAACCTCATCCTGAAGCGTTATATCATCCCAGTCGATTTTAACTCCGCCCGAAAAGCCACGGCTTCTGATAAATTCATCGCATATCTGCGTGATTATCGGAGTGAGTGTGCGGCGGTAGGCTTCAAGCTCGCTTGTGAGCGCATCGGCCTGCTGAGACGACATTCTTTCCGTGCTTGACCAGGAAAGTCCGAGCATGAAAGGCGGAAGTCCCGTTTTTGCAATTATCTGTTCCGTAATCTGCCTTACGGGTACTTCGCTGTCAAGTATCTGATTATCCGCTCCGATAACCTTAATCTGAACATCGCCGACGGCAACAAAATCTTTTATTTCCGAGCCGCTCTGCATGGCTTCGCCCCATTCCTTTGCAACCTGCATTGCTCTGTCACGGGCGTAAGCTCTGTCCATGGCATCATTTTTCGGATTATAGGTTACGGCAAATCTCAGATTGCCCACTCTGTCCCAGTTTGCGCCGATGCTGTTGAAAATTTTAAGCAGAATGCCGCTTATGAAAGGCAGACCTTTGAGCATTGAATTTCCCGTGAGCGCTCCCGGGTCGGGGTTGAGCACGCTGAAAAGACACATTTCGGGGCGTTCAACCTTTTTGAGACCTGAAGCCGAGCGAATGTAAATATCAATATCAAAGCCGTTTTCGGAGCGTTTAAGCTCAATTCCGTTAAGCGGAGCATTGAAAAGTGCGCAGGGCATACCGTCGGTATCGGTGACTATTTCTCCGAGAGCCGTTCCACAGGTCAGAAGCTGTTCAAAATAGGTTTCGATAAAGGCATTCAGCCCTCTGCGGTTTCCGCCTACGGGCACACTGCTTACAAAATCGTCAAGAAGCGCCTGAGCACCTCTGTCAGCCGCAGTTACGGTAAATCCTCCTACGAGTCTCACCGTTTTGAAAACAGCCGCATCAATAATCGGAACTGCTTCACGCAGGGCGTAATAGAGACGGTTCTGCGGTGCGGAAAGCGGAGTATAACCCTCAATAATTCCAAAGGGGTGTTTGGTCAGTGCCTGAGTTACGGGGGCGGAAATCCTTGAGACGGTTCTTTTTTTCAGAATTCCCAATAGTAAATCTCCTTTTTCAGTTTCTTTTTGCCGCTATGGCAAAAAAGCCTTCGTCATCCTCCGCCGCAACGGTGGAAACGAAGTAACGGATGTCATCCATGGCGTGGTCGTTTTCTTTTCTGACGGTATCCTTTGAGGAGTTTTCCTCCCAGCGGTAAAGCCCGAATTCACGGATTGTTGCCTTACACTGCGGAGAAAAAAGGATTCCGCCTTTTTTGAGCATATCCGAAACACGCCGTATGCCGTCGATAACATCGTTTTTTGCGGGTATTACCCGAAATCTTCCGTTTCGCCTTATACATTCGATAAAGCTTGCCGCCGACGGGTCAACTATAACCGCTTCAATCGGCAGGCTTTCCGCCAATGCTTCAAGACGGTCGTAATGCTCCGTGTCGGTTCTCTGATATCCCTCTGCACGGGAATCAAAATAATATTCCTTTATTCTGTACCATTTTCCCCGGCTCAGTCCCCACAGTCCGAATGAGGACGGGTTAACCGTGCCGTAATCGCACGAGATATAATATTTCTCAAAATATTCGGGCGGGTCGGCGATATGCTTTTCGTGAGAAAACATGGGATAAACGCAGCCTTGCGCCGCAACCCATTTTCCGAGAACAAAGCGTTCATAGAATGCTCCCGAATAGAGCTTTTCATATCTTGCGGTTATCGCAGGAGTGAGTGAGGGATTATCCTGCATTGTAAAATGGAGATAAAGGCAGTTTTTTTCATCGTGCTTCAAAATCCATTCCTCGTGGAACCAGTGCATGGGATGTTCGGGATTGCAGTTGAACCAGAGCTTTGAGCCGTCAACCGAGCATCGGGCGAGAGCCTGCTCAACAAATGAACGGGGCATGAGAGTAACCTCATCAAGCAGAACGCCGGAAAGGGTCATACCCTGAATAAGCGAAGCGGAGCTCTCATCCTTACCGCCGAAAAGATAGAAACGGTTTGTTTTTCCCGAATATTCAATCTCTATCAGATTCCGGGAATATTTTTCGTTGCAGTGAAAACCGAGCTCCCTTAAAATCGGGAGCAGAACCGTTACAACATTCCGGCGAAGCGAAGCAATCGTTTTGCCGCATAACGCAAAGGAAGCATCGGAAAAAGCGGAGAATGCCCATGTGACAAACGATACCGACATACACAGCGTTTTGCCGGAACGCACAGCTCCGTCACAGATAACGGCATCATGGCGGCTGAGCGGACTTTCGGGCATCCACCAGCAAAGAGCATACATCTGCTTTTTCGAAAATGCGGTGAAGCTGCCGTTTTTGCTCAAAAAATATCATCCTCCGTCAAACGGTCGGCTCCTTTGGAAAGAGCGTTTATAAAACTGCTCTGCGTGTTTTCCGTTGAGGATTCAAGCAAAGCAAGCTTTTCAAGCGCTTTCTGGCGGTCAAAGAATTTTATCTCAATACCTCCGCCCTTGGATATCTTGATATCGGAAACATTGAAAAGGTCGAGCGTTTCGGCATCCTCTGCGCTGAGCGTTTCGGCGCACAGCAGAAGCCTTACCGCATCGGCAACCGAGCCGAAGGCAAGCTTATAAAGTCCCTTTTCAACACAGCTGTTTGCAGAGCTTTTTTGCTTTTCGATTGAGGATATCTCGTTTCTTATATCCTCTCTTGCAAGGAGCTTTGCGGCGCTCCCGGCAGGCGAAACGATATATCCGGCTCTTGCCGCACTGCCTCTGGCATCACCCGAAACGGCATAATCTCTGCAAAATGTTTTTTCTTTCTTTGAAAGTGTTCTTTTCATCAAAACCTCCCGTTTGTGATTTTTGAGAGAAACATCTCTCAACCTTTGAGCAAAACACGGTTTTTCTTAACCCGAACAGGTTTATCCGATTAAAAAAGCTCAAAAAAATATCGGCTGAAATCACGGATTATCTCCGTTTTTCAGCCGATAGCTTGATTTTACTCGTTATTTTAAATTTTCCGTCATCGTGAAAAGGTCATCATAAAATTTGTGCGTTTCCGTTTCGCTTGCATTAAGTCCGATAACCGTGCCGTGGTCACCCTTTCGGGTTTCGGCAACATTCCATATGCCTTTCTTTATCTCCGAAATCTCCGCCGGCAAAGGAATATGCTCTTCGCCTGCCGGATACTGCGCCGAAACAACGCTTACCAAGCCGTCATTCGGTTTCCATGAATCGTCTATCTGAATGCCGCCGCTGCTTCTGCCGTTGAACGAACCCATTGCCGTTGCCGTGAGAAGCAGAATGGGCAGAGTGCCTGAGGTCGGAACCTGGCAGTTGAGCAGAGCGCCTGACTTTGTGGTACAGTATGAATATGAGAAATAGTATATATTCTTAACTGTTTTGATTTTCTTATTGAGCTCAGCCGCACCGTCGGGAGAAAGGTCATATGCGGCATTATCGTTATTACCCTTTGCCGTGAGCGCTTCAAGAGTTTTGTTGAACGACGACTGCGAAGCGTTTTCGTTTGCTATGCCAAACTGGTCAAGCATAAAATCGTATATTCCGCTTGCCGGAGCAAGAATATCCGCCGCCGAAAAAATTATTTTCGCAAGCAGAGCCGTTGTGCTTTTAACTCCGGCAACTCCGCCGAGAGAATCAATTATGCAGGTCAGCGAAGAGCCGTTGTGCGGAGCGCAGAGAGTTGTTACGCTGAATACCCAATTGCCCTTGCCGCCCTCGAAAAGCGGTGATATTTCGCCGCCTGCGGCTTTTTCGGCTTCATCTCCGTTTTCAAGCAGAGAAGCAAGCAGTCTGACCGTTGCTCCGCCGAAGCTGTGACCGATAAGGTTGATTTTCTTATCCTTTCCCCAATCGGGAACGGCGGCTGTTGCGTAGGTTCTGCCGTAGCGCTCGTGATTATGAGCCTTTGAATGAGCTTCGCCGTAGTCAACCCTCGTGCCCGTAAGCTGAGCATAAAGCTCGCAGGCTCTGTCCCATGCGCTTGAAACGGGTCCGACAGACGGAGCACACACCTCATAGCCCTCATTCTTAAGATATGAAACAAGGCTTCCGGTTGTTGCACCCCAGTAATTCGAAACGGTGTTCATTCCTCCCGTATCTCCCCAACCGCCGAGGCCGTGAACGAGAACATAGGTATATTTTGTTTCCTCCGTTCCGTTCATCTTATTCCAAAGTTTTTTCAGCGATTTCGAATAAAGCGGAAAGCATGCCGCACCGGCAACAACGCAGAGTGCAAGAATAACGGCAATCACCTTTTTGAATGAGGAGCCTGCACTTTCACCGTCATCCGTCTGCCCGGAAGCTTCAACGGGTACACTCTGAACCGGAACGGTCTGAACGGATTCCTGCTGAATAACCGGTTCGGGTTCTTCATCAATCAGCAGGCTGTCTGTTGAAACATTGAAAAGTCTGCTGAGTGAAATAATATTATCGGTATCGGGAACGGCTTCACCGCTTTCCCATTTCAGAACTGTCTGCCTTGAAACGCCGAGCTGTTCCGCAAGTGCTTCCTGAGAAAGTCCTTTGTTTTTTCGAAGCTGTGATATTTTTTCGGAAACGGACATAAAATCCCTCCTGATTTTTATAATCCGATTATACATCATAAGTGTGAAAAATTCAATTACGGAAAAACAAATTTTCCGCAATTTGAGAAATTTTCAATTTATTTTTTCTATATACTTGTAATAATTCAAAATGTATGTTATAATAACAAAAAATTTCGGATTATCCGAGAGCAAAAGGAGAAATGAAAATGTCTGAAAAAAAGATTTTCAAAAAAGACGAAGTAATCTTTGAAGAAAATTCCTGGGAACTTTCGATGTATGACATCGTTTCGGGCAAGGTAGGCATCTATGCAAACTACGGTAAGGATAATCAAACTCTGCTTACAGAGCTTGAAGCGGGCAGATTTTTCGGCGAAATGGCTGTAATCGACGGTATGCCCCGTTCAGCAACAGCCGTTGCTCTTGAAGACACGGAGACCGAGTATATTTGCAGTAAGGATTTCGATGAATATCTTAACACCAATCCCGAAAAGGTAATTGATATTCTTCAGAATCTCTCAAAGCGTCTGCGTGAGCTTTCAGCTGAATATATCGAATCCTGCGAAACCGTTACCGAATATGTTAAGGATGAAAAGAGCAAGAAGAAAGAAAGAATCCTCAACAAAATCAAAGAGCTTATTTATATCAATGCGGAATATTCCGAGCTTATCAACCGCTCATATCAGGATTTCCCGTCAAGCTTCAATAATTACTTTTTAATCTGAGGAGGAATATAAAATGACTAAACAGGAATACAGCAAGGGTCAGCTTATTTTCGGTGAGGGTGCTCTCGAAGATTGTATGTATGATATAGTTTCCGGTTCCGTTTCGATTATTGCCGATTATATGAAGCCCGGCGAGAAGCGTATAACCGTTATCAATGCGGGAGAGTTTTTCGGCGAGCTCGGCATGATAGAGAATATGCCCCGTTCCGCAACCGCAATTGCTCACGATAACGGCACCGTTATCAATGTTATCAAGAGCGATGAGTTCAAAGACTATTTCAAGGATAAGCCCGAAAAGGTTAAGGCTATTCTCAGCAATACAAGTTGTCGCATAAGAGCGCTCACCAAGGATTATCTTGATGTTTGCGACACTATTGCTCAGTATGTAAGCTGTGAAGAAAAGGGCGAGAAAGTCAGCCCCGAGCTTCTGAAGAAGCTTAAGCAGATTGCAGGAGTTAAGAAGAAGAAATAATGCTGCAAATCCAGCCTATTTATAATAACCGTTCAGATTATGAAGCCCTTGCGGATAGTCAAGGGCTTTTTTTTGAAGCGCTCGAACTTTCCTTTGACAATGTTTCGGAGGAAAAATATGAATGGTATAAAACCTGCGGAAAAGTCGGCTCGCTCCACGGTGCGTTTATTGATGTAAATCCCGGAAGCGGAGACGGTGTTATCCGTGAGCTGTCCGAAAAACGATATGAAGAAAGTTGTCTGAAGGCAATAGCCTGCGGAGCGAAAAATGTTGTGTTTCACTCAACCTGTTTTCCGTTTCTCAGAGGCGGCTATCTCTCGGCGTGGGCGGATAAATGCGCCGATTTCTATAACAGACTTGCCGAAAAATACGGTGAGCTTGATTTGTTTATAGAAAACAGCCCCGATATAACCCCCGAGCCGATAGCGGAGCTGATAAAGCGTGTTTCCGCTCCGAATGTAAAGGTTTGTCTTGACATAGGACATATAAATTATTCGCATTCTCCGATTGAAGAGTGGTTTGAGGTTCTCGGAGAGAAGACGGGATACCTGCATCTTTCCGATAATACGGGAATATTCGATGACCATCTGCCGCTCGGTAAGGGTACGGTGGATTGGAAAAAGGCGAGCGCACTTTGCGCTTATCTGCCTGAAAGCACTCCCGTAACTCTCGAAGTGGGAAATGCGGACTGCATAAAAAGCTCACTTGAATATTTAAGCGAAAACGGGCTTTTCGGAGGAATAAGATGAACGAAAATATTGAACTGATAAGAAAAAGCGTTATCCGTGATATGTCCGAGGGACTTATGGTTATCGGACTTGACGGAAAAATTGCGGATGTGAATACCGCCGCTTCCTCCATTCTCGTTAAAGAAGCGGATGAGCTCATCGGAATGCCCTTTGCCGCCGCTTTTTTCGAATATGAAGAAAACGATGAATTCAATCAGACCATACTTGATGCCGTTTATACGGCAGGCGTTTCCCATAAGAATATTGTTAAATATTATACGGGAAAAGAACTGAAATACCTCAGCGTTACCACCTCTTACCTGCTTGAAGAAGGCAAAAAGATTGCGGTTATCGCCGTTATCAGCGATATAAGCGAGCTTTATGAGCTCAGAGATGCCGTTAAAGCGATGGACAGAATAAGAGCACTCAATGACCAGCTTGAGCTTAGAAACAAGCTTCTCAACGAGACCTTCGGCAGATATCTTTCCGATGAAATCGTGCGTGGCCTGCTTGATACTCCCGACGGTCTTGCCATGGGCGGAAAGAAACGCCGTCTGACCGTTCTTATGAGCGATTTGCGTGGCTTCACGGCAATGAGCGAAAAAATGAGTCCGCATGATTTGGTTGCAATGCTCAATCATTATCTCGGCGAAATGACCGATGTTATTCAGAAAAACAGCGGAACGATAATCGAATTTATCGGCGACGGAATACTTGCCATATTCGGCGCACCCGTTGAATCCGAAATTCACGCCACCCAGGCGGTAAGGTCTGCTGTCGAAATGCAGTCACGCATGGACGGCATAAACAAATGGAATGAGCAGAACGGCTATCCCCAGCTTGAAATGGGTATCGGTATCAATACCGGTGATGTTATAGTCGGTAATATCGGCAGTGAAAAGCGTACAAAATACGGCGTTTGCGGAAGCAATGTCAATCTCTGCGGCAGAATTGAAAGCTACACCACCGAGGGTCAGATAATAATTTCACCCGAAACGAGAGAAGAAATAACGGATGAGCTTAAGGTTGCGGCTGAAATGACGGTTAAGCCCAAGGGCGTTGACAGTCCGATAACCCTTTCAAGAATAGTCGGTATCGGCGAGCTTTTCTATGAGCCGGCAACCGAACCGCTTGAAGTGCTTGAAGCTCCCGTTGATGTTGTATTCTATACCCTTGACGGCAAGCATACCTCCGATGAACCTCAGCACGGTATGTTTATCGCAAAATCAACAAAAGAAGCTCAGCTCAGAACCGATGTTTCTCTTGCGGTTTACGATAACATCAGCATTGAGCTTGAAACAAAGAGATTTGCAAAGGTAGTCAATACCGAAAACGGTGATTTTATAGTTCGATTTACTTCTAAATAAGGAGGAATATCCGTGAAAAAAATCATTTCGGCAATAATGGCGGTGATTATTATGTCAAGCTGTTTCTGCATGGCTTTTGCTTCTTCACAGTCGGGCGAAGTCGTTATATATGACGGTTCGGCGAAGCTTCCGATAGTTGTTGCTTCCGATGCGCCCGAAACCGACAAAACGGCGGCGCAGAAGCTTGCGTTTTATCTCAAAAAGATAACAGGAGCAAATTTTGAAACCGTCAATTCCGCAGAAAAAGGAATATTCATCGGCAAGGCGGCTGACTTTGTTCAGCTTGACGGAGTTGAAACCGAGGGTTACCGTATTCTTGCAAATGAAAACAAAATCGGTATTGCAGGTGTCGGTATCAGGGGAACGCTTTACGGCGTTTACGGCTTCCTGCGTGAATACTGCGGATGCCGCTGGTATTCCCGTGACCTCATTGTAACGCCCGAAGCGGCAAAGGTTGCGGTTCCTGCCGATACCGATAAAATATTCAACGAAACCTTTGAATACCGTGAAACCGACTGGATAAGCCCCACCGATAAGGAATATTCTCTTGCAAACGAGCTTAACGGCGGAAGCTACCGCCATTTTACGCCTGCCGAGGGCAGTAATGTTAACTATATCGGCGGCTTCTGCCACACTCTTGCAACAAATTTCTGCTCCGCATCAAAATATTTTGAAAGTCAGCCCGAGCTTTTTGCACTCCATAACGGAAAACGCACCGGCTCTCAGCTCTGCCTTTCAAACGAAAAAACATATGAAATCGTTCTCGGCGAGGTTATGGAAACTCTCCGCAACAGCTCCGACCCGAGCAGCGGTAATTTGCAGATACTTTCGCTCACTCAGAACGATAATCAGGATTACTGCGAATGCCCTGCCTGCAAGGCTTCCGATGAAAAATACGGCTCTCACGCAGGTTCTCTTCTGCTTTTCGTAAACAGAATTGCCGAGGAGGTTGAAAATGCCGGATATAAGAATGTTGCGGTTGATACATTCGCTTATCAGTACACCCGTAAGCCGCCCGTAGGCATCGTTCCGAGAGATAATGTTATTATCCGTCTCTGCTCAATCGAGTGCTGTTTCTGCCATCCGCTTGACGATGCAAAGTGCAGTGAAAACAAAGATTTTATGGCAGACCTTAAGGAATGGAGCAGACTCTGCGACCGTCTCTATATCTGGGATTATACGGTCAATTACAGCAGAACGCTTATCACATTCTCCGATTTCGGAGTGCTCCAGAGAAATATGCAGATATTCGCCGAAAACGGTGTAAAGGGTGTTTACGAAGAGGGTGCATATTATGCGTCCGAGGTCAACGGCGAATTTGCAGATTTGCGTGCATATCTTCTTTCAAGACTTCTCAGCGACCCGTATCTTGATTACGAAGCCGAGATGAGCGGATTCCTCAATGCCTATTACGGCGCCGCCGCTCCGTATATCAGAGAGTATCTCGATATTCTTCAGAAGTCCGAGGAAAAGGACCATATGCCGATTTATGACAGCCCCGATAAGCTTTATAAATCGCTCAGAAAAAAGGATATAGCCTATATTGACAGCCTTTGGACTGCCGCAAATGCGGCTGACGGAACGGAATTCCAGAAAGCCAATGTCAGCAGAAGCGAAATTTCGTGGCTTGCCTGGAAATCGGAAACTAAAAAAGGTGAATTTTCACGCTTACAGCTTCCGTCTGTATGGATGAACGCAAACGCCGAGCTTTATGACCGCATGGTAAAAGCCGGCATACGCAAGCTGAGCGAGGGTTCGGATATGTTCCTCTATGATTTCGATAATATGAAATTTATTAAGGCAACAAGTCCGTACTTCTGGAAACAGTCAAAGCTTGAAAATGACAAGCTTCTTAAAGAGCATACAAATAAGTATGATTTCTATGTTTTCGCAGAAGAAAAATTCGGTTTCATTCTCAAACCGATTTTCGGATTGCTCGGCATGATATTCTGATTTTCCTGCCCCGACTGAAAATCGGGGCAGATTTTTTCGGTTTTTTTTAAAAAAGTGTTGACTTTTTAAATATACTGTGTATAATATATATCCGTAGCCGAAAAAAGAATATTGGGGAATTGTGTAAAGGTAGCACTGCAGACTCTGACTCTGCCTGTTGGGGTTCGAATCCCTATTCCCCAGCCAGAAAAAGCATCACGAAAGTGGTGCTTTTTTCAACGAAATCCGTTATTCCGGACGAGCGGAATATACTTGACGGCATATGGAATGAACAGATAAAGCAAAGAACAAGCAGACTATATGATAAGCGGTGATAATATGAGCAATGCAAAACCGACCTTACAGCAGCTTAAATGGGCGGATATGGAAATCGGAGTAATTATTCATTACATTATGGAAATTTACAATCCCGATTTCAAGGCATACAAAACAGATGCCGTAAGGACGGAGCTTTCGCCCGATAAATTCAATCCTCAAAATCTTAACCCCGAGCAATGGGTCAGAAGTGCGGCGGAGCTTGGCGCAAAGTATGCCGTATTGGTTGCAAATCACTGCACGGGATTTTCACTCTGGCAGACAAAGGTGAACGATTATTCCTGCGCTTCAATGAAATGGAAAAACGGAAAAGGCGATATATTCCGTGAATTTGTTGACGCCTGCAAGAAATACAATATCCTGCCGGGCGTTTACTATTCAACTGGATGTAACGGATATTACAACATAAATGATGAGGTTCGTCACGATTATAATGCAGAATACTATCGTAACTATGTCAGGTGCGTTGAGCAACAGGTTAAAGAGCTGTGGAGCGAATACGGCGAAATGTTTGAAATCTGGTTTGACGGCGGAATAATTCCGAAGGAAAAAGGCGGTCCCGACCTGCTTCCTCTTCTGAAAAAATATCAGCCTGATGCAATAGCGTTTCAGGGTCCGAAGGGTTATCCGAATAATATACGGTGGGTAGGTAACGAAAACGGCTTTGCGCCCGAGGACTGCTGGGCTTCGTGCAAAACCGACGGTAAGAGCAATATCACCGGCACTCCCGAGGGCGATATATGGGCTCCTGCGGAAACAGATTTTCCCAACCGTTCCAACAACGCTTTCGGCGGCGGCTGGGGTTGGAAGCAGGGTGAAGAAGATACGGTTCTTTCACCCGAACACCTGCTTGAGTGTTATATAAATTCCGTTGGCAGAAACACCAATATGCTTGTCGGAATGGCAATTTCTGCCGACGGCGATTTTCAGGACGAAAAGCAGTTTGTTGAATTCGGAAAGCTTTTAAAAGAAACATTCGGCGCACCGATTTATGAAAAATCGGATTTGACGGACAACACAATTATAATAAACAACAAGGAAAATCGTCAGATGAAATATCTTTCAATATGTGAGGATATTTCGGACGGACATAATATAAACGGATTTTCGGTATATGCAGACGGAAAAAAGATATATAAAGGAAAGTGCATCGGGCATAAGAGGATTATATCGCTCGGAAATATAACCGCAAATGAACTGAGAATAGAAGCAAAAGGAATGAAGCATACCCCGAAGTTTAAATCGGTTTCGGTATATTAAAAAACAGCAATGTGTCGTGGATGATACATTGCTGTTTTCCTCTTATTTATTTTGTTATTCGTCTTTCTTTTTAAGCTTTGGCAAAATCATGCAGATTGCAATAAGCAGAACCGCAACAACAATTGCAACGATAACAAGAACATTGCTTCTGCTTCCGGTTTCGGGTGACGGTGCGGCAAGAAGAGCTCCGTCCTCTGCGGCAAGAGCGCTTATGCCGACTGCAACCACTCCGAGAATGAGTATCGCAACAAGCACAATTGCCATAACTCTTACGAAAATATTCCTTTTGTTATTCATTTCAGTCCACCTTAAGCAGTGATTTCATTGCTTCGCCGATTTCGCAGGCAATTTTTTCGCTGTCCTCTGCGCTGTTTCCGCAGGCGGTAATATAAACCTTGATTTTCGGCTCCGTTCCGGAGGGGCGAACTATTGCCGAATTGCCGTCGGGCAGGTCATAGGCAAGAATATTCGAGGTCGGGAAATCAAGCGGTGAAGCTTCGCCTGTGGCGGTATCGGTTATTGTTCCTTTTTTGAAATCCTTAACTCTGAGAACCTTCATGCCGGCAAGCTCTTCGGGAGGAGCAAGTCTTGTGTTATCCATAATCTCGGCCATTTTAACCATGCCGCTTGCACCCTCGAAAACAAAGTTATAGAGCTTGTCTTTATAGTAACCGCACTCTTTGTATATATCGTCAAGAGCATCAACAAGAGTTTTGCCCAAAGACTTGAAGTAAGCCGCCATTTCGCATATCATAAGCGATGCCGCAACGCCGTCCTTATCCTTGGCGTGAGTGCCGATAAGATAACCGTAGCTCTCCTCAAAGCCCATGATGAAATCGGAGGTTCTGTTTTCCTTTTCAAGCTTTGCGATAAATTCTCCGACATACTTAAAGCCCGTAAGAACATCAACAACCTTACAGCCGTATTTTGCCGCAACCTTGTCAACAAGGCTTGTTGAAACAAACGATTTTGTCATAACCGCATTTTCGGGCAGAGTGCCGTTTGCTTTTCTTGCACGGAGCATATAATCGGTCAGCAAAACGCCGACATCGTTGCCGTTGAGCAGAACATATTCATCACCCGTGCGAACCGCAATACCCACTCTGTCACAATCCGGGTCGGTTGCAAGCATAAGGTCAGCCTTATAATCCTCGGTCATCTTAAGTCCGCACTCAAATACCTGCTTGATTTCGGGATTGGGATAGGGGCAGGTCGGGAAATTGCCGTCGGGCATTTCCTGCTCCTTAACAATTTTAATATCTTTAAATCCTGCTCTGTCGAGAACGGCGGTAACAGGTTCTCTGCCGGTTCCGTTGAGCGGAGTATAGATAACCTTAAGGTCACTGTTTTTGATAAGCTCGGGATTAATCGGTCTTGTGAGGACCTCGGCATAGAAGCTCTCAACCAGCTCATCCGAGATATATTCGATAAGTCCGTTTTTAATGCCCTCATCAAACGGTATGCGCTTAATGCCGTCAAACATATCAACCTTGCGGATGCACTCATAGGTTGCATCTGCGGCTTCCTCTGTCATCTGGAAGCCTGCCGGGTCATAGCATTTATACCCGTTATATTTTGACGGATTGTGGCTTGCCGTGATAACGATACCGCTCTGACATTTCAGATTGATAACCGCATATGAAAGGAACGGGGTGGGCATAAGACGGGGATAAATATATACCTTTATTCCGTTTGCGGCAAGCACCTCGGCACATTCCTTTGAGAAAACATCCGATTTTATTCTTGAATCGTATCCGATTGCAACCGAAGCGGAAGTATATTTTCCGTTAAGATAATCGGCAAGTCCCTGGGTTGCCTGGCATACAGTATAGGTGTTCATTCTGTTTGTGCCTGCGCCGAGAACACCTCTCAGGCCGGCTGTGCCGAATTCAAGATTTTTATAGAAGCGGTCAAGAATTTCATCGTCATTTTCTCTGACGGCGAGAAGCTCTTCCTGCATTTCTTTGTTATCTTTTGTCTTTTCGAGCCAGAGCTCATAAAGCTTTTTAACATCGTTCATGGCAATTCTCCTTTTCATTTTAATCCAATATACATTTTATCCCTTTTCTCTGCGCTTGTCAATGATATTTATATTGCAAAAATCGACGGTTGACTGCAAGAGGTGTATTTGGTATAATAGTATGGAAAGAGGGTAATATAATGAATAAATTCCTGTCGTTTATTACTGTTGTTATTATGCTTCCGCTTTATATTATCACATCGGGGCTTGACCTTATCGGTGCAGGCAAGCGCTGTGAAGCGAAGAAAACCAATATTGCCGGAATAGGTGCATATTTCCGTTCTCAGGGAATGGCAACCGACGGCGAATATTATTATTTTTCATCAAAAACAACCATGCTGAAAACGGAGCTTGACGGCAGAACAACCGTTAAAATCAACCTTTCGGCAATTCCCGATGAGCTTTCTGAGCTCGGAATAAAGCATATCGGCGGAATGAGCTATTATAAAGGATATATCTATGCCGGCATGGAGGACAGCAAGGTATGGGATTATCCGATTATCGGGGTTTTTGACCCCGAAACACTCAGACTTGTTGATTATTATATAATGGATGCCGAGCTTATCACAAGAGGTATGCCTTGGGTTTGCGTTGACCCCGAAACGGGTTATCTTTACTGTGCAGACCACTCCAAAAAACCGACAATGCTGATTGCATACGATGTGAACAACGGTATGAGCGAGGTTAAAAGAATACCGCTTACCGAAACGGTAAAGGCAATTCAGGGTTGTGAATTTTTAAACGGTACTCTTTACGCCGCAACAAATGACGATACTCAGGCAATATATAAAATAAATGTGCTCACGGGTGAACCCGAAAAATTCATTGACCGCAACCTTACCGGCGGCGAGGGCGAGGGAATGACATTTATTACAAAGGACGGAAAAACCGTGCTCGCCGCAATGGATTTGGGAACAATATTTGTGAATACATTCATAAGAGAATATGAGGTGACGGAATGAAGCGTATAGCGGTATTCATTTTGGCGATGCTGATGATTTTATCCGCCGCAGGATGTTCGGCGCTGAAAGCCGATAATAACGGGGTTAGCGGAGAAACAAAAAAGAAAAAGCCGAAAATAAAGGATGTTTCGGTATCCGAAGAATATAAGAGTGCGGACGGAACGGTTTCGTTCACATTTGATGCGGTTGTTCCCACGGTGGCAGAGGGATGCGCCGAGGAAATTGCAAAGGATATAGATTTCGTAATGAACACCTATGTTGAAGAAGCGAGAACCTTTGTAAAGAACAATGCCGAAAACGCCGCAAGCTTTATGAAGGACAACAACAGCAAAACGCCGTGGAGCAGAAGCATTGACTATGAAACAACCTACTGCGATGCGAATACGGTATGCTTCCTGCTGAAAAGCAGTTTCAGCCTCGACGGAAGCAAAGTAAATCCGACTTATAAAACCTACTGCTTCAATCTGAATAATTCAAACAGATACTCGGCTTTGGATTTTGCGAGAGAGAGCAAGGAATATCTGCTTGAAGATATTTTACCGATAATTGAGGAACAGCTTAATAAAAACCTCTACAACGGAAGCAGAACGCTCAATTCGGTGCAGATTGAAAGTATTCAGAATAATTTCGATTTTTGGAATTACTTTGTTGATAAGGATAATATTTATTTCTATATCCCCGGTGAATTTATAGACGATACCGTCAGCGGATATCAGATGATTAAAATGCCGTTTAAGGATGTAAGAGATTATTTTGTTTCACCGGATAAGGTGCTTGATAATCAATAAAAAAACCTGCAACAATTCTGCATATAACAAAATCGGGAGAACTTCTTGTTCTCCCGATTTTATACTTTTTGTTGCAAGCTTTTCGGCTTATCAGTCTTCCTTCTTGGTCTTTACAACTGCAACTGTGCCTACTGCAATAGCAAGAAGAGCAACTGCCGGAACAACGATGCTGCTGCCGGTTGAGGGGTTAACATCATCAACGGGAGCTGCAACTCTTGTCGGACGGGTAGTGGGACCGTCATCAATAGCGGTAACGCCTTCCTTGTTGGTTACGGGCTGTGCGGAAGCTGTTGAAGAGGGAGCTGCGGTAGCCGCTGCGGTTGTGGGAGCCGCTGTTGTGGGGGCTTCCGTTGTGGGAGCTGCGGTTGTGGGAGCCGCTGTTGTGGGAGCTGCGGTTGTTGCGATAAGAGGATCTGTGGGATCATCGTTATCCGCAAATACACAAATGCTCATTGCGAACATTGCCGCTGCGGCAATAATAACCGCAAGAAGTAAAGCAACTGTCTTTTTCATCTTTTGTACCATCCTTTTTAAAATTTGACGCATATGCGCCGAAAATACATTAACATATTACACTCTGCAAGTCTTTTTGTCAAGCTTTAAAAAATAAGTTAATTATTTTTTAATATCTTTCACAACACGGCACACACTAATTTAAAAAGAGGTGTGCAATATGCTGTATGATAAAAGAGGTAAAAGCGAAACAAAAAGGAAGCCTTTCAGAAGCTTTCCCGAAAAGGAAAACAAAGACTACTCCGATGAACCGCCCGTTATGACCGATGTTCTCGGAAGCTATACTGGTGTTCCTTATGACGGCGGTGAACCCGTGCAGGATACGGATGACCTGTAAATTAAATAGTTAGAGGTTAAGGATTTTTAATTCGGAGTTCGGAGTTCGGAATTAAGGGGCACTTCGTGCCGAATTTATACAATTAACTATTTCTTTTCATTCCTGAATAAACAACAAATATTAATTCCGAAGTAAAAGTTATATGTAAGCAGTTATAAAACGGGTACGGGCGTAGCCCTTAACTCCTCTCTCCTCCATTCTCTCTCCTCATTAAAAAACTCAGTTTTTTTCAAGTACCTTATTCAGAATTTCTCTGTTTATTTCTCCCGATGCAATTGTTTTATCAAGCCAGAAACGAAGCGAATCGGCAGAGGTCGCAATATGCTCAAGCTGACGGCTTATTGCCATGAAATCTTCAATTTCGTCATCGTGAATAACTCCGTCCGAGGTTATTTCGATAAGGCGGTCCTTATTCTTTTCAAGATTATTCAGCGTCGCCAGCATTTCAAGCACGATTTTTTCAATCGGCTTCGATTTAACCTCGGGAACATATTTTTTACCGATTGCACATTCATGACTGCAATAATAGTTGCAAAGCTCCGGCTTTTTATACGCCTTTGAAAGAGCGAGAATTTCTTCGGGCGTTGCCGTAACCTTTTCGCTTTCTATCTTTTCGATTCTGCTGTCCGAAATCCATTCGGCGGCTTCGCTTGCCTGCGCTCTTGTAAGCCCGAGCTCTTCACGGCATTTCTGATATACGGTTTTACTTTCTTTAACAGATGCTCTTCCCAATTTACTTTCTCCCGTCATTTATTTTTGCCCATACGGCAATATTTTTCGATTTTGCGGCTTCTCCGAGAGGACAGTTTTCCCATTCGTTTTCGGAAAAGCTTACATTTGAACAGTATTTTCCGAATACCGCACGGGCATCGTTTTTGCTTTCCGGCATAAAATCACCTGCATTGATTTTGTTATCCGTGAACGAAAATCCGTTGACATTGTTCACATTTATAACACTTCCCGGAAAATCCTTAAAGGTGTTTCCGGTTATTTCAACATTCGTGAACGGCTGTGAAACGGCTTCCTTTCCGTCGATATTCGTTCCCACGGTGATAACCTCACCCGTTCCGATATAATCGCAAAGCTCAAAAGAATTATTGCGGATAACAAGGCGGTCAACGCCCTTGCCCTCATACCATAAGCCGTGGCTTATATCCATAACAACCTTTATTGCCTGCATTTCGGTTTTATAAAAGCGGTTGTTTTCACATAGACCGTTTGAGGATTGAAGCAGAAAACCTCTTGCACGGTTTTCGTGAATATAATTATCACGCACAACATAATTTCCGCTGTCATAATCGGTACAGAATGTTATATATCCCTGCTTCACTTCGGAGCTTACATCACGGTCAAGCGTTATCAGATAAGCCGCATCGCCGGGAAAATACTCATAGGTAACGATTTTCGCCTTTGTTTCAACGGGTTCAAAAAGCTCGTTTCTGAATGCCAATGTCAAACCGTCTCTTATGCACATTGCGTTTGCGGTTATTCTGATTTTGTTGCCGTTCACTTCGTCAACACAGCCGAGGCCGTCGTGAACATTCAGCGCATCGTCACCCTGACCGCTTATATCGTTTCCGGCAATATTGAAGCATCCGTTTGTGTTAACGATATGTATGGCATCTGCCCCGAGAGAGGTGTGGTATTCGTTTTCTTTGCCCGGCTCAACTCCGATATAGCTGTTGATTATCTGAAAATGGCTCGCCATATCTCCGGCATAAAAGCCCGCACCCGGATAGCCGTAGAGCGAAACGCCGTTAAAGGTAATGTTCCTGCTCAGTCCGTTGATTGATGCAAATGTGGAGTCATAAACATAGTGCCTTACGATATATTTTTCACCGTTTTTGAAATTATCAAAGCATCCGTTATGCTTTATGTGCAGAGTATTCGGCGAAACTCTTTCAACGCTTCTGATAAAATCGGGTGACTGATAAACATAAACCTCTTTTGCGGAACATTTTGCGCCATAGGTAAGCGTTTCGGGGTCACACTGAGTAACCGCCGAGAAAATCATTTTTTCATCGGCATATTCAAGCTCGGGAAAAACAAAATCAATTTCATTGGTTTTCGGAGAAGCGTTTGCGATAACGGCAATATCCGAAAGCGGCAGAGTGCTTCTGTCCCAATCGAATTTTATATTGCGAATTTCAACGCAGTTACAGCCGCAAATCTGAATGCCGACATTGACCCTTGAAAATATCAGTCTTGCGCCGTTTCCGTTTATGAGCAGGTCATTTATGCCGTTTAAATCTATCACCGAGGTATTATTAAGATAATAATCCCCTGACGGAATTATAAGCTCCGTTCCGGGATTGCTCTTGCAGTAAGCAATTGCGGAAAGTAAAGCGGAAAAATTATCCTCCTTGGCAGGGCTCATTCCGAAATCGGCGGCGCTGACCTTCCGAAGATTTTCATTCGGACGCTCAATATAAAAAATGCTTCCGCCTGCGCCGTTGATTTTATCAAAGGTTCTCTGCGGATTTATCTGCGGTTCCGCTTCAATAAGCACATCGGGACTTTCAATAATTGCCGGTTCGGCAGGAAAAACAAAATCAAACATCATAATAAGCGAAGCAAGCAGATATATCAATCTGACAAGCATATAATTCACCGCCTTTTGTTATATCGGAATAATCATACCACATTAAAATAAAAATCGCAACAATAAACTGTTGCACAGCACTTCAATATATGGTATCATTTATTATATATTGAATGCAGGGAGAGTTTACTTTGAGACTGTCTGATAATAAAAAGAAAGCGTTTTTTTCATTCTGCGGATTTGAGCTTATGCTCACCGAAACGGGAAACGGCGTATGGCGTCTGCAATCGGCAGAAAACGAAAACTTTGATAATAACGGTGCGGCGCAGACCCTTTCAAACGACCTCGGAGAAGAAATAAAAGCATCCGTCTGTCCGCTTGAGCTTTGCGGAACCCGGATTTCTGCTCCCGACGGCACAAAAGTTACGGTTTCCGAAAAAAGCATAAAATTCTTTGATGCCGAAAGCAAGCTCAAAAGAAGCATAAACGGCATAAAAAGAACTGCCGACGGAATATCGGTTTCATTCGGGCTTGATAAAAACGAGAGAATTTACGGAACGGGTGAACGCTTCAACAAGGTTAACCAGAGGGGCAAACGGGTTAACATTTATGCGGTTGACCGCTGGGCGCAAACCGAGGGCAACAGCTATATTCCCATTCCTTTTGTTATCAGCTCCAATGTTTCGGCGGTTTTCTTTAACAGATACGAGCACTCGGTTTTCAACATAACCGGCATAACGGGAATGAGTGTTGAGCAGAAATATGCTCCTCTTGACATATATGTTTTTCTCTGCGCTTCTCCCCGTGAAATTCTCACGGCTTATTCCGAAATAACGGGTTTTGCTCCCGTTCCTCCCGAATGGGCTTTCGGAACGATAGTCTGCCGCTATCATCCTGAATTTTCAAGTAAAGAGGGACTTTTTGCGATGGCAGATGCCATGAAAGAAAACGATTTTCCGTGGGAAGCAGTCATTACCGAGGGATGGGGAGCTTATAAAACCGAAAAAAGAGCCGACCTTAAAGAGGTCAGCGAAAAGTTCCACGAAATGGGAAAAAAGGTTATGGTCTATGAGCAGTGCGGCAGATTTCCGTCAAATGCCGTTGAGGGCTTCGGGCTTGAGGATAAGTATGCCGTAAGCTCCGACAGCGGCGTGGAGCTGAGCGAAACAAGCTCATTTAACCTTGTGGATAATTTCAGCAAAAAGAAAATGAAATGCATTGACATAACCTCACCCGAATGCGTTGCGAAATGGGATGAGGTTTGGAATGAGCTTCTTTTCGGGGTCGGAATTGACGGCGCAAAGATAGATTTCTGCGAGCAGTTCCCCGATAAACCGTCAATACGCTTTGCCGACGGCAGAAATCCGATGGCGGCGCACCACTGGTATCCCACATACTATAATATTTTGAGGTATAAGCATTTTAACACCCGTCCCGACGGCGGTCTGAATTTTTCGAGGGGCGGCGGAATCGGCGCTCAGAGATATCCGTTTGTCTGGGCTGGCGACCAGAGAAGAGAATTTTATTTTCTTAAAGCGGTCATAAAAGCGGCGCTTTCCTGCGGACTTTCGGGAATACCGTTTGTGAGCTGGGATATGGCAGGCTATCAGCCGTCATTCGATTTATACGATAAACAGCACGAGGAAAAGGTTTTCATAAGAGGAATCGAATTTACCGCCTTTTCGCCGAATATTCAGACTCACGGCAAGGTGAAACGCCCCTATGATTTCGATAAACACACACGGGATATTTACAGAGCTTATGCCAAGCTCCACGATGCAATCAGGCCCTATCTTGCCGAGCAGGCAAGGGTTTCATCAGAAACGGGACTGCCGATGATGCGGCATCTGTTCCTTTATGATGCTTCCGATGAAAAGTGTCTTGATATCGAGGATGAATATATGCTCGGATGCGGTCTGCTCGTTGCGCCGATGCTGAAAAGAAAAAAGAACCGCAATATTTATCTCCCGAAAGGAAAATGGGTGAACATCTTTACGGGAGAAAAATATGACGGCGGCAGAACGCTTGAAAAATATAATGTTCCGCTTGAAATGATACCAGTTTTCAGGCTCGAAAACGCACCCTCCGAAGCGCTTGAATCCTCGCTCGAAGCGGCAAAGGAATTTATCAGTGATATAAACAATTTAATCAAATAAATTTCCCTTTCGTATTTACAAATTGAGAAAACAATGGTATAATGTCATATGCAATCAAATCTTTAAGCTCGGTACCGAGATGCCGGCAAGATTTCGTATATGATTCATCGGCAGATTTCTGCGTGGTTTATTATGCGACCTTGCTTCGGCAGGGTCGATTTTTATTGTGGGGGCACAGTAATGGAATTCAAATCCTATATTATGGACAGCGTTGCCGTTAACCGTGCTCTTGCACGGATTTCTCACGAAATTGTTGAAAGAAATGCCGATTGCTCCGAAATCTGCATTGTCGGAATAATGCGCCGTGGCGCTCCGCTCGCCGATATCCTCGCAAAAAAAATATCCTCTCTCGGCGTTGAAGCAAAAATCGGTTATCTCGATATCACGCTTTACCGTGACGACCTGAGCGATGTTGATATTCAGCCGAAGCTCAACGATACCAAAATAGATTTTGATGTAACGGGCAAAACCGTTGTTATGGTTGATGATGTGCTTTATACGGGCAGAACCGCCCGTGCCGCAATGGATGCGATTATCAATCTCGGCAGACCTGCAAAAATTCAGTTTGCCGCTCTCGTTGACCGTGGTCATCGGGAATTGCCGATAGTTGCCGACTATGTAGGCAAAAATGTTCCGACCTCAAGAAGTGAGGTCATCGTCGTGAATATCCCGCCGTTTGACAGCGATGTGAGCGTTGCAATCTGGCAGAAGTGAAAATCGTAAATTGACGCTTCGGCGTTGAAAATATGGAGGTAAAATCTATGAAACTCGCTTTTGGTGTAAAAGACAAGCCCAAGTTCGGTCAGCTGATAGTTTTCGCATTTCAGCAGCTGCTCGCAATCCTTGCGGCAACAATCGCCGTTCCCGCAATAATCGGTAACGGTATGAGCCAGTCCGCCGCTCTCTTCGGCGCAGGCGTAGGCACAATCGTTTATCTTCTCTTCACAAAGTTCAGGAGCCCCGTTTTCCTCGGCTCATCCTTTGCATTCATCGGCTCAATGCTCGCCGCATTCGCCGGCGGTGTATCAGCCGCAAAGGGCTTTGCAGGTCTTATCATAGGCGCAATCCTTGCAGGCCTTGTTTATATTGTTATCGCAATCATCGTTAAGGTTGCAGGCGTTAACTGGATAAATAAGCTTATGCCCGCCGTTGTTATCGGACCCACGGTTTCAATCATCGGTCTTTCACTCGCAGGAAATGCAGTCGGCGATGCTCTTACATATGCAAAAACAGATGCAGGCTTCGTTATGGGCACAAAGGGCTGGATTGGATTTATCTGCGCACTTGTTACCCTTTTCACCGTTATGATTTGCTCCGTTTACGGCAAAAAAACAGCTAAGCTCATTCCGTTTATCATCGGTATCGGTGCAGGCTATGCGGTTGCCGCAATCTTCACCGTTATAGGAATTAAAACAAATAACGATACTTTCAAAATCATTGATTTTTCACTCTTCCAGAATATGCAGTGGCTCCCCGATTTCACATTTATGCAGGCAGGAATTGAAGGCTTCAAGGAGATTGACGGTGCTTATATAGGCACAATTGCGGTTGCTTATGTTCCCGTTGCATTCGTTGTTTTCGCTGAGCATATTGCAGACCATAAGAACCTTTCCTCAATCATCGGCACTGAGCTTCTTGAAGACCCCGGTCTCCACAGAACTCTTCTCGGTGACGGCGTTGGCTCAATGGTAGGCGCATTCTTCGGCGGTTGCCCCAACACCACTTACGGCGAATCCGTAGGCTGTGTAGCTATCACCGGAAACGCTTCCGTTGTTACCATTCTCGCAACCGCAATTCTTGCAATGGCGGCTTCATTCTGTGCTCCGTTCGTAACCTTCCTTGCAACCATTCCCTCATGCGTAATGGGCGGCGTCTGCATCACTCTTTACGGCTTCATCGCCGTTTCGGGTCTTAAGATGATTCAGAAGGTTAACCTTGATGAAAATAAGAACCTCTTTGTTGTTGCAACCGTTCTTATCTGCGGTCTCGGCGGCATGGCTCTCAATATCGGCAAGGTTACTCTTACCGAGGTTGCCTGCGCTCTTATCCTCGGCATCATCGTTAATATCGTTCTTTCAAAGAAAGAGGAAAAAGCTCAGTAATTTAAACCTGAATAAATATCATTGGGCTTGTGAAATCATCACAAGCCCATTTTGTTCGGAGGAATACAGATGTCACTGAAATCCGCTTTAAAATCAAATCCCGATGCCTGTCCGCACGCTTCAAAATGCGGCGGCTGTCAGCTTCAGAATATGACTTATGAGCGACAGCTTAAATGGAAGCAGGCAAGGGCTGAAATCCTGCTGAAAAAATTCGGCAAGGTCAGCAAAATAGTCGGTATGGAAAATCCCTATAATTATCGCAACAAGGTGCAGGCGGCATTCGGCAGAACCAAAAGCGGAAAAATCATATCCGGCGTTTATCAGTCCGGCTCTCACCGAATAGTCTGCGTTGACAGCTGTATGACCGAGGATAAGCTTGCGGATGAAATTATTGTCGGTATCCGTTCCATGCTGCCCGACTTTAAAATACAGGTCTATGATGAAGACCGTGACACTGGTTTCCTGCGCCATGTGCTTGTTAAAAGAGGATTTTCAAGCGGTGAAGTAATGGTTGTGCTGGTCGGCGCAACGACAAAATTCCCGATGAAAAACAGATTTACCGAAGCACTTCTCAAAAGCTATCCGGAAATCACAACGGTTATATTCAATATAAATCCCGGCAAAACAAACCTTGTGCTCGGCAAGCGTGAAGAGGTGCTGTTCGGAAACGGATATATCACCGATACTCTCTGCGGATGCACATTCAGAATATCAGCACGCTCATTCTATCAGATAAACCCCGTGCAGACCGAAAAGCTTTATAATAAAGCGATTGAGCTTGCTCAGCTTGATAAAACAAGTACGGTTATTGATGCTTACTGCGGAACGGGAACAATAGGGCTTGTTGCGGCAAAAACAGCCGGAAGCGTTATCGGAGTTGAACTCAATCCCGATGCGGTAAAGGATGCGATATCCAACGCCAAGGAAAACAAAGCGAAGAATGCAAGGTTTTTCTGCGGCGATGCAGGCGACTTCATGCAGGAGCTTGCAATGCAGGGTGAAAGCGCCGATGTTGTTTTTATGGACCCTCCGAGAGCCGGAAGCACAAAGAAATTCATCGACTCCGTAGCAAAAATGTCACCCGAAAGAGTGGTTTATATCTCCTGCAACCCCGAAACTCTCGCCCGTGACCTTGAATATTTCAAAAAGAAAAATTATACCGTTCAAAAAATCTGCCCCTTTGATATGTTTCCCCACACGAACCATATAGAGACGGTGGTTCTCTTGTCCCAACAAAAGCCGAAATTCACGGTTGATGTGGATATTGACCTTGATGAACTTGATGCAACATCGGCAGAAACAAAGGCAACCTATGATGAAATCAAAGCCTATGTTTTGAAGAAATACGGTCTGAAAGTTTCACATCTATATATAGCTCAAGTGAAACAAAAATATGGCATCATCGAACGAGAAAACTACAATAAACCCAAAAATCCCTACGCAAAACAACCCCAATGCCCGCCGGAGAAAGAGAAGGCAATTACAGAGGCGTTGAAATATTTTAAGATGATATAATTCTGCAAAATTCTTTTTGATATTTTATAAAACGCAGCCCTCGGCAGATGATTTTGTGTCATCTTCCGAGGGCTTTTCGTTGCCTTTCAATTTCTTGCTTCCGGACAGGACAAGAGCGATGAACAACAGGAAACGACTACTTCTTCTCAGTACGGTTTTACCCGCGGAGCAGAATATTACGGGGGTAAAAAGTGATGCTGACAGAAAATACAATTACAAAACTGCAGGAAATGCACCTGACGGTAATGGCAAAATCTCTTAAGGATCAATTAACGGATCCGAATATGAATGCGTTGAGCTTTGAAGACAGAATCGGACTTCTCGTTGACGCAGAATGGTCTTCCAGAAAGAATAATCATTTGAAGAGACTTATCAAAAATGCAGGTTTTGCAGATACGGAAGCCTGTATGGAAAATATTGAATATCACAGTGATCGTATTCTTGACAAATCTCAGCTCGCAAGACTTGCAACCTGCAACTACATCGCCGAGCACCATAATGTTATGCTGCTCGGAGCTACCGGATCGGGAAAAACATATCTTGCATGTGCATTGGGTATGGCGGCGGCAAGGAATTTTCTCAGCGTGAAATACATTCGTTTGCCGGAGCTTTTAGTTGAGCTTTCCATCGCAAGGAACAACGGCACATTTCCCAAAGCGATACAGCAATTCAAAAGACCTGCATTGCTGATCATAGATGAATGGCTTCTGTATCCTCTCAAGGAAACGGAGGCACGGGATTTGCTCGAAATCGCTGAGGCAAGATACAAAAAAGCGTCAACAATTTTCTGCTCTCAGTTTGACATCCCCGGTTGGCGGGAAAAGATCGGGGAACCGATCCTTGCCGATGCTATCTGTGATAGAATTGTACATGACTCCTATTCAATCGTTATCGAATGCAAGGAGTCCATGCGAAAACGAAAGGGTGTGCAGGAAAATTGCGAATAAGGCACCTGCGGTGCATCGGGCTCTGCCCGAACCCGAGGTTTAACGCTTTGTGATTTTCCGCAGAGAGTGGTGATTTGTATGGCAACAAAAAAAGAGAGCAACACCGGATCAGCATCACTCTCTGCTTTAAAATCCCCACAGTCAGCGCTCAGGTCGCACCTCTGCGTTGCCTTATCCTCTGTTGTGGTCAAAAGCATTTATATGATACTATGTGGATATTTAACTTGTCAATGCTCAACGCTGCGGAATCCATGCACAATTTGAGCGGAATCAATGCACGGTTCCGGCGGAACGCGTGCACAAAACGAGCGGTTTAAGTGCACTGATTTAACGGAATATGCATTGCCTGACAAAAAGAAAATCGAGTATTCACTTGTGTTATGAATACTCGATATGGTGCGTGTGTTCATAACACAAGTAGTTCTCCGGCAATACATATTCTTTACTTCGTACTCTAATATATTTCCTCAGATACGGAGGAATACATAATGTCAAATATCATTGAAGATTTCTATTATGGCAACATCGAGCCACAAGAAGTAAACACCGAATTAACAGCTAAACTTAAAAAGAAACTGAGTAACCTCGCAGAAAAAGAAGAACAACTTACTGCAAGGCTAACCGGTGAGGATAAGGAGCTATTTCAAAACTATGTCAGTGCTTATATTGAATTTTCAACCACAAGTAATGCCGACAGCTTTATATCAGGATTTAGACTTGGGGCAAGACTTACATACGACACATTTGTTAAGAATACGAAAGGATGAACACGACTATGAACAATAATAAAAATATTCAATATAGACAGGTTGGAGATTTCAACATACCTAACCTTATATTACCACCCGAAGAAGCGAATATCACTCTTGGTAAATGGGGAATGCTACATAAGGACTATCTTTTCAATCACAAGAAAGTGTTATTTACAACACTGCTTGCCCAAGGCAAACTTTATCAGCACTGTGCCGAAACAGAAAATCAAGCACAGCAGCTGTTTGATACTCTTGTTAAACAGCTGAAAGAAAGTGAAGGTATCACAGAATGGTTAAAAGAGCAAAAACAATTTGAGTGGATACAAAAAATGAGAAACATTCAGCATCGAGCAGAAGAAATAGTAATCAACGAACTAATATATGTATAAAACGGTCAGCGACAAGAGATTATTTATCTTGTCGCTGATTTATCTTATTTTTTATTCTTAATAAACGGTATTACCGCCAATAAAGAACTTACCGCCGGTAAAACGCTGAATAGGAAGAACAGCATTGTAAACAGAGTAGTATATTCAGCACTTTCTCTTGCTACAAAACCATTTGCAATATACTCATTCAGTTTTGCTGTTTCGGCACTTGTGAAACCAATCACCATATATCCCGCACTTGAAATCAAAGATGATACACCACTTTGAATTTTGATGATAGCCGTCTGAAAAGAGAAGAACAGTGCTGTCGGCTTTGTGCCTGATAGTATGTATTCTAACTCTACCGCATCATCAATAAGCAGAGTACGGATGTTTGAAGCAAGACTCAGAAAGGTACCTGATATAAGAGATAGGATGAACATAACCGCAAAGTTTGCAAAGGTGTTCATTGTTGTTTTGTTGCCGAGATACAATACAAAAATCATAATGTTCGGCAGTATGGATGCGACGTTGCATAACACGTAGGCTTTTACTTTACCGAGTTTTCTTGAGAGTATCGGCACAAGGAATGTTGAAATCATCAAACCGACAAAGCTGCCTGTACCGAGCAAGAATGTATAAAGGAAAGTCAGTCCCGAATTTTTGCTTGAGAAGTAAAAGGCAACCAATGCAGACAGCACCACACCCTGCAAAGCACTCATTGAAGAGAGTAATCCTGATATAATGATTTTCTTTAAAAGCGGATTAGTGAGTATATATTTGTACTGTTGTTTTGTGTTGGCGTTTCTCTTTTCGTTATGGTTTAATCGTTCTTTAGATACGGTCAACTGATAAAGAATATATCCAACAACGGAGAAAACGAGAGTAATGATAAAAAAGGCATCTCGTTCATTTGTCTGTGTTCCGCCAAGTGCTCCCGAAACTGCAAAAGCAAGCGGCTGAACAATCAGGCAGCAAATACTGCAGACCATTGCACCGATAGGGCGTAAAGAAAGAAGATTTGTGCGTTCTCTTTCATCTGCACATAGTACATTAGGATAACTTATCATAGGAATGTCACCAAACGAAAACATAATCTCCCACAGAATGAAAATAGCAAATCCATAAACGATAATTGTTGCGTTTTGAAGTGTACTGTTGTTGTCAGAATAAATCTTCATCACAAAGCAAAGAATCGTAATTATAGCCGTCGGTAAAGGTAAATATCGCAAATATTTTGCTAACGGCCATCTGCTTTTATTAATGAACGCTCCTATAAATGGGTCTTTAACAGCATCGAATATTTTTGCTGTGCTGAGGATGATTCCAAGCCAAAAGGCAGGGATAAGAATAGTGAATTGAAGATAGTAGGCAAAGCAGGATGATACGAGGGCATATAGTATGTTCTGCCCTGATAGGCCTAAAAGATAGCGTGTTTTTTGATTTTGCGTTTTTGTTTTCATTGTGAAACTCCTTTCATTACATACTCTTGGTATGTAAATGGTAAAATATATTGCCGCAGGTGCGGCTTGTTTTTTGCTTATATTCATACTTTTGGTATGTATATTACCTTAATAAATTGCCACCGAGGTGGCAACCTATCATTTTCTGTTATCCATTTCGTTGATTTGCTTGTTCATATTGTAAACTGCCGGGTACATATCAGTAACGTCAACACCGAGCATAGCCATCATACCCAAGATTACCTGACACTTTTTCTCAATATCCTCATCGCTCATGGAGAATACAAGAGGATTGAGCCAAACATTGGCAAGTAAAGAGATAACCTCTGCAAGTTCTTTTGCAAACGGTATTTTAATTGAGCCATCTTTTATGCCCTCTTCAAGTACAGGTTTGATTGCATTAGGTGCAATATCATTCACAGATCTTAAAAGTAAGTCACTTAACATGTGGGGCATATTCTGCAGGTGAATACCCATACTTCTGAATTTCTGTTCCTGTTCGTCAACAAGAGATTCATAAAGCATAGCTTTAAGCTTTTCAGCACCGTTGAGAGATGTATCCTCTGCTATATTGTTCCACTTACGAGCCAAAGAGTTTTCTTGAAAAAGCCTTGCAGTAACTGCGTTCAGAATATCCTCTTTTGATGTGAAGTGATGATAAATAGCACCTTTGGTAAGACCGCCTAAATTATCAATAATATCTTGAATTGTCGTGTGTTCGTAACCTTTTTCAAGAAACAACTTTTGTGCCGTATCAAGAATCAGGTTTACTGTTTCTTCGGGATATTTATTTCTTGCCATAATTCACCTTACATACTATTAGTATGTTTATTATATCAATCATACACCGCATTGTCAAGGTTTTACCTCTAAAAGTATATTATAGATAGCAATGTTTTGGTTTTTGTGCTATAATATTTCAACAAGGTTTTATAATGAGGTGTTAAATATGGCGATTCTCGAATTAAGCATTCCTCCACATTTTTTTGATTCTGCTAAAGAGGAAAATCATTTTGAATCTGTATCTGAGCGTATAGCAAAATCCTTTCTTACAGATATATTGAATATAAATGATATTAAACGAGGAAATCCTGATTTACAAGAACCTGATTATATATTTGGTAAACATGGTTATGAAGTTACTTTTGCAATTAAGCAATCATTAATACCACAGTTAAAAGGTGTTAGAAAATTGGACGATACTCCCCAAAATATAGAAGAATCTTTAATTGCTGACATTACTGAGGCTGTTAATCGTAAGGCGTCAAGGATTATTCATGTATCCCGAGTTTAGTAATAATAGCGATTAGTTCATTACCCACTTGGTATAGCCCACTGTTCTTTAAAGAAACAGACCCTATTTGTAAAATGATATGGAATGTGGCTGCTGCAAAGCGCGATAAATTGTTTCACGAAATTTATCAAAACTATATATGTACCGGTAAACTTGAAAACATATATATCATTCAACCTACATTCAATGGTACATTCGCATTTTATGATATTGCAGAATTTGAAAATAATAAAGAAAATTTCTTAACTCACGTTCAGTCAAATAATCCTAAGGCATTTCCTTCTTACAAAGTTGTTGATGCAGAAAAGTTAACAGATGTAACTTCATTTAAAATCAAGATATTAAACTATGTTTTTGAAGAATAGCTTAATGTTTTGGATTATATATAATCAAAATACACGAATCGAGGAAATTAGTAATGGACGGAAAGCGTATTCAAGAATACTTATCTAATGAGACCAAATCTCTTTTAACAATTTACAAACAGTTTCAAACTTTATTGCCACATCCAACACAAGATGCGGCTTCTCATAAGGGTGAAGATGGTAGATATATTGAGAGTTTGATCAAAGAATATCTTAAAAGATATTTACCAAAAGATTTAGAGGTTTTAACAGGTTTTGTTCTTAGACCTGCTGTAAAAACGGGATTAAACAACAAAGCCCGAAAAAATGATGTCGACCAACACTCCACACAATTGGATATTATTATATATGACAGTCATCACTATCCTATTTTTCAGAGGTTTGGAGACAATGTTATTGTTCCACCAGAGGGTGTTGTTGGCATAATTTCGGTAAAAAAGAAATTCAACGATGGAGATTTCGCAAGTGAAGCAGAATCTTTAAAAAACTCCGCAAAGCTATGCAGATATACCAATGAAAACGGAGTCAAAACACGTGGACCATACCTTGCAATGATAGCAATGCATTCAATTGATAAAAAAGAGACTCCAACTTCAGAGTGGGTTTTCAATAAAATATCTTCTGTGTACAATTCATCAGAAGATACTTTTGATGAAACCGTAGGTTTAATAACTAATGTTGAAGGATGGAGTATCTTCAAGAGAAGACCAAACAAGGATTATACTAAAGCGGAATATGTGTTTTTTGAACATAAAGATGGTGAGGAGCATTTTGGATTGCAATTTCTTCTTACAGGAATTTTGAGTGTATATTACGATAGTACACGAAATTCAAGAGAGCGTCCTGGTTTTACAGCTTTTCCGTCTGGCCGAAGTGAAGATAAAAAATTAGGCAAAATAGAAATATGCGGTTTGAGATAGTGATTGGCATATTATTTTGTTTTTAAACAAAAAAGATAATGTGTTTTTACAAGAAAATTTTTATTTTTTAAGGAAGTGATATTATGCAACCAGATAAATTATCAAGTCATGTATTTAAAAAAGGCGTGTTTGTTACACCGATTAATTCTATCCCACTTATGCACGAATTGAGTGATAAAAAATCTTGGACATACGGCAGAATGCCTGAATATATTTGGATTGGCTTAATTTTAAAGTTTTATGGTCGCGAAAAAGGGTTACAAAAATTAGATGAAATTGTAATGCAGCTTCATATATTAGCACCTAACTTAAATACACTCAGATTATCTGAAATTTTCAAATTAGATATTGATACACAGGCAGCTTTTTATTCGTCTATTGTTGGTATTATTGGAAAGGAACCTTTAGCTCCACTTACTGTAATTTTTTCAGTAAGTAATGAACCCACTTTCAGTAAATATTTTCACATTGAAGAATTAAAAATTCAAGAAAGATGTGATGCAATAACTCAGGCAATGCAGGATATTATGGGACACCAATCTTATGAATCTACTGATATTCGTTTTGTAGCATTGTATTTCTATCTCTTATCAGGAAAAATGATTTTACCAAAAGAACAAATAGATATTATTTGCTCATATCCACGACTATCACATGATTCTGTAGAAATGCGCATGGTGAGACCTACAGTACGTTCTATGGAAATGTCAATATTACAGTTGGAAGAAACAAATGATGAATATATAAATGCTTTTTGGAGGTGCATAAGTGAGATGACAGAGTGTAGTCTTTATAGTGTAAGTTTTCCTGTGGAGAATAGAAAAATTGATTTGTATATGGAAAATTTGTATGAAGTTTTTCAATATCTATCGCAACTTTATACATCTACATCACCGATTGATGCTAAAATGAAGGTGATATTAGGTGTTGCTACATATTCGTATAAGCGATTAAAAGAAGCTTATGAGTGCAACCTGTTTAACAATATATCCGGAAGAAATTGCGTTCGAAGTTTAATTGAAAACTATATTATGTTGAAATACTTGATTAAAAATGAGAGTTCCTATGATAATATATGGCAAGATTATCAGCTATATGGGCTTGGTGCTTACAAATTTGTATTAAGTAAACATCGTGAAAACGAGGTAACTGGTGAACCTCATTTTGATTCGGATTATATTGAAATTTTGGTAAATGAATTTAAGGAAGAACAGTTTATTAACATTGATACAAATTATTTTAATAAAGATACCATAAGGGTAAAAGCTGAAAAAGTTGATGAAAATATACTTTATGGATTATATTATGATTACGATTCATCTTTTGAACATGGGTTATGGGGCGCAATTCGAGAATCTGCAATGTTAAAGTGCAACAATCCCGCTCATCAATATCATTGTATCCCCGATATTGATGATGAAATAGTTTTAAAATCTGTATTGCCGGATTGCGTTATGGTAATGAATAAAACAATATCTTTCCTTGATGAATTATATGGCATTCCAAAGCAATTGTTAAACGAGGTGATTAATTTTGAGCTTGAACCTGTTGCAGAAACGAATAATTCATATACAGTTAGAGTATAAAGAGCTATTGTGTACTTTGTTGCCTATTTTAGAAACAGGATATTCTCATCAAGCATTAGATGAAATCAATATTTTTTGGCACAGAAGAGTTGATATTGTCCAGTTGTATTTAAATTACTATGTTTCCTACAAGGATTCTTACGCTTTTACAGCCTCGACGTTTATGGATTATGACGATGGCGAGCATCTTCCTTTTTTATTAATTGGCGATTTACATATTCTTGATGACCCGTTGTGTGCATATTCAAGAATTTGTGCTAAGATGCCTGAAGAAAAAATAACAAAATCCTTGTATGAACAAATAATAAAAACAGCTGAAGACAATGTTAAAATAATAGAAAACTGTAATAACTGCATAACCATATTACCATTAAGGATATTGAGCCAAACTGAAAGTCATAAAGAAATATTAGATTTAGGAGAAAAAATATTTTTGGGGCTTTTTAATGGTATCAATGACTTTGAAGAATACTTTGATAAATGTAAGAGCATAGACGATATTGTAAAATATGCCCGTAAAGATATTCATAAGATTATTGCGTTTTCTGAAACAGATACAGAATCAGAAGATTTTAAAGAAAGATTTCAAAAAGCTGTTTTAGAAAATGAAAAACTGATTGATAGTTCAAGTTCTGATGCCAATAAGTTTTTGATGCTTGTTTATGGTTATATTCAGCAAGCTGTTGATATCATAGTTACATGTATGGCATACAAATGTTATCCTTACATTAGGTATCCATTGGCCTTGCGATATGTAACACTCATAGCACAAAACCTTAGTGAAAACCAATTTGTTGAAATAATGTTGTATAAAATGAGCGTTGCATTTGTTTTGTATAATCTTAGTGATAAGGAGAGGCTTAATGTTTTAAGAACAAAAGAATATGTTGATAAAATTAAAGAATATGACTTTAATTCAAAATTATTAGAAGCTTTTGAAACACAGGGTATAAATTGTACTAATTTTACAAAATTTTCCGTTACACAACTTGTCACTGATGAATTAGAAAAGTTTTACAATTTTCTAAACGATACATAAATCAACTGATACAAAAGTTACATATATGGATTAATCATGCTAAGAAATGAAAAAAGGGGTGATGTATAATGAATTATACATATGAGGTACCTAAAAATATAAAAAACCAACTGTCATCAATCTTAAAATCTAATCAACAAAAACAATTGTCTGAATTAATTTCCTTATCCGTAATGGAGTTTAAAGATGTAGGGTATGCCTATTATGCAGGGATAAAGGGAGATAATTGGGACAAGCATGCAGTAGATTGTATCATGCGAGTTCCTGAAGCAGAATTGTCTTTCATAAATAATGCTTTGAAGATAATAAAATTATGGATAGGAAGATTACTTCCTGATGAAACAGGATTGTTAATTCGAGATATAATCTTCATACCACAAGCAGAAGGGTTTGTTGTAGATTTACCTGATAAAGACGGTGAAAATTGGGCAACTTTATATGAGGATATCGTTCAAGCTCTTGCAAAAAATGAGCCGACCTTGGTTTTAGATAGATTACATACTTTTGCATCAAAATTTTTCAGAGAAGTTTGTTCAAACAATGGTATCGATACAAAAGATGATAAAGGAAATCAGTATCCATTGCAAAGTTTAATTGGTATGCTTGCTAAATATTATAAAAATGAAGGTGTATTTGATTCTGATTTCCCTGAAGTCGCGTTGAAATGTAGTATTTCAGTTTTTGATAAATTTAACAATATAAGAAATGAACACAGCTTTGCCCATAACAACAATGTTCTAAACAATATTGAAGCAACATTTGTTGTTAAAACCATTGCAGCTGCAATTTCTTTTGTTGATGATTTAGAAAGCAGCATATAACTGGATTTTTGTTATAATAATGGACATTGTCATTGAAGTTAAAGATAAAATAACATTTATGATAGATGAAAATTTTTTCAATATCTTTCTGTGGTGTCGGTGAAAACCGACACCATCTTTTCTTTTTCGAAAAAGTTCTTGACAGATAAACAAATGTTCTGTATAATAATAAATTGGTAAATAATGTATTTACCGTAACCCCTAAATAATCCCGTGTATGTCGAATTCTTCTAAAGTAGTCTAAAATAGTCTCATCCAGTCCAAGCAAGTCTAAGGAGTCGGTTAGAATTCATTAGAGTTAATTGGAATATTTGAGAAAGGGTGAGACAAATAAGCACGGAAATACAGCTTGCGAAAAATCAGGTAAAGCTTCAGAACTGGGCGGCGGAACTTCAGGCGTACAATACTTCCGGAATGACGGTACAGCAATGGTGCGCGGAAAACGGCATATCGGTCAAAACATATTACTACCGGCTGCGAAAGGTGCGCGAGGTGATGCTGTCCGAAAACCGGGTGGTGCCGATCGGGACACAGCAGCTTTCGGACAAAATAGAGATAGCGACCGACGATATCCGGATATCACTGCCTGCCGGGTGTTCGGCGGAAACGCTGCAGACGGTATTGAGGACGTTAAAGGATGTTACGTGAGCTTGCCGACTGTTGTGAGGTTTACCTCATCACAGGATATACATTGCAGTTATCAGCTATTTCATTGAGCATTTTTCAACACCCGGATTACTGCCGACAAAGCCTCAATATTCATATTCGCAGGCAATGCGATATTTATTTCGCCGTCTGATATTTCTATTTTCTCTGACGAAGCAACTTTATTGTTCAGCGACACTATTGTCGGTTCCGACTCGATAATTGACTCTCTGACCTTGCGGAGATGATAGTAATATGTTTTCGCAGACATTCCGTTCTCTCTGCACCACTGCTGTACCGTTAACCCCGACGCTGCACATGATTCCATCTCCGCTGCCCAGTTTTCAAGCCGCACCTGTTGCTTTACTGCCATTATTTCTTTGCTCATAGTCTTTTCCTCCATATTTGTCCAATCTGCTCCAATTAAGTCTAATCAACTCTATGGACTGTTTAAGACTATTTTAGACTATGTGCTATTTTGTGGTAGCCGCGGGGTTATTTTTGGGTTACGTTGTTTTACCACTTTTGCTTCAGTTGGTGATGATTATAATAATACTATAAATCACATTTATCAATATTTATATCATTTTCATTGTGGAAGGTTTTAATATCATTTTTATTAAAGTGATTTTGATTTGTATGTTTGTTTTGGATTGTCTTTTTATATTATAAGAATATCTGTCATATAATAATTGCTTTTCTTTTTCATCGAGCATATTTATTACCTTTTCTTTGAGTATCGAAATTTTGGCATCAGTTATTGCAAAATGTTCATCATAAACAACAGTCGAATATGCATTATCAAAATCTTGAGATTCAAATGATACAAGTCTATTTGAATCTCTTTTGGTTTGAGTGTAAAGATCTTTTATTTTATTGTTTGCTACCCTTGTCAACCAAGCTTTCGGATATTCAATTGTTTTCCCTTTATCTAAAGCATCTGATAAATCAAGAAAAATATCCTGAACACAATCATCAATATAATCAGGTAAACTTTTTAGTTTATAAGTGCACAGTTTACGAATATATGGCTCATGCTCTCGCCATAACTTGTTTACTATTTTTTTATTATAATCCATTTACTCTGTTTCTTTTTTTATTTATTCCACAATAATAGTGAGCGCTTTAATTGTCATAATGTGACAAGAAAAATTAAAATTATCTTTAGTTTGACTATACTCTTTATAATAATAACATATTATTTTTATTTGCGCAATTTGTTATGCAATTTTCAACTTGATTATCAATTTTCAACTTGATTATCTACTTTTTGGCAGTTTGGCACGGAGAACTAAAAAAATAGATATTGATAGTTTTTGCCTTGCACGAAAAGCATAATGAAAGAACACGAAATATTTGATGTAATCAACCTAAATTCAGAAATTTACAGTTTAAATACCGCCCTTTTTTATCCAAAATCAGCTTGTATTGACATACTACATTATGTAATAAAATTGTCAAAATTACGCAATACTAATTGAAAAATGCAGGAATATATGCTATAATGAATAAAAAGTTGGAAGTAGGGCGAGATTATGAAGCTTGAAAGAGGATTACAATCAACACATGACCTAAAAAAGACTACATATAGAATGCTTCGAAAACTACATTCTTTAGAATATAGGGGGGCATTACAAAACACTCAGAAAATAGGGAATAATTATTGTGTTTTGTTATATTTGAATCGTATGTCAGAAGTAATAGCACAATCATATAATGATTGTGACATAGTTCATGAACTTTGCAATCAAATTGACATCCTTGCAATCTCTATAAAGAAACAGAACCGTGTTTATCGTCCAATTCTTGTGGACTGCTTAAAAAAGCATACTCATGTTTTCAACTGGTTAGAGAATAATCATATTACGGTCAAATTGGTAGATAATGAAGTTTGCGAGACATGGACAATGAGATGCATTACATCATATGTATGCCAATTCAAGAATGATATTTAAGTCATAATGAATTGGAGGTGAAATAAAATGTCTATATCAATAGAAGAAGCAAAAGTCGAATTAGAAAAGTTGCTTGTAAATAACAAGTTGTGTATTTTTGCAGGATCAGGTATTTCGGTTCCAGCTCCTTCTAATTTGCCAACTTGGGATCGATTTGTTGATAAGTATATAGATATATGCAAAGAAGTCAACGAGATGGCAGACCGAACAATGAAATTCGATGATGTGTTGGCCGATGCCCCAAGATATAAGACAAAAAGTGCAGTTAACACCCTTACGGTCCTAAAGGACAAGATAAGATTTTGTAAAAAGCATGGCATGAGTACCACAATATACGATGATATGATGAATGAATTGTTCATGGGACGCGAAACAAATGAATACCATGATACGATTGTCAATACAAATTACAAATATATTTTAACAACTAACTATGATACATTACTTGACAAAGCAGCAAGACATCAAAAGCACTATGAACTGCTTAAACGTAGTTATTCATATAAAGATTTGCAGAGAATATCAGAAGCGATATATACTGGAGAGCCTGCAATAATCCATATTCATGGTATCGCAACTGAGGTGGTATTAGAAGATTTTATTTTAACTGCAGATGACTATAGAAAAATAAGAGATAAGAACAAGGGCCTTAGGACATTACTAAATATCCTTTTTATGAATTACTCTATGCTTATGGTAGGTTACGGGGCAAGTGATCCCCATTTGGAGGATGTGATTGAAGATATTAATTTGAGTTTTGGGTGGTTTGATTCTGACGATGTCCTCAATTTGCCAATGTATTATCTTGTGATAAAGAAAGATAAAGTTTCCCCTATTTTTGATCAACTAAAGAATCGCAACAGGACACGCATAATTGCGGTAGATGAACATGAAGAGGCACTTGCTTTATTAAAACACCTGCAATCAAAATGTCCAAGATTGTAAAAACTTTTGATAATAAGTAGAATGATAAACCACATTTTTATAATATATGAAAGGGATTTCTTGCGAAATATCCAAATTGGAATTTGAGAATGAAATAAAAGTATTAATTATAACTGTGAAATTCGCTTTAAATAAAGAGATGTCAAGAAGATTTTTGTTATAAGCGGACAACAAGATATATGGATATAGCAACAAACCCTTTGAGTTGCAGCGAGAGTATCGCAATTAAATAGTATTTGTGGAGTGGAAATTGGGCTTGTGAGTTTTTGTGAACATTTAACATTACATGAGTTTGCTTCTTCTATCAAAAACGCAAGTCCATCTTTTTGTATACCATTGATATATTATAACCTCTTGCTTTTTAAAAGTAAGGGGTTTGTTTTGCATAACGTGCATATCAAAGCTCTGTGATAAAAGTCCACTGAGGCGTAGTTTCCGACAAACTCGAAAGCGACTTTCATGTTTCAAAGCATGAGATGTAAAAAATAAGAAACAATAGCGAAATTGTAGTTCTACAGACAGAAAGTTGATATAAAGACGTGTTTGGCGGGTAAGTTAGCAAAAAGGTAAGGTGCTTCCAAATGGAACCGTAACCCAAGTGCGTAAATCAAGAGGGTAGGTAAAGAGAGAGTATTGGTTTATCATTTGAGGTCTCACATGTAAAAAGGAGTTCTGATGTTTGAAGCAAAGTATAGTAACAACGAACTGTGATAAGACAGCAGAGGTTATAGTATTGAGAAACTGTGAAGGAACTAACAATTTAAAGTTTCAATTTGATTTGTATGTACAAGTTTTAGCCTGGCAGATATGAAATTGAAGCGTATTTGAGAGAAAAACACCACAACACAGGGTATGAGTTTGAACGCAGAAAGGAGAATAGACGGAGTGTGGAGGAAATAAGTAAGAAGGTATTAGCGGTATTAAAATTCCTTTGGGAGTATACCGATGAAAACAGACCTGCAACAACATCAGATATAATCAAAGGCGTTGCTGAATACGGCGTTAATTTGGAAAGACACGCTCTACCGGAGATATATGAAGACCTGCTTTCAATGGGTATTGATGTTATTTTCTGCAAAAGTTCTCCAAATAAATATTATATCGGCAGCCGTCAGCTTGAACTGTCAGAGGTGAAACTGCTGATTGATGCCGTTGATACTGCCGGGTTTATATCTGCAACTCAAAGTAAGAAGCTGATAAACAGAATTATTGATTTATCAGAACCTTCAAGCAGAAAAGAACTGAAACGCCATGTTTATTCGAATCAAAGACCAAAATCCGAGTGTAAAGAATTGTTTTATAATGTTGATACGATTCACCGAGCAATAAACGCTTCCAATATGATTCGTTTTCAATACTATGAATACAAGCCCACAAGAAGCGGACAGAATGCAGCTGAGTTTCTGAACGGCTACAAAGGCTATCTTGTATGTGACGGATATGACGGATATAACAAGTTGACCGATGTTCGCAGATGTGGTTGTTGGGCACATGCAAGAAGAAAATTTCTTGAAGCGATACCCATAGACCCGGAAACTGCCAAAACCTCTAAAGCGAAAGAAGGCTATGACAGAATCAATGAAATATTTGCAATTGAAGGTGAAATGAAGAAACTTTCACCAGACGAAAAGCAAAAGCAACGCCTTGAGCAGATAAAACCTGTTCTTGACGGCTTTTACGCATGGCTTGAAACATTCACGCCCTCAGGTAAAACAAAATTAGAGGCAGCGGTACAGTATGTACTCAATGAAAAGAAATATCTGTATGCATTTTTAGAAGACCCAAACATTCCCGTTGACAACAACACCGCTGAGAGAGCGGTAAAGCCGTTTGTCATCGGAAGAAAGAATTGGCTGTTTTCCGCAAGCCCGAAAGGAGCCGAAGCCAGCGCCGTTGCTTACTCCGTTATTCAAACCGCACTTGCAAACAACTTAAACGTAAGAGACTACCTGACTCAAATCTTTGCAGGCATAACAAAGCTCCCGTTTGAAACTGAATAAACTGTAATCCCCGGCTGCACCTTCACCAATGAGGTTGCAGCCGGGAATCTTTTTTGGACTAACGGGGGTTTATTTGGGGGTTACATTATTTCCGTTACTTTTGAAAAACTGACTATAATAGTAATGTAAGGCTTTTAAGACAGCCTTGAAACGAGCGGTTATGCTTTTCGGAGCATAGCCGTGTTTCTTATGCCCGAAAAAATTTTTTGAAAAAGAGTGATATTTTTTGCTTTTTCGCTGGCTACCTATTGAGAGGACTTTTTGTAAATTTTCTGTTTTTCCTCCCCTAAAACCCGTTTCCATGTCCATTGAAATAGTGAGGAGAGCTTATCAATATTTACAAAAGAATTTCCGAAAACGGTTGCAAAAATGCTGCTCTCGCCGGCTACCACTTGAAGGATCTTTTTCAAAAAGTTTTTGCGCGAGGGTTGCAAAATGCCGGTTTTCGCGGGCTACCTATTAGAGGGGGATTTCAAAATCTTTTCCCGGATAGGCATAAAAACGGCGTTTTCGCCGCCTACCTATTGAAGGGACAAAATAAAAAAAGTGCCTCACGGCACGGAAAGGAGGAGATATGACCGAAGAAGAAAAGAAACTCGAACAGGCAAAACATCGGCTCGAAGAAGCGCAGGCAAGGGATCGCGTGCGGGAACGAAAAGCGCGGACAAGGCGGCTGATCACCGAGGGAGCGATCCTTGAAAAGGTGTTTCCGTGGGTGTGCAGGATCACGGACTTTGACGAATTGGAGGCGAGGTTATACGAAATCGCAAGGAAGTAAAGACGTTCGGAGGAACGCAACTTGTCCCGAAGGGCGCACTTACTCACCACCGCGCAGGGCGGGCGGTGACGTGCGGTCTCCGACGGGAAACGGAGGTGATGCGCCATAGCGATCTATCACTTGGAAGCTAAGATCGTCAGCCGCGGAGCCGGTCGCTCTGCCGTTGGCGCCGGGGCATATATGAGTTGCTCCCGCATCACAGACGACTATGACGGTATCACCCACGATTACAACCGCAAGCAGGGACTCG
>JAZQON010000058.1:0-63717 GCA_045627825.1 Acutalibacteraceae bacterium
GTGAACAGCTTGAAGACCCGGCACTTGCAAAAGGTATTGTTAAGCGTGATGTAACCAGGGTTATAACTCCCGGAACCGTTATTGAGAGCACCATGCTTGATGAGAGCAAAAACAATTATCTTGCTTCAATATATTCGGCCGATAAAAAAATCGGTATGTGCTTTGCCGATATTTCCACGGGCAGTGTTTATGCAACACAGTTTGAAAGCAAGGATTCACAGCGCAGAGCCGTGAACGAGCTCGGCAGATTTATGCCTGCCGAGATTATTATGAATTCGTCTGCCGTTTCACTCGGTCAGGTTACGGATTTCATAAAGAGCAGACTTTATGCCGCCTGCGATTTGCTTGATGAAGATTGCTTTGACCTTTCAAAAGCTTCCGCTTCGCTTATGAAGCATTTCAATGTTGCTTCTCTTGCGGAATTATCGCTCGGTGATGCCGATGCGGCCGTAAGTGCGGTCGGTGCGGCAATGGATTATCTTAAAAGTGTTCAAAAGAACGAGCTTGATAATATCAAAAACATCGAATATTACGGAACCGGCAGTTTTATGCGCCTTGATGTGGCAACGCTCCGTAATCTTGAAATAACCGAAACGATGAGGAACCGTGAAAAGCGTGGTTCGCTTCTCTGGGTTCTCGATAAAACCAAAACCTCAATGGGCAAAAGAATGCTCAGAGCATGGCTTGAACAGCCGCTTCTGAATATTGCGAAAATCTCCAAGAGACATAACGCAGTGTCCGAGCTTGTTGACGAACCCGATTTGCGAGACGATATTATATCACTCCTTACGGGCTGTCAGGATATCGAAAGGCTTATCACCCGTATTGCCTATTCAACGGCAAATGCAAAGGAGCTTAAAGCTCTTTCCTTAACGCTTCTGCGTATGCCGCAGATAAAGTCGCTTCTTTCCCGAAGCAAAAGTGCAATGCTCGGCGATATAAATTCGGATATTCATCCGCTTGAAGATATTGCGGATATAATCGAAAAGGCGATAGTTGATGAACCGCCGTTTTCCGTCAGAGAGGGCGGAATGATTAATGACGGCTTCAATGAGGAGCTTGATTCGCTTCGCTATATTGTGAATAACGGTAAAGATTATTTAGCCGATATTCAGATGCGTGAGCAGGAAAAAACGGGTATTAAGAAGCTCAAAATCGGATATAACCGTGTGTTCGGCTACTATATTGAAGTGTCGAATGCTTTTAAGGAGCTTGTTCCCGATGATTACATAAGAAAACAGACTCTTGCAAACTGCGAGAGATTCATAACCCAGGAGCTTAAGGAGCTTGAATCAAAGGTTCTCGGAGCGCAGGAGCGCATAGTGCGCCTTGAATATGAAATATTTGATTCCGTAAGAAAAAAGACAGCCGAAAAGCTTTTCGAAATTCAGCAGACAGCCTCAGCCGTTGCGGCTCTTGATGTGCTTTGTTCATTTGCAAAGGTCGCAATCGAAAATAACTATTGCAGACCCGAGATGATTTCGGGAAGCAGGATTTTGATAACCGACGGCAGACATCCCGTTGTTGAAAAAATGAGCGATATGCCGTTTGTGCCGAATGATACCGTGCTTGACTGCGCAGATGACAGATGTGCCATAATCACGGGGCCGAATATGGCGGGTAAATCCACCTATATGCGCCAGGTTGCGCTGATATGCCTTATGGCTCAGGCGGGAAGCTTTGTTCCGGCAATGAATGCGGAGCTTTGCGTGGTTGACGGGATATATACAAGAATAGGCGCTTCGGATGACCTTTCATCGGGTTCTTCCACCTTTATGGTTGAGATGACCGAGGTTGCCGATATTCTCAAAAACGCCACATCAGAAAGCCTTATAATTTTCGATGAAATAGGCAGAGGAACTTCAACCTTTGACGGTATGAGCATAGCGAGAGCCGTGCTTGAATATGCGGCTGATAAGAAAAAGTTAGGCGCAAAGACCCTTTTCGCAACTCACTATCACGAGCTTACCGAGCTTGAAAACGAGGTAAGCGGTGTAAAGAATTATAATATTGCGGTCAAAAAGCGTGGAGATGATATAACCTTCCTGCGCAGAATTATTCCGGGCTGTGCGGACGGAAGCTACGGTATTGAGGTTGCAAAGCTTGCCGGAGTGCCTAATGCCGTTGTTGAAAGAGCAAAGGTAGTGCTCAAAGAGCTTGAAGCAGACGGCGCAAATGTTGTTTTCAGACCCGCTCAGACCGCAGAACCCGATGAAATGCAGATGTCATTCGGCAATTCAAACGCCGAAGCGATAGTCGAAAAGCTCAGAAGCATTGATGTTAATACGCTTACCCCGATTGAAGCGCTCAGCACGCTTTATGAGCTTACCAAACAAGCCGATAACTAAGGAGTGATACCGATGCCGAAAATTAATGTTCTTCCCAAATCGCTTGCCGAGCTTATTGCGGCAGGTGAGGTCGTTGAGCGCCCGGCATCGGTTGTTAAAGAGCTTCTTGAAAATTCGATTGATGCCGGTGCGGATAAAATAACCGTTGAAATAAAGAACGGCGGAATATCGTATATAAGAATAACCGATAACGGATGCGGAATAGCCCGTGATGATATCCGCAATGCCTTTGTAAGCCACGCAACAAGCAAAATTTCCGAGCCCGAGGATTTGAATGCTATTTTCACTCTCGGATTTCGTGGAGAAGCGCTTGCAAGCGTTGCGGCGGTTGCAAGAGTTGAGGTTATGACGGCAACATCCGATGAAGCAATCGGAACAAGATATGTTATAGAAAACGGTGAAGAAATTCTGCTTGACGATGCAGGCTGTCCCGAGGGAACAACGATAATGGTCAGAGATTTATTTTATAAAACTCCGGCAAGAATGAAGTTTCTCAAGAAAGATGTCAGCGAAGCAAATGCGGTTGCCGCCGTGGTTGACAGAATTGCGCTTTCACATCCGGAAATTTCCTTCAGATTTCTGCGTGACGGCAAGCAGACACTTATGACAAGCGGAAAAGGAGATTTGCTCACCTGCATAAGAGAGGTGTTCGGCAGAGAGTTTTCGTCCGAGCTTATTTATGCCGAGTCAGACGGAAAGGGCGTAAAAGTGAGCGGCTATGTTTCAAAGCCCTCCGCATCAAGACCCAACCGCAATATGCAGTTTTTCTTTATAAATAACAGACTTATCAAAACGGGAACCGGCTCAGCCGCACTCAGCGAGGGATATAAAGGCTCCGTTATGGTCGGCAAATTTCCGTCCTGTGTTCTGAATATCGAGCTTGACCCGTCACTTGTTGATGTGAATGTTCATCCGTCAAAAACCGAGGTAAGATTTTCGGATGAAAAGCTGATTTTCAATACCGTATATTTTGCGTGCAGAAACGCTCTTGCATCGGGCGATACTCCGAAGCAGGTTCACAAGGCGCAGACCGATTTTTATAAAGCACCCGAGAAAAAAGCGGAGCAGCTTAAAATGGAACAGCCCGAGCCGAAAAAGGATTTCTGGCAGCATATTCCGGTTTCTGCTCCCGAAATAAAAAAAGAAGAACCGATAAAAAAACAATCCGAAACGCCCGTGCTTTATGTCAGAGCTCCGAAAAACGAGACTGAAAAAGCGGATGATATAACGGATATCCTGCTGAATAATCCGCCGGAAAAAGCGGCTGAAAAGGTTGAAATAAAATCCGAACCCGTTAAAAACCGGGAAGAAACGGTTAAACCCGAGCCTGTTTTCGATGAAGAAAGCTTTAAGCTTGTGGGCGAAGCTTTTCTTACATATATAATCTGCGAATATAAGGGCAAGCTTGTTATAATTGATAAGCATGCCGCACACGAAAGAATAATTTATGAAAAGCTCAAAAAAGAGAGCGGAGACAGAACACCTCAGCTTCTTCTGCTTCCGGTAACGGTTACTCTTTCAAAGGAAGAATATTCTGCGGTGCTTGAAAACATTGATATCATTAATGATTCCGGCTTTGATGTTGAGGATTTCGGAAGCGGATGTGTTATAGTCAGAGAATGTCCCATGGAGCTTTCAGCCGATGATGTTCAGGATGTTATTGCCGAAATAGCCGGCAGATTTGTTGATAAAAAACAGGATGTTATGTTTGAAAAGCTTGACTGGATATATCATTCCGTTGCGTGCAGAAGCGCAATAAAGGCAGGCAATTTTACTTCAAGGCTTGAAATGGAACGCTTTGCGAAACAGCTTCTTTCAATGCCCGAAATAAGATACTGCCCTCACGGCAGACCCGTTCTTGTAGAAATGACGCAGAGAGAGTTGGAGAAGAATTTTGGCAGAGTGTAAAATTCCGCTTATTGCGGTGGTAGGCCCCACGGCCTCGGGAAAAACATCGCTCGGAGTTTCAATCTGCGAAGCAATCGGCGGAGAGGTCGTTTCCTGCGATTCAATGCAGATATATAAAGGTATGGATATTGCAACGGCGAAGCCGACAAAGGCGGAGATGAAAGGCATTCCGCATCATCTTATAGGTTTTGTTTCTCCCGATGAAAATTACAGCGTTGCAAAATACTGCTCCGATGCAAAAAATATTATATCAGATATTTATTCAAGAGGAAAAAAAGCCGTTTTGGTGGGCGGCACTGGACTTTATTACAGTTCTTTGGTTGACAATATTGAATTTTTTCCCGAAGAAACCGATTTTGAATACCGTGAGGAGCTAAAAAGAAAAGCCGAAGCGGAGGGTGTGCAGTCACTTTTTGATATGCTTTCGGAGCTTGACCCCGACTCGGCGGCAGAGCTCAGCCCGAATAATCTCGGCAGGGTAATCAGAGCGCTTGAAATAATTCATACAACGGGCAGAACCAAAACGGAGCAAAACCGGCTTTCAAAGCTGAATCCGTCTCCGTTTGAGGTTAAAACCGTGTGTCTCGATGCCGAAAACAGACAGTTTTTATATGACAGAATAAACCGCAGAGTTGATATGATGCTTGAAGCCGGACTTGTTGAAGAAGCAGAAAGCTTTTTTAAATCACCACTCGGCGCAACGGCAAAGCAGGCAATCGGCTATAAGGAGCTTTATCCCTTTTTTCAGGGAGAAAAGAGCCTTGATGAGTGTGTTGAGGAGCTGAAAAAGCAGACAAGACACTATGCAAAGCGCCAGTTAACATGGTTCAGACGGGATGAAAGAATAAAATTTCTTTATATTGATAAATATGAAAATTCCGCCGATTTGATTTCGGCGGCACTTGAAACAGTGAACGGAGAACAAAAATGAAACCAAAAGACGGAATATTCAAAATTCTTGCGGCGGCATCGGTAATAATAATCGTCGGCTTCTTCTGTTTGAAAATTTATGAGCTTACTTCAAGCTCCTTTGAAACGCAGACGGTATATGAGCAGAAGGTTCTCGATACGGTTGATGCCGAAATGTATATTATTCGTGATGAAATGCTGCTCCCGTCCGAAACAGGAGGAATTATTGTTCCGATAGCTTTAAACGGAGAAAGAGTCAGCAGGGGAAGCGAGATAGCGGCGGTGTTCCCGAGCGAAGCTTCGGCAAATAATTATACAAAGCTCGGTGCGCTCAACGCAAAGCTTGAATCCTATATGAAGATAAACAGTCAACTGCGTCTTGCAAATCTTGATATAAACAAGCTCACGGGTGAAATCAATTCGGACTATATTTCGATTATGGACTCCGTGTATTATAATGACTATTCATCGCTTGAAGAGGATGAAATTTCTTTTGCGGAAAACCTTTCGAGAAAACAGATTTCTCTTGATGAAGAGGTTGACTGCACCGAGAAAATTGCCGAGCTTCAGAATGAAATATCAACCATTGAAGCGGCGGCTGTTCCTCAGCGCATTATTTCCGCCGAAACATCGGGATATTATGTCAGCAAGCCGGACGGATATGAAGATATTCTCACCGTTGAAGATATCGAAACGCTCACTCAGGCTCAGCTTGATGTTGCGCTTAATGCCGAAAAAAAAGAAACTCCGCCAGGCTCACTCGGAAAGATAATCAGCGGATATAACTGGTATATTGCCTGCACGGTTGAAACGGCAAAGCTTTCGGATTATAAAGTGGGCAGTAAAATAAGCCTTATAATCGGAGATTCGGCGGATGATGCAATTCAGACCGAGCTTTATAAACTGATAACAGTTGATAATATGCGTTCCGTTGCGGTTTTTAAATGCAATCTGATGAATGAGGAGCTTGCAACGCTCCGCATAGTAAACGGTAAAATAGTGCTTAACGAGATGAGTGGTCTGAAGGTTCGCAAGGATGCGGTAAGAATTGATGATGACGGAAATTCGGCGGTATTCATATGCAGGGGTAATATAGTCAATATCAGAAGTATAAACATTATCTATTCCGATGAAAATTATGTTTATGCCGAAAAGCCCGGTGAAGAAAGCGGAATTAAACTTCCGTACAGTCATATAAAGCTTTATGACCGAGTTGTTATCTCGGGAAAGGATATTTACGATGGAATGGTTATCGGATGATGAAAGATATTCCGCAATTGAGGAAAACTTAAAAATTATCAGCGAAAATATTGCTTCTGCGGCGCTTGCTTCGGGCAGAACGGCAGATGATGTGAAACTTATGGCGGTAACCAAAACCGTTGAGCCGAAATTCATAAATTTTGCAATTGATAAAGGAATTGACCTTATCGGAGAAAACAAGGTTCAGGAGCTTCTGCTCAAGGAACCCGAGCTTAAGGCGTGTGAAAGACAACTTATAGGTCATCTGCAATCAAATAAGGTGAAAAAGATAATCGGAAAAGTGAGCACAATCCAGTCGGTTGATACGGTGGAAATCGCAAAGGAAATCGGAAAACGCTCGGTTGAAGCCGGAATTCAAACAAAAATTCTGCTTGAAGTTAACGCCGGAAACGAGGAGAGCAAGTTCGGATTTTCTCATGAAGAATTATATGAAAAAGCGTGCGAAATTTCTGAAATAAACGGTATTTTGATTGACGGTCTTATGTGCGTGGCTCCGATTTGCGAAAAAAATGAGGAAATTCGCAATATTTTTTCAAATATGCACCAACTGTTTATTGACATTGGCGATAAAAAAAGAGATAATATAAATATGAATATTCTCTCAATGGGTATGTCCGGAGATTACCGTGAAGCGATACTCGAGGGCGCAAATCTCGTCAGAGTGGGTTCGTCGATTTTCGGTATGAGAATATACAGATAAGTTTGGAGGAATAAAAAATGAGCTTAAAAGACACCCTGAAAAAATTTATCAATGTTACCGACGATGATTATGTGGAGAGTGATGAGCAGGAATATAATGACCAGTTCGATTATGAACCGACTCCGGTTGCTCCTGCGGCTTCGTCTCAGCCCATGCGTGCGAGAACCGACAGAGCGTCGGCATCAAATGTGGTAAATATAAACTCAACCTCTAAGGCTTCCGTATCACAGCCGAAGCCCCATGTTGTTTTCCAGAAGATAAACAGATTTGAAGATGTTAACGAGGTTGCGGATGTTCTCAACGATAAAAGAATAGTTATCCTCAATCTTGAAAACTGCCCGAATGATGCTTCACAGAGAATAATAGACTTCCTTTACGGCGTTGCTTATGCAAACCGTGGAGATTTCAAAAAAATCGCAGGCAGAGCATATATTATCACGCCCTACAATGTTCCCGTTTCGGGCGAGCTTATTGATGAGTTGACCGGTCAGAATGCCGAGCAGTAATTTACAGAGGAAAGGTGAATAAAATGCTTAAAACAGAACAGATATTAAACGCAAAATTCACTCCCGTAAGCAAGGGTACATACAGTGCGGAAGAGGTTGACGAATTTCTTAAGACGGTTGCTCAGTCCTATGAGCAGTCACTCAGCGAAAAGAATGAGCTTATAAGAAAAATGGGTATTCTTGCCGATAAGGTTGAGAGTTACCGCAATGATGAAGAAGCCATAAAGCTTGCGCTTCTCGATGCTCATAAGATGGCTGAGAATATTAACAAAACCTCAAACGATAAGGCCGCCGTTATAATTGACGAAGCCGAAAAGAAAGCCGCCGATATAACCGCACAGGCCGAATATAAAGCTTCTCAGACGATTGAAGAAGCAAGAGAGCAGGCAAAGAGCATAGTTGATAATGCCAAAACCGCCGTTGCTTCACTTACCGACAGAGCTCAGAGCGAAACCGAAAAGGCAATTGTTTCCGCTCAGGAAAAGGCGGCTGAAATTATTGCCGATGCCGAAAATCAGAGAGCCGCAATAATCGGAAACAGCAAAGCATCATATGAATATTACTCAAAAGAGATTGAAAAAATAAAAACCGAAACAGCCGAATTCAAAGCGGCGGTTGAAAAGCTTTGCGCCGAGCAGTTAAAGCTTGTGGACACTATTCCGGAAATAACCGTTGAAGCGGCACCCGTTATCGAAGAAACGGAAGCTGTTGAAGAAATCGAAGAAGCTCCGGCTGTTGAAGAACCTGTTATTGAAGAAGAGGTTGAAGAAGAGTCTGTTGCCGAAGCTCCCGCCGAAGAGGAAATTGAGGAAGCCGAAGAAGAAGAACCTGCTTTTGAGGAGCCCGTTGAGGAAGGAATCGAAGCAGAGGAAGAAATTGAAGCTGAAGCAGAGCCGGAAGAAGATGAAGCTCTTGACGGTGACCTTGATGATTTGCTTGATTTTCTCAATTCCGAAAGCTCCGATGCTCCCGAAATAGCATCCGATATTGATGACCTTCTTCCCGAAGCGGTTGACCTTGATATAGGTGAATTCGGTGATGAAGACGAAATCGTGGAAAATGATAACGAGGATTTCAAGTTTGACCTCGGTTCGATTGATGATATAGTTTTTGATGACGATAAAGAAGACGGCGAAGAAAAAGACGAGGATATAACCTCACTTTTTGACAGCCTTTTTAATGATTGATTTTTGAGAGGTCTTTATGCTTCAGGCGATATGGGCGGCGGTAATTGTTCTGCTGACAGCGGTTGACCGTTTAACTAAATATGCCGCAGTATCAACGGTCAAGGTTAACGGCGCATATGATTTTCTGCCGGGATTTATCCGTTTCAGATATGTTGAGAATACAGGTGCGGCGTTCAGTATGCTTTCCGATAAAACTTTTCTGCTGACCGTTGCAACCGTGATTATTCTTGCGGTTTGTCTGGTTGTCATTTTCAGCGGAAAGCTTCGCTCAAAGTTTGCACAGCTTTGTCTGGTTATCATCGTTTCGGGCGGAATAGGTAATGTTATTGACCGCATATTATACGGCTTTGTGGTTGACTTTATTGAGCTGGTTTTCGTTGATTTTGCGGTGTTTAACTTTGCGGACTGCTGTATAACCGTAGGAGCATTCATGCTTATCGGGTATGAAATATATGACCTCATAAAAACCGTAAAGGAAAAGAACAATGATTGAACCCGTTTCCGCATTTGAATATAATGAGCTTATTTCGGTTACTGCCGATAAGGAGAGCGAAACGGAGCGAGCGGATAAGCTTCTTGCCCGTGCGCTGAGCGGATATTCACGCTCATTCGTTCAAAATCTTTTTGCCGATGAGCTTGTTTCGTGTGCCGGAAAAAAGATTTCCAAAAGCTTTAAGCCAAAATGCGGAGATGTTATTGAATTTACCGTTCCCGAGCCTTCGGAGCTCTCACTTGAGCCCGAAAATATTCCTCTTGAAATAATGTTTGAGGATAATGACCTGCTTGTGGTGAATAAGCCGAGAGGAATGGTTGTTCATCCGGCGCCCGGAAACTATTCCGGAACGCTTGTCAATGCTCTGCTGTGGCATTGCAAGGGCGAGCTTTCGGGAATTAACGGAGTTATCAGACCCGGAATTGTTCATCGCATAGATAAAGATACAAGCGGACTTCTGCTTGTTGCAAAGAACGATAATTCACATATTTCTCTTTCAGAGCAGATAAAGGCTCATTCTCTCCAAAGGGAATACAGAGCTGTGATTCACGGGCATCTCAGGGAGCCTGAGGGCATAGTTGATGCACCTATCGGCAGAAGCACCGATGACCGCAAAAAAATGTGTGTTACCGAAAAAAGCTCCAAAAATGCCGTAACTCATTATACGGTGCTTGAAGAGTATAAGGATTTTTCTTTTATTAAACTGCGGCTTGAAACGGGCAGAACGCATCAGATAAGAGTGCATATGGCTTATCTCGGACATCCCGTTGCAGGAGACCCGGTTTACGGTCCGAAAAACGGTGTAACATCCCTTAACGGTCAGTGCCTTCATGCAGGAATACTCGGATTTGTTCATCCGTCAACCGGAGAAAATATTCTTATTGAAGCGCCGCTTCCGCAGTATTTTGAGCAGTTTCTCAGGAGAATAAGATAATTATAATGGATAAAAATAAAACTTGTTCCGGCTGGCTGATAGCTTCGGATATTGACGGAACAATAAATAATAAGCGCCGTCGTATGCCCGAAAACAACAAAGAAGCAATAAAAAAATTTGTTGAAGACGGCGGCAGATTTACTCTTGCTTCGGGCAGAAATCAGCAATCAATGGAGCCGCATTTCAGAAAGCTTCCCATCTCGGGAACTCCCGCTGTTGTTATCAACGGCGCCGGAATATATGATTTTGAAAAGAAAGAAATGCTTTATTTCAGTCCGATGAGCAACAGTGCGATGAGCCTTGCAATCGGTGCGGCAAAAAAATTTCCGACTGTTGATGCCATGGTTGTGGCAAAGGATATGATTTATGTAACGGGAAGCGGATGGTTCGGCAAGGTATTTGTTGCGCTTGATAATCTCGACTACCGTTATGTTAAATATATTGAGGATGTTCCGAGAGAGGACTGGGGAAAGGTAATTTATTCGGGACTTCCCTCAACAATCAACAAGTTAAAAAAGTATTTCGCATCAAAGGAAGACCCCGATATAACCGTTATGTCTTCATCAATAGCGAGCTTTGAGGTTCTTGCCCGTGATACCGATAAGGGTACGGCGGTTTTAAAGCTTGCCGAAATGCTCGGAATTGATAAAGAGCATACCGGAGCAATAGGGGATTATTTCAATGATTACGAAATGCTTAAAAAGGTCGGCGTTCCGGCGTGTTGTGGCCAGGCTCCCGAGGAAATGAAAAGGATTTCCGAATATGTGACTTGCCATTGCAACAAAGGAGCGGTTGCCGATTTTATAGGATATGTCAGAAAAAAAGCTGAAACCAATTATTAAACAGGAGGTGGCTGCAATGGATGCAGTTATCAGAAAACAGTTGAAAATCAAGGCCTGCAAAGCAAGAATGGGAATTATTGAGGGCGTTTTCAATGCAAAGTCGGGTCATCCCGGCGGATCTCTTTCCTGCGTTGACATCATTACCTATCTTTATTTCCATCACATGAATGTTGATGCGCAGAACCCAAAAATGGAAGACAGAGACAGATTTGTTCTTTCAAAGGGTCACGCCGCACCGGCACTCTATTCCGTGCTTGCACTTAAAGGCTTCTTCCCCGTTGAAGAGCTTAAAACTCTGCGCAAGAGCGATTCAATGCTTCAGGGTCATCCGAGCATTAAATATACTCCCGGCGTTGATATGTGCACGGGCTCTCTCGGTCAGGGCATTTCAGCCGCCTGCGGAATGGCTCTCGGCGCAAAGATAGGCGGCAAGAGCTTCAGAGTATATACCGTTCTCGGTGACGGCGAAATTCAGGAAGGTCAGGTTTGGGAAGCCGCCATGTATGCTTCTTCAAAGGGACTTGATAATCTTGTTGCTGTTGTTGATAACAATAATCTTCAGATAGACGGTAAAATCACAGAGGTTAATTCTCCGTATCCCATTGCCGAAAAATTCAAGGCATTCGGCTGGAATGTTATTGAAATTTGCGCTCACAGCTTTGACGAAATCGACGCCGCTTTCAAGGCAGCTTCGGAGTTCAAGGGTAAGCCCACGGCTATAATCGCAAAGAGCGTTAAGGGCAAGGGCGTTTCGTTTATGGAAGACCAGGTCGGCTGGCACGGAACCGCTCCCAATGCGGAACAGTATCAGCAGGCTATGGATGAACTCAATCAGGCTCTTGCAGAGCTTGAAGCGTGAGAAAGGAACGGTGAATAACATGGCTGAAATTATTAAAACCGCAACCCGTGATGCTTATGGCAAAGCGCTTGTTGAGCTCGGCGGTACAGATGATAAGGTTATAGTTCTCGATGCCGACCTTGCGGCGGCTACCAAAACGGGAATGTTCAAAAAGGCTTATCCCGAAAAATTCTTTGATTCGGGTATTGCAGAATGCAATATGATGGGCGTTGCCGCCGGACTTTCAACGGTAGGCTATACGGTATTTGCAAGCACATTTGCAATGTTTGCCGCAGGCAGAGCCTATGAGCAGGTCAGAAATTCAATCGGTTATCCTCATCTCAATGTTAAAATCGGAGCAACTCATGCAGGTATTTCCGTTGGTGAAGACGGCGCCAGCCATCAGTGCTGTGAGGATATTGCTCTTATGAGAGCAATTCCGGGTATGGTTATAATCAATCCTGCCGACGATGTTGAAGCAAGAGCGGCTGTTCTTGCGGCGGCAAAGTATGAGGGACCCGTTTATATGAGATTCGGCAGACTTGCAGTTCCCAGAATTTACGACCCCGATACCTATGAATTCGAAATCGGCAAGGCTGTTAAAATCTGTGACGGTAAGGATGTAACAATCTGCGCAACCGGACTTCTTGTTAACGAAGCAATCGAAGCTCAGAAGCTTCTTGAAGCAGAAGGCATCAGCGCCGAGGTTATTGATATTCATACCATTAAGCCGATTGATAAGGAAGCAATTCTTGCTTCTGCGGCAAAGACCGGCGCAATCGTTACCGCTGAGGAACACAGTGTTATCGGCGGACTCGGAAGTGCGGTTTCCGAGGTCGTTTGCGAAAGCTCCAAGCCCGTTCCGGTTGTTAAACTCGGTGTTAACGATGAATTCGGAAAATCCGGTCCGGCTGTTGAACTTCTTCATATTTACGGACTTGATGCACAGAATATAGTTGAGAAGGCAAAGCAGGCTATCTCAATGAAATAATTTTTCATTAAAAGGCGGCTGCTCCGTTCTCGGAGCAACCGCCGTAAAGTTATGTAACAGTGTTATCAATATCGGGGGAAAACGCATTAAATGGAGAATGCTAAGAATTTTTTCAGCAGGAATTATAAAAAGATAATTATTATTGCTTCTGCGGCGGTGGTGCTGATATTTGCCGCCGTGATGATATTCCTTGCCGTTAAAGGCTTCTCGGCGGCTAACAAGAGAATAACCGTCTATAAAAAAGACGGTCAGTGCGTTGTCAGAATAAAGGACAAGGAAAGAATAATTTCCGACCCTGCGGCAACCGATTTTAAATGCGACGAAGAAAACAAGAGGGTATTTTTTATTGCAGGCTCGGCAAAATCTCAGGAGCTTTATGACCTTTATTATGTTGAGATAAAGAAAGGCGAAATAATCGAGCCGAGACTTATTGATTACGGCATTGAGAAAGAATATTATGTTGCATCGGGCAATGTGTATTATCTCAAATTCAACAGTCAGAATAATACGGATGACGGCTGTATATGCAGTGTTTCCGATAATAAAATAGAAACCTTTTCGCAGAATGTCAAAAGTGTTATCGCACTTGAAAATTCAAACGAAATATATTTTACCAAAATGCACTCTGACACCAAGGTGCTTTACCGCTATTCGGACGGTGTGCCCACCGAGCTTTGCAGAGATGTAACAAGCGTTCAGGGCTTTAATAACGGTGATAAACCGCATATAATCTATGAAAAGCCGTCTGCGGTGAACGATGCACTCAGCGAGCTTTATATTGCGTATTCCGGAAGCGAACCCGAGCTTATCTGCGATTCTGCAAATAAGGTTATGCTTGATGAATATAAGGCGGGCGGAAACCTTTATTATTTCACATCGGCAAGCGAAAGTGTATCGTGGAGCTATGTAATTGCAGATGCTTATGCCGAAACGGATAAAACCATAACCAGACCAAAGCGAACCGATTTCTTTTCGTTTTTCGGAATTTCAACCGAATATAACGAAAAGCTCAGAGAATATCAGGATAAGCTTGTGAGAGACGAAATCCGTGAAGCGTTGAACGAAACCATGGAAGCAGGCACATTCAATGCCCCCGTTTTTACCGTTTATGCTTATAATTCGGATGGAACCTTTAAGGTTGCCGAGAATGTTGACCCCGGCAGAGTTTATACCGTTTCATGCTTCGGAGAGCCTAAGCTTGTTTACGAAAGCACCGATGTTTTTCCGAGCTCAACGGATATGACGGAGCTTGTGGCTATTGCTCAGAAAAGCACAATGGATGAAGTGATAGACTTCGCAAAATCCGTTGTGAATAACAGCGTTAAATCAAACGGAATGGCTCTTGCCGCCTGCTCGGAATCGGGATGCGTGAGCTATCCGCTTACGGAATATAACAACACAAAAACCGTATTTTCATTTTCAACCGGGGGTGACAGACTTTATGCCTTTGTCAAAGGCGCTCAGGCAGGCAGACTGAGTCTTTATACCAATATGCTTGATGCGGCGCAGAAGCCGTCTGACGGCGTTTCGGTTGATACCGATGTTTCGGCATATAAGTTTAATGAAAATGCAATAATCTATTTTAAATCCGATACGGGCAGGGGAACGGGCGATGTTTTCTCATATAACGGAAAGGAAAACACCAAGCTTTCCAATAACGCCGGAACATTCACGCTTGATAACGATAAAAATATAATCATTCTTAAAAATTACTGCGATGAAAACGATGCTCCCACCGTTGACCTTTATACCTATAAGGACGGTGAGGAACGGCTTGTCGGCGAGTGTGTTGCGGAAACGGGATATGATTTCGATAAAAACGGAAACGCCGCATTTATACATTGCGGAGAAAACGGAGAACGAAAGCTCTGCATAAGCTGTTCCGGCAAGGTGACTGAGGTTGCGGACGGCGTGAGCGAAATATTATTATTCGAGTGAAAACGGAGGAAGTTATAATGGAAAATTATTTGAAAAAAACAGTATTCGGCGGCTTTTCAAAGGAAAGTGTATTTGAACTTTTTGAAAAGCTTCAGAATGAAAATATGGAGTTGACAGACGAGCTTTTTAAAGTTAAGGAAGAAAATAAAAAGATTATCCTGCTTGAAAAACAGCTTGAACAGGTCGAAAGAACGGCGGATGAGCTTAAAGCCGAAAACGGAAGACTGCTTGAACAAAATGCCGCCTATTCGCTTGAAATAGAAGCGGCGAATTCCAATGCGGAGCAGTATTCCGCAAAGCTTGATTCCTGCCGTGAAAAGATTGACCTTATTGAGCAGAAATTCATGTCTTTCCAGGAAAAATACAATCAGTACGGCGATGCCGAAAAATATATGCAGACTGCCAGAGAAACCGCAGAGCTTGCATCAAGCAATATTTCTTCCGCTCTCGGCGAAGCGATACAAAAAATCAGCGAAGCTAATGCAAAATATAAGGAATCGAGCAGAATTCTCAAAGAAGCTTCAAGCGGCGTGGCAACCGATGCCGATGAGCTTATCGCCGCTTTGACGGAGCTTTCAGAGAAATTCTTTGCAGACGGTGAACGGAATGATACATAAGCTTGATATAAAGGATATTCCGCAGTATGCCGAAAAGCTCAAAGCAGGGGATATGGTAATGCTCAGCGGAACGGCATATACATCCCGTGATGCGGCGCATAAAAGAATTTTTGAGCTTCTTGATTCGGGCAAAGAATTGCCGTATGAATTAAATGGTGCGTGCATTTATTTTGCAGGGCCGACACCTGCACCCGAGGGGCTTGCAATCGGAAGCTGCGGACCCACAACCTCAAGCCGCATGGATGTTTATTCGCCACGCCTGCTTGATTTGGGGCTTGCCGCAATGATAGGAAAGGGCGGCAGAAGCAAAGAGGTATGCGATGCGATAATCAGAAATAAAGCAATATATTTCTGTGCTGTCGGCGGTGCCGGAGCGCTCTGCGCCAAGCATATAACGAAGTGCGAGGAAATCGCTTTTCACGACCTCGGCTGTGAAAGCGTCAAGCGACTGGAGCTTAACGAATTTCCCGTTTTTGTCGGAACAGACTGTAACGGCGGAACGCTGTTCAAATAAAAAAAGAGGCTGACGGCCTCTTTTTTTGTTTAAAAGTTTTCGGCTTTTCGAGTAAAAATAAGCGATAATACAGCGGCTGTAACCGCTCCTGCGGCTAAGTTGAAAATAAGCGAAATAATTAAAACCGTTATAAAGCATATGAATGAAAGCGGCGAGGAAAAGGCTTTTTTCAGTCTGCTCCATTGAACGCTTTGCCAAGCTCCGACTATCAGCACAACGGCGAGAGATGCAACGGGTATGCGTAATTCAAAGCAAAGCAGAAACATAGCGGCCGCCGCAAGCGAGATAACCGTGACACCGCAGGAACGAATATCGTTTTTCTGATTTTCGGCTGTTTCAAAGTGTAATATCCAAAGTGCCGCACCGCATAAAACCGAAAACAGAACCGATTTTACGCTGAGCATTCCGAGTTGTTCCGATAATTCAAACGGAATGAGCGGCGTTTTGCCGACCTCGGCAATTGCTTTTACGGCACCGTCGGGAATAAGAAAAATATTCAGGATAAGCGTGAATATTACTGCAATAAACGCCGCACTTACCGTTTTTGAAGCTTTTTTAAATTTTCTGGGAAAAGTAATCATAATCACCATTACGATAGTGCCGTAAAGAATACCTCTCCAATTCGGATGAAAACCGAGTGAGCCATAGGATTTTATCATTTCAACAACCGTGTTTCCGCTTGCGCCGATTCCAAAATAGTCATTTGTTTTGAGTGCCGTCATCGTTAATGCTCCGGCGAGCATAAGTCCCGAAAAAGCCGGATTTGCCGTGAACCTGAAAAGCTTTTCTTCAGAAGAACGGGAAACCGCAAAAAGAACGGCGGCAACAGCGGCGGCGATAACGCAGGAAAGCATACCGCCGATATTGAACAAAAGCTCAAAAATCAGAACAGCCGAATAAACGGGCATTGAATTTAATCCGAATGACGGAAAAATAAGCAGAGCTGTTATAAACGCCGGTATTGCACCGAGCGGAGTGCAAGCTCCGAAAGAAAAAAGCATCGGAATCAAAACTGTCAGCCTATATATGTTTTTTTTAAAATTTTCAGTCAAAACAAATTCTCCAATCAGTATTATGAATTATAGTTTACAATAAAATTCTGCCGTAAACAAGAGTTTTTAAAACAAATTTGAAAAAAGTATAGTAAAATTCATAATTTTATGTTAGAATAATAAAACATTCATAATTTTACGGAGTGTAATATGAATAAAAACCGTGCAAAAAAAATCGCAACATGGATAATCGTTCCGCTTATGGCGGCAATATTCATTCTCGATATAGCCACCGTTGTTATCGGAAATTCATATGCCGAAAAATATATGCCGACCGAGGAAAAATTTGACGGCGCAAACGGCGATGACAGAATACATTTTCTCAACACCGCAAATTCGGATGCAATTCTGCTTGAAAGCAACGGGCATTTTGCCCTGATTGATGCAGGCGAGGGAAATAATAATCCGAGAAGAAAAACCGAATATAAGGGCTACGAAAAAGAAGTGGTTGAATATATCAAAAAAATCACCGCCGATGAAAGCGGAACGGCACACCTTGATTTTATTCTCGGCACTCACTGCCACTATGACCATATCGGCTCATTTCACGCCGTTATAACCGACCCTAAAATCGAAATTTCAAAGGCATATTTTAAAGAATATAACCCGGAGACCGGCAAGAAATACGAGACTGAAAGATGGAAAATCGGTGAGGTTTATAAGCAGATTATTTCAGACCTCAATAATAAAGGCGTTGAAATAATCAGTGATATTCCGAATGAAGCATTCAGATTCGGAGATTTTACGGTGAAGTTTTATAATACCGTAACGCCCGATGAAGCGGCAGGAAAAGGCGAAAATGCCGCAAGCATAGGAACACTTATTTCAAAGGGTGAAAAGAAAGCGTTTCTTGCCGCAGATATAACAAAATCCACCGGCATAGAAAAAACCGTTGCTCCCGAAATCGGCCATATTGATTTGCTTAAAGCCGGACATCACGGTTATTACGGCTCTTCCTCGGCTTCATTCCTCAGAGCGATTACGCCGGATATGATTATAGTTACCAACCAGCTCGGAAAGGTTTATCCGAATGTTAAATGGAATTTTACAATGACTGCAAAGTCACCGTTTTATGCAACATTTGACGAAAACGGAATAATTGCGAATTTCACCGACAGCGGTGAAATAATTCTTACCGATAATATACATTAATAAAGGAAAATTATGGAACTTACCTGTTACGAATATCTGAAAAAAAGCTACAAAAGGAACGGCAATTTTACAGCCGTTATCTCCATGGGAAGCAAAACACCGTTAACAAAGTTCATAGCCGATGTTGATTGCATTGCGGCTTATCTTAACTCAATCGGGATAGCTTCGGGCGATGCGGTAACGGTATTTCTGCCGAATGTTCCGCACGCATTCACCTGCTTTTATGCGCTCAACAAAATCGGAGTTATTGCCAATATCATTCATCCGCTGACTTCTCCCGAAGCAATCGAAGAGGGTATTGCGGAAACCAAATCCAAGGCAATATTTATTCTTGATATTCTTGCCGAGAAATATGCCGGGGCTATCAACAGAAGCGGCATACCGTGCATAATCTGCTCAAATTCGGATTATGTTTTCGGAATAAAAAAACCTGCCGTTATGATATATGAAAAGAAAAACGCACACGGAATAAATAATTTCAAAAATTCCGTTTCGTATGCGAAGGCGATTTTTATCGGCTCAATGCACAAATGCACCGAGGAAACAGACGGCAATAAAACAGCCGTTTATCTTCACGGCGGCGGAACAACTGGCAAAAGCAAAACAATAATGCTTTCAAGCAAAAATATAAATGCAATTGCGGAAAAGCTTGATGTGCTTGATAATAAAAAGCATAAGCCGGGTGAGGAATGTTCGCTTGTGGTTTTGCCGATGTTTCACGCATTCGGTCTCGCCGTTGCAATGCACTATCCGTTAACTCACGGCTTTTCCTGCATACCGCTTACGCAGTTTACGGGCGAAAGTGCAAATAAAATGCTCAAAAAATATAATATTTCGTTCATTCTCGGCGTTCCCGATATGTTCAAAAAGATGTATGATAATGAGCTGTTCAGGGGTGAACATCTTAATAAGCTTCGGCTTCTTTTCTGCGGCGGAGATTTTCTTTCCGAAAGATTTGTTTCCGAATTTAACAAGGCTATCGCTTCATTCGGCGGCAAGGGCAGACTTTTCAGGGGTTACGGTTTAACCGAGGTTGCATCCGTATGCACGGTTAACAGCTATACCGACTGCCGTGAGGATTCAATCGGAAAACCGCTTGAGGGCATGACCGTTGAAATCTGGGATGAGCACCGTCACCAACTGCCGTTTGGTCAGACGGGTGAAATCGTTGTTAAAGGCGATACGGTAATGCAGGGATATTTTAACGGTGAGAATACCGCCGAAAACGAAGGCGTTTATATTGACGAAAATGGTAAACGCTGGATTCAGACGGGTGACCTCGGCTATAAGGATAAGGACGGCTTTTTGTTCTTCACCGGAAGAAAAAAGCGTATGATTATCATTTCGGGATATAATGTATATCCTGCCGATATAGAAAAAGCGGCGCTCGGGCTTCCGTTTGTTTCAGAGGTTTGTGCGGTTCAGGGATATCAGAAGAGCCGACCCTGCGTTAAGCTTTGCGTAACGCTTAAGGATAACAGCTTAGACCGTGATAAGGCGGCAAGCGAAATTCAGAGCCATTGCAAAAAGAATCTTGCAAAGTTTTCCTGCCCGAGAAAAATCGAAATTCTCGATGCTATGCCGAGAACAAAGATGGGCAAGATTGATTTTGTCAAGCTTTCGGATAATTTTGAAATAAAAAACAAATGAGGTAAGATTATGAGCAAACAGACAAGAACACCTGCAAAGGGAGATACCGTTGCAACAATGAAAACAACAATGGGAGATATAAAAATTCTCCTTTTCCCCGAAGCCGCACCGAAAACCGTTGAAAATTTCACAACTCACGCAAAAAACGGCTATTATAACGGAATAATTTTCCACAGAGTTATCAATAACTTTATGATTCAGGGCGGCGACCCCACCGGAACCGGAATGGGCGGCGAAAGCATCTGGGGCAGAAGCTTTGCGGATGAATTTGACCCTGATTTTCACAACATAAGAGGTGCGCTTTCCATGGCGAATGCAGGCCCGGGTACAAACGGCAGTCAGTTCTTTATCGTTCAGGCAAAAGAGGTTGACGGCGGCCTTGTTTCCCAGATGGAACAGCTTTCCGACAGAGGTTTCCCGACTGCCTGCGTTGAGGATTATAAGGCACTCGGAGGAACACCGTGGCTTGATTATAAACACACCGTTTTCGGCCAGGTTGTTGACGGAATGGATGTTGTTGATGCCATTGCCGCAGTTAAGGTTGGCAGAAACGATAAGCCCCTTGAAGATGTAAGCATAAACGGAATAGATATTGAAATTCTCTGATAAATAAATACGGGGTTGTGACAGTACAGAACAGTCACAGCCCCGATTTTATTTGGATTTAATCAATCGTCAACAACAGGATACCAGCATTTCCATCTGATGGCAGTATTGAAATCGTTGAACTTAACGCCGAGAATGCCGCAATGGTCGAGACGAATGTGAACATCATAGCCCCAAGTGCCTTGCTCCATTTTTCCGGTTTCGGCATTGATTCTGATATTTTTTGCATAGGAATCTTTATATGTAAGAACTATGCTGTCATCCTCATAATAGGCATTCAGAATACCGTAATTTTCTTCAACATATTCGATGAAATCATCTATACCCTGAACAACATTAACAACATGACCTACCGAGCCTTTATGTTCATCGCCGTTAGGACCGTCAACCTGAACCTTCGGATAAAGATTGATAACTATATATTTGCCTTCTTTGTGAGCATCTGCTTTTTGAAGGTCTGCGGGAGAAAGGTCCCAATATCCGCCGGTGAGCGCATTATAAGGTTTTGCTCCGAGTTTCATAGCCAAATTAACAGGACCTTTGAGAATGGAAGCAGCACCGGGCAGGTCGCCGATAAGCTGAAATTCCATATCCGTCATAGCCTGAGAACTGTCGGCTTTAGCCATACCCGATTTATAGCAGTCAACAATTTCCTGCATAGTCCATTTTGACGGGTCAGGGTCAACCTTTGAAAAATCGAACGGTATAACTCCGTTTATCAGTTCGGGTTCGGTGACAGCCTCTGAAACAGGCTCTGTTACCGCAGCATCGGCTTCCTGAACTTCATTAACTTCTGTAATTTCTTCGGAAGAATTTTCAACAAGTGTTACATCCGAATCGCTGAACGGTTCGTCAGAATTTTCGATGTTTTCTTTTTTGCCGCAGGCAGCAAAACTTGCCGCCATTGAAAATACGCAGATAATCGCAAGAAATGACTTTAATATTTTCATATCTTTCATAAATCTTCCTCCTTATAATTTATATTACAGTTATAACATAAGCGGTGAAATATTTCAATAGTCTGATTGATTATTTTTTCATTATAAATTCAATCAAGCCGCCGTTCATTATGTCGGAAGCCGTGAGCATGAAATTATCAACGGGCTTTGAATTGAATATAACTCTGTCAACATAAATATTTTCATCTGAATTACCGTTAACAATGATTTTCAGTATTTTGCCGCTTGAGAGCTTAATTTCCGCACTGTCAACAAACGGCGAACCGATAATAAAAAGGTTTTGACCGGCAACGGGGAAAAGTCCGAGAGCGGCAAAAACATAATATGACGAAAGTGCACCGGAATCGTTGTTGCCCGGCAGACCGCCTCTGCCGGTTGTGAACATATATTTCATTCCGGCTCTGATGATTTCGCATATTCTGTCGTGTCTGTCGGCATAAACATATGAAAACGGCGCTTCGGTGTCTGATTCATTGTTGAAGCCCTCAAACCTGCCAAGCTTCATACCTTCTTCAACGGGTGCATAGTTGAACGGGTCATCGGGCTGAACCGTGTCGGGTGCGCCGTAGCCGAAAAATTTATCGAGCAGGAAAACAAATTTTTCTTTTCCGCCCGCAATTTCAATGCGTTTTTCCATATCGACCATCTGACGGAACGAATAATTGAAAAGCGTTCCCTCGTAATAGTCGGAATCGTTATTCAGAAGCCCGGTTTCGGGGTTATAGCATTTTATCCATTGCTTTGAAAGCTCTTTCAGGCCGTCACATTCAATGCTGTTTTCTTCGGCAAGCTGAGCGGTGAGAGCACAGCCGTCCGCCATATCCAGCATCCAGGTGTGTGAGCGGCATTTTCCGTCAACCGTAAAATCTTTTTTGTTCGGTGCATAAACATCGTCACGGATAACCTTTATCATTCTTTTTATATCGGTTTTTATTCCGAAACGGTGAGCTGTTATGAGCGCATATGCGCCGAGCATTCTTGCCTGCTCGGAAAATTCCTTATATTTATCGGTAAGTCCAATGCAGTTCGGCAGATTTCCGAGCTTTTCGCCGGTGAGAAGCAGTGTTTCGCAGATTTTTTCGCTCACTTCTTTATTGGTCATAAATATAAGCGGAAGAGCGGTTTTATACATATCCCAGAGAGTGGCGAAATCTGTCATAAATTCACCGTCGGAATTATAAATGAAGCTTTCGCCCTGCCAATCCGATGGCTTTATCAGCGAATGATAAAGATTTGAATAGAAAATTTCTTTTATTTCTTCGCTTTTTGTTTGGATTTTTATCTTTGAAAGCTCGGCGTTCCAAAGCGAATAAGCACAAAATCTTGCCTGTTCAAAATCGGTATCGGTTATATATCCGAGTGCTTTTTCGGCGCTTCTGAGCGAAATCGAAACCTTTATTTCCGCTTTGCCGTTACCGTCTGCACCGAATACTGCTTTTTGTTTTTTAATTTCAGCCCTTGTGCTTCCCTTTGCCGCAAAATAAACATTGATACCCTCGATTTCTGCGCTTGCGCATACTGTGAAGCCGTCAACCGCTTCAAGCTTTAAATTATTAACCTTATCCTTTTCAATTCCGGGTATGCAAAGTCCGTTGTTTGAAAAATCAATCTCAACTCTGCCGCCGTTTTTGCCGAATGTGTATCGGTGATAAGCGGCGTTTTTTGTTGCGGTCAGCTCGCAAAAAATATCCTCAAGAGTGCATGAATAATATCCGGGCTCGGCTTTTTCGCCTTCGGGCGCTCTGCGGATTGGTGAGCCGTCATATTTCGGAACGGTCAGTGCGTAATTATAATAATAACCGATTGCGCCCGTTCCGCTCTGCTGTAAATGAGCGAAGCCGAGAAGCTTTTCGCCGCCTTCGAATTTTGCTGGGCGTGAATGGCTGTTCGGCATATGGTTGCCGTATCCCGTGGGATATCCGCCCGAATACGGCGAAACCGACATAGCCCCAAACGGTACTAACGCCGCAGGGCTTGTGTTCCCGCATCCTGCTTTGATAAAAAACCACTTTGCGGCAATTCCCTCGGGCTTCGGCAGGTCAATTTCACCGCAGCCCTGAAAAATATTAACATATTTGCAATAGTCCATATTATTCACCAACGCTCAGTATATTTTTAAATCCGAATAATGTTTTTGTTTTGTGGGTGATATTCTTTATTCCGCCGGTTCCTACGGTTATAATCGTTCCGCCGTTGAACTGCGGTCTGAAGCCGGAACCGAAGCCGAGCTTCATCGCATAGGTAAGGCGAACACCCTGATATTCAACCGAAAAATCGTTAAGGTGGTCGTGACCGCAGATGATATGGCGGATATTGCCGGTGCTCTTGATTATATCAAAGAACCCACGCTGAACGGGTTCGCCGTTTGAATCTCTTTCGCAGGCAACGGATTCATGTCTTTCTCCCTGAGCGTTATATCCGGCTTTCGGCTTGTCATTTTCAAATGCTTCATCATAAGCATACTGAAATTCGGGCAGGGGAACATGGAAAATCAGCGAAACCTCGGCGCTTCCTGCATCTTCGGCGATATTCTTAACCCATTCCCGCTGTTTTTTGTTTGCCTGATTATGATGACTGTCAAGCATAACGATAACCTCACGGAGCTTTCCGTTTTCATCGGCTATTCTTACCGCATAGTTGCCAACACCCATTTCGGGGTCGCCCTTCTGCATAAGGCAATGCGGAGCTTTCATCATAGTATCGGCAAGATAATTCAAATCGCAGTTGCCCTCATCATCGTGATTGCCGAAAACTGGAGCCCAGGGGATTGCGAAGCTCTCCATAAGGTCGGTGAAACGCTTTATCGCAAATACCGTTGACTCGGTGCAGACTATATCTCCGCTAATCGTAATCATATCGGGCTTTACGGCCTTAACAAGCTTTTTAACCGTTGCTTCGCATTCAAACGCCGTGAACGCTCTGTAATCGTAATCGGCAAAGTGGGCGTCGGTGATATTTAGGATAACAAAATCCTCATTGTTGTTTTTGGTGAGAACGGGGGACGAAAGCAGGTCTGTATTCTGTGTGCTGACCTCTCCCTTATATTCGGTTGCAATTATTTCTTTTTTGTTCATAAGCGCATTTACCGCTCCTGATAATGTTGCCTGACGGGAATAATCATCCGAAAATGTGCATATTCCCAAAGCTGTTATTAGGCTCAGAATGAAAGTGATTATTCTCTCCATATTTATCATTCTTTATACAATAATAATTGTTACGGGCTCGGCATTGCTTTCATAAGTGATAAGAGCCGTTGAGGTTGCCTTGTCATATTCAAGAGCGCATTTTTCGCCGTTGACCGTTGCCGTTTTAACCTCAAACGGAACCTTTATTCTGATATTAGCCGTCAGACTGCCTGCACCGTAAGCTTCAACGGTTATTCTGCCGCTTTGCTCGGAAAGAGCCGTAATTCTTGAAGATGTGCCGATAACGCAAAGCTTGTCCGTTACCTTGTCAAGGTTGCAAAGCAAACAGTTTTCTCCTGCATTTATAATCTTTTCCTTAACAGGTGCAAAATCCGGTGCGAACATATCAACATAGTTACCCCTGAGAATGAGCGGTTCATCGGTTATGCTTTCATCGAGTACCGCCGCAACGGTATAATAAGGCTCACGCTCGGTGATAAGATAATTTTTAAACTCGGCTTTTCTTCCGGATGCCGCAAGCGCTTCGGTAAAGAATTCACGGAATTTATCGGCAGAAGCCTTTGAAAAACTGAAAACGGACGGATTTTCTTTCCATATTGCCGCCGTGCCTTTTCCGCAGGAATAAATACCCTTGCCGGCTTCAATATTCAAATCAAGTGCTTCAAAAAGATGCTCAGCCGCAGTGGGATAACTGCCGCTCCACCAGCTTCTGATGCCGTGATACGGGTCAAATCCGTTGCCGACATAAATAAGTGTTCCGCCACGCCTTACCCAGCCTGCAATCCCGATATTCGCATCGGGAAAATCGGGCTTCATATATTCGTAACTCATAATCAGCACATCGTAATCATCGAGATAACCGTTGTATCTTCTTGCATTGTCAAGCAGAACGGGTCTTACGGGTATGCCGTATTTGAGCAGGGGAAGCGCTAAGGAATAAAAAGCCGGAAAAGCGTTGGCACTCATATATTTGAGCATCAGCTCACGCTCTTTTTCGCCCGAAGCGAAAAGCTTTGTTTTAAAATTGTTTATCTGCTCGTCTGATTCGTGAAGAACCGTTCCGACTTCTTCCTTTGCCGCCGTGCTGAATTCACAGTCGGGATATTCACGCTGATAAAGCTGACTGTCACTCATCAGTATGCCTACACGGATTTCGGAGCTCTTTCCGCCCTCAAGTGTTCCGAGGGTATTGAACATATTGTTGAGTATCGTTGCATATTCTGCGGAAATCGGTTCGGCGTTTTCCGAATTTTTCGGATACTTGCCCTCAAAAACTCTGTTCGGCCACGGGCATATTTCAAAGGTGTTAACCTTCGGGTGCATAAGCGATGCCGCAACGGTGCAGAGATAATTTCTGCGATAATCGTTCCAGTCGAATATCGGATTATCCTCTATCGGGTCGTGCAGGAACCACATATGCCTGCCCGTTCCCTTAACAAGCTCCTGCATAACGCCGTATTCAAGATACGCCGTTTCAAAAGTGCGCTCTTTGAATTCACCGTCAAACCAGTTCTTTTCTCTTGAAGTGCCCGTCCATACCTGCGCTATACAGCCGTCAACAGCCGGAATATCCGCAAGCTTGCCCTCGGGGCTGACGATTTTCCACTGAGTATAATTCAGCAGACTGTGAGTCGGAACATAAAAACGCAAATCCCGGTTATATTTGATTTTGGCGTATTCCTTAAGAGAGGAGCTTAATCTGTCGATTGTTCTTGTAAAAAGATACGCTTTAAGCCTTGCACATCTGAATCTTGCATCCGCACTTTCGTGGGGAGCCTTCCACGGCTCACGGTAATAAAGCTCATATTCACGCTTGAATGCAGGGGAATATCCGGCTCTGTCCCAGAATTCGGGTTCTTCAACATGAATTGCAAGAGCGCCGGAATCAACAACCGCCTTGAGCTTTTCGGTTATGTAATCCGCAAATGAAACCGTCGGAACCATATAAGGAACATCGTGACTGTGTAAAATCTTATTGCCGTATCTGTCGGTCTGAGCTTCATCCCAATGGTTTATTCCGTCATATTCGCCATAAAGATAGTCTGTATAATGACCCCATGAAATACCCGTCATAAAGTGAATTACATAACCCTTTTCACGGTATGCCTTTATTCTTTCAAGATAAGAATTATCAAGACGGTAAACCATAACGAAATCGCACTGATTATCAACGCTTTCCGATATCATACTGCCCGTCTGATAGCCGGTTCTTTCCTCTGCTTTATTTCTTATAAATGCCATAGCTTTTCTCCTTTTGATTTATAATAAGATTTTACCTTTATATTATTTTTTTGTCAATATAAATAAAAAGAAAATAAAAAGCAATAACCACTTGAAATCGGTATGATAATTTGTTAATATGAAATATAATAACGGTACGGAAAATAAATAAATAAGGGATGTTTTAATGCAGTTCATTATAATGGACCTTGAATGGAACAATACTTACGCAAAGAAATCCGGCGGATATATAAACGAAATAATCGAAATCGGAGCGGTTAAGCTTGATGAAGAGCTTGACACCGTTGACACCTTTTCGTGCATTATCCGTTCTCAGATAGGAAAAAAGCTCAGGGGAAGCGTTAAAAGGCTTACTCACCTTACGAATGACGATATAAACACGGGTATGCCGTTTACCAAAACATTTTCGCTTCTCAGAAAATGGATAGGCAATGAGGATTCCGTTATTCTGACATGGGGCGACTGCGATGTAAGGGTTCTGCTTGAAAATTTCAAATATCTCAACGGGATTAAAACCATTCCGTTTCTGACAAAATACTGTGATTTACAGCAGTATTTTCAGTCAATACATAAGTGCATTAAGGGTCAGCAGACCGGATTGCTTACGGCGGCTCAGACCTTGAATATTGACCCCGAAAAATATATTCATCACAGAGCGCTCGGCGACAGTATGCTCACCGCCGATATATTCAAAGAGGTTTATGACCCCGAAAAAATATCAAAATTCATATGGGAATGCAATGATGAATTTTATTCAAAGCTTGTTTTCAAGGCAAAGGTTATCAGAAATATTGATAATCCGCTTGTTGATAAGAAAAGACTTGAGCATATCTGCGATACCTGCGGAAAGCAGTGCAAACAGCTTGTGCCATGGAAATTTCACGGACAGTTTTTCAGAGCGAATTTTTATTGTGACGAGTGCGACACAACCTATGCCGTCGGCGTAAGGTTCAAAAAGCTCTACGATAAGGTTGAATACCGCAAAATGGTTTCCGTTATCGAGCCCGATAACGGGGAAAGCTGATGCAAAATAAGACCCACGATGCCGTAAAATGCACCGTGGGTTTTAAAATTTTATTCGTATCTTTCGTCAAAAACTCTCTTTGATTTCTTTTCGCTTCTCGGCAGAACTCCCATTTCAACAACCTTAACGAGGGGAGTGAAGCCGATTTTGCTTTTCACCTTTTCGGCAATGCGCTTGCTCAGGTCAATAAAGTCAACATCTCCCGTGGTTTCAACATAAATTCTCATTGTGTCTCTGCCGTCAAGATGTGAAATTCTTATCTGATATTCGCTTGAAATTTCGGGGAAGAGCTGAAGCACTTCCTCAATCTGGCTCGGGAAAACATTAACGCCCTTAATTTTCATCATATCATCAGTTCTGCCCATTATGACATCAAGACGGGGGAACCTGCTTCCGCATTCGCATTCACCGGGGATAATTCTCGAAAGGTCGTGCGTTCTGTATCTGATAAGCGGAGCACCCTCCTTGCAGAGCGTGGTGATAACGATTTCTCCAGTTTCGCCGTCGGGAACGGGCTTACCTGTTACGGGGTCTATTATTTCAATGTAAATATAGTCGTCCCAATAGTGCATACCGCAGTCATATTTACAGCTTATTCCGATACCCGGACCGTAAATCTCGGTCAGACCGTATATATCGTAAAGCTCAATTCCGAGCTCCTCGGAAATGCGTTTTCTCATTTTTTCGCCCCAACGCTCGGAGCCGATAACGCCCTTTTTGAGCTTGATTTTGTCGGCAATTCCTCTTTTTTCGATTTCCTCGGCAAGCAGAAGCGCATAAGAAGAGGTGGCACAGAGAACGGTTGAACCGAGGTCAGCCATCATCTGAAGCTGTTTATCCGTGTTGCCCGGACCCATCGGAATAACCATTGCGCCGAGCTTTTCGGCTCCTGCCTGGAAGCCTATTCCGGCAGTCCACAGACCGTAGCCCGGAGTGATGTGTATTCTGTCGAGATTTGTAACTCCTGCCATTTCGTAACAGCGTCTGAACATTTCCGCCCAGTCGTCAACATCTTTTTGAGTATAGGGAATTATAACGGGCAGACCGGTTGTGCCCGATGAGGAATGTATTCTTACTATTTTTTCTTCGGGAGCGGTCATAAGTCCGAGAGGATATGCGTCACGCAGGTCTTTTTTCTCTGAAAACGGAAGCTTTTCAAAATCCTCTGCACTTTCAATATTTTCGATGCCGTATTCCTTTAAACGCTTTCCGTAAAAGCTGTCGGCTTCAAGCAGACGCTTTATTTCTTCGTTTACCTGTTTAAGCTGTATATCGTTGATTTTCATAGGTTTTTCCGCCTTTATTTAAGATAATCAAGTGCTGCAAAATTCATTTCGTGGAATTTTTCGGCAACCTTATTTTTTATTGCGGTGCGTATATCGTTTTTGGTAAGTCCGGTTTCTCCGCTGTTGATTGCCGCACCGAGAAGCAGAACATTAACCGTTTTCGAAGTACCGAGCTCGGCGCAGGCCTTGTCGGTATCAACAACCGTAAGATTTTTGACCTTTGTTTTAAGATAATCAAGCATTTCCGCTCCGTGATAATCGGAGCCGACGAGTGCGGCGGTAACCGGCATAACGGGTCGGCTGTTGACTATAACCGCACCGCCGTTTTTGAGATACGGGAGCATCCTTACGGCTTCCGCAGGCTCAAACGCAATAATTAAATCGGCTTTTCCCATCGGGATAAGAGGGGAATATGCGCCGTCACCGAGCCTTATATGGCTTGTAACGCTTCCTCCTCTCTGCGCCATTCCGATTGTTTCCGCTGTCATAACGGGAATGTCTTTTTCCATTGCGGCGGCGGCAAGAAGCTTTGAAGCAAGCACGGTTCCCTGACCGCCTACTCCGCAGAGAATTATATTCTTATTCATTTTTTCCACCTCCGATGATTGCTCCGAAGGGGCAAACCTCACTGCATATTCCGCAGCCCGTGCAGAGAGTTTCGTCAATTGCGGCTTTTCCGTCTCTGAGAACGATTGCCGGACAGCCGAGCTGTTTTATGCAGGTTTTGCAGTTGGTGCATTTATCCGCTTCAATCGTGCTTTTGCCCGTGGGCTTTATGATTGCAACGCAGGGAGATTTAAAAATTATCGCTTTAACTCCGGGTCCTGCGGCAACCTTTTTAACAGTTTCGATGGCTTCACGAAGCTTTAACGGGTCAACCGTAACAACGGTTTCAAGCCCGATGGCTCTGAGAATTTTTTCGATGCTGACCTTTGCAACAATTTCGCCCATCATCGTTTTACCCGTTCCCGGGTGGGGCTGATGACCCGTCATTGCGGTTGTTGAATTATCAAGCACAACCAGTGTCATATTTGCCTGATTGTAGAATGCGTTCACAACTCCCGTAATTCCCGAAGCGAAGAAGGTTGAATCGCCGACAAATGCAAAACAATTTGTATCGGGTTCAATATGACCGATACCCTGAGCGATGTTTATTCCGGCACCCATGCAAAGGCAGGTATCAACCATATCAAGCGGCTTGGCGTTTCCGAGGGTGTAACAGCCGATATCGCCACAGAAAAGTGTTTTTTTGCCTTTCATAGCCTGCTTTACCGCATAGAACGAAGCTCTGTGCGGACAGCCTGCGCAGAGAACAGGGGGTCTTACCGGAAGCGGCGGTATATCGTCGGCTTTTTTTTCAGCGTTTTCTTTACCGAGAAAAGCATTGATTGAAGCTCCGACACTTTCCACCGTATTTTCTCCGGCAGACTTCACATTTCCGCTCATTTTGCCGAGAATTTTAGTTGAAAGATTATATTTTCCGCAGATAAAAATAAGCTCTTTTTCGATAACGGGGTCAAGCTCCTCAATGCAGAGCACCTCGTCAAGCCCTTCGAGAAATTCAAGTGCTTTTTTCTCGGGGAACGGATGAGGAGTCGAAACCTTAAAGGTACGAAGCATATTTTCGCTGTCGAGATTTTCCATTGCATAGCAATAGCTTATGCCGTGGGTTGCAATGCCTTTTCCGATATTCTTTCCGCTTCCGCTTTCGGGAATAATGAAATTGCGTTCATATTCCGAAAATACATCGGAAAGCATAACATTTCTTTCAACTATTTTTGTATGGTTCTGAAGCGACAGACGGGGAAATATTACCCATTTTGACGGGTCTTTAACAAATCCCTCAACCTCGCATTTTTTATATTCACTTTTTTCTTTTATATTCACGCCTGCGTAGCCGTGGCATACTCTTGTTGTTGAACGGAAGAAAACGGGAGTGCCGTATTTTTCGGAAAGCTCAAAGGCTTCGCCCATCATATCGTAAGCTTCCTGCACGGTTGACGGGTCAAACAGCGGAAGCTTTGAGAAGAAAGCCTGAGTTCTGGTGTCCTGCTCAGTTTGAGATGAAATCGGACCGGGGTCATCGGCAACCATAACAACCATACCGCCTTTAATTCCGATATATTCAAGACACATAAGAGGGTCACTTGCAACATTCAGACCGACCTGCTTCATCGTGACAAGGCTTCTTGCTCCGGCGTATGCCGCACCTGCCGCAACCTCAAGACCGGCTTTTTCGTTAACCGACCACTCAACATATATGCTTCCGTCATTATGCTTTGCAACGGTTTCAAGCACTTCGGTTGACGGCGTTCCGGGATATCCGGCAACAATCTTAACGCCTGCCGCAATCGCACCGAGAGCAATCGCTTCATTTCCCATTAAAAATTCTTTCGTCATAGAGAATTACTTCCTTGCTGAAAAGATAAATATATATAAATATATCACTTTTTAAAAATAATAGCAAGTATTCATACAAATTATTTTAATTGTCTGATTAAAATATTGACATTGCCGTAAATAATGATATAATTAAATAAAAAGTGTTCATAAAATGACCGATGTGTATAATTTTTAATAATATTCCGAAAAAGAATTTAATTTCGAGGGGGTATTATCTTGAAAAGAACAATATCCGTTATTCTTGCGCTTTCGATTCTGATAACCGCATTTTCATTCGGCGGTTATGCTGTTGATGCCGAAAAAGAGAATAAAAATGATTATCCGATTATTTTGGTTCACGGAATGTTCGGCTGGGGCGCAAACGAGGGCTTAAACAGTGTTGCGCCTTATTGGGGCGGCACAACGGGATATGTTATTGATTATCTGCGCTCCGGGGGATACGATTGCTATTCGGCTTCCGTCGGTCCGCTTTCAAGCGTGTGGGACCAGGCCTGCGAGCTGTATGCACAGCTTATGGGAACCCGTGTTGATTACGGTGCGTTGCACAGCGAAGAAAAAGGACACAAGCGCTTCGGCAGAGAATATAAAGAACCTCTTTTTGACGGCTGGGGTGAGAACGGTAAAAAGGTTCACCTTGTGGGGCACAGCTTCGGAGGAAACGCCGTGAGAATGCTCACATATCTGCTCACTTACGGTTGCCCCGAGGAGATGAAAGCCTGCGCTGACCCGTCACCGCTGTTTGAGGGCGGCCATGAGGAGCTTGTTGCATCCTGCACGGCAATCTGCACTCCGCTTAACGGAACAACAACATATAATGTTGCAAATATCAGAAGACTTATTTCTCCGCTTAAGCTGTTTGTTACCACATGGGCGGCAACCTTCGGGCGTTCTCTTGCCAACGGAACAATCGTTGATTTTCATCTTGAACAGTTCGGAATTTCGGCAATTCCGAATGAACCCGAAACAAAGCCCGACCCCTATCTTGAAGCAATTGCGCATTTTTATAATTCGGATGACAGCGTTGAAAACGGGCTGAGCCTTAATGACTGCAAAAAGCTCAACGAAATGCTTGAGCCGAGCGAAAATGTATATTATTTTTCCGTTGCTTATGACTGCACCGAGGTTAATAAGAGAGGAAAAACCGTACCGAAAAACATTGATTTCTTCCTGCTCGGTATATTCTCACGCTGGTCAATAAATCTCGGAAGCTTCGTTGATGAAGAAAGCGGAACGGTGATTGACGAAAGCTGGTATCCGAATGACGGGCTTGTGAATGTTAAATCGGCGCTTTATCCGTTTGATGAACCTCATAAGGATTTTGATAAGAACAATCTTGAAAAGGGTATGTGGAATGTGTTCCCCGTCAGAACGGGTGACCACGGCACTCCGATAGGGCTTTTCGCAGACGGCAACGAAACACACTTGTTTTTTGATGAGCTTGCCGAAATGCTCACATCAATTGAATAATGCTTTTACGCCGCCGTTTCGACGGCGTAATTTTTTGCCGAAAAACTTGAAATAAAAAAACATATATGTTAAAATAGAAAAAATTTAATAAAACGAGGGATAAAAGATGAAAAAAATAACGGCTGTTATTTTGTCGCTGTTTATCATCATGGCGGTAATTCCGTTCGCTTCGGCTCAGGGAGTAACGCCCGTGGTAATGGTCAGCGGCTTCGGCGCAACAACATTGGCAATTGACGGTGAAGCGGTTTTTCCGCCCACAACAGACCAGATTCTTGCCGCACTCGGACTTGATGATTTAAGTCCGGCACATATTAAATCGGAGATTGAAAAATGGACTGCGGAAAAGGGATATGTTCAGCAGCTTTCCGATATAGTTGACAGAATTCTCGAACCGATTAAGCTTAAAGATGACGGAACATCTGTTTATGATGTTAAACCGATAGTCAGCGGAGCGGCGAATACTTCTCTTGCCGCATTCAAAGCAAACGATATGCTTTCGCTTGTGCCTTATACCGGCTCCGAGTTCCTTGATATGGAATCAATCGGAGATAAAATCGGCGATGAAAATGTTTTCAATTTCACATATGACTGGCGCCTTGATTATAATGATACCGCCGACGAGCTGAAAACCTATATCGACGATGTGTTAAAGCTTACAGGTGCAACCAGAGTAAGCATTTATGCCATAAGCCAGGGCAGTATGGTAGTCGGGCAGTATCTCTATAAATATGCCGATTTAAAGCAGGTTGACAATATCGTGTTTGATACTCCCGTTCTCGGCGGAACAACATTCGTTACGGATTTGTTCGATACCACACGGTATCTCACGGTTGACCTTAAAAAGGTTTGCGCATTGCTCGGGGATATTCTTCATACGGAAATGAATCTTTCATTCATTGCCGATATAGTTGAAAGTATCAAGGCACTTGAGGGTGCGGTTGATTTCGGCAGAACAGAGGTTGTTTTGCCGCCCGTTAAAACCTGCATTGCGGCGTGGGAAATGCTTCCTCCCGAAAAGCTCTCCGAAATTTGTCCGCTTTGGCTCAACGAAACAGACCATTCAAAGGTTATTTCAACAATTAAAGAGTTTTACGGCGGATTTATGACCCACATAACCGAAACCTTTGAGCTTGCCGAGAGAAACGGAACAACGGTTTCGATTAAAGCCTGCACGGGAACTAATCTTGTTCTTAATTCGGACTGCTATTCCGACGGTATTGTTGATATGAAATATTCCTGCGGCGCAACCTGCGCACCGTGGGGCGAAACCTTCCCCGATAATTATGTTCAGGCGGTTGATAACGGAAAGAACAGCATTTCGCCCGACAGAACGGTTGACCTTTCAACGGGCTACTGGCCGCAGAGAACATGGGTGTTCAACGGCTTGCTTCACGGTCAGATAGAATGGTGCAGAAAATCGCTTGCACTTGTTGAAACACTTCTTTATACTCACGATTTAAAGGATGCCTATTCATCATACGATTTTCCGCAGTTTATGGAAAGCACGGCGCCCACATCGGATATTTCAATAAGATTTAAAAATACAAACAGCAGTTTTCTTCTCCTTGACGGCTCAGAGGAATATGTTCTTGTTATAAAGAACCTTTCTCTTAAGGATTATGTTGTGATAAGCGAAATTGAAAGCGATGTTATTTCAGCCGATTTCAAGCTTCCCAAGGCGCTTTTGAACGGTGAAGAGATTGAGATACCGGTTACTGCGAAAAACGCTTCAATCGGCAAAATAACCGTTAAATATAACACAACCGGCAATGCCCTCAAGAAGCTTGAAAAGAGCTTCGGAATAACGGTTATCGAAAATTACAGCGGCGTTTCGCTCAGCGGCACAACAGCAGAAAACAACACGCTTCCTTTCATATTCAGATGGATAGTAAATATCTTTAAAAGCTTTATTGAAAAGCTTTCATTCGCAAAGTGAACAGTACAAAAAAATCACCCCGTATGCAACGCATACGGGGATTTTTGATGCCTTTTGAATATTTATGCTTCTCTCTTCTTGTCGTAGAACATAGCGCCTACAAACATGATTACAAGAGCGATTACGAGGAAGCCGAGATTCTTTATGCCGTGAGCAGCGATTGCCGCATAGATGAAGAGGAGAGCACCGAGAATTGAGAGTATGGGCATAACAAATCTCTTGAATGCTCCGAGCTCCTTGCCCTTCTTGATAAGCATAATATAAACGGGAATATAGAAAGCGTAAACGCAGATAAGAGGAAGCTCTGTTGAATCGAAAAGGAAGATGCTTCCGATGCCTTCGAGAGAGGAGAAGCTGCTGAGATTAGCCATGAAGAAGTAGAAGAGCCAGAATGCGTTGAATGCAAGACCAATCATGGAAGCATTGGAGGGCATTTCGGTTGCTTCGTCAAGCTTGCCGAGGAACTTCGGTGCGGGACCCTGATTTCTTGCGGCGAGTGAATAGAAACCTCTGTCGCATGCAAGGGTAAGACCGTTAAGAGTACCAAGGCAGGAAATAGCAATAAATACGGTAAGTATTGTTCCGAAAATCGAACCGAGTCTTTCGGTGAAAGCAAAGCTTGCGCCGTTTGTGAGAAGCTGTGAGGTTGTAACGGAACCGGAAATGCCGATGTAATAAACCATGTAAATTACAACAACGATGATTGTACCGAAAACAAGAGCTCTGGGAAGGTTCTTCTTTGATTCTTTAAGCTCGGAGTTGATTGATGTTGCAATAACCCAGCCTTCATATGCGAAAACGGATGTGCAGACACCGGGAAGAACGAGATTAAGGGCAAGACCTTCTCTTGCAGTGGTTGCATAGTTGACAATTTCGCCGTCTGCGTTCTTAACAGCTTCAACAACGCTGTTCATATTGTCGCTGAGCATGCCGCTGATGATACCGTATGCAATACCTACAATTGCCATGGTAAGAAGCGGAATAAGCTTGATAACGGTCATTGAAACCTGAAGCTTACCGGCAAGCTTGGGAGAAATTGTGTTGATAACATAAGCAATAACAAGATAGAAAGCTGCAAGGGTCATAACCTCTGCCGAATCAGCCGAGAAATCAAAAATATCGAGAGTGTATCTTGCCGAGAGCCATGCGAGAGCGGAGGTCATTGCGGGGTAATAGATGGTTGACATAAACCAGCCTACATAGTATGCGTATCTTTTTCCTACGAGCGCTTCGGAATAGTCAACAACGCCGTTTACCTTTTCAAACATGGTACCCATAACGGCGAATGTGTATGCGCTGATAACCATAACAATACCGCCGAGAAGCCATGAAAGAAGAGCTGTGGGAAGGTCACCGTTTGTGAGAGTAAGCATTTTTTCGGCTTTGAAGAAAACGCCCGAGCCGATAACAATACCAACAACCATGCACACTGCGGTGATAAGACCGTACTTTTTCTTGAGCTGTGCCATTGATAAATTCACCTCATAATTTTAACGCATAAAGCGTCATTTTATCAAAAGAAATTCTACAACTTTTTATCCTATTTGTCAATATTTTATTAAAAATTCGCAATATGTTATTTTGCGATGCCTTCAAGAAAATCGGTTTCGGCAACACTGCCGTCTTTTTTGCTTATTCTGAAGGTTTTAACCTGCATTTTTCCGAAATCGGCATAAAATCCCGCATCAATAATATTGCATACTATTGCGGCTCTGACATCCTTTCCGTCGGTTTCACTCAGACGGATTATAACATCTCCGGAGCCGTCCTCACAGAATTTGAATGCGTTGAGAGCGATGTTTTCCTTGTTTATGCTGATAAAGCTCTTTTTAAGCGGCTCGGTTCCTTTTCTGTAACCTACGGGAACGGTAACCGGTCTTACATTGAATACCGAAGCAAGTCTCTGAATTCCGCTTTCCTCTGCTGTTCCTGCGTGCGGATATACCGCATATTCAAAGCGGTGCAGACCTTCATCGCAGTAATTGAAATCAGCATATCGTCTGTCGGAGAAATGGTCTGCGAAAATCGAATTTCTCAGAAGAGTAAGGCGCAGAGTATTGTCCGGGCAGTCATAACTGTATTTTGAGTCGCTTATAAGTGAAACTCCGTAACCCTCGGCGGTAACATCGCCCCATGTGAGCGCAGGTTCTTCCTCGCCGTTGCAGGGGCGTTTTATGTAGCCTGCCGGAATTTCATAGGTTGAAATCGGGTTGTTTCCGCTGATTTCAACGGGCATTTTAAGAATTGTAAGTGCTTCCTGCCAAAGTGCACGGCATTTAACTCTGATATATTTACAGCCTGCCGCAAGAATGAAATCCTGAGCAAGATATGAGCCGTTTATAATGTGTCTGGCTCTTATGAGCGCTCTTGCAGGACCTTTTTCGATAAGCTCAATGGATTTAAGCTCCATTTTGCATATTTCGGTATCAAATTTGAAAATGTTATGCGCCCATGTGTCGGGCTTTGTGTTGTCAACAACCGTCGGAATGCAGAATTCTCCGCCCGCAAATTCGTGACCGTCACATTTTGTAACAAGGCTCTTTATGCCGCCGCTTTTGCCGTCAAATTCAACCTTTATAAATTCGTTCTCCATTGTCAGACCGTCTGCTTTAACGGCGCTTTCGGGAACGGATTCTTCAACAAACGGCGAATCCTCGTGCCAGAGCCAATATGTTGCATAGCCGAGAGCCGGAACCTTTGCGATGAATACCGTGTCAAGGTGAGAATCGTTTGAACGGGATGAGCGTACATTCTGGAAAATGACCTCGTTTCCGTCGCAGTCGGTAACCTTTTTTGACGGATGATAAGTCTGAACCTCTGTTTCAACCTCGAATGCAAGCGGATTGAAAACAACAACGGGACGGGGGAACTTAAGGTTTCTGCAATGATGTCTCTCGTTGCAGGCGGAAGCATCCGAAACGCCGTCAAGCCATGTGTTTATTTCACTTGCGATTTTAAGCAGAGCTTTGTTTTCTTCCTTTGCGGCAATGCTCATGGCAAATCCCATGGTGTCTCTTACATCGTCATAGGCTTCCATAATTGAACATCCGCAGAAAATATCGTGGAACTGATTGAAGCATACCTCTCTCCATGCATCGCCGAATTTTTCGGTTGCGGCAGGAAGGTTGGTTGAGCAGGCGGCAACGGTGTTCCATTTTTCGGCGCTCTGAAGCCAGAATTCAGCTTTTCTGTTGAGCTGTTTAACCATTGAGGTTGCCGAGTAACAGCCGCTTGCATGGTGCTGAAGCTCGTCTTTCCAGGTCGGGATATCAAGCGCATCAATGCACTGAGCGGAGAAATATTCATCGGGTGACGAATATTTGAGGTCATCACAGCCCTCTGCCTTAAGACTGTTGATATATTCGATATCACCCTTTGTCGGGCCGCCGCCGTGATTGCCTACGCCGTAAAACAGCATCATTCCGTGACCGTTTTCATCGGCTTTCTTTCTGTGATAATCAAACTGTTCATTCAGATGATTTTTTCCGCAGACTCCATAGCTGTCATGTATTCTGTATGTGAGAACTCTTGAACCGTCCTCGCTTTCCCACCAGAAAAGGTTCTCGGGAATTTCGGCGTTTTCGTGCATACCCGGACGCATCATAACATAGCATCTCATTCCGGCGTTAACAAGCATCTGAGGTATCATTGCATTGTGGCCGAATGAATCAACATTATATCCTGTGCGGCAGATTTTGCCGAATTTTTCGTAATAATAAAGCTGACTTACGAGCGCCTGCCTTGCAAAGCTTTCCGCAGAAGGCATATTGCAGTCGGGCTGAACCCACCAGCCGTTAACCGGAACCCATCTGCCGGCTTTAACAAGACTGACTATCTGCTCAAATAACTCGGGGTCGATTTCCTCAACCCATTTATAATATGAAGCGGAGGAACAGGTGAAAACAAATTCATCATATTCCTTAAGGCGTTCAACCGCACTTCTGAAGGTTTGGAGAACCTCTCCGCATCCCTCCTGCCAGCGCCAGAGCCATATCGGGTCAAGGTGTGCATTTCCGATAAGATGAATATTTTTATCCATATCTATTTACCTCTCTGTTATTCAAAAAATCCGTAAAGTCTGCCGAGCCAATAAGCAAAGGTATAAACATAACAGCTTTCAATGCATCTTGTTCCGCCGGAATCCTCGTTCTTATATTCAAGCGGGTCACGGTCATATTTTGAGATGAAAACCTCATCGGGCGGCAGGACGGCGGAAATCCGCTTATATCCGTCACGCATTGTTTTAACGGCTATATCGTGTCTGCCCTTAAGGCTTACCGAAGCGGCGAGACGGCTTGAATTTGTTCTGTAAAACCACAATGCAAGCTTATCAAGGTTAATTTCTTCATCGGGGCAGGCGAGAGCAAACGGAATATCGTAGCCCGGATTATGCTCACACGCAGTTGAGGTTCTCCATGCCTTGTAGCCCTTTCTGTATTTCGCAAGCAGGGTTTCGTCTTTTTCGAGAGTGCAGAGCATCCAGAACGAAGCCGTTGCAAGCATATGGTCGCCGTACATAATCTCACCGTGTATATCGTTATTCGTTGCGAGTGCAAGCTGATAAAGTCTGTCATAATGCTTTTCGGTAAGGTCGGCATATCCGAGGTCGTTAATCAGATGATTATAGCTGCTTCTCCACTTTTCGTTTTCTCCCGTAATATCAATAGCAATCAGATGATAGGAGAGAAGCTCTGCCGAGTTAAGGCAGGCATCAACCCATCCGTCCTCGGTCATAAAGTAATCGGTATTCCATTTTGCCCAGGTGGTTGCCTTGCCTGTGAAATCATGAAGCTCATAGCCGTTATCAATAATATGATTCAATATATTTGTTACGGCATCTTTTATAAGCTCGTCAAGCTCGGGGTCATCGCAGGCAAGATATTTATGTGCAAAATAAAGCTGAAGCAGTTGAAGTGTAATTTCATCACTGCTGGTGTCGGCTTTATAAAAAACATCGTCATCGGTGTAGCCGAGACCTCTGTAAAGCCTTGCAAGTCTTTCGGGAATGGGAGCGGAAGCATCAATTTCAAGTCCGACATATCCGTCCTCTTTTGCTCTTGTTGTATCTGCCATATAAGCCTTGTTTCCCTTGCGAATGAAGAAATAACCGTCGTCGGGAACGGGCTCATCGGAAAGACCGTAAGACCTTGCAACGAAGCCGTCACCTCTGCCGTGAATATACATCAGAAGCATGCAGGCTTCAACCGCTCTTGTTGCAAGCATTTTTGCGCTTACGGTTTCGGGATGCTCAATTCCCTTTTCTTTTTTCAGCACGGCATATCTGCAGATTTCGCCGATACCGTAGCATGCGGTAAAGCCGCCGTCATTATCCGAATGGTCATACGGGAATTTTGAAGAACGCAGATATGGGACTTTTAAATGCTGTTGACTTACCATTCCACGGCGGTCAACATAATCAAGCGTTTCCTGCAAAAGAATATATGCTTTTTCCTCTGCTGATATTTCTTTCAGTTCAATATGAGTTGCGCCCGAATCCGTCAAAGCCCATACGCCGTTTTCTTCGGCAAGAAGAGCTTTAACATTGTTATCTCTCAAATCTCTTGCGGCGCTGAAATACATAACCGTATCTTCTTCGATTTCCGCATTCGGGTCATATCTTGTAAGTCCCGTGCTTGCGCCGTACCAGAAAATACCGTTCTGCTCGGCAGAGCAGGTGTAATCGCTTTTCTTTGAGGGCAGTGGGCAGGGAAAGCCCTTAAGGTCGGGCTTTACGGCCTCCGCTTTAAGAAGCTCCTGCGGAATGGCACCGTCTCCGAGAGGATAGAATTTGCATTCTCTGCAAAAATGTTTTTTAAGCTTGTAAGGAATATTCATAGCAATCTCCTTATTCAAATTTATGTAACTAATATAACATATATAAATTGTATATGCAATAAAATTTTTACAAGATTTCCACTAAATCTTGATATTTCGGCTGAGTGGTGCTATAATACGGGCAAGCAATAACGAAAGGGGTAATAATATGAAACTCGGAATGATAGAGGGCTGGAACGAGGAGAATTTTAAGTTTGTTAAAGAAAGAGGACTTGAGGCGGTTGAATTCTGCGTAAACGATAAGTGCAATGCAGATGAATTCCGTGCGCAAGCCGAAGAAATAAAGGGTTACAGCGAAAAATACGGCATATCCGTCGGCTCAATGGGCAGATGGGGAATGAACCGCATTGACGAAAACGGCGAACCGATTTCAGCCGCCGTTCACAATGATGAAGTTCTGATTGATGCCGCATCGGTTATAGGGTGTCCCGTTTATAATGTCGGCATTAACTATATTGAAGCAATGAGCTTTTATGATAACTGCAACAACGCAATCAAATATATCACCCATCTGCTTGATTACGCAAAGGGCAAGAATGTGAAAATTGCAACCTATAACTGCGACTGGTCAAACTTTGTTTATAATGACAGAGCGTGGAGCGTTGTTCATACCGCACTTCCCGAGCTTGGCATAAAATACGATGCTTCACACTGTCTTCACAGAAGAGGTGATTACCTTAAGGAGCTTCGTGACTGGGGAGACAGAGTATATCATGTTCATATCAAGGGCGCACTTTATATTGACGGTGACGGTTATGACGATGCACCGGCAGGACTTGACCAGATAAACTGGGGCGCTCTTATTGATGTTCTTTATACAAAGGATTATAACGGAATGCTTTCTATTGAACCTCATTCGAGATATTGGAAGGGCAAGAGAGGACAGTGGGGCATTGATTTCACCGTGAAATATATCCGTCAGTTCATTATGCCCGAGGATTATATGAACGATGAAGACCCGTATATGCCGTAATGGAAATAAGGGAATTTGATATAAAAGTCGGAGCGGAAAAGCCGTTTTCGGCGTTTCACATAACCGATAATCATATCTGCCTTGCCGATGAACGGGATAACGAAAGAAAACGGGAGCTTGCAGAAAACAGAGCTTTGCATTTTACCGACGGCAAACCACGGAAGCAAATTGAAATCACTTCCGAAATGCTGAATGCCGTTCGTGCCGGGGGCTTGCCGCTTATCCATACGGGCGACCTGATTGACTTTGTTTCAAAGGCAAATCTGGATTTTGCAAAGGAATATTTCAGCGGAATTGATGCAATTGTGTCAGCCGGGAATCACGAATTCAGTCAGTATGTCGGAGAAGCGTGGGAGGATGAAGCGTATAAGCGCCAAAGTCTTGCCGAGGTTGAAAAGGCTATGCCGGACGGAATTGAATTCGGCGTGAGAATAATCAACGGCATTAAATTCATAACGCTTGATGACGGCTATTATTATGTTTTGCCCGACCGGCTTGAAAGGCTGAAATCCGAGCTTGCGGACGGAATATCATCAGTGTTGGTTTTGCATAATCCGGTGTATTCACCAGATACATATAAAAAAGTTATGTTCGGCAAGCCGCTTACCGAGCCGCCGTATCTTACTGGCTGTCCCGATGAGCTTCTTTCGGAGCTGAGCGAGCACCGCAGAAAACAACAGCACACAGATGAAACAACGGCGGAATTTGTTTCACTCTGCAATTCCTGCGAAAATATAAAAGCCGTTATTTCGGGACATCTGCACACGGAGATTATTTCATATCTTGAAAACGGAGCAATTCAGATTGCCGCCGATGCGGCATTTCATAATGTGATGTATAAGTATAACTTTATATAATTCGTAATTCAAAAAAGCTTGTGAGAATCAATTCATCACAAGCTTTTTTTAAATATATTTGATTTTCTTAATCCGAGGTAAACCGGTATTCCTCCGGCGAGACAGACAACAATTTCTCCGAGGAAAACCTCAGCGGCATTAATGCCGAAAAGTGTCGCCTTTGCCGAATCGGACGGCATTAAAAATGTTAATTCCGCTCCCACAATAACGGCATTAAAAAATGCAGGCATTATGATTGAAAGCAGGGGAATGCCTTTGAATTTTATTCCCGAGACTTTTCTTGCACATAAAGCGGAAATCAGTGTTGCTGCCGAGCCGAAAATAATATCCCATATTCCCATAGGGCTTGAAAGATTGCCGAGAATGCACCCCAATGTCAAGCCGTATATTGCCGACGGCGAAAAGACGGAAACCACGGTAAATGCTTCGGAAAGCCTGAACTGAACAGGACCGTAAGCCGCTCCGAATGATGCGCTCAGATAGGTTGCGGCGGCATATACAGCCGCAATCAGCGCACCCTGAACGAGCGAAACCGTTTTTTTATTGCTCATAATTTTCTCCTTTAGTTTTGTTCGGCACTGATTTAAGTGCCTGCCGGGAAGGTCTCGAACCGGCATTTTATATGTTAAAGATATTCTGAAAGTGCCTTGAGATTTTCAACCGCAACGGTGGCTTTTATATCCGATGCGGCGTATTCATCGGGAGATGTAACTCCGCTGTAAACCAGCACGCACGGTATCCCGTTGTTTGCGCCGATTGCAATATCCGTTGCCAATCTGTCGCCGATAAAGCAAAGCTCATCCGCACTGCATTTCAGCATTGCGGTTATATAGTCAACCGTTGTTTTCATCGGCTTGCCGAGAACAATCGGACGCCTGCCCGTTGAAGCGGCAAAAAGTTCTATCATTGAGCCGGTGTCCGGCATATAGCCGTCGGCAGTCGGGCAATTCATATCGGGGTGAGTGGCAATATATATCGCTCCTGCATCAATGTATCTTACCGCATCCCACATTTTCCGATATGTCAGAGTTGTGTCAAATCCGAGCAGTACTATGTCGGGATTGCTGTCAACAAGCTTTATTCCGGCTTTTTTCATATCTGCGGTCAGTCTCTCGTTGCCGAGCAGAAAAACTTTTTTGCCGGGGTAATTTTTGTTAAGATAATCTGCGGCAACATGGGAAGAAATTATAACTCTGTTTTCGTCAACAGGAAAACCCATTTTTTCAAGCTTATTTCTGCAAACCTCAACATTATTTGATGAATTATTTGTGAAAAAATAAAAATCTCTTCCCGTTTCGAGAACTTTATTTATAAAATCGGCAGAACCGTCAATGATATTTCCGTCAAGATAAAAGGTTCCGTCCATATCAATGATGAAATATTTTGTTTTGTCAAATAGCTTTTCCATTATTTTCTCCGAAAAATGTGAAGATTTGTCACATTTTGTGACAAGTTATAAAAAGTGTTGTATAATATAGGTATAATACTGAAAGGAAATCTGAGATGATTAAGGAAGAATCAAAAAACAGGCTTGGCGAAATTCTTAAACGGCTGAGAATAAGCAACGGTTATACTCAGAACCGTGTGGCGGATTATCTCCATATCAACCGCTCAACATATACCAAGTATGAACACGGCAGGGAGCCGGAGCTTGATTCCCTTATCGCTCTTGCCGGGCTTTACGGCTTGACGGTTGATGAGCTTATTTCGGGTGTATATACTGAACCGAGCGGTAAAACAGAAACAGTCAGGTCTCCGAAGCCGGATAAGGATGACAGCGAAAGCTTTCTTCCGCTGAGCGATGAGGAAAAAAGACTTCTGATTTATTTCAGAACCTGCGCCCATCCGTCAAACATCATGAATTTCGCCAAAAAGCTTTATCTGGACGATGTTGTTAATTCGATTGACGAATAAGTTTAATTAGTGGCTGTCGCATTTAGATGCAGAAACCGTTTTCTTCGCCCCGAAGGTGTATGCGATACTCCGAGAGGACGAAAAAACGGTTAGAAAAACATTATATTTTCTTGTTTCTATATAAAAGCAGGAATTTTAAGGTTATCTGTGGATTCGGATAAAACTTAAAATTCCTTTTTTATTTATTTGTTTTTCGTTCTGCGCTAAATGCGACAGCCCCTTGCTTTTTATTCTGTTGCTTCTGCGCTTTCGGCGGCAGGAGGTTCAATCTTTCCGATAACATTCTTGATGTTAGCTCTTGCGGTTTGAATTTCACCGAGACTTGCCGATACCGCATCATTTGCGGTTTTCATTATATCTTCGATAAAGTCGCCTGCGGCAATTCTGATTTCGGCAGACCATTTATTTGCTTTTTCAATTGCTTTGTCTGAACGGCGGCGTGCTTCCTCGGTTGTTCTTTCCGCCTGCTCGTTTGCGGCATTAACAATGCTTTCAGCCTGAGCGTTTGCACCTGCAATTGTTGAAGCGGCATCCTCCTGAGCGGTGAGGGTAACTGCTTCTGCGGTTGCCTTTGCCTGAATGACTATTTCGCTCTGGTCAACCATTGCGGCGGCTTCAAGCTGAGCATTTGCCTTGATTATTCCGGCATCCTCGTTTGCTTTTTCAACAATTGCCTTTGCCTGAGCTTCTGCTTCGGCAACTCTGTTCTTTGAATATTCTTCTGTTTTAAGAACAACGGCTCTTACTTTATCCTCGGCGCTGGAAACAAGTGCTCTTGATTTTTCTTCGGCAGTTGTAACAACGCTTACGGCTTCGTTTTTAGCCTTTGTGAGAATATTGTTTCTGTCGGTAACAATAGCTCTTGCCTGGGTTATTTCATTCGGCAGATTGAGTCTTATATCCTCAATTGCCGTTTTGATTGCGTTTGCATCAACGCTTATTTTACTGCTGAACGGGGATTTTGAACCTGCTTCAATAATATCCTCTATTTTGTCGAGTAAATTTTCAATGTTCATATAAAGCTGTTCCTTTCTTTTATTCGTCTGATTATGTCGTCACATACCTCTTCGGGAATAAATTCGCTTATATCGCCACCGAATTCGCAAACCTGCTTAACCACGCTCGATGAAAGATACATATGCTCTGCGCTCGCCGTGAGAAAAACGGTTTCGAAATCGGGATTGAGTTTCTGATTTGTCAATGCCTGCTGGAATTCATATTCAAAGTCCGAAACGGCTCTCAGACCCTTAACAACGGCGCAGGCACCTTTTTTGTCGGAATATTCCGCAAGCAGACCGCTGTACATATCAACCTCAACATTCGGAATATTCACAAGGCTTCGTTTAAGAAGCTCAACTCTTTCGGCCGCCGTAAAATAACTGTTTGGCTTGTTGAAGTTTATCATAACAACAACAATAACCTTATCAAAAAGCTTTGCGGCACGCCTTACTATATCTATATGTCCCCTTGTAACGGGGTCAAAACTGCCGGGGCAGATGGCAATTTTCATTCTTTCAGTCCTTTCGGTAAATCGTTACCGCAATTTTACCGTATTTATAATCTCTGTATTTTTTCAGACCGCCCGTCTCCTCGGGAAGCTCTTCCGTTGCCGGATACTCACACACAACGGCGCCGCCCTCGGCTATTCTGCCGGGGATTTTTTCAAGTGCAGACTGAAGCTTTCCGGTTCCGTAAGGCGGGTCAAGAAATGCGATATCGAATATTTTACCCGTCATAGAAAGAAATGCGGCGGACTCCGTCTGATATACGGCGGATTTTTCGGTAAATCCCGTTTTTTCAATATTGTCTTTTATGATTTTTATTGCGTTTTTATCCGAGTCAACAAAGACGGCGCTTTCCGCACCTCGGCTCAGAGCTTCTATTCCGAGCTGACCTGAGCCTGCAAAGAGGTCAAGAATTCTGCGACCCTCTATCTCAAATTGCAGTGCACTGAAAACCGCTTCCTTAACTTTTTCGGATGTCGGTCTTGTAGTTTCGCCCTCAAGAGTTTTGAGTGTCATACCTCTTGCCGAGCCTGTTATTACTCTCATATGCTCCTCCGCAGATATAATCAATTTATTATGTCACTAAAAGTGCCGTGTTGTCAAGTGAAATGTTAAAATGTATGAGAAAAATTTACATAATTATTCCTCTGAGACATTATTATCGGGATGAAAAGCGTCGAAAACCGCCTTTGCGGAATTAATATTCATTCCTTTAACCCCCGAAAGCTCCTCAACGGAAGCTTCGGAAACGGCTTTAACCGTTTTAAAATGCTTCAAGAGCGCCTTGCATCTTGTTTCACCTATGCCGTCAATTGAAGTGAGGGTTGACGAAAGAGAAGCTTTTCCCCGTTTGCTTCTGTGATATTCAATCGAATAGCGGTGAACCTCTTCCTGAATTGCGGAAACAAGTGTAAATGCGGCTCTTTTTGAGGTGAGCGAAAGCTCGTCTCCCGAGCGTGCAATAGCTCTTGTGCGATGGTGCGAATCCTTGACCATACCGAAAAGGGGAATATCCACGCCGTATTTTTCAAGCACAGGTATAACCGCATTAACCTGACCCTTGCCGCCGTCAAGCAGTATCAGGTCGGGCAGTCTGCCGAAACCCTCGCCGCTGTCTTTTTCGTCAATATATCTCAGTATTCTGCGCTCAATAACCTCAGCCATTGAAGCGTAATCATCCTGACCGACGAAGCCCTTTATTATAAATCTTTTATATGCTTTTTTATACGGTACACCGTTTTTGAATACCACCATACCGGCAACATTATTGCTTCCAGAAGTGTGGGATATATCGTAAGATTCGATATATTCGGGCGGAGATTTCAGACCGAGCAGTGTGCCGAGCTCATCGAGAGCGGCGGTTGTTTTGCCGGTTCTGCCGAGATAGAGTGCCAGCTTCTGTGCGGCGTTTGAGCGGCACATTTCAAGCAGAGAATGCTGTTCACCCCTCTGCGGCTGAACAATTGAAACCTTTCTGCAGGCAAGCGAAGAAAGCCATTCGCTCAGAAGCTCATCGTTTTCGACCTCTCCGTCAACCGAAATTCTTCTCGGAACAAAATCACGCATTGAATAGAAGCTTCTGATAAGCTCGTGCCTTGCTTCGGGTAAATCTTCGGGCAGGTCGATTATAAAATGCTCGCTGTCCCACAACCGTGAATCTTTAAATCTGATAACAGAAACGCAGGCTTTCGGAGCTTCACCGTCAGATGCACCGACTATTGCAAAAACATCCTGTTCTTCAACAGAAGCCGCAAAAACCTTTTGCTTTTCGTTAACCTTTTTGATTGCATTTATTTTGTCACGGAGCTTTGCCGCTTTTTCAAATTCGAGATTTTCTGAAGCTTCAAGCATTTCGGCGGTAAGCTTTTCAACCGCTTTTCCCGAGCCGTTCAGAATAAAATCAAGAGCCTGCTCAACCGCCTTATTATGCGCTTCTCTTGTGATTTTTCCCGCACACGGTGCGGAGCATTGACCGATGAAGAAATTAAGGCACGGTCTGCTTTTTTTATAATCACGGGGAAACTGCTTACCGCATTGCGGCAGAAGAAAAATCTTCTTTGCGGCATCAACGGCATTGGTTATGCCGAATGAGCTTGTGTAAGGTCCTATATATTCAGCGCCGTCATCCGTTTTCTGCTTTACGGCAAAGATGTTTTTCCATTCCGAATTTATCACTTTTATATACGAATAACCCTTATCATCCTTTAAAAGAATGTTATATTTCGGGCTGTGCTGTTTAATCAAAGAGCATTCGAGAACAAGCGCTTCAAATTCGCTGTCACAGAGAATATAGTCAAAATCGTCAACATTTTCAACCATTCTGCGAACCTTGACCGTATGGGTATTCTGAGAGCCGAAATATTGGCTCACTCTGTTTTTGAGAGCCTTTGCTTTGCCGACATAGATTATCTTACCGCTTTTGTTTTTCATCAGGTAAACGCCGGGGGTCAGCGGCAGGCTCATTGCTTTTTTGCGAAGCACGGGAAGCTTTTCGTTCATTTTTCAGCCTCCGTTTCAGAGGTTTCAACAACGGTGAGAATACCGTTTTCAACCTTAAATTTTATATTATATCCGGCAAAATCCATTCCGTAAATTCTTTCCGGGTCGTCCTGATACTGCGGCCTCGGGTCCTGCGCCAAAACCGAAATCAGCGCACGCCTTTTGACTTCGGGAATAATTTCAAGAAGCTTATTCGGAAATTCGACTTTTAAGGTACCGTCTTTGCTGCTGAGCGCAAAACCGTTTGAAGCTTCGGGATGCGAGTCAACATAAGGCAGATAGGGCTTTATATCGTAAATCGGAGTGCCGTCAAGCAGGTCGGCGCCCGAAATTCTGAGAACACAGCCGTGATTTTCCGTTTCTTCAATTCCTATAAGACGCACGCAGGAAAGACCTATGGGATTAGGTCTGAAAGGGGAACGGGAAGCGAAAACGCCCATTCTTTTATTTCCTCCGAGACGGGGAGGCCTTACTGTCGGAGTCCACTCTTTATCGGCACATTCGGAAAACTGCCATATCAGCCATATATGCGAATAGCCGTCAAGTCCACGCAGAGCTTCGGGAATTCTGTATTCGGGTTCAAAAATTACGGTTGCTTCAAGCTCGTCAACCAGTCCGCTCTGACGGGGTATGCCGAATTTTGTCGTAAAATCACTGCTTATGTGTGCTATGATTTTCAAAGCCCTGCCTCCTTTGTTATTATGGTAGAATTATATCATATTTATCGGATTTATTCAATAAAAAAAGACAAGCTTTGAAAAGCTGTCTTTCAGATGGTATATTGCACCCGTCCGTAAGGACGGATTTAATTGAAAAAAGCAAGTCACATGACTTGCTTTTTTCTGGAGCTGCTAGGCAGACTCGAACTGCCGACCTCATCCTTACCAAGGATGCGCTCTACCACCTGAGCCATAGCAGCAAACTGTTCAGTTTGCTCGGAACGAGAAATATATTATCATATTGTTTCGGAATTTGCAAGTCTTTTTTGAAATTTTTCCGAATTTTTTTAATTATCCGAGAAAATTCAGAACACGAACCATAATATATGCAACCGCAACGCCGACTATAAATCCGCCGACTACCTCGGGGAAAGTGTGACCCTCAACCTTTTTAACATCTTCGATTTCCTTGCCGAGAACCGCTTTGCGAAGAGCGTTAAAAGCATCGGTTAATTTTCCTACGGGTCTGCGGACATTTATTGCATCAAACATAACGATGAACGAAAATACACCTGCAACGGCATATATATCAGAATTCCATCCGCTGTGCATCCCTATGCTTGCGGCAAGAGCGATAACCGTTGCGGTATGTGAACTGGGCATACCGCCGAGCTTGAAAAGAACCTCGGGCGTAAGCTTCGGCTTATCGGTGTCTTTTTTGAGCAGATATTTGATTGTATTTATTATAAGCTTCAAAAGCTGAGCAACCAGCCATGAAGCGAAACATATAAACTGAATTTTCATTTTATTTCCTCCCGTTTTTACTTTATATATACTATCTCAAAATTGTTACAAAATCAAGACAAAAATTTAAAAAATCAGACAAAAACGCAAATTTATCGGTAGAAAAAATTTTCACTTTGTATTATTATTAAAAAGTATTATTATCTGAAATCAAAAAAAGAAAGGAATGTTTACGGATTGAAGAATGACTATAAAATCAGCAAGGAATTTATTGAGGAAATAAGCAAATTCAGAACGCTTAAGGATATAATTGTTTACGGTACGGAAAAAGGCGGAGACAAGCGCCAGTTTATCTTTCTGAATGCCGAGAAGAAAGAGGAAGAGAGAACCTTTAATCAGACATGGGATGAAATAACCTCTCTCGGAACATATTATTATATTCACGGCATTGACGGCAAGAAAAAGGTTGCGATTATTGCCGAAAATTCCTATGAATGGATAGTTTCATATTATTCAACTCTTATCGGCGGAAACATTTCCGTTCCCATGGATATAAAGCTTACCGATGAAGACCTTGTAAGCCAGCTTGTAAGATGTGAATGCGATGCGCTTGTTTATACCGATAAAACCGCTCATGTTTGTGATGCCGTAAAAGCCGACCCGAATAATACCGTTAAAGAATTTTTCTGCGTTTCCGATTTCCCGAAATATAAAGCTGAGGGCAAAAAGGCTCTTGAAGCAGGGGATACACGCTGTGTTGATGCCGTTGTTGAACCCGACGACCTTGCCTGCATAGTTTATACCTCGGGCACAACCGGCCAGAGTAAGGGTGTTATGCTCACTCATTATAATATTACCTCCGATGTTGTTGCTTCGGATTCCGTTCAGACGGGCAAGCAGGCAATCGGATTTTTGCCGCTCAATCATACTTTCTGCTGGGTCGGTGCCCTTTTCTCGGGCTATGTTCTTGCAGAGTGGGGATATATCTGCGACGGCATAAAGAATATTCAGGGGGATATGCAGAAATATCATCCCGAAAACTTCTCGGCTGTTCCGCTTGTTGTTAACACGATTTACGATAAAATCTGGAAAACAGCCAGAAGAACCGGAAAAGAAGATGTTCTCAAAAAAGGACTTAAAATCAGCAAGGTTCTGATGAAATGCGGAATAGATGTCAGAAGAAAGCTGTTCAAAACGATTATTGATAATCTCGGCGGCGAGCTGAGAATAATCATATGCGGCGGAGCAAATCTTGACCCGAAATATGAGCAGGGTATGTATGATTTCGGTATTCAGATACTTAACGGCTACGGCATGACCGAGTGTTCGCCTGCGGTTACGGTTAACCTGAGAAATGATTTCAAACTCGGAAGCTGCGGCAAGGCTTTGCCCTGCAATGAAATTATGATACATAATCCCGATGAAGACGGTGTGGGTGAAATATATGTTAAGGGCACAAATGTTATGAAGGGTTACTATAAAGACCCGGAAGCAACCGCCGAAGCCTTTGACGGAGAATGGCTCAGAACCGGAGACCACGGATATATTGATAAGGACGGCTTCCTTTTTTATGTTGGCAGAAAGAAAAATCTTATTGTTCTTTCAAACGGTAAGAATGTTTCTCCCGAGGAGCTTGAAGACAGACTTTCGAGAATTGAGTATGTTGCCGAGGTTCTCGTTTATGACGAGGGCGAAAGCATAGTCGGAGAATTTTTCCTCAACGAAGAGGATTATCCCGATGCCCGTGAACGCATAAAGGACGATGTTGATGCATTCAACCGCTCTGTTCCGGCATTCAAGAATATCAACAAAATCAAGATTAGAGACGATGAATTCCCGAAAACCACCACGATGAAAATAGTCAGAAAATATATGCAGAAATAAGTTTTCGGCTGAATAAATTCAAAAAACCGCCAAAGGCGGTTTTTTGAATTTATAATGCTTTTATATTTTGACAACCGGAAACTTTAATATCTGTTCCTTACTCTTTCATTAAAAACAGTAAGGTCTTTTATTTCGAGCACCGTTCCGTCATCGAGCACGGCTTTTCCGTTCAGCTTTCCGTAAACCTGGTGCGCATCCTGACCGAGAACAACGGCGTTTATATATGTTCTGTTATCATAAACAGGTGTAAATTCCATTTCAAATCTGCCGTTATTGCAGGAGATTTTCCATTTGTTCATAACATCATCGGGTATCTCAAACGAAACACGGTCAAGCTTATGACATTTTCCGTCATAGAATATCATATTTTCGCTTGCGGCGGTTGTATCTCCGAAGCCGCAGCCGATGTTATATCCGAAGCGTTTTCCGTTAACATAGCCGTTGCCGGAGCCCCATATCCAGGTGTTATCGTAAGTCCATACACCTCTGCCCCAATCGAGCGTTCCGAAATGCTTTTCGGGCTTTATTTCAACCGTTCTGCCGTTGAATTTAATATATCCGCTTGCCGGCATACAGTTTATTTTCTGATTATAGTAGAAAGCTTTTTTATCCTCTGCCCAGGGCGTTGCGATAACCATTGTATCATCGCCGTAATCCTTTAAAAAGAGGTCAAATTCAAGCTCTCCGTGTGCACGGCATTTTTTATATTTTCCCGTGAGCCGTCTGCCGCCGTCAACATGAATATAGGCAATTTCAACATTTTTGTTCTTCTTGAAAATATCGCCTTTTGCGCTGTCGGTGGGCATATTCAGGCTTCCCATCGGGAAGATGAGCGGCTCCATAAAATCATATTTTTTATTCTCTTTGAAATCATAGAATGTTGAATTGAGCAGACCCATATAGCGGTTATCGTCTATAACGGTTGCGAATGCAAATTCATCGTCAACGATAACATAATAATCCCATTCCTTTATTCTGATACGGTGTGCCTTTATGTCAAACGGGCTGTAATCGAAAACAAGTTCGTTTGCCCAGCCGGGTTCTGCAAGAGAACCGTCCGAATTAAGCAGTTTTTTTCTCGTTTCACACTTATGTTCCATATTCTTTACCTCTCGATTATTTCAAAATCCGGCTCGTTTGCCTGCTTCATATGCTCGGTAAGCAGGGAACGAAGCTCATTTTTTATATCCTTATACTTTGTGTTTTCAATGAGGTTGTTTTTCTCAAACGGGTCATTTTCGAGGTCATAGAGAAAATCTTCCTTATATTTTTGGGCAAAAGCGGAATTTGCATTAGGAACGGAAACGCTGTATTTCCATTTTTCGGTTCTCACCGCTCTTCCGGTCTGACTTTCCGAAATCTGCATAAATACGCTCTTATGACCTTTTTTATCGGTAAGGCTTTTTCCGGCAAAGTTATCGGGAACGCTTATCCCTGCAAGGTCAAGCACGGTTGCGGGCAAATCAATCAAAGAAACAAGGTCTTTGATTCTGCCGCCGCCCGAAAATGCGCCGCCCGAAATAACAAGCGGAATTTTTATGCTTGCTTCGTGGCATGAACGCTTATATTCGGCGTTTCTTGTGCGAAAATGACAGCCGTGGTCTGAGGTATATATTATAATTGTATTATCATATAAGCCTTTATCCTTGAGCGCCTGAATCAGTCTGCCGAAATTCAGGTCAACTCTGTTACAGCAGGCGAGATATGACGGCATCTGAATGCGCCAGTCACCGAGTGTTCCGGCAAGGTCTCCGGGAACATCATAATCGGTAAAATTTTTCTTTGCACCTTTGGGTGCTTCAAATCTCAGACGGTCGTTCTGATGATGCGGTTCAAGCTGAGAAATAAACATAAAAAACGGCTTATCGTGATTTTCATTTTTTATATATTCAACCGCATAATCGTTTATTCTGTCTGCACGGTAGCCCTTGAATTCAAGCCTGTTATTATCGTTATCATAAATATAGCCGTTATATCCGTGTGAGGTGAATTCAAGCACATCGGCGGCTCTCCAGTATTTATAACCGCCACGCCTTTCCTCGGGAACGGGCTTTGTTTTGAGATTATGCCTGCTGTCTGAGGCAAGATGCCATTTGCCGATATATGCCGTATCATAGCCTGCTTCGTTAAGATAATGCGCAATTGTTTTGCAGTCGGTCGGCAATGCGATATTGTTTTTATAACATCCCACCTGAGTTGCGTAAACTCCGCTTTGCAGGCAGGCTCTCATCGGACCGCATACGGGTTGGCAGGAAAAGGCGTTTTCAAAGAGCGTTCCCTCTTCGGCAAGTCTGTCAAGATTGGGCGTTACCGGCAAACGCTGACCGTAACACCCTGCGGTATCTGCTCTCTGTTGGTCTGAAAAATAAAAAATAATATTCGGTCTTTCCATATAAAACTCCTATCAAAGCTTCTGAAGCTTATTTACGGCGTGAATAATAAAATCCATTTGCGGACAGTAGCCCGAAAGCAAATTATATAAGCTTCTGTATCTCTTGCATCCTCCGCCGCATAAAGGTTTAACGGGACATTCGGAGCAAAGCTTATTTTTTTCAACATCGTATTCCATAAATTTTCTCAGTCCGTCGGAAAGCAGAATATCCTTTATATCGGCTTCGTTTATGTTCGGACATTCAAATTCATCAAGGCAGTAAAAATCGCAGGGATAGCAGGTGCCGTCGGCTTCGATAACAAGCTGAGCGTTGCATCTGCCGGTTGCGCCGCACTGTTCGGCTTTTCCGCTTGTGAGAAGTGAGAGCAGGTTATCAAAATCCCTCACATAAAACTGACCGCCGTTGCCGATTTCATCAAACCAGCGGTTGAAAAATCTTTTTCTGAATCTTGCAAAGCCTTTGGGGTCAAGGCTGTAATCGCTTTTTTGACCGTCAAGAGAGTCAAGGCAGTATATCGGCTGAACGCTTCTGAAGCCGTTTTCCTTATAAAAATCAAAAAGCTTATAAGCATCGGTTTTGGCGGTGATTACGGAAAGAATATTGAAAGCAACATTATGTTTTTTCAGAAGTCCGATGCCGTTCATTGCATCGTTAAAGGAATTATCACGCATTTCATCATGCAGAGCTTTTTCGCCGTCAACGGAAACGCCGATAAGAAAATTATTTTTCTGAAAAAATCCGCAAAGCTCATCATTCAACAGAGTTCCGTTTGTTTGCAGAGAATAAAAAATTTCGGTGTTATCGGTTTTGAATTCCTCCGCTTTTTCAACAAAAAACTTAAAGAAATCCATTCCTGCCAAAAGCGGTTCACCGCCCTGAAACATAAAGGTTATTTCGGAATTGTTTCCGCAGAAATCAAAGATTTTTTTTATAAGATTTTCGGCGGTTGAATACTGCATAATCAAATCCGGATTTTTGGTTCTGTTTTCCGCTTCACAGCGGTAAAAACAATAGCTGCATTGCAGGTTGCACATTGACGATGCAGGCTTTATAAGAGCTGTCATCTTCCGCATAAAAACACTTCTTTCGGATATACTGAATTACGGTGATTTAATGAAATCTTTCCTGAAATATGCTCTCAGCTTTATCTGCGGAGCGGTAATTTACGGCCTGCTTGAATTATATGTGAGAGGGCATACTCACTGGACAATGCCCGTTACCGCCGGAACGGTAATGATGTTTTTCATGTTTATAAATCAAAGCAGGGGAGTTGATATCGTTATCCGTTCCGCAGTTGGCGCAACGGTAATAACAAGCCTTGAATTTTTTGTCGGCTCGGTTGTGAACATTTCTCTCGGGTGGAATGTTTGGAATTATTCCGGCTTTAAATTCAATATTCTCGGTCAGATTTGTCCGAGATATTCGGCGCTTTGGTTTTTGCTGAGCATACCTGCATTTGCCGTATGCGATACGATAGAAAAACGCATCAGTTTGCGCTGATGTATTTTTTTATGCCGCTGACCGTCGCTTTTGCAAGCGTATCACGCACGGCGGAATTCTGAAGCTTCTGACATTCCTTGGTGTTGGTTACAAAGCCGTATTCAAGCAGAACCGCAGGGCATTCCTCAACTCTTATAACCTTAAAAGCATAATAGCTTGTACCTCTGTCTATTCCGTTTTTGAATTCTTCGGAATCCGATGAATAAACCGAGGATTTATAAGCAGAAACGATGCTGTCGTGAAGTGCCTTTGCAAGTGGCTGAGAATATGCACGGTAATAATATGCCGAGGTTCCGTAAGCGGAAGCGGCTGAGCTTCCGTCGCAGTGAATTGCAATGAACATATCGGGCTGACGGTTTCTGACGGCGGCATTTCTGTCAGCATAGCAGACCCATTTATCCGTGCTTCTTGTCATAATAACGGTTGCGCCCTCGGCTTCAAGCAGGTCTTTAACCTTTGAAGCAATCGAAAGGTTGATATTTTTCTCGTTTGTCATTCCCGAAGCGGAAACGGCGCAGGAAGCGCCGGAATCTATTCCGCCGTGACCCGGGTCGAGCATTATCGTATAGCCGCTCAGTGATGAAGGCTTGTTTTTGATTGTGATTACAAGATATCCGTCATCGTCATATTCAAAATGGAAGCCGTAAAATTTACCCGCCGAAACAAGCTCAAGCGAAAGAGCTGTTTCCGCTTCTGAAGAATTTGTGCTCCATTTTGCGCTTTTTATAACCGAATTTTCAAATGAAAATCCGCCGGAAGCGCTTAAGGTCTGACTGAAAATGAATTTTAATCCCGTGCAGTTGCAGGATGATACTGCAACGGGTCTGCCGTTGTAGCTTTTGTATGTCTGACCCGTGAGCATTGCACGGAACGGCACACGCTTATTCATATCGAGCTTTATAACGCTCTTTGAAGCGCTGCTTGTGCAGGAAACGACTTTTATTGTGTTTGCAGGGGTGATATATCCGTCTTTTACGGTCACATGAGTAATTTTACCCATATTGCCGGAAGCAAGTCTTTCTTCTCTTGAAAGCGGAATTTTATATCCCGATGAAAGAATATAATATGTTTCGTCATCAAATTTTGCCGTTGATTCAACATAATCCTCGGTACTGCTCAGAAGCGGTGTATAATCGGGGAGAGAATAGGTTGCGGAATTGTCTCCGGGGAAAATCTCGGCATAATCGTCTGTTACACGGCATATCTGCGCCGTTCCGAGACCGTAATCCTTCGAGCTTGAATATTTTTGAAGTCTGTTTGAAACAGGTGCTTCGGTCTGCGGTGTCTGAGTTTCGGGCATTTCCGTTTTTGCGGTTGTTGTGGTTGGCTTTGCGGTTGAAGCATACTTATGAGAAAGATTTGATTTCTTTGAAGCGGTTACCTTTTCGGTTTGGGTCAATGTTGTTTTTGCCGCAGTTGTTGCTTTCTTAGCCGCCGTTGTTTTGATAACCTCCGTTACTGCCGCAACGGGCTTCGGAATAGTTTTTTTCGGGGTTACGGTTATGCTTCCGCCCTCAACCGTTTCGGTCTTTCCCTTATATTTTGCGGTAACGCTGATTTTGCCGAGCTTTTTTTCCGAGGAAACCGATGCCGGCATTGTGATTACCGCCGTATAGGTTGTAAAGCCCGATGATACCGTTTCATCATCGCCTTTTCTTACATCGGATTCGGCGGTCATTGAGTGTGTGCTTCCGTTCAGAGAAACGGAAACCTCTGCTCCCCGTATTGCGGTTGCACTTACTTCAATATCCATTCCGGCAGGAGCGGAAAGCGCATTCTCAGGAGAAACCGAATTTATCAGCTTCATTTCATAATAGACCGTGTATGTATATGTTTCGCCCTTGTGCTCAAATATTATTTCGTTTATACCGGGCTCAAGAGAACAGTCGGTTGAAAATTCACCCGTTTCGGCAGGGGCTAACTGTTTGCCGTTGCATATCAGCGGAGCGGACGGGTCGCTTGTGCCGCTGAAATTTATCGAGGGTTCTTTTACGGTTATCTGATAGCCGGCGTGATTGGTTATTCTGAATTCCTTCGGAACGAAAATTTCTTCCGATGCTTCGCCGTTTACCGATGTAACATCGGGGAGGGACTCATTTTCGCCGTAAACCTGCGAAGCCGTAACATTCTCGGGCTTATTCGCCGGCTTTGAAAATTTACCCGTTAAAAGCATTATCAGGACTGCGCTTATTGCGGCAATCAGAACACATATTATTGAGATGAGCAAAGCATTACTTTTTTTCATTTTTTATACTTTCCTTTAAAATATTGAGTGCGCCGGATGCTTCTGGTCTGAGCAAATCCGAATATGAGAATATCACAAAGCCGTTCCATTTGACGGCTCTTACCGCTTCAAGCTGTTTTGCAAGAACATTATAATCCGCAAGCCATTCATCGCTTTCATCGGTTCCGCATTTATATGCCGCAAGTCCGCAGACAATATCGGTTTTTCTCGGATAAGAGTTCCATTCGGCTAAAAGAGAACCGAAATTGAATTCTTCACGCTCAAATCCGAAATAGAGCTGAGGAATAATGCAGTCGGCATAGCCGTCGGTATTCAGCCATTTTTCGCAGTCTGCGTAAAGTGTGTTGAAGTTTACATCCGTGCGTGCTCCGGGACTTATGCTTACCGTCAGCGAATCCGAAACGGATTTAACCGCCGCATACATTGATGAAACAAAGGAATCAATCGCCGCCCTGCGCCAGTCATCCTTTGCAAGCTTGCCACCGGATGAAATATAATCGGAGTATTCTTTTTCGTCAAGTGTATCGCAGTCCTCGGGATAGAAATAATCGTCTATATGTATGCCGTCAACGGGATATTTGTTGATTATTTCTCTGATTCCGTCAAGTATCAGCTTCTGAGCATCGGTGTTTGCCGGATTATAATAAATCCCCGAATTGAGAATGCCCACTGCTGTGCTTTTGCTTTTGATGAACTCATATGCAGGTTCGTTTTCACAAAGCTCCGTTATATCGTTTTTATAGCTTATGCGAAACGGATTTATCCAGGCATGAACAGATATTTTATATTTTTCGGCGCTTTCAAGCATAACCTCAAACGGGTCAAAATCAAGCTGTGCGCCACGCTTTCCGGCAATATATTTCGAATATGGGAATATATCGGATTTATAGAATGCATCGGAATAAGCTCTCAGGTGAACGAATGCCGTGTTCAGCCCGAATTCGCCGATATTTCGGAACATTTCATCCGTAATTGCCGAATATTCCTCACGGGTTTTCCCTGCGGCGCTTTCGATATCGTAGCAGGAAATCCAGATTCCTCTCAATTCATCTTTGATTTCGACGGGTTCGGTTGCGGGAACAGTCGGAAAATCCGAAATATCCGCTTCTTTGATTTTGCATCCGCCGAACAGAAAACAAATAATAAGTAACAGTAAAACCGTTCTTTTCAAAAAAATCACCCGAAAAATTATATTCAGATATGATTTAAGTTATTTATATCTTATTTTTCTCAGCGCCGCACTGACGGGAACCGATACGGCAATTCCGACGGCTATTTCAAGCAAAGCATTTATTCCGAAAGCCGCAATAATATAATTTGTTAAGCCCCCGAAGCTGACGGATGAAATGCCGAGCTGAGCGCCGTATTTTTCGCCGTAAAAAAGATATATTCCGCCCATAACGAGTGCGGTATTGCATATGCAGGCGGTAAGAGCCGAAACGGCTGACGGAACAGATTTTCTATCAAGCTTCTTTGAAAGAAGCGAATAAACCAAGCCTGCCGCCGCACCTGCGATTATTCTCGGAATGAGCGCAATAAGCGGATTCTTGAATATGATTCCCTCAAGCGGAGTCGGCGGAGCAAGAACAGCCTTGATAAGGCAGGATATACCCCACACGGAGCCGAGAACGGTTCCGCCCTTAACGCCGAGAATGCAGGCGCCGATTATAACGGGAATGTGAATAAGTGTGATGCTCAGCCCACCGTAGCTGATGTATCCGAGATAGGGGACAAAGGTCATAACGATGATAACTGCGCTGAGCATTGCAAGCTGAGCGGTTATGAGATTTGCTTTTGCTGTTTTGCCTGTTGCCATATTTTTATCCTCCCTGCTGTCGCTCTTTTTCAAGATGCGGCGCATATTAGATTTGTTGATTTATTTATTGTTTTTCTTATATAAAATCTGCAAGCCCTGCAAAATAAGCTCACGGTTATATATAATATCTCTGCGACAGCTCTTGATAAGGTCTTTTGCAAGTCCGCCGGTTGCAACCGTTGTTGCCGCCTTTTCGCCGAGCTCTGCTTCAAGCTTATCGCAAAGCCCGTCAACCATTGCCGCAAATCCGAAAACGGTTCCCGACTGCATTGAATCAAGAGTGTTTTTGCCGATTGCGTGGCTCGGAGTTTTAAGACTTATATTAGGAAGCTGGGATGTCTTTTCGGAAAGCGCTTCAAGCGAAATGCGAACTCCCGGGGCGATTGCACAGCCGCAGAATGCGCCGTTTTTATCTATAACGCTGACCTTGCTTGCCGTGCCGAGGTCGATAACAAGGCAGGGGAGCGGATAGAGCGCCGCCGCCGCAACACAGCCTGCAAGCAAATCCGCACCGAGCTGAGCCGGATTATCAATCAGGATGTTCATTCCGGTTTTTATCCCGGGGCCGAGAAGCATCGCTTTACAGCCCGTAAGCTTTTCGACCGCTTCGCTTACTTCACCCGAAAGCTCGGGAACAACACTGCTGATTGCCGCCGAATCAAAGCTTGTTTCGGATGCCCCGTTGAGAATGAAAATCTGCTGAAATTCAACGGCATACTGGTCTGCCGTTTTTGTGCGGTCGGTTGACATACGGGAATGAAAAACGAGCTTTTCATCCTCATATGCTCCGAGAGTTATATTTGAATTGCCGATATCTATTGCAAGAAACATAATCAAAATCTCCCATTATTTATGTTTTATTCATTATACATTATTATTTAAGAAATTGCAAATAAAATCTATTGCGTTTAAGAAAAAACGGTATATAATATATTTATTGCCATGGGGAGGTCAGATTATGATTTGTTCTGTGTGCCCGAGAAACTGCCGTGCGGACAGAAGCATAAGCGCCGGCGTTTGCGGAGCTGGTGAAAAATATAAGATTGCGAGAGCGGCGCCTCATATGTGGGAGGAGCCCTGCATAAGCGGAACAAACGGCTCGGGAACGGTGTTTTTTTCGGGCTGTAATCTCGGCTGTGTTTTCTGCCAGAATTATGAGGTCAGCCATTCTGCTTTCGGAAAAGAGATAAGCGAAGCTCAGCTTATGAAAATTTTCGATGCGCTTATTGAAAAGGGCGTTCACAATATTAATCTCGTAACGCCCACACATTATGCGCCGATGCTTGCAAAAACGCTTGAAAAATATAATTCTCCGGTTCCGATAGTCTATAATTCATCGGGATATGAAAAGCCCGGAACGCTCAGAATGCTTGACGGACTTATTGATGTTTACCTGCCCGATTTAAAGTATTTTGACAGTACGGTTTCAAAAAAATATTCCGATGCGGAAAATTATTTTGAATATGCTTCGGCGGCGGTGCTTGAAATGTACCGTCAGGTCGGAAATATTGTGCTTGATGAAAACGGTATGGCGAAAAAGGGAATTATTATCCGTCATATGGTTTTGCCCGGAAATATTTCTCAGGCGGTCAAGGTTTTTGAATGGGTCAGGGAAAATCTTTCATCAGAAACATATATCAGTGTTATGCGGCAATATACTCCGTTCGGAAAAGCCAAGGATATGCCGCCGATAAACAGACATCTTTCATCAAGAGAATATACCATAGTCAGGGATAAAATCGAACAGCTCGGCTTTGAAAACTGTTATTTTCAGAGCAAATCTTCGTCAACGGAAAAATTTATTCCGATTTTTGACCTTGAAGGTGTTGACCTTTTGTAATTTTTTTGGTAAATTATATACATAAACTATTATTGGAGGCAGAATTATGTCAAAATCAAAAGGGTTTTTCGCAGAATTTAAAAAGTTTATTATGAGAGGTAATGTTATCGACCTTGCAGTCGGCGTTATCGTTGGCGGCGCTTTCCAGGCAATCGTTAATTCGCTTGTTAATGATATCGTAATGCCCGTTATCAGCCTTATCACCGGCGGACTTGATTTCAGCGCATGGGTTGTTGTTCTCGGCGAGGGCGAAAATGCCGCAACTCTCAACTACGGTAATTTTATCAGCGCAATAATCAACTTCCTTATTATGGCATTTGTTATCTTCTGCCTTGTTAAGGCAATCAATACCGTTGCCGAAAAGACAGCAAAGAAAGAGGAAGAAGCTCCTGCCGCACCCGCAACAAAGATTTGCCCGTTCTGCAAGAGCGAAATTGCAATTGATGCAACAAAGTGCCCGCATTGCACATCCGAAATCAAAGAATAAAAAATTCCCAACGGCGCAGGGCATTGAGTGCCTTGCGCCGATTTTTTAGTATTAATCAGGAGTGATGATTGTGAAACTCGGTTTTATCGGTACAGGTAATCTTGCAAGCGCAATTCTCCGTGGAGTTGTTGCTTCAAAGATAACGGAGCCCGAAAATATTTTTATTTATGACATTTTTGCCGCAAAAACTCAGGCGCTCTCAAATGAACTTTCGGTTAATGTTGCTTCAGACGCAGGGGAGATAGCCGCAAACTGCGATTATTTCTTTATGGCTGTCAAGCCCAAGGATGTTGAAGCGCTTCTCAAATCAATAAAAAATGATTTTGATAAAAAGTCTCCGATACTCATTTCAACTGCGGCCGGAACGGAAATAAGCAAAATTGCTTCCGTACTCGGCGCAAAAGCAAAAATTATCAGAATAATGCCGAATATCAATGCCGCCGTGGGCGAATCAATGACGGCGCTTTGCAATAACGAAAATGTTTCCGAAGAGGAAAAAAGCCGTGCAATGGAGCTTTGCGCCTGCTTCGGCAAGGTAATCGGACTTGAAGAAAAATACTTTTCCGTATTCTCCGCCGTTGCCTGCTGTGCTCCTGCGTTTGCCTATATGTTTGCCGATGCGCTCAAAACCGCAGGCGTAAAATACGGTCTTTCCGCTTCCGATGCCAAAACAGCCGCCGCACAGATGCTTATGGGCAGTGCAAAAATGCTGCTTGAAAGTCCGCTTTCAACGGGAACGCTGATTGATAATGTTTGCTCTCCGGCAGGTACAACCGTTGAGGGTGTCTGCGCTCTTAAGGAATACGGCTTTGAAAATGCCGTCATAAAGGCGGTTGATTCGGCTGTTGCCAAGGATATGAAAATGGCAGGTAAATGATATGAAAATTAAAGCTTTAAGCTCTCTTGAAAAAGTATTTTCCGATAAAGAACCGCTCGGCGAGGAGATTTCGGGATTTTCAATGCTGAAAAACGAGCGTTTTTCTTTTCAGGTTGCATTTATGTGCGAAGCAGATGCTTCGGTTTCCGTTTCGGCTTCGGGTGCGGATTTTATAAAGCTTTATGCCGTGCGTGAGGTCCCGGTAGGACTTGCCGCATTTGAGCGTGCCGATGATTACTATATCCGCAAGGATTCCGGTATGTATCCCGATGTTCTTGAGCCGCTTTGCGGTGATATAAAGGCTCAGGCAGGCAAATGGTACAGCGTATGGATTGAGCTTGAACCGAACGGTGAGAGCGGAAAATTCGATGTTGCCGTCATGCTTTCGGATGGAAAAGAAAATCAAACCGTTTCGGCTTCGGTTGAGGTTATCAATGCTTTGCTTCCGAAACAGACGCTCATTCATACCAATTGGTATCATTCGGACTGTCTTTGCAATTATTACGGAATAAAGGCGTTTGACGATGAATATTGGCGCATAAACAAAAACTTTATTTCGGTTGCCGTAAAGCACGGCATAAACTGCATTCTCACTCCTCTGTTTACTCCTCCGCTTGATACCGCAGTCGGCGGTGAAAGAACCACCGTTCAGCTTGTCGGCGTTAAAATCAGAGGAGGAAAATACAGCTTTGATTTTAAAAATCTTTCAAAATGGATTGCCATGTGCAGGGAATGCGGTGTTGAATATTTTGAAATGAACCACCTCTTTACCCAGTGGGGAG
>JAZQON010000059.1:0-10172 GCA_045627825.1 Acutalibacteraceae bacterium
AAATGGCGGCGAAAGTTGTAGCGCCCAAGAAAACCCCCGTGGTGGACATGGCGGTAGCGGCGGCAATGTAAATATATATGCCGGTGAAATCTCACTTAAAAGCTCAAGCGGTGTTTGTATCGGCGGTGGAAATGGTGGAAACGGCGGATATGGCGGAGACGACGGAACAGCACATATCAATTATGGCGGTAGTGGCGGTAACGGCGGCACGGGAAGCAATGTAAATTTATATGGCGGTAAAATCTCACTTGACGGCTCCGGTGCAGCCTGCATCGGTGGTGGAAACGGAGGAAATGGCGGCAATGGCGGTGACGGCACTATACCATACCCCTACGCACCACTTCAAGGAGCGGGAAACGGTGGTGCCGGCGGTAACGGTGGCATTGGTAACAGTGTTAAAGTATATGGCGGCGAAATCTCACTTATAACCTCCGGTTCCGTTTGTATCGGCGGTGGCAACGGCGGAAACGGTGGTAAAGGTGGCAACTTAGGAAGAGACAAATACGAAGGAGCAGGAGGAAATGGCGGAAACGGTGCCGAAAGTAGCAAGGTGTATTTTTACGGTGGATATTCAACGCTTAAAACCTCCGGTACCGTTTGTATCGGCGGTGGCGTCGGCGGTGACGGCGGCAGCGGCGGTGACGGCGGTGGTTACTCAGGAGATAATGGTTCATCAGGCTCATTAACCACGGATTATTTGAATATATACGGTACTCCCGTTATGAAAGCCGGCGAATCTGCTGAAAAGGCAACACCTTTGAAAGCTGTTACCGATTACACCGATCAGCCGTTTCTTTCGGTGCAGTATAACACCGTTTCAGCCCTCGGCTCAGTTCTCTCTGACGGCAGCATTTGGATAATCGCTGCGGTTGCGGTTGTTGCTGTTGCCGGCGTTGCGACACTCGTTATAGTTAAAAAGAAAAAGAAACCCGTTACAGAGTAAGTTTTAAGCTTACGCCTGAATAGATTTCTGTTAATCTCTGGGGCTGTCGCATTTAGATGCAGAAAGCGTTTTCTTCGCCCCGAAGGTGTATGCGATACTCCGAGAGGGCGAAAAAACGCTTAGAAAAACAACATCTATTTTCATTTTATATATAAAACAAGGATTTTAAGGCTATCTGATTATCGGATAAACCTTAAAATCCTTTTTCTTTATTATTTTGTTTTTCGGTCTGCGCTAAATGCGACAGCCCCTTTTTCTTATCCTGTCCGGATATGCCTGCCTTTGCTTCTTTGAGCTTTTCAAGCACCGAAGGTCTTTCGTTTTTTGCAACAATATCATCATCAATAACCGTTTCGGGAGTATCGTGATTATCCATATTAAGCTCAATATTGAGCTGAACAAGTCTTTCGCTTTTTTGCTGATATTCTTCCTCCTGCGGAAACGGTTTACCGAGTTCTGCTTTTGCCGCTTCAATCTGACTATTGCAGGACAGGTTGCAGGACAGGGGACGGTTCCTTGTCCTGCAAATCCTTAAGGTCTTTGATTAAGAATTCCGAAATTTCGGCGATTTTTTTCTTTCCCTCTTCATTTCTCACATCAATGCCGTTGCTGAGGAAATGATCCGGAAAGGGCGTAACCGCCATAACCTTTATACCGTTGTCACGGTAGCTTTTTACTCTTTCTTTAAATCCGATATAGGCAGGGGTTTCGTTGCCGTCGGCATCAAGGGGAAAGGGTATATCAAACCTTGTCCATTCAATATTTGCACCCTTTATCTGCTCAAAATTTTCACGGGTATGGCATATACCCTTGATAAATCCCGTTGTTTCGAGAAATTTTTTCGTCTTTTCGTTGCTTTGGGGCTTAAAATACGATTTGATAAGATTTGCGGGCACATACTTCAATGTGGGCTTTACCTGGTCAAGAATAAAATTTTCCATTTTCAAACTCCCGATTAAAATTTTGATTTTTTATGATTATATCATACTCGAATTAAAAAATAAATGGCTTTACATAAAAGCAACAAAAAGTTATAATAAACAAAAACAAGTAGAGGAGAATTTTTATGCAGGCTTTTATTTCTTTGATTTGTGCGGTTTTAACAGTTTTATTGTCATGTACTCCGTTTGCATCGCTTATGAAAAAATCGGATTCTCCGCAGAAATACATAATTATCATGCATAACACAGCGGATAAAAAAACACTTTCATTTATGAAAGAAACCTACGGTGAAATAACCGAGGACAGCGAAGTTATGTACGCTTCGGGTGTGTCGGGGCCCATGCTTCTGACACAATCCACCTCAATTATCGCCGATAATACGGAACAGGCATTTGCCGCGGCACTGAAATATAATATCCCCGTATGGTTTCAGATTGACGATGTAAACAACTCCTTTGCAGGCTATATCGATAACTGTATGACCTGCGATAAGTGGTACGAAAATCCCCTTAATGTTGAAAAACTCGCTTTCGGAGAAGATGCTCCTCTTGCAAGATACTGGTTTAACTGGGGTATATGGAGAACAACCCCTGCCACACCCTGCCTTAATTCTCCCACATTTCAGGACTTTATCCGTTCACAGCTCAATAACGGTTTTATTCCCACTCTCAAAAAGTACCTTGAAATCCTCAAAGAGCAAAATAAAGAATATCTGTTTGCCGGTGTTTGCGTAGGCTGGGAAACAAGAATTCCCGATTTTTCCGATATTCCCGACGGCACAACCGACCAGCACGGAAGTGTAATAGAATCCTATGAGCAAAGTGAAACAGGCTACCGTGCCCTTGAAAATCTCGGTTACACCGCCGAAAGGCTTTCTTCGGAGGCAAAGCAAAAGGGCGTTACCGAAAAGCAGCTTATGTTTGAGCTTTTGAACTCTGTTGAGCACGATTATTCGGAAATGATAGCAAAGGTCATCTCGGATGCAGGTGTTGAAAAAACAAAGATTTTCACCCATTATACCACGGGCCCCAATCTCGATACCCGTTACGATGACACGAATTTCAGTTTTCCCTATATTTCCACGGCTGTAAATGATTATGCAACCCCCGGTTATACCGTCGGAATCAATCCCTCAACCGAAAAGATTTGCCGTCTTAAAGCAAAAATAGCCCTTGCCGAGCCTGAATGTAAATATTTCGGTGCTGTTGAAAGCTACGCAACCGACCTTAACGAAAGTGAAAAGGTTGCACAGAATTATTTTAAACGCCTGTTTAATTCCGGTGCAATCGTAGTTGCACTTTACGGCTACGATGACCCCGACACTTCAATATTTTATTTCTCGAAAGACAAAAATTCGCCTTTGAATACTACGATAAAAGACCTCGTTTCAAAATAACAACTCAGGAGAATAAAAAATGCTTGCTGCTCAGATTGCGATAGATAATCTTAAAGAAGACCAACTTGAAATTTATTACGGTTATCTGAAAAAATGCGGAATGGATATTCTGCTTATATCCTGCTGTGATTTATTCTGCAAGGGTGAAGAACGTGGGGAAATTCTCAAAAGGATGCATAACGCAATAGAATACTATGAAGAAAAAGGGTTGCAGGTCTTTGTCTGGACAAATTCTCTGGGCTACGGCGGCAAACGGGGTGAAGCCTTTCATTCTCTTTTCCCCACATTTACTGCACTTACCGATTTCAATGGCAGGAGCGAGGATGTGGTTTGCACCCTTGACGAAAACTATATCGCTTTTATGAAGCGTAATGTGCAGGATTTTATAAAAGCAGGTGCAAAAACCATCCTTTGGGATGACGACCTTGTTCAGTCTGTAAGGCCCGGTCTTATATGCTGCTGTGAAAAGCATCTGAAAGCATTTGAAGAAAAAACAGGGAAAAAGCTTACGCCGAAGGAATGTGAGGCTTTATTCACAGGTGAGCCGTCACCGGAAAGAACCGCTTACCTTGATATACTTGGTGATTCACTGAACAGCTTTTGCCGTGCAATGCGTGAAGCTGCCGATGAAGTAAATCCCTATGTCAATATGGGACTTTGTGCAAGCTTTACACATTATGATATTGACGGAGTGCATATAGGCGATACCGTTCGTCTGCTTGCAGGCAAAGACTGTAAACCCCTTCTGAGGTTCAGCGGTGCCCCGTACTGGGCAAAATTCTGGCCCAGATACACCGGGAATAACCTTGGCGGAGTTATTGAATTTATAAAAATGCAGTACGGGTTGTACGGTGACAGCGGTTTCACCCTTATGGATGAAAATGACTGCTATCCCCGTGATGACCGTATAGTGCCCACCGCATTTTCGGAATTATATGATAAAATCATGCTCACCCTGCCCGGGATTATCAGGCATAAATATATTTTCTGCTTTGCACCGGAAAACGGCTGCAAGAAATATATGGAAGCTCACATAGCCGATATGGATGACGATAAAAAAATCAGCAATATCATTTCGGGGCTTTCAAACGAAGGGCTTCGTGTTTATCAGTATGAGCACCTGCTGCGTGGGGCAAAGTTGCCCACGGAATACCCCGGCAACAGTACTTTTTTCAAATGTTTTACTCAGCCGCTGGCAGGAGTATTCGCTTCGCTCAATTCATTCCCCACAAAATACACGGGCGGAGGCACGGGAATCGTATTCGGTGAAAATGCACGCTACCTCAGTGATAAAGAACTCTCGGCAGGTCTTATTCTCGATATGAAAGCCGCACTGATTCTTAGGAAACGGGGCGTTGATGTGGGCTTTGAAAATGCGGTTAAACTTAAAAACAACCCCACAACAGAAATTTTCGGCACATCGAAAGAATATTTTCAGGAGCCTGAGGGCGTATTTTACAGTGCCGAGCTCAAAGCGAATGCCCGTGTGCTCAGTACATTCAGCACAGATAAACAAAACATTCCCGCTTGCTGGATATATACAGACGCTCTCGGAAGAAGCTTTGCGGTATATGCTTTTGACGGTGACACTCTTACCTACGGCGTTTCGGGCGGTAATCCCGGAGCGGTATTCTCGGTTTCAAGGCAGAATCAGCTTAATGAAATTTACAAGCTTCTGTCGGGGAAAAGCTTTCCGTTTTTCATTACCGGGCAGTTCGGACTTTATGCTCAGTATCTCAGCAATGCAGAGGGCAGTGAGGCGGCATTCGTGCTTTGCAACATTTCGCCTGACCGTTTATTCAGTACGGAAATTGAAACGAATAAAGAATACGAGCTTGCAAATCAGCTTTACGAGAAACAGTGGAGTACGGAAAACAGCAAGCTGAACTGTGCGGGAATGCAGCCCTATTCCTACACGGCACTCAGGATAAAAGCCGCAAAAAAATAACAGTAAAAAGCAAGAAGTCAGAATTCCGAATTAATTCTGACTTCTTATTATTATCTGATTTTTATTATGATTAAAACAGCCAGTATGTATTGCTGAGGTTCATAAAAAATCCCCATACGGTTGCAAACAATGTACCAATAAAGCTTACCGCATCTTTGAAAAAGTCTGCTTTTTCATTCATTTGCTTCATCCTTTTTGGTGTCTTTACGGAGAAGTTCTGAAAGCTGTTCGGGAGTAAGATTAAACGCTCTGACAATTCCGATTATCTCGGTATTATCAATTTCGGTCAGCTTTGCATCAATTTCTTTAATACGCTTCTGACACTGTGCTACGGTCTTTTCCTTTGCGGCTTTTTCTTTCAGGAGCTTTTCCTTTATGTTTTGTGTGTTCATTACTTACTCCTTTTTGGCAGAAGAAAGCCGCCACATTAAAGTGACGGCTTAAATGCTTATTCATTTTATAAATATTCTTTTAACTATCAATGTTTCTGTGTCAAATTCTCGTGTATTTTCGTGAAGTACAATCAGCCGTCCGCCTCTTTCAATACCGTAAGAATGATATCCTGCACCGAGTGACTGAATCAGTTTTATTTTCTCAATCTCACCGATAAAAGTGTTTGTGTGGTCGTGCCCGAAAAATGCCGCCACAATGTCCCCAATTTTAACCCAACTTTCAAACTGTTTCCCGTTTTGGGGAGTCGGGCATGGAGCCTCACGCATTGAGCCTTGAGAAAATACTCCTTTTTTCGGAACAAAGTATTTTCCGTCCTTTTCAAAAGCACCTGGTGTCCCTTTTGTTGTTTCTTCGCAGAAAGCATATTCCTGAAGAACGGGTATATGCTGAAAAAGAATTGACGGAACAGGCTTTCCGCCGTTCTTTTCTCTCAGCTCAACTGACTTTTTTTCGTACCACTCTATCTGATCATCGTGAACAAATCCGTACCCATCAGGATTTTTCTGAATTGTATAATCGTCATTTCTCAGATAATCGTTAGAATCTATGCACCAGATATTCCAGTTGATTCTGTCACTATCATGTGAAAGAATTGGAACTGTATAGTTCCCGCATCCGAATACATCCTCTTCGTTGAAACAACCCCTGAAATTATCATATTCCGCATATATGTTTATCTGATTTTCCCTCTGAAGAAATGGAAGTGTATCGGCGCGCTCGGAATCATGATTACCAAAAACAATTGCAAGCGGTATTTTCCTTTTAACAATGGGTGCAATAATTTTTCTGATTGTATGAGCCATATAATCATATGTGAATTCTTCCCAGTGTCCGCTTATATTATCACCACCAAAAACCACAAGATCGGGGTTCGTGCGATCAAGGCAGTCTTCGATTACATGAATTGTTTCAGCTGATTTGTTGATGGGCACACTCCTGTTTTCATCATCATCCATATCAGGATGCACCTCATGTATGTCAGTGAGATGAAGAATCCGGAAAGTTCCGTCATTTCTGAAACGAAGCGGTTGCTGATTATCTCTCAAATGCTTATATGCATTAGGCAGTCCTGTTGCCATTATAGTTATCTCCTTTTTGTTTTATTAATCAGGTTAACGGAATTATCAGTAGTCAACGGATAGCCTGATTTATTAAGATAATTATACCATAAATGCAGAAAATTTCAACCTATTATTGTGCCGGCAGTCTGCCTACATTCCAACCCGAATGGTTTATTACCCAACTGACATAACCGGAACAGTCAAAAGAAGTGCTCGGCGAGCTGCCGCCGAAAACATAAGGCATTCCGACATATTTGTCCGCTTCTTCCATCATTCGTGCGAAAGTATCATTAGAAAGATACGGTGTAGGAACTCCTGTTTTATGACTTGCAACAAATTCCGTTACTTTTTCGCCCGTATCTTTTACTGCTTTCTTGGCAGAAGACGAAACAGAGGTTGAAGCCGTAGAAGCGGCTGAACTTTTGCCGGCTTTTGCAGCATAGTATTCTTTCTTTATTTCCTGCTTTTGCTTCCATCTTGAATAAGGATTGGATTTGGCATCAGGATTATTCGCCTTTATTTCAGCCTGCTTTCGCTCATACCGTTCATTGATATTTTCACGGTCAATTTTTCGCTCATTCCGTTGTGCTGCCCGTTCTTCACGGGTATTTTTTGTACTTTCATCGGATACATTCCTGTTTCGTCTTCGGTTATATGTTCTGACGGTTCTGCCTGTATCTTCGGCAATAACAGAGCCTTTGTTTACAGCTTCAACCGAAACATTGTCATCGGCTGAATCTTCAATTTTGGAATGGGCAATATTTGAAACCGTTTTGCCCGGCATTTCTTTCGGGGCAGAGTCCGCCGTAACGGAGCATGGAAATAATAACCGAAGCCTCCATTTTGCTCGGATAAACATTCAGATCGTAATCGGGATAGGGCGTGCCTTTCTCAAGCCAGTGCCGGATGATGGGGCTGCAGAAGCAATAATCAAAGGCTCTGAGGGCGCACTCACGGTAACTGCCGTGCGCAGGCGGATAATTGTCCGTGAACGGAGCCATCCTGAAAAATGTTCTGGCGCCGATAAGATAAAGCTTTTCATCGTTTTTATCGGTTGAATAAACTCTGAGGCTGACTATTCCCTCCGGAATATCCTTCCATATGGGGGCCAGCGGCGCACGGGATGAATCCGAGCTGAAGAAATGCTCTTTCCCTGTTTCGTCGGTTGCCTCATAAATATATTTTTTACAGCCCGGTACAGGCTGAAACTGAAAAGACGGCACATACATAAACTCCTTTGCCTCAACATTCCAGAAAGGTTTGCCGCTGCCGCAGGCTGTTGCTGCCTCCGATGTTGTTTGTGCCCATGCTTTTTCTGCAAGATTCATGTTCTTCCTCCGCTCTTATCTTATAAGATTAAAACTATTGTATCACACAACGCGGCAATATCAAGTGATTTTTTCTTTTTGATATAAAGTGCGCGGCTTTTATTTTCGCTTTCAACAAATAAAATTATTTTAATAAGAAAAAAATAATAATATTTGCTGTTTTTTATTGAGTATCGATTATAAATATGTTACTATAAATACATAATTTATAAGTTCCGGCGTAATGCCGCAGGATTTCGGGGAGGTTTCTTATGCTTACTAAATTTCTGAGCCTTTTGCTTTCGGTTTTATCTTTCATCACATTCAGTCCGTTGTCAGATTATGATTATTCCGACAGGCTGGGAGATGCGGATTATAAGGGTCTGAAAGAATACTATGCCGGTTATTTTGAAATCGGTGCCGCAGTCGGCGGCTGGCATTGCCAAAATGAAGAATATGCTGATTTTATTCTGAAAAACTATTCCTCGCTCACAGCCGAAAATGCTTTCAAACAGCCTGCGATCAATCCTGCCGAGGGCGTATGGAATTTTGCCGAGGCTGACACCATCGCTGACTTCTGCCGACAAAACGGTCTGAAGCTCCGCGGGCACTGCCTTGTCTGGGGCGGTCTCGGAAGCTGGATGTCAAGAGACAGCGAGGGGAATCTTGTCAGCAAAGAAGTTTACTATGAAAGACTCCGCAATTATTTATCAGTTATCATGCCCCGCTACAGCGATATAGTCAGCGTGTGGGATGTTGTGAATGAGCCCTTCGGCTATGACCGCAAGGACGGTGAATTCAAGGATAACGACCTTTATCAGATATGCGGCGAGGAATACATAACCAAGGCATTTGAGATTGCCCACGAGGTTGACCCTTCAGCGAAGCTTTGCCTCAACGAATGTAAGGTCGTCAATAACAACACCAAGCAGAAATATCTGCTTGAATATCTTGAAAAGTGGATAAGCGAGGGCATTCCGATCCACGCCGTCGGCATTCAGGGACACTGGAGCACATTTGAAATCAACGAATCACCGGCGAGACTTCAGAAGGTTATCGACAAGCTCTATAAATTGGGCGTTGATATCCAGATAACCGAAATCGATATGGAGGTTACCGCGGATAAGAGCGAGATTTTTGATGTCGTTCCGAAAAATGCAGAGCTTCTTCAGTCGAAGAAATACAGTCAGATGTTTGAAGTCCTCAGAAAGAATTCGGACAAAATCTCAAGCGTAACATTCTGGGGCGTAAATGATAACCGTTCATTCAAGGATGCTGACGGCAATATCCATTATCCCTCACAGCTCCTTTTTGACAGGTTTAATATGCCTAAAAACGCATTCTATGCCGTCTGCGATTTCTGATATTCATGCAATGGATATGAAATATGCCGGGACTCACTTTGCCGTGAGCCCCGGCCTTTGTAGTGTGCGTTTCAGAAAACCAGCCTTCTGAAATCGGTGATTTCCTCTTCGTCGTCAAAATATTGTTTGATGTCAATTCCGCCGTTTTCAAAAATCAACTCATACACAGTATCTGATTCGTTATATGTATGCCAACCGAATACATCGGTTTTATGTCCGCATACCGTGCAGATTCTGTAATAATGGTGAGTATCTCCGTATGTGCTCCAAGTCCCCACCAAATATTCATTCGGATCGGCAGGTTCACGGATTTCTTCATGATTAGCATACTCATACTTTGTATAACCGCAATCTGAACATTTAACTGTTCTTACATGATATTTTCCGCTGTCAGGAGCATTTTTATCAAGTTTCGACTGACTTAACATATCGTATATTGCCTTTGTGATACTTTCAGTATGGATTTGATTATGATAAGGACAATCGCAAAAAGCAGACTGCCGCTTGTCAACATATAATGAATCATTGCTTTACCTCCGTTTTGGATATAAAAAAACGAACCTTGTATTTTCTACTTGGTTCGGTTAATCCGTAATTGTTTGATTTTATTACTCTCCATAAGCACTCCAATTAAAGAGATTGTTCGTTTTTATTTTTAACTGTTTTTCCGGGCGGTGACTGTTGTCCCTGCTGTTGCAAAATCTTCATTCTCCGCCTTTGCTGTACTTTCTGATACCAATTCTCAAGCAGCTTCAGAA
>JAZQON010000060.1:0-29337 GCA_045627825.1 Acutalibacteraceae bacterium
AGAAATTCACGCTTTGGAGCACCCTTTGCCTTGTATTCCTTAAGCAGGTCAATCAGCCCATTTGTAACCTCTTCTCCGTCGCCGGGAAGAGTGATGTCAAAGAAATCCGCCATGGGCTCTGCGTTGCAGACGCAGGTGCCGCCTGCGATGACAATGGGAGTAAGCTCTTTTCTGTCTTCGCTTCTTACGGGCAGGCCGGCAAGGTCAAGCATATTGAGTACATTGGTGTAGCTGAGCTCATACTGCATTGTGAAGCCGATAAGGTCAAAATCCTTTATCGGGTCGCCGCTTTCAAGTCCGTAAAGCTTAACGGAATTTTCACGCATTATCTTTTCCATATCAAGCCACGGAGCGAAAACTCTTTCGCACCACGCATCATCTCTTGAATTTACAAGGGAATAAAGGATTTTCATTCCGAGATGCGACATTCCTATTTCGTATGTATCGGGGAAGCAGAACGCATAGCGGATATCAACGGAATTTTTATCCTTAATAATGCTGTTGAGCTCGCCGCCCGTATATCTGCCCGGCTTCTGAACATCAAGCAGGAATTTTTCAAGTTTTTTCGGATACATATTGCGCTCCTTAAATTTTAATACATAATATATTATCACAATATTCCGAAAAAATCTACAACTTTACGCTCTCATTTTCATTTTTATCGAATATCCCCGCAAAAAGCAGATAAAGAGAGGTTGCAATAAGCGTAAAATTCCCGTTTCCGAGTGCAAGAAGCGCACCGCAGAAAAGCATCGGAGTTATAACGCAGATTGAAATAATCAGGCTGATTTTCTCTGCTTTTTCCGTTTCTGCCATTCCGCACAGAGCCGAAAAGAGGATGTTTCCGCCGTCAAGGGGTCTGCACGGAATAATATTGAATATCCCTACCGCAAGGCTGATTTCAGCCCAGATTTTAAGTTTTGCGTTTGCGGCCGAAACAAGAATAAATATCAGCGCCGTGATAAAATTGGCAAGCGGCCCCGAAAAATAAATCATCATCTCCTTTTTTCTGCCGTGAAACACAGACGGAAGCCTTTCGATTTTTATTCCGTAAAATGAAAGAACAATTTTTGACGGTGCTTCTCCGAGAAGCTTAAGACAGATAATATGCCCTGTTTCGTGGATAAAACAGCAGAAAAGCGCCAGAGCACATATGCCGCTTTCATCGGTTATCAGCATCAGCGTAACCGCCGCCGCAAAGGATAAATTTATTTTTACATCCGTTTTGCCTAAATCAAGCTTCATAGCCATCGGGGAAAAGCAGTATTGCCGGGTCAACCCTTATTCCGTTTATTCTCACCTCAAAATGCAAATGAGGACCCGTTGACCATCCGGTTGTGCCCACAAGTCCTATGGTTTCGCCTCTTCGGATAACCGCACCGCTTTCGGCGTAAATTTCGGACATATGGCAGTAATAGGTTTCAAGTCCGTCCGAATGCTTCAAAAGCACATATTTTCCCCACACATCATTTTCACCCGTTTCCTCAACCTTGCCGTAAAACGCCGCAGATATCTGAGAACCCTCGGGAGCGGCAAGGTCTATGCCGGTATGAAAACCGTATTTGCCCGAAACGGGATTGGTTCTGTAACCGAATTTTGAAGTGACCCGTGGATTTTTAACGGGCATTTTCGGAGAACCGTTTATTTTATACTGCGCAAAGGATGTTCCGTCAGCCGCATCCTTTTCTTCGATATCTCCGCCGCCAGAGCCTTCAAGCATAATGCCCACCGCAACGGTTTCGCCGGTTTCGTCAACGGCGCTCTGCACATTTTCATCGTCAAATTCAAATGCCGGTTTTGATTCGTTTTCCTTTGCGGACGGTGCAAATATAAACTGTGCTCCGCTCTTTATACGGTCAAAAATTTCACCGATGCTCATATTCTTTTCGGTTATTTTTGCATAATCCGTTTTCATTCTCTCATATGCGGACGGGCTCAGCTTTGATACGGCAAACACCGTAACCAGCCCGATGATGCAGAGAACGGTCTGAATTGTGAGCAGTTTTACGAATTTATCGCTTTTTTCCTTTGACGGGTTCTTTTTACGGCTTCTGTATTCCTCTCTGCGGCTTGTGCGCTCATCGGGCACTTCAAAATCATAATTCATATGCAATCTCCAAAGCTTTTTTACAAAATATATGACGCATTTTCCCGAAATATAACCGTAACATCGGGCGGATAACGGCAATATAATGTTAGAGAAAAAATCATTGGGAGGTTATGCAATGGATAACAGAGAAATTGAGAAGCTCATGGACAAATATAAAAAAGAAATGCTTGAATTCAGCAAAAAAAATCCCGCTTCGAATTACAGCAGCTCCGGCTGTGCCGATGAACCGGATGAGCGTGAAAAAGCTCAGCTCGGAGCAATCAGAAGCGGCGAAGCGTTTCAGCGTGACAGAAGGAACCCGATAGCCGAAGCCGCATCGGAGAAAGAGCCTGAAGCCGAAAAAGCCGTAAACAATATTAATAACATACCCGTTTCGGATTCAACCGCCCCCGATATAATAAACGGTTCGGTTTCCACGGTTGATATACGCAGAAATCTTATCAGGCAGTGTGAGGAAATTTCACAAAATCAGAATTCATCGGCTGAACAGAAAGCACGCTGTGCGGAAATCAGCGAATTTCTTGCCGCAAACAAAGAAGACGGTATGCTCAGAGTTGAAGCCTATGCCGCAGAAAGAGCATTTGGCATAAGCAGTGCGAGAGTTTTGATTTTTCTGCCGCTTCGCAGCGGAAATGTAACTCTTTTCGACGGTCTGACCAATATAAACGGCGAAAGTGCCAGCATCCGTCTGCCTGCTCCGGCGAAGTCGCTTTCCTTAAGCCCGTCAGACGGCAAAGTGCTCCCCTATTCCGTATATTCGGTATATATTGAACATTCGGGCTTCATTCCTGCGGCATTCGGCAATGTTCCCGTTTTCCCCGAAATCGAGTCGGTTCAGCCCGTGCAGATGCTTGCCGAAATCAGCGAGGGCTCTGACCCCGATACGATTGTAACAGACGAAAGTAATCTTAATTATCTTTGAAAGGAGCGATAATATGGCAACACCCGTAATTCCCACCTATATAACCGTTCATCTCGGCAGTCCGTCATCCTCGGCGGCAAATGTCCGTGTTCCGTTCACCGATTACATTAAAAATGTTGCTTCAAGCGAGATTTATCCCACCTGGCCGAATAATGCGCTTATTGCGAATATCTACTGCCATATTTCCTTTGCACTCAACCGCATTTATTCCGAATATTACAGAAGCAGAGGATATAATTTCGATATAACCAACTCCACCGCCTACGACCAGGCGTTTATTAACGGCAGAGATATATTCACAAACATAAGTCAGATTGTGGATAACATTTTCAATAACTATGTTGTTAAGGGCAATCAAGTCCAGCCCTATTTCACCGAATACTGCGACGGCAGAAGCGTCACCTGCGACGGACTTTCGCAATGGGGAAGCGTATCCCTTGCAAATCAGGGCAGAACGCCGCTCCAGATACTACGCTATTACTACGGCAACGATATAAGCATAGTTATGAATGCGCCCGTCAGAAACATCACCGAATCCTACCCCGGCACTCTGCTCCGTCTCGGCTCAGCCGGTGAGGATGTGCGCACCATTCAGCGTGAGCTCAACAGAATAAGAGCGAATTATCCGTCAATAACAAGAATAAACGATACCAACGGAATTTTCGATGCAAACACCCGTGCGGCGGTATTGCAGTTTCAGAGCATATTCAACCTTGCAACCGACGGCATAGTCGGTAAATCCACATGGTACAAGATAAAGCAGATATATAACGCCGTTAAAAAGGTTTCCGAGCTTTATTCCGAAGGTATAACCATAAGCGAAATCGACAGAATTTACAGCACGGTGCTCCGGAACGGAAGCCGTGGCAACGAGGTTAAGGTTGTTCAGTATTACCTTGCATTCATCGGATTTTTCAATGACCGTCTGCCTCAGATAGCCGTTGACGGAATATTCGGCACGGCAACCGAAAATGCGGTTAGGACTTTCCAGAATTATTACGGGCTCACAGCCGACGGAATTGTCGGGCGTCAGACCTGGTATGCACTCCAGGATGTTTATTACAGCACTCTCAATTCCCTGCCCGATGAATACCGCTCCTATTCGTCACTGCTTTATCCCGGCTATGCGCTCACAACGGGTGCCAGCGGAAACGCCGTTACACAGCTTCAATCATTCCTGCGTGTTATCGGTCAGAACAACAGCGCAGTTCCCGTTATCACGGTTGACGGCGTATTCGGAGAGCAGACAAAGCAGGCCGTTATCGCCGTTCAGAGACTCAGCGGACTTCCGCAGAACGGTGCGGTAGGACCGCTCACCTGGAATGCGATAGTCAACCTTTATAACGAATATCGCTGAAAAAAACACCAATAATATAGTTGAAAACCGGCTTCCCCCTCAAGGGGAAGCTGTCACGAAATAACTGATAAGGGGAAGCAAATGGATAAAAATTTCACGGCGGATTATATAAAGAATATTGAAGCAATCGACAACGAAATGCGGCTGAATATGAATTACGATATAATCGGAAGAAATATAAAGGCCGCCGACAAGCAGATACGGATTTATTTCGTTGACGGGCTCTGCAAGGACGAAATGGCGGAAAAAATAACCTCGTTTCTTATGAAGCTCACGCCGGACAAGCTCAGCGGAATAAGCAATTCAAGAGAATTTGCCGATGCTTTCATTCCATATGCCGAAACCGATATAATAGCAGACAGAAATCTGTTTATAAAGCGTGTGCTTTCCGGCAGTATCGGCATGATTATAGAGGGCTTCTCCGAGGGCTTTGCCGCCGATGCGAGAACCTATCCCATGCGTTCCGTTGACGAACCCGAAAACGACAGAGTTCTGCGTGGTGCCCACGACGGATTTATCGAAACGGCAATATTCAACACCGCTTTGATACGCCGCCGGATAAGAGATACCGACCTCATCATGCAGGCTCATTCCGTGGGCAACAAATCTCAAACAGATGTTATAGTCTGCTATATGCAAAACAGAGTGAATCCGAAAATGCTTTCCGCTCTGAATAAAAAACTGGATTCAATCAGCATTGATGCGCTCTCAATGGGTCAGGAAAGTCTGATTGAATGTCTTGTGCCGAAGCAGAGACTTAATCCATTTCCCAAGGTACGCTATACCGAGCGACCGGATGCGGCGGCGGCAAGCATACTGGAGGGCAGTATGCTGATTATCACCGATAATTCCCCTGCCGCCATGATAATACCGTCCGGCATATTTGATTTTTTGCAGGATACCAACGATTTTTATATGTCACCCGTTGTCGGCTCATATATGAGAATTATGCGTATGTTCATTTTCGCTTTAACGCTCCTTATGACCCCGATATGGTATCTTCTGATTGAAAATCCGTCAATTATTCCTCCGTGGCTTGAATTTATCAAAATCGAACAGCCGAACAGCGTGCCCGTAATCGCACAGCTTTTAATCGTTGAGGTTGTTATTGATGCCATGAAGCTTGCTTCCATAAACACTCCGTCCGCATTGAGCAATTCATTCGGAGTTATCGGCGCTCTGGTGCTCGGAGAATTTGCGGTTTCGGCAGGCTGGTTTGTTGCGGAAGCGGTACTGTATATGGCGTTTGTGGCAATGACAAACTTTGCACAACCGAGCTTTGAGCTCAGCTACGCTTTCAAAATGCTCCGTGTTATGCTTCTCATTCTGACATGGCTTTTCAATTTTTACGGCTTCTTCGCAGGTATAGGCATAGTAATATTACTGATTGCCACCGTTAAAACCGTAACGGGTCAATGCTATCTTTATCCGCTCATCCCGTTCAACGGAAAAGCGCTTTTGAGTTTACTGATAAGACTTCCGATAAGCAACAAAAATTGCTGATTTGTAACAAAACCTTTTCTTTTTCCGAAAAATATTGACTTTTCGGGTATTTGTGATAAAATTAAAATGGGTAAGGTTGGAGCATATATATTCGTTTATCGAATTTTGCAAGTTGTATGCTCCCGTCTTGCAAATAATATATTAAGTTATTTTTCCGAACAGAAAGGAGAATTCACTATGGAAAAATTAACATCCAATAAAAGCGTCATTTCCTGGATAGAGGAAAAAATCGACCTCGTAAAGCCCGATAAGGTTGTATGGATTGACGGTTCAAAGGAACAGGTTGAAGCTCTTCGTGCCGAAGCATGCTCAACCGGCGAAATGATAAAGCTCAATCAGGAGCTTCTGCCCGACTGCTATCTTCACCGCACTGCGGTAAACGATGTTGCAAGAGTTGAAGCAAGAACTTTCATCTGCGCTCCCACCAAAGAGGAAGCAGGCCCCACAAACAACTGGATGGACCCTGCCGAAGCATATAAAATGCTTTACGATATAGCCAAGGACAGCTATAAGGGCAGAACAATGTATATCATTCCCTATTCAATGGGACCCGTAGGTTCAAAATTCTCCAAAATCGGCATTGAGCTTACCGACTCAATCTATGTTGTGCTCAATATGTCGATTATGACCAGAGTAGGCTTAAAGGTTCTCGAAGCTCTCGGTGACAGCAATGACTGGGTAAGAGGTCTCCACTGCAAATGTCAGATAGATGAAGAGAAGAGATACATATGCCAGTTCCCGCAGGATAACACGATTATCTCGGTTAACTCGGGCTACGGCGGAAATGTTCTTCTCGGCAAAAAGTGCTTTGCACTTCGTATTGCTTCCTATCAGGGCAAAAATGAGGGCTGGCAGGCTGAGCATATGCTCATTCTCGGTCTCCAGAAGCCCGACGGCGAAATCAAATACATCTGCGCCGCATTCCCCTCCGCCTGCGGCAAAACCAATCTTGCAATGCTCATTCCTCCCGAGGGATACTATAAGAAGGGTTACCGTGTATGGTGCGTAGGCGATGATATTTCGTGGATAAGAAAGGGTGAAGACGGCAGACTTTACGCCATCAACCCCGAAAACGGTTTCTTCGGCGTTGCACCCGGCACAAACGAGAAATCCAATCCCAACGCTCTCGCCTCAACAAAGCGTGGAACAATATTCACAAATGTTGCTCATAACCTTGATAACAACACCGTTTGGTGGGAGGGTCTTGATAAGAATCCGCCCGAAAACGCCGTTGAATGGAAGGGCAACAAGTGGAACGGAAAAACAAGCGAAGAAAAAGGCGCTCATCCCAACAGCCGTTTCACCGCTCCGGCAGTTAACTGTCCCTGCATCAGCTCCGAATTTGAAAATCCCCAGGGTGTTCCCATTTCAGCGTTCGTATTCGGCGGCAGGCGTGCAAAGCTCGCTCCCCTGGTTTATCAGTCAAGAAACTGGAACCACGGTGTATTCGTCGGTTCAATAATGGCATCGGAAACCACAGCCGCTGCGGCAGGTGCCGTAGGCGTTGTAAGGCGTGACCCGATGGCAATGCTTCCGTTCTGCGGATACAATATGGCTGATTACTGGCAGCACTGGATTGATATCGGCGCAGGTCTTGACCCCGAAAAAGCTCCGAAGATATTCAATGTTAACTGGTTCAGAAAGGATGACGAGGGCAACTTCATGTGGCCGGGCTTCGGCGATAACCTCAGAGTTCTTGACTGGATAATTGACCGCTGTGAGGGCAAGGTTGATGCCGTTGAAACTCCCATCGGATTCGTTCCCAAGGCTGAGGATATCAACCTTGAAGGCATTGAAGATGAAGTCAGCGAAGCTCAGCTTAAGGAAATCCTTTCGGTTGATAAGGAACTCTGGAAAGCAGAGGTTGAGGGAATTGCGGAATTCTATGCAAAGTTTGACAGACTTCCGGCAACTCTCAAGGCCGAATATGAAACACTTAAAAAGAATATCATAGGCTGATAAAGCAACCGCCGTTCTCATATGAGAGCGGCGGTTTTATAATCATGATTTAATTTGCGGTCTTGTTTATATCTCTCTTAATCTTCTGTGCCGTGGTTCTGATAAAATCGTTTTCCCTTACGGTGAAGCTTCTTATCTTTTTGAAACCGGGCAGTTTATCGTTAACGCTTTCTATAACATTTTTAACGGCGTTATGTATATCCTCCGCATTCGGCTTTTCTTTGCCGATGGCGACTGAAATATTCTCGATTTCGGGGAAAACCTGAGCGTGTATCTCTGGTTCTCCCTTTTTATTTTTTATTTCCTCAACCATGCAGGCACTGACGAGGTCGCTCATTCCGAGATGATATTCAAGCTCCTCGGGATAAATGTTCTTGCCGTTTGAGGTAACAATAACATTCTTGCTTCTGCCGCTGATATGGTAACAACCGTTTTCATCCCTATATCCGAGGTCACCCGTATGGAAAAATCCGTCTTTGTCAATAACCTCAGCGGTTGCTTCGGGGTTTTTATAATATCCGAGCATCACCATATCGCCCCTGACGCATATTTCGCCTATGCCGTCCGCATCGGGTGCGTTTATTTTGGCTTCAACCCCGGGAAGCGGAACTCCCACGGAATCGGTGGTATTCACTCTGTCGTGATTTATAATGGCAAGCGGAGCGCATTCCGTAAGCCCGTAGCCGAATATAACCCTTATCCCGAATGAATTGAAATCCTCGAGAATCTGAGGGTCAATGGCGGCTCCCCCGCAGATTATCAATCTCATATTGCCGCCGAAGGTTTCCTGAATCTGCTTGAAAAATATTTTTCTCAGGTCAATTCCGAGCTTATCCGCCGACCTGCTCAGCTTCATTCCGAATTTGAACATAAGCTGAGTTTTTTTATCCGCATTAACCTCTTTCATTATGCGCTTATGAACCGTTTCAAGTACCTGCGGAACAGCAACAAAAACAGAGGGATTGAATTCCTTCATATTGCGAAGCACATACTTAAAGCCCTCGCAGAATGTGACCTTTGCGCCGCAATAAGGCGCAAAGAATATCATTATTGAGCTTTCAAAGGTATGGTGGAACGGCAGAAGCGATATACCGCAGTCATCGGGAGTTATTTTTATAACACCCATTGCCGCCTTGACCTCGAAAACGAAATTTTTCTGGCAGAGCATAACGCCCTTTGAAATTCCCGTTGTGCCGGAGGTAAAAAGCAGTGTGCAAAGCTTATCGGGGTCTTGCTCAATATCTTTATAAAGCGCCCTGCCGTCTGCAATGAGCCTTCTGCCCGTTTCGATAAAGCTGTCAAAGCTCTGAGCTCTTTCGCCGTCTTCATCGCCGTCAATGCAGATAAGCCGCACATCGCCCACATCGTAATTTTCAAGCTTTTTGAGAATTTTTTTATCGCAGAAAAGAATTTTGGCATCGGCGGCTTTGAGAATACCGATAATATCGTAAGGATGAAGCTCCTTATCAACGGGAGCAACTATTCCGTCTGCACAGATTGTTGCAAGATATATCATGCAGTACTCATAGCAGTTATCGGCGCAAACCGCCGCACAGCCGCCGGCAAGTCCGAAGCCGAGAAGAGCAGTGCTCAAAGCATTTATATCTTCTCTGTACTGTGTGTAAGTGACCTTTTCCGCCGCCGAATCTCTGCGCTTTATCTCGAATGCGGGTCTGTCTGCAAAAAGCTCGGCAGACATATCCACAAGCTCTCTTATATTATTAAAATTTCTGACCTCATAAAAAGGCTTTGTCATCTTTGTTCCCCTTTTGACATTATTCAATTTATTTTATCATTAAGTGCAATTTATTGTCAATGCGGAAAAAGAATTATACGCAAAATATTGTGGATAATTTGTAAATTTTAAGGAACATCAACTAAATAATGATTATTTATTGAGCGCAGTCAGAGCTTCGGCAATATATTTGAAAATCGGCGCACAGCTTACCGCCCCCTCGCCGCCGTCCTCTTTTAAAACCGTGACGGCATATTTCGGCTCATCGGCAGGAAACCAGCCTGAAAACCAGGCGTTGAATATTTCGCCGTCTGCACCGAATTTGCCCGTTTGTGCAGTGGCGGTTTTTCCGGCAACCGCAACAAGCTCGCTGAGCGCTCTTGTGCCGCTTCCCTTTTCAACAACCTTTTTAAGTGCTCCGCAAAGAATATCCGCAGTATCACGCTCAATAACCGTGGTTTTTTCAGAATAGCTTCTGTAAGCGGTAAAGTCACCGTTTTCATCGGCTTCGCCCTCAACAAGATAAGGCGCTATATATACTCCGCCGTTTGCTATTGCGGCAGTCATTGCGCATATCTGAAGCGGTGTCGCCGTAAGTGCGCCCTGACCGAATGATATATTGGCTATCGCCGCCGGAGAATCAAGCTCATCGGCTTTCGGCAGATTGCCGGATGCCGTAACAATTCCCGGGGCTAATTCAATACTTTTTCCGAAACCGAATTTTTCCGCAGTCTCAACGATTTTTTCCGCACCGACCCTCTGACCAAGCGAAGCAAAATAAGTGTTGCAGGAATAAGCAATACCGTTTTCCAGGTCAAGAACGCCGTGACCGTCTTTCTTATGGCAGTTGAAAACAACGGAGCTGAATTCAACATCGCCGTCACAGTCAAATTCGAAATCCGCTTCGCCGCATTCGATTGCCGCCGAAGCTATAACCGATTTGAAAACGGAACCGACACTGTAAGCCATAAACGCTCTGTTAATAAGCGGAGAATTTTCATCGTTAAGACTTGCCGCAATATTATCCGGGTCAAATGCAGGCCTTGAAACGCAGGCTCTTATCGCTCCCGTTTCAACATCAAGAACAACGGCGCATCCTCTCTCAACCCCGAAAAGGTCGAGAGCGCTCTCCGCCGCCGACTGAATATCCTTATCAAGCGTTAAAACTATTCCTTTTTTCGGAGCATCATTTCCGATTATCTCCGTTTCAGCTCCTGCCATAACTCTGCCGCCCGCATCGGCTCTGAATCTCGCCGTAACACTTCTTTCACAGGATGCAAGCAAATCATCATACGCTTTTTCCGTTCCGCTTACGCCTTTTCCCTCGGAGCCGAGATATCCTATTATGTGGCAGGCTGTTCCTCCGTATCTTTTCGGCACGGTGAACGGCTTTACCGCATTGGTTGAAACAGCTTTACCGTCTGACGGAACAACAACGGGTCTGCCTGCCGCAAGGCGTTCAATCACGCTCTCTGATATTTCTTCGCCGAGAAGCGTTTTAAGTTCATCAAATGCACTCTGAACGGGCTTCACGGCAATATATTCAACCGTTTCGGCATTGGTGAGCGGATGCATATTGCAGTCATAAACCGTTCCTCTGAGCGTTTCAACATCCACGCTGAGTGAAGCTCCGGAATACCCTGCGTTAATATTTTTCGTCATCATCGAATATATCCTGATACTCATTGCCGAAAAGAACATAATATTCAGCATAAGCATAACGGCAACCCTTTTTTTCATAAAAAAATCACTCCCTGCTTATTTTCTCCGCAGGGAGTGGTTTTAATCATACATTAAATCTGAAAAGAACGATATCTCCGTCCTTCATCACATATTCCTTGCCCTCACTTCTGACAAGTCCCTTTTCCTTCGCCGCCGTCATGGAGCCCTGCTCCATAAGGTCATCAAACGAAATAACCTCGGCTCTGATAAATCCTCTTTCAAAATCGCTGTGTATCTTGCCTGCCGCCTGCGGAGCCTTTGTGCCGTTCTTTATCGTCCAGGCTCTTACCTCGGGCTGACCTGCCGTAAGATAGGAAATAAGTCCCAAAAGCGCATAGCTCTTTTTAACAAGCAAATCAAGTCCGCCGCTCTGAACACCCAGCTCGCTGAGGAACATTTCTTTTTCTTCGGGTTCAAGAGAAGCGATTTCGGCTTCTATCTGAGCGCAGATGGGAAGCACCTCACTGCCCTCCGCTTCGGCGATTTCGCAAACCTTTTTGTAATTTGCGTTATTGTCTATACCTGCCGCAAAATCGGCTTCACTCATATTGCAGGCATATATAACGGGCTTTGCGGTGATAAGTGCTATATCGGCAAGCCACGCTTTTTCATTCTCGTCGCATTCGATATTTCTTGCAAGAATATTATTTTCCAGGCTCTCCTTAAGCTTCTTAAGAAATTCAAGCTCGGCAGCAAGGGTTTTATCGCCCTTAAGCGCCTTTGAAACTCTGTCTATTCTGCGCTCAACCATTTCTATATCGGAAAAGATTAGCTCAAGATTTATTGTTTCAATATCTCTTTCGGGATTGATTGAAGCATCAACATGAACTATATCATCATCTTCAAAACAGCGCACAACATGAATTACCGCATCAACCTCACGGATATGGGAAAGGAATTTGTTTCCGAGACCCTCACCCTTTGAAGCACCTCTCACAAGTCCTGCTATATCAACGAATTCGATAACCGCAGGGGTTATTTTAACGGGATTATACATCTGAGCAAGCTTATCAAGCCTTTCATCAGGAACGGAAACAACGCCAACATTCGGCTCAATGGTGCAGAACGCATAGTTTGCTGACTGCGCACCTGCATTGGTTATTGCATTAAAAAGCGTGCTTTTGCCTACATTCGGCAAACCGACTATACCGAGTTTCATTATATCATTTCCTTTCGGAATTATTTGTTTCAAAATATTATAGCTTATCGGCGCAAAAAATACAATACAAAAAATTAAAATTACGATTATTTCCGATTATTGCAGAAACGGAATAACATTTTCTTGACAAATCCGCAAATAAACCATATAATATATTCGAAGGATGAGGTTACACATCTTGTCGGTGTACGCAGCCGTTAAATGCGATTTATGTAATCGAAAGCGAGGCGGGATTTTTCCTGCCTCATCTTTTTAGGAGGGTTTATGAATACCGCTTGACTTCTCAGCTTTGACATAATTTTGAGTATTATATAAGATGTAATATTATGCAGAGGTACACATAATGGAGAATGAACGGTTTTCACGCTCCGAATTACTTCTCGGAAGCGGTTCGACGGATATTCTGAAATCAAAAAAAGTTATTCTTTTCGGGCTCGGCGGAGTCGGTTCATATGTTGCGGAAGCTCTTGCACGAGCCGGAATCGGGCATATAACGGTTGTTGACAGCGACACGGTTTCGCCGTCAAACCTTAACCGCCAGCTTTGTGCGCTCACATCAACGGTGGGTATGCCGAAAACAGAAGTCATAAAGCGCAGAATTCTTGACATAAATCCCGAATGCGATGTTGCCGCACTTCAGAAATTCATTCTGCCCGAAAATGCCGATGAATTTTTACTTAAAAATTATGATTATATCGCCGATGCAATAGACACCGTGAGCGCAAAAATATGCCTTGCCGAAAAGGCGGAAAAGCTCTCGGTTCCGCTCATATCCTGCATGGGAACGGGCAATAAGCTTGACCCGTCTCAATTCAGAATAAGCGATATTTCAAAAACCTCGGTGTGTCCGCTTTGCAGAGTTATGAGGTATGAGCTTAAAAAACGGGGAATTAAAAGGCTCAATGTTGTGTGGTCGCCCGAAGAACCGGTTAAGGCTGTTGCCGAGGATAACGGAAGCCGCCGTGCGCCGGGCAGTCTGCCGTTTGTTCCCGGGGCGGCAGGACTTATTATGGCAGGAAAAATTATTACTGATTTGACAAAGGAAAAATAAAATGAAAAAAACAGTTTCGGTTTTACTTATAATATCAATGCTTCTGTTCGCTTTCTGTGCCTGCGATAAGCCGGGAAACGGCGGAACCGAAGTAACTCTTCCCGAAGCCGGAGACGGCAAGGAAAGCATATTGAAGCTCGCCTACGATAAATCGGAGGAGCTTGACCCATTCACAGCCGAATCGGTTGTGAACACTCAGCTTATGGCACTTGTTTATGACGGCCTATATAAGCTCGATAAAAATTATAAGCCCGTTACGGTTGCCGCAAAAAGCTCAATCGTCACCGCCGAATCGGTCAATGTTACCCTTGATGCGGTGAAATTCAGCGACGGCAGTTCCGTTACCGCTTCCGATGTTTCATATTCATTTTCGCTTGCCAAGGCTTCACCTGCTTACGGCACAAGGCTTGCAAATTTCGGCGATGTTAAAATCACCGCTCCGAATATGCTTATGTTTTCGCTTGAAACGCCCGACCCGTATGCGCTGAGCTGTCTTGATTTTCCGATAGTCAAAAACGGCTCCGTCGGCGCAATGCCCGTGGGTTGCGGAAGATATATGTTCAGCAAAAACGGCGAAGCGGTTTATATGATAGTTAACCCGAATAAATCCGGGTTCAGACCGACAATTAAAACCGTTATTCTCGAACCCCTGCGTGATACGGAGTCAATTGAAAGCAGTCTTGAAATCGGCAACACGGGATTTTATTATGATGACCTTTCCGACGGAAGCTTTTCGAGAATAAACGCCCATACGGTTGAAATGGGAATAAATAATTTTGTTTTTCTCGGCATAAATTCCGAAAGCACGGTATTTTCAAACGCCGATATCAGAAAGGCACTTAATCTTGCCGTTGACCGCAACGCCGTTGTATCAAACGCTTTTCAGGGTCACGCCCGTGAAGCCTATTCGCCGTTTAACCCCGATTGGTATGAGCTGATAACAAAAGACCTGGTTATATCGAAAAACGATGCTCAGGCGGCGGAGCTTATCAAGAATTCGGAGATTGATATTGCCGAAAACGAAATTTCTCTGCTTGTTAACAAAGAAAATCCGTTCAAGCTTGAAGCCGCTCAGCTTATCGTTTCATCTCTCACGGCTCTCGGCTTTGAGGTGCGTTTAAAGGATTATACCGCCGAATACTATTCGGAAGCGCTCAAAGAGGGCTTATACGATTTATATATCGGCGAATACCGTCTTACCCCGAATATGAATCTTTCACCGATGTTTTCGGGTGCGGTCGGTTACGGAGTTGACCCCTCATGTGCCTGCGCCAAAAGATATAACCGGCTTCTGAACGGCGAATGTGAGCTTATGGACTTCATAAACACCTTCAACGAAGAGCTTCCGTTTATTCCGCTCTGTTACCGCAACGCCGCCGCTTCTTACACAAATTCAATGGATGCCGATTTTGCCTGCTGTGACGGCGATGTTTATTACGATATAGAAATGTGGCGTTATAAATGACATTTGACAGCGATATAAAATATCTCAGGGGGGTCGGTGAAAAGCGTGCCGCCATGCTGTCAAAGCTCGGCATTTCAACTCTCGGCGACCTGCTCACATTTTATCCACGGATTTATGAAGACTGGAGCAACATAACCTCAATAAACGATGCTCCGATGAATGAAGCCGTGTGCATAAAAGCAATTGTCGGTTCAAGATGTATTGAACACAGAATCCGTAAGGGAATGACACTCTATAAGACTGAGATTACAGACGGAGAAAATCTGCTTGATATAACATTTTTCAATAACAAATACGCCGCCGGAAAGCTTGAACAGGGAAAAGAATATCTCTTTTACGGCAAAATAACCGGCAAGGGATATTATCGCTCAATGAATTCTCCCGAGTTCACCGAGTTTACCGGTGAAGTCAGAATGCGTGCGATATATCCGCAAACCGCAGGACTTAATTCCCGTGCGACAGAACGGCTTATTTCAAACGCTTTTGAGCTTTGCACTGATTTTCCCGACCCCATTCCCGTTGAAATCCGTGAAGCCTATTGCCTTATGAGCCTTAAGGATGCACTTTTGAATATTCATTTTCCGCAGAGCATTGATATGCTTTCCGAAGCAAGACGCAGACTGATTTTCGAGGAGCTTTTCCTGCTTGAGCTCGGTATGATTCGCCTGAGAAGCAAAAACCGTGTTTCAAACGCAATTGCAATGGCCGAGGATTACAGCGAAAAATTTTTCTCCCTGCTCCCCTTTGAGCTTACCGGGGCGCAGAAGCGTGCGATAAATCAGGCGTGCGCCGATATGAGCCTTTCTCAGCCGATGAACCGTCTTTTACAGGGCGATGTGGGCTCGGGTAAAACGGCAGTTTGCGCCGCTCTCATATATAACTGCGCCTGCAACGGCTTTCAAAGTGCGCTGATGGCTCCCACCGAGGTGCTTGCCGAACAGCATTTTAAAACCATGACGGGATTTTTCAAAAATACGAATATGAATGTTGCTCTGCTCACAGGCTCAACACCTGCGGCGGAAAAGAAGAAAATAAAAGCCGCCGTAAAGGACGGCGAAATTCAGCTTCTCATCGGCACTCATGCCATAATTCAGAAGGATGTTGAATTCAAAGCACTTGCACTTGCCGTAACCGATGAGCAGCACCGATTCGGTGTTAACCAACGCAGTATGCTGAGCGAAAAAGGCATAAATCCGCATACTCTCGTTATGTCTGCAACACCTATACCGAGAACACTCGGACTGATAATTTACGGCGACCTTGATTTAAGTATTCTCGATGAAATGCCGAAGGGCAGACAGAAAACGGAAACCTTTCTTATTAAACCGGATATCCGTGAAAGGGCTTACGGATATATCAAAAAGCATCTCTGCTCGGGCTTGCAGGGCTATATCGTTTGTCCTCTCGTTGCCGAAAACGATTCAAGCGAGTTGACCGCCGCTCAGGAGCTTTATCAAAATCTTTCCGACGGATTTTTCAAAGGATTCAAGGTCGGTCTGCTTCACGGCAAAATGAAGCCTGCCGAAAAAAGAGCGGTTATGCAGTCATTTGCCTGCGGAGAAACTCAGCTTCTGGTTTCAACAACGGTTATTGAGGTCGGCATAGATGTACCGAATGCGGTTATAATGGTTATTGAGAACGCCGAGAGATTCGGGCTTTCTCAGCTTCATCAGCTTCGTGGACGAATAGGCAGAGGAACGGAAAAATCCACCTGCATAATGATTTCCGATTCGGGCGATGAAAAAACGCTTGAACGCCTTAATATAATGACGGAAACCACCGACGGCTTTAAGATTGCCGATGAGGACTTGCGGCTAAGAGGTCCGGGTGATTTCTTCGGTTCACGCCAGCACGGCCTGCCCGATTTGAAAATTGCCGATATGATGACGGACGGCGAAACAATCCGTGAAACTCACGCCGCCGCAACCGAGCTGCTCAAAAAAAATCCCGCCCTTTCGGGCGAGAATTATGTTCAGCTTCGTCAGGCGGTAAACAAACTTTTCTCAAAAGGAATATCAATGAACTGATATTTTGTCCCTCTTAAGCTCCTTTTTATCGAAATGTATTATTTTATATTCATTTGAATTTTCGTCAATCATTGTTATGGGTATCTTAGGCAGAAGCTCGTGAACCTGCTCAATGAAGCCACTGCTTCCGTCCTTGGGAAATCCCATAATCAGAGATGATACATTCAGTTTTTTCGCCGCAACGGCAACAGTCAGAAATGCGTCATCGCTGAAATATACATTCATATCCGCATTATATTCTTTTGCGTACTCAAAAAGCTTATCAAGCGCATTTCCCGTTTCGGTATCAAGACATCTGTCCTTTCGGAAAACACTTATAACCTTAAGCTGTTTTTCGCTTTCCGATGCGGCACGGGCTCCTGCGGCAATCAGTCTCAGGCAGGCTTCCTGCGGAGTTACGCAAACCATAATGCATTCGGTTTCGTTTTTCATCTCACCCATCCTTTCCTCATAATTATATGTTAAATGCTCCTGTTTCTATCCATATAATGGCACACAATTATGTACACATCGGATGCAATCTGTGTATAATTTGTAAATTAATTTTTACATATATTTTCCAACATATTGAAATAAGGCCTTATGAATGATATAATTCAAGTGAAAGAACAACAAAGAAAGGTGAAGAATATGGAAATCATCAGAAAAGAATTTACTTTTCCGTCAAAAACGGGTCTTGCCGATATCTTTGTGAGAGGCTGGCTTCCTGCCGACGGCGCTCACGCTCTTTTCCAGATTTGCCACGGCATGGCGGAACACGGTGAACGCTATGAAGAATTTGCGGCATCACTTTGCGAAAAGGGTTTTGCTGTTTTCGTAAACGACCATATCGGCCACGGAAAATCCGTCACTTCAGATGAAAAGCTCGGCTATTTCGGCGAAAACGGCGGCTGGGATGCATTTGTTGAAGATGAGAGAACGCTCACCGAAATTCTCAAAAAGGATTATCCCAATCTTCCCCTTATCTTTTTCGGACACAGTATGGGTTCGTTCATTGCAAGGGAATATATCGCCCGTTACGGAACGGATACGGCTATAAAAGGAGCGATAATCTGCGGCACAAGCGGCAAAAATCCGGCTTCAGCGCTTGCAATCGGAATTGCCGGCGCAATTGCAAAATTCAAAGGCTCCGAATATAAGAGCAAGTTCATTGACGGCCTGGCATTCGGCTCATACAATAAAAAAATCGCTTCTCCGAGAACCACATTCGACTGGCTCACCAATGACAATGCAATCGTTGACAAATATATAAACGATAAATACTGCGGTTTCATTTTTACCGCCGCAGGATTTAAGGACCTTTTCACTATTCTGACAAAGGTTTCCGGCAAGGACTGGTTCGGCAGAGTAACCAACAACCTGCCCGTTCTCTTCATCTCGGGTGCGGATGACCCCGTAGGACAGTATGGCTCCGGTGTTATGCAGGTTTATAACGACCTCAAGTTTTCGGGTCAAAAAGATATTACCGTTAAAATTTATCCCGATATGCGCCACGAAATTCTCAATGAAATAAAGAGAAAAGATGTTTATGAGGATGTTGCAATCTGGTGCATTTCAAAAATCAACTGAGTTGATTTTCAATTCGGGATTTTTTGCAACAAAGCATACCGCAGGATTGTATGGAACATACAGTCCTGCGGTATTTAATATATGCTGTAATTTATTGGTTTTTCTTTGTATGATATTTTATTATAACTTCATCATCCGCATTGAAAACATTCACATCCGCATTAAACGAATCATTTCCTGCAATTGATACACTCTGGACCGCACCCTCTTTTGTTAAAAAACCGATTTTTAAATCTTCAATCGGAACGGTACTTACATTTATAAATCCCGACTCTTGGAATAATTCTTCAAGCTTTTTATAATCCGATTCTTTTCCGTTATATTTTTCTATCGCTTCTTCCGCTGAAATAGGTGCCTTTATTTTCTCAGCCTTATTTTCAATTGTCGTTTTTATTTCAAAATCATTTTCGTTCAAAAAGCTCCCCAAGAGATTTGAAATAACCTGCACTCCATTGGAATTTGCCAAATTGAGAAGCTGGTCTGTTGTTGCCTGGGCTTTTACATCTTGTTCAGCCAGCTCAAGCGCCTCTTTCATATCTTCAACATCTCGCCGATTGATTATACCTTGTTTTTTGTCAAAGAATAAAAAGCTTTTGGGGTCGATATAAATCGAACTCAATGTTGCTTGAGGTAAAACCACCGTATATTTCCCGTCTTTTTCAGATACGGTTATTTTACTTACATCAATTCCGGCCGAAGCAGTAACAGTATAATACATTGAAAAAGATTTTTTATTTATTAAAGTATATTTACCGTCTTTATATCCGAGTATGCAACCGTATGTGATTTTTGCAGTTTCAAGAGAACTGATTTTTTCAAGTTTTTGGCTTATATAATTTACATCTATCTCCGGCTTAATATCCGACGGATTACTCACATCTTTTTTTGATATTGCTTTTGAGATTTTGAATATTCCGAAAACGGCTAAAAATAAAATTAAAACAATGAAAACTATTTCGATAATTCTTTTTATTGAAAAATTGTTTTCTTCCCTCATTTTTGATAACGCAAAGCTTTTCTTATTCACCGTTTTTCCCTCTTTATCTTTTCATTTCGGCACAATTATACCGCAATTTGCGGTATTTGTCAATACTGCATTTTGCGGTACATATAATAATATCAAAGATATAAAAGGATGTTATTATATGTATAAACGAATAAGAGATTTAAGGGAAGACCACGATATTACTCAAAAAGAAATATCAAAAATACTTAATTGCTCCCAGCAGGTTTACAGCAATTATGAATTAGGTCAGCGTGATATACCCACGGATATATTAATAAAGCTTTCGCAATATTACAAAGTATCAACCGACTATATTCTCGGTCTCAAAGACGAATAACCACATATGCAAAATCAGCCTTACCCTTTCGGATAAGGCTGATTTTTTCATATAATTCGGCGCTTGCCTAATTTTACTGTTCTCCCTGAGTTGGAGCTTCCGTTGCGGCCTGAGTGGGTGCTTCGGTTGCCGCCTGAGTCGGAGTTTCGGTGCGCTCTTCGGTCTGAGCTTCGGTGGGAGCATCTGTTTTAGCTTCGGTGGGAGCATCAGTCTGAGCCTGAGTGCGTGGCTCGGTTCTTGCCTGGGTGCGTGCTTCGGTCTGCGTGCGCTTGCGTGTGGTCTTCGGAGCGGATGTATGTCTGCGTGTTGTCTCCTCCTCTTCGGTTGTGCTTTCGTCTTCCGTTGAGGATTCCACGGTTGTGCTCATATCCCACGCTTCTATGGTTGAAGCTGCAGTTGCCGGAATATAATACTGATAGTTATATGTAGTATTTGTTGTTGAAGTCGCATTGTTTGATTCTGCTTTTTTATCAATTATCATTTTTATGATAACCGCCGCCGCAATAACCGCAATAACCGCCGCCGCAATTATCGCCGCTGTTTTGATTATCTTATTCTTATCCTTCGGCTTAATATAAGCTCTCGCATCGGCATTTGCATAAGGAGAAACCTGCTCTTCATCAAAGCTCTGCTGGTTTGCGCCGAAGCTGTTGCGGTATTCATCCTCGTAATCGGCATCGGTATCGCCAACAACAGCCGCCGCTTTCGGAGCAAATATTGCCGTATCCTCTGCGCCGATAAAAGCGGTCATAACGGTAATATTATCCTTGCCGCCCCTTTCAAGTGCCGTTCTGATAAGCTTTCCGGAAACATCCTGAGCATTTTCACCCTTTGAAAGAATATCAACTATATCCGAATCGGTGAGCATATCGGTAAGTCCGTCACTGCAAAGCATAACGATATCTCCGTCATCAATATCATTGATAACGCTGATGTTCGGCGAAAGATTGGATTCCTCGGGAAAAACTCCGAGATGCTTCGTAAGCCTTTTTGCATCGGGAATACTGCTCATTTTTGCCTGCGGCACTCCGCCTGCATCGACAATGCTCTGAGCATGAGTATGGTCAAAGCTTATCTGCTCAAGCATCCCCTTTGAGAAATGATATATTCTCGTATCGCCGATATTAACGCAGATGATACTTCCCTTTACGGCATAAATCGCCGCAAGGGTCGTTCCCATTCTTGCACCTCTGTCGGTTATCTCTTTGCAGATTTTTTCGTTTGCTTCGTCAAGACTGTTTGAAACGGCAAAGCTGAAATCCTCTCCGCTGTCGTATATCTCTCTTGCATTTTTTGAAAGAGTTTCAACGGCTATTCCCGAAGCAAGCTCTCCGTAGCTTTCGCCGCCCATGCCGTCACAGACAACCAGATGAAACGGCTCACTCATTTTCTGAACGAATGCAGAACCTTTTTTCAGGTCACCGTTTGAGGTAAGTCTGCCGTTAAGGCTGTAATTATCTTCGTTTTCTTTGCGGATTCTTCCGGCGTGCGTGACCGCACAAACGGTTGCGCTTAACTTTTTCATATTGTCCCCCGTATTATCCGTTTATTTTTCAAATTAATCGAGAACGCCCTCGGACTTTGCCCAATCATAATAAACCTCAAGAGACCTGAGCCTTGCTTCGCCGAGATTGTGGCTTCCTCTTGTGTACCAATTCATATTAACGCCCTGGAGCTTAACAAGATACTTTGCACTTGCCATAAAACCGGAATCAATTGCGTTATCAAGCAGAATGATGTGCTGATGTGTCTTTTTCGCCGCTTCAAGGTCACCCTTTACGAATTCATCCCACATCTTAACGAAAAGCTTCGTTCCGCAGGCTGTGGGAGTTGCAACAACACCTTTTGCTCCTGCAAGATATGAATCGTAAAGAAGCGGAATATTCGCCTGAAGAACATTCGAGTTGCCCTGAACATCAATCTTTTCTTTTATCATCGAAAGATGGCAGGTGGTATCCTTGATGCCCTTAACTCTGCCCGTTGCGGCAAGCTTACCGTAAACATCGGCATCCATAAGGTGCGGCTTCATTCCCGGGAACTCATAGAGAACAACGGGAAGCTTTGTTTCGGCAATAAGAGCGCTGAGATAGTCGAACTGCTCCGCCGGCTTATCGCACATACCCTTAGTTACAAAAACAAGACCTGCAACGCCCTGCTGTTCAAGCTTTTTCATCTCATCAACCTGAGCTTCAAAGGATTCCTCAAGGTTTCCGGTTGCAAAAACGGGAACACCGTTTGAATTTTTAACCGCAAGACCGGCAAGCTTAACTCTCTCTTCGGGAGTAAGGCAGGTCATTTCGGATGAACCGCAGTTTGCGAAAAGGTGCTGGGGCTTATATGATGCCTGCCACGCAACATATTCTTCATATGCCGTGTAGTCGATAGTTCTGTCCCAGTTGAAAGGTGTGAGAAGCAGGGAATATACGCCTGCAAACTCGTCATAATTTGCCATAATAAAATTCCTCCTGTACATATTTATACGAATAACATTATATCTCAATATGCAAAAAAAATCAAGCATTGTCAAATATAATCATTGACTTTTTTCAAATATAATCATTGACTTTTTTGCGGTAATAAAATACAATTTATATAGTATCAATCGAAAAGGAGAAGAAACAATGTTTTATAAAATCGAAAATGAATATCTGACCTGCGAAATCTGCGATGAAAACGGTGCACAGCTTCATTCGCTCAAATCCAAGAAAAACGGAAAAGAATATATGTGGTACGGCACTCCCGAAATATGGAGCAGTCAGGCACCGATACTTTTTCCGATAATCGGCAGACTGCTTGACGATAAATTCCGCTATAAGGGAAAAGAATACTCGCTCTTAAAGCACGGTCTTTCAAGAAGAATGCCGTTTAAGGTTGAGGAATGCAACGGTGCGAAAGCGGTTTTCAGCCTTGAAAGTGATGAAAACACTCTCAAAAGCTATCCGTTTGATTTCAAGCTCACCGCAACCTTTGAGCTCATCGGAAATTCCCTGAAAAACACTCTCACCGTTGAAAATAAAACAGACGGCGAAATATATTTTTCTCTCGGTGCTCATCCGGGGTTCAACTGCGCAATCGGTGATAAAATCGAATTCGAAAAAGAGGAAACACTCTGCACCGAAAGAATTGATAAGGACAGCTATGTTATCAATCAGGATTTCCCGCTTATCGAAAACAGCCGTGAAATTGAAATAACGAAGCATATTTTTGTTCCCGATTGTCTTATCCTTTCGGGGCTGAATTCAAAGAAGCTCAGAATCAAGGGCGAAAATGAAGTTGAATTTACATTCGGTGACTGCCCGTTCCTCGGAATATGGGCAAAGCCCGGTGCCCCATATGTTTGCATAGAACCCTGGTGGGGACTTGATGACAGCAGAGATTATAAGGACGATATCTCGCAGAAGCGTGGAATTCAGCGCCTTGACAAAGGCGGAAAATTCGAATACGCCTGGAGCGTTGAAATCATAAAATAAATAGTTAATTCTGAATTCATGTACGGGTGAAACCCACCCGGAACTCCGCTCTTAAATCATGACCTCCGGCTAAGCCGGAGGTCATAATTTAAGTATTAAGTTAAAATTCAATAATAACTTTATGTTCGCCTGCTTCGGAATATATTTTAACAATCGCTTCGCCGTTATCCCCTTTCGGCATAAGCTCGTATTTTCCGTCACAGGTGATATTTTTAAACTGCTTCGGAATATATATTTCCGTCGGCTCGGAATACTCTGTGCTCTGTGTATATTCAAGCGTGAACACATTCTTTTTCTTATCATGCTTATATTCCTTTATATCTCCGCAAACCGCAACGGGCGCAGGCCTTTTTAGGCATCCCATAACGGGAGAATCGAAAATGCCTTTGAAATAAGCCCAGTAGGTGTGACCCCATTTGTTTTTATCAAACTTATCAAGCAGATAATCAATGTGGTAAAGCCAGTCGGTTCCGTCCGACTGTCCGCCCCATTCGCCGACTATTACGGGCACATCCAGCCTGTCCTGCGACCTTGCATGCTCATCGAATATCGAACCTACTCTTGAATTGCTTGCATATTTATATGCCGGAGTATCAACCATAAGGTCATATGCGTGCGGAGCAAAGCAGAGATTTTTTTCTCTCTCGCCGCCGTAATTGACCGCCGGAGTTGAATAAGGAATACCGAGATTTGAATAATAGCTGTTTTCCATCATGATTATTCCGTTATCCGTAACCTTGCGTATTGCTTCGGCAGTGTTATTCACGAATTTTGAATAAACGCCGGTATCAAATTTATATATGAGCGAATCCGCCGCTTTTGTCACCTTTCTGAAAAGCTCCGTATCGGCAAACGGTTCAAGCACTCTGACCGGGTTTCCGCTGAAAAGCAGCTTTGCCATTCTGATTATTCCGCATCTCTTGTCGGTTATAACCGTTTTAGCTATGCTGCCCACAAGCTTTGCAAACACCTTTCCGCCGTCACTTCCCGGGAACGGCTCATTAAGCATATCATATCCGAAAAGTGCCGGATGGTCTTTAAATCTGTCCGCAACATGAGCCCACATATTGCGGTAATAAGTCTGAATGGTTTTACCCTCAAGCGGAACATCGTTCCAGAAATTATCAAATGCCCTGTGCGTTGCCTTGCCCCAGAAATATCCCTCTGCCCAAACAAGCTTTGCGGGCTTGAATTTTGCTCCGCCGGTTATGCACGCCCAATAAGGTGCTCCGTCCCCTGCAAGACCGGGCAGACCCGTATAAAGGTCCTGGTGCATATCAAGATAAAAATATATTCCGTATTTTTCGCAAAGGTCGGCTACCTTCTGCACTCTGTCAAGATATTCTTCATCATACTGACCGGGTTCGGGCTCAACCGCATCCCATGTCATACCGAGCCTTACAAGATTGAAGCCGTTTTTTGCGAGCTGTGAAATCAGTTCTTCATCAAATGCGAAATTATAGTGATATCTCTTATCATCCTTTTCGGCGCTTCCTTTATCGCAAAGATTTATGCCGCTGAATATACGCTGTCTGCCGCATTCATCTCTGAATGTTCTTCCCTCTGTTGTTATTTTAAGCATATTTTCATCTCCTGCTTATTTATAAACAAAATTATAACATAATATATGTTACAAATGCAACCTTTCATTTTTGTGAATTTTGCCATTGCGTAATTAAAATAAATATGATATAATTATAATGTAAAATTATGAAAAAAGAGGTAATAGCTATGGCTGCATCCACACTTTATAAAGCATACTGCCGAACCTATCAGGGCGTTTTCAGAGTTGCCGTTAACTTCCTTGACTGGACAGAGCCTCAGCTCGTTAAGGGCGAAGGCAGTATCAAAAAGCTTCCCGAAATCGTTAAGTCAAACGGTCACAACAGCGTTCTGATTGTTACCGATAAAGGACTTATGAACCTTCATCTGCTTGACAGTCTCTTCGAGGGCCTTGACAAGGCAGGAGTTAATTATGTGGTTTATGACGGCACTCAGCCGAACCCCACAATAGACAACATCGAAGAAGCCAGAAAGCTTTACATTAACTACGCCTGCACGGCGGTTATCGCTTTCGGCGGCGGCTCACCGATGGACTGCGCAAAGGCTTGTGCCGCAAGAATAGCAAGACCCAACCTCACAGTTCAGAAGATGAGAGGAACGCTTAAAATTCTTAAGAAGCTTCCCACTCTTTATGCGGTTCCCACAACTGCCGGCACAGGCTCGGAAACCACCATTGCCGCTGTTGTTTCAGACCCGAAAACTCACGAGAAATATGCGCTTCAGGACCCCGTTCTCCGTCCGAAATACGCTGTTCTTGACCCGGCGCTTACAGTCGGCCTTCCGCCGCATATCACCTCAACAACCGGTATGGACGCTTTAACTCACGCCGTTGAAGCTTACATCGGCCACAGCAATACCAAGGGCACCATTGCGGCCGCCGAAAAAGCAACAAAGCTTATTTTTGACAATATTTTCACCGCTTATGAAGACGGTAAAAATATAACCGCAAGAGAAAATATGCTTGAAGCATCCTATCTTGCAGGTATCGCATTCACAAGAGCATATGTAGGCTATGTTCATGCTATCGCACATAACCTCGGCGGTATGTACGGTACTCCTCACGGCCTTGCAAATGCAGTTATTCTGCCCTATGTTCTTGAGTATTACGGCTCAACCGCCGCTGAAGCACTTGCAAAGCTTGCAGATATTGCAGGTCTTGAAACAGCCGGCATGAGCGATACTCAGAAAGCGGAGCTCTTCATTTCCAACATCAAGGAATTCAACAAGATGATGAATATTCCCGAGCATCTTAAGATACTCGAAAAGGATATTCCCACCATCGCTTCAAGAGCACTCCGTGAGGGCAATCCTCTTTATCCCGTTCCGAAGATTATGGATTACGATGACTGCGTATCCATCATCAAGAGAATTGCGGAATAATTCAAAAATTAATAACCCGCCGAGAAATCGACGGGTTATTTTATGCCATAATATATAAAAATGGAGATTGTTTTATGAAATATAATACCGTAATAATAGGTGCAGGTCCTGCGGGAATTTTTACTGCACTGGAAATGATAAGAAAAGGCAGTAAACAGAAAATACTCATCGTTGAAAAAGGAAAAGCAATTGAAAACAGAAGCTGTCCGAAAGCGAAAACGGGAAAATGTATGAACTGCAAACCGTATTGCCATATTACAACAGGTTTTTCCGGCGCAGGCGCTTTTTCGGACGGTAAGCTTTCGCTGAGCTACGAGGTGGGCGGTGACCTGCCGAGCCTTATCGGTGAGGATGTTGCACAGCAGACAATAGATTATACGGATAAAATTTATCTTGAATTCGGCGCCGATGAAAAAATTGAGGGTATCAGCAACAGTGAAGCCGTTAAGGAAATAAGAAAAAGAGCAATTCAGACCGGGTTAAAGCTTGTTGACTGCCCCATTCGCCACCTCGGAACGGAAAAAGCAAGAGATTTATATTATGCAATTGAGCAGGATTTGCTCAAAAACGGCGTTGATATGATGTTCGGCTTTGAATGCCTTGATGTTATTATGGATAACGGCGTATGCAAGGGTGTTTGCATAACTGACGGCAAGGAAAGTCACGAGGTTTACGCCGAAAATACCGTTATTGCCGCAGGCAGAAGAGGTGCCGACTGGCTTGAAGAAAAATGCGCTCAGCACAATATCGCACATCAGCCCGGAACGGTTGACATCGGCGTAAGAGTTGAGGTTCGCAATGAAATTATGGAAACGGTCAACGAAGCACTCTATGAATCAAAGCTCATCGGCTATCCCCTGCCGTTCAAGAATAAGGTTCGCACTTTCTGCCAGAACCCGGGCGGATTTGTAAGTCAGGAAAACTATGATAACGAGCTTGCGGTTGTTAACGGACATTCATACAAGGATATTAAATCCGATAACACAAACCTTGCAATTCTTTGCTCTCATAATTTCAGTGAGCCGTTCAATCAGCCGATTTCATATGCGCAAAAGGTCGGAGAGCTTACGAATATGCTCGGTGCAGGTCATATCCTTGTTCAGCGCTACGGAGATATACTCGACGGGAAACGCACCTGGCAAAAGGAGCTTGCCCATTCGAATGTTAAACCGTCACTCGTTGATGCCGTTGCAGGCGATATAACCGCCGCAATGCCTTACCGTGCAATGGTGAATATAATCAACTTCATCCAGGCGGTTGACCATGTTGTACCCGGCTTTGCTTCAAGAGAAACCCTGCTTTATTCCCCCGAGCTTAAATTTTACAGCAACCGCATTAAAATGGATAAGGATTTCAACACAAATGTAAAAGGACTTTACTGTCTCGGCGATTCAAGCGGTTGGACAAGAGGACTGATGATGGCATCGGTTATGGGTGTCCTTATGGGCAGAAAGCTCGCTTTAAATTCGGAATTATGATTTCGGAGTTCGGAATCAAGGGGCACTTCGTGCCGATTTTATAATATTAATTTTTCCTCTTTGCTTTTGAATAAACAACAGATATTAATTCAGAAGTAAAAGTTATATGTAAGCAGTTATAAAATGGGTACGGGTGAAGCCCGTCCGAAACTCCTCTCTCCTAACTTAAAAATCGGGTACGGTCAAAAGCCCGTCATTAATTCCGAATTCATAATTCCGCATTCCGAATTTAAAAAATAAGGAGCAGTCTTTCGACTGCTCCCTTTTTGGTTTTAATTATTCGTTAATCTCGATAACAACGCCTGAACCAACGGTTCTGCCGCCTTCACGGATAGCGAAACGAAGTCCCTTTTCAATAGCGATAGGAGTGATAAGTTCAACTTTCATATCAACATTATCGCCGGGCATGCACATTTCAGTGCCTTCGGGAAGATTGATAACGCCTGTAACATCAGTAGTTCTGAAATAGAACTGAGGACGATAGTTGTTGAAGAACGGAGTATGACGGCCGCCTTCTTCCTTGGTCAGAACATAAACCTGGCCAACGAACTTGGTGTGAGGATGAATTGAGCCGGGCTTTGCAAGAACCTGTCCACGCTCGATTTCGCTTCTCTGTACGCCACGAAGGAGAGCGCCGATGTTGTCGCCTGCTTCAGCGTAATCAAGAATCTTGCGGAACATTTCGATACCGGTAACAACGGTCTTTCTCTTTTCTTCCTGGAGACCAACGATTTCAACTTCCTCAGAAGTCTTGAGCTGTCCACGCTCAACTCTGCCGGTAGCAACTGTGCCACGGCCGGTGATTGTGAAAACATCCTCAACGGGCATAAGGAAGGGAAGGTCAGCCTTACGGTCAGGAGTGGGAATATATTCATCAACATAGTTCATGAGTTCCCAGATGGGCTTAAGAACATCAGCGTCAACATCGCCGCCTTCATACTCAAGAGCCTTGAGAGCAGAACCCTTAACGATGGGAGCTTCCTCATCGAAGCCGTACTCAGCAAGAGTTTCACGAATTTCCATTTCAACGAGTTCAAGGAGCTCGGGGTCATCAACCTGGTCAACCTTGTTCATGAAAACGATAATCTTGGGAACGCCAACCTGACGAGCAAGGAGAAGGTGTTCTTTTGTCTGAGCCATGGGGCCGTCGGTGGAAGCGATAACAAGGATAGCGCCGTCCATCTGAGCAGCACCGGTGATCATGTTCTTGATATAGTCAGCATGACCCGGGCAGTCAACATGAGCATAGTGACGGCTGTCGGTTTCATATTCAACATGAGCGGTGTTGATCGTGATACCACGAGCTCTCTCTTCGGGAGCCTTATCGATGTTAGCGTAATCGATGAAAGCAGCGCCGCCCTTCATAGCGAGGGTCTTGGTTATAGCAGCGGTAAGAGTGGTCTTGCCGTGGTCAACGTGACCGATGGTGCCGATGTCTACATGCGGCTTGTTTCTTTCAAATTTTGCCTTTGCCATTGTTATTTTCCTCCTTAAAATCAAGTAAATGGATTACATTTAATAGTT
>JAZQON010000061.1:0-18537 GCA_045627825.1 Acutalibacteraceae bacterium
AAATCTCCCTCGGCTGGGTGCCAAGGGAGATTCTTTTATTTAATCATATCATTATCTTTGATATATTTGATTGTTTCGTCGATTGTGGTGAAAGCGAGGGCGACGGTGGTATCTGCTGCGCCGTAATAAATTGCGATTCTGCCTGTTTCGGCATCTGCAAGGGCGGAGCATGGGAACACTACATTTGGAACATCGCCGCAGCACTCATAGATTTCGTGAGGCCCTAAAAGGAAGCTGTCTGCTCTGTGAAGCACTTTCCAAGGCTCGTCTTTATCAAGAATTGCCGCACCCATACTGTAAGAGAAGCCGTTACAGCTGGTGATAACTCCGTGATAAAACATCAGCCAGCCCTCGTCTGTTTCAATGGGTGTGGGACCTGCGCCAACCTTTGTCATTTCCCAGTTTTTAACGGGTGACATAACAAATCTGTTTTTACCCCAGTATTCCAAATCCTTACTGCGAATGATATAAATATCGCCGTAAGGCGTGTGACCCTTATCGCACGGGCGAATCAGAAGCATATATTCATCGCCGATTTTTCTCGGAAACAGTACGCCGTTTCTTGCAACGGGATAGCAGGCATCTTCAAGCTGAACCCAGCTTTTGAAATCCTCCGTATAAGCAAGTCCGATGGTTGTTCCGTGCGGAGTATGATTTACCCACGAGAGGTAATATTTTCCGTCAATCAGGCAGAGACGGGGGTCATAACCCTCAAAAATCACTTTTTCTTCAAGCTCCCAATGAATTGCATCCTTGCTGAAGCCTGTAACAAGTCTCTGGTCTCTCGACATATAATCCGCTCTGAAAACACCGGCAAAGCCGTCTCCGTAAGGCACAACGGCGGAATTGAATATGCTGTTTGCCATAAAGAGATTATCCCTTGTGATTATGGGATTTTCCGTGTATCTCCACACGGGATATCTGTATCCCTCCGGCTTATCCTGCCACGGGATGTTTTTTATTTTTTCGCCTGTTATTTTCGCCATAATATCCTCCGTTATTCTTCGGGAACGGTTTCAATCTCCGAAACGGGTTCCGGTGCGGCAGTAGGTTCAACGGGCTGAACGGGTTCATCCGGCGTTTGCGGTTCCTGCGTTTCGGGTACGGTTGTTGCAACGGTATAAACACTCAGATATACTTTCGTTCCTCTTGCATAATTCTGATTTGCCATAGGCGCCATATGGATAACCTCGCCGTCGGCGTGAGTTCCCTCATCGGTATCAATTCTTTCAACCGTAAAGCCGAGGTCGGTAAGGCTCTTTTCGGCAAGCAGAATATTCTGACCCGTAACATCGGGCAAGCTGATTATTTCTTTGCCCTTGCTGACATAAAGTTTTATCAATGTATTCTGTGCAACGGTGGTTTCGGCGGCGATGCTCTGGTCTATAACATAGCCCTCGGCAACCTCATCGCTGAAAATTTCCTCCTGCTCAAATCTGAAATTCTTTGTGAAAACGGGGTTTGAGCTTATATCTACAAAGCTTCTGCCCTTGAAATCCGGAACGGGAACGGGCTCACCCTCGGCAACCGATGAAACGCCGTTTTCGGTGCCGCCGCCGAAATGAAATGAATCCTTTAAAACCGTAAATGCCAAAGCAACAAATATCGCAAGACCAACCGCCACACAGATAACTGCGGTGGTAATTATGATTTTCATACTGTTCTGCTTTTCGGATTTGGGAGAAGCAGTTGAATTTTTTTTCGGCTTGGGCTGATGCTCTGCACTCGCCGCCGTTGCGGCAGGTGAAGCGGAAAGCTCGGCTCGAAGCTGTTCAACGGTTCTCGTTCTGTCCTCGGGCAAAATCTGCAAACCGTTTATAAGACCGTTTATCACATAAGCCGGAAGCGCTTCCGCAAATTTTCCGGGAACCATAAGACGGTCATTCGTCATTCTTTCCTTTGCGGATATCGGGTCACTGCCGATAAGAGTGCGGTAAAGCACCGCCGTGAACGCATATATATCCGTCCATGTTCCCTGCTGACCCTCAAAGCCGTATTGCTCAATGGCGGCATATCCGTCAAAAAGGCGGCTGTTCAGGTCGCTCCGTGCGGTTCTTGCCGCTCCGATGCAGAAGCCCGTTATTCTTACCTTGCCGTCTCTGTCAACCATAAGCGTTGACGGCGAAATTCCTCTGTGGATTATTCCGGATGAATGGAGCGTTCCGAGAGTTGAAAGAATCGGCATAAGAAGCTGTCTTGCCTTTTCCCATGAAAGATAACCCGTTTTGCTTCTGAGAAGCAAATCTCTGAGCGAAATTTCTTCAATATGGTCATATATTGCGTATGATGTTCCGTAATCCTCAACCACTTCATTTACGCTTATGAGGGCGGAAAGTCCTTTAAGTCTTGCAAGCTTTGTCCACAGCTCCTCAAAGCTCTGACGAAGCTCTGCGAATATACTTTCACTTCCGACCATAACCTTTAAATCAGGGTCTGATGAGGTTCTGATTGTAAAAGAATCGGGAATAAATTCTCTTATCTTTATCGGCTTCCTCTCATGCAGGTCCCAGCCGATATAGGTTGCGCCCTCGCCGTTATATTCAAGAATTTTTCCCACAAGATAGCGGTTGGCAATAACGGTGCGCACGGGAAGATAAGGCGAAATCTGCGCCGAATCGGTGTGATAACCGCAATGCGGACACTTCTTGGCATCCCCTATCTCACGCATACAGCTCATACATAAATTATCAGTACTTATCATATTATCGGAGCTCCTCTCCGCAGATATAAAAATTCATTTTAAAATATATCAAATTTATAACTTTTTGTCAATAATGGTGACAGCTTTGTAACCATTATCGTCATATTGCATAAATAAGATTTTGTTAATAAATTAATGGTCTTTTACTTGAAAATATAAATATATATTGATATAATAATTATAATTAAGCTCATATAGTGTTCTCATAATCAAAGGAGGTGCTCCCGAAATGGCAAAAAAAGAAAATAATCTTCCTCTTTACCTTTTCCACGAGGGCACAAACGCAAAAGCATATGAATATCTCGGCGCTCACCCCGACGGCGAAAACCGGGTAACATTCAGAGTATGGGCTCCGAATGTTACAAAAGCGGAGGTTGCCGGAGATTTCAACGAATGGAATTCCGAAAAGGCACAGATGAAAAAAATCAGCGGCGGCGTTTGGGAATGCACTGTTGACGGCGTTGAAAAATTTGATGCATATAAATTCTGCTTTACCCTTGCCGACGGTAAAAAATATATGAAATGTGACCCGTTCGCATTCCATGCGGAAACAAGACCCGGAACAGCTTCAAAATATTTCGGTAAGCTTGATTTTGAATGGAATGATTCGGGCTGGCTTCGCAAAAGAAAGAAAAAATCCATATATGATTCTCCCGTAAATATATATGAAGTGCACGCCGGTTCATGGCAGCTTTATGATGACGGCAATCCCCTTTCATACAGAGAGCTCGCCGACAGACTTGTGCCTTATGTTTCCGAAATGGGTTATACTCATATTGAGCTTCTGCCGATTATGGAGCATCCGTTTGACGGCTCATGGGGATATCAGGTAACAGGTTATTTCGCTCCGACCTCACGCTTCGGCACTCCGGATGATTTTGCATATTTTGTGAATAAGGCTCATCAGTCGGGAATAGGCGTTATTCTCGACTGGGTTCCGGCTCACTTTCCCAAGGATGCTTTCGGACTTTACGAATTTGACGGCGGCGCCTGCTATGAATATGCCGACCCGAAAAAGGGTGAGCATTATCAGTGGGGAACAAGAGTTTTTGATTACGGCAAGCCCGAGGTTCAGAGCTTCCTGATTTCAAGCGCAATGCTCTGGATTGACAAATATCACATTGACGGACTGCGTGTTGATGCAGTTGCATCAATGCTCTATCTCGATTACGGCAGAGAAAACGGAAGCTGGATTCCGAATTCTGCCGGCGGCAGAGAAAATCTCGAAGCGGTTGCATTTTTGAGGAAACTCAATGAATCAATTTTCAGAGAGCACGGCGATGTTATGATGATTGCCGAGGAAAGCACCGCATGGCCGATGGTTTCAAAGCCGACCTATATGGGCGGTCTCGGCTTCAACTTCAAATGGAATATGGGCTGGATGAACGACTGCCTGAAATATTTTTCGCTTGACGGATATTTCAGAAAGTTCAATCACGACTGTCTCACATTCTCATTCTTCTATGCGTTCTCCGAAAATTTCGTGCTTCCGATTTCTCACGATGAGGTGGTTCACGGAAAATGCTCGCTGATAAACAAAATGCCGGGCGGCTACACGGAAAAATTCGCAGGTATGCGCTCATTCCTCGGCTATATGATGTCACATCCCGGCAAAAAGCTTCTGTTTATGGGCAGTGAATTCGGTCAGTTCATCGAATGGAATTATAAGCAACAGCTTGACTGGCTTCTGCTCGATTACGAAGCGCACAGACAGCTGAAAAAATATGTTGCCGACCTCAATAAATTCTATCTCAAAAATTCCGCATTATGGGAAATTGATTACGGCTGGGACGGCTTCTCCTGGATAGTCAGCGATGACAGCTCCAATTCCGTTGTTTCCTATATCAGACGGGATAAGGCAGGGAATGAAATAATAGCCCTTTGCAATTTTACGAATGTTACAAGAGAGCGATACCGCATCGGCGTTCCGAAAGAGGGAACATACAGAGTTGTGTTCAACTCCGCAGACCCGGTTTACGGCGGAAAGGGCGAAAGCACGGCAGGCTCGGTTAAGGCGAAAAAGAAACCGATGCACGGATTTGAATACAGCATTGAGCTGAACATTGAAGGCTTAAGCTGTATGTACATAAAAAACACTTCAAGAAAAAAGATTTCGGATATAAAAGGAGGAAATTAAAAATGGCAGTTAAACCCGAATGTATAGCAATGCTTCTTGCAGGCGGTCAGGGAAGCCGTCTCGGCATTCTTACAAAGAAAATAGCAAAACCGGCCGTTCCTTACGGAGGAAAATACCGTATAATTGATTTCCCGCTCTCCAACTGCGTTAACTCGGGAATTTACACCGTGGGCGTGCTTACTCAGTATCAGCCGCTTGAGCTGAATGATTATATCGGTAACGGTCAGCCCTGGGATTTGGACAGAGCCAACGGCGGCGTTCACATTCTCTCACCCTATCAGCAGATAAAGGGCACCGAATGGTATAAGGGCACGGCAAACGCAATATATCAGAATATCAATTTCATCGAAAGATATGACCCCGAATATGTTCTTATTCTCTCCGGCGACCATATCTATAAAATGGACTATGCCAAGATGATTGATTTTCACAAGCAGAAGAATGCGGACTGCACAATCGCAATGCTTGAAGTTCCCTGGGAGGAAGCAAGCCGCTTCGGACTTATGATAGTCAATGATGACGGCTCAATCGCCGAATTTGAGGAAAAGCCGAAAAATCCGAGAAGCAACAAGGCTTCAATGGGTGTTTATGTTTTCAACTGGAAAAAGCTCAGAAAATATCTCATTGAGGATGAAGCAAACGAAAATTCGGGCAACGATTTCGGCCACGATGTAATTCCGGCAATGCACTCAAACGGAGAAAGAATGTTTGCTTATCAGTTTGACGGCTACTGGAAAGATGTGGGAACAATCAACAGCCTGTGGGATGCAAACCTTGACCTGCTCAATCCGAAGGTTGACCTCAATCTTGATGATGACAGCTGGAAAATTTATTCAAAATCCCCTGTTGCTCCGCCTCACTACATCGGCAAAACCGCAAAGGTTGAAAATTCGATGATAACCGAGGGCTGTGAGATTAACGGCGATATAGATTTCTCGGTGCTCTTTGCAAATGTAACCGTTGAAGAGGGCGCAGAGGTAAGATATTCAATCGTTATGCCCGGAACGGTGATTAAGAAAGGCGCTGTTGTTCAGTATTCGATAGTTGCCGAAAACGCCGTTATCGAAGAAAATGCGGTTGTTGGCGAAAGACCCGAAAATATGGAAAATATTGATGACTGGGGCGTTGCCGTTATCGGCAGCGGAGTAAATATCGGCAAGGGCGCAAAGGTAATGCCGAAGGAAATGGTTGACAGTGACATAGGAGGTGCGAAATAATGTCTGCAAATAATGTTCTCGGAATAATTTTTTCAAACGCTTATGATGAAGTTCTTCCCGAAATGACCTCGTTCAGAACGATGGGTTCTGTTCCGTTTGCCGGCAGATACCGCCTTATAGACTTCTCCCTCTCCGATATGGTTAACGCCGGAATTTCGCAGGTCGGCATAATCACAAAAAGCAATTACCGCTCTCTTATGGACCATGTGGGCAACGGCAAGGAATGGGACCTTTCAAGAAAAAGAGACGGCATGACCATTCTGCCGCCTTATAACACAGCCGAAACAGGTATGTCAGCCGGAAAGCTTGATGCTCTCTGCGGAAGCATTGATTATATCACCACATCGGGCAAGGATTATGTTTTGCTTGCCGATTGCAATGTTATCACCGGCTTTGATTTCGATAAAATGCTTGCCGAGCATATCGCAAACAAGGCGGATGCCACCATCGCCTATGCTCACGGAATTCCGCAGAAGATAAATAACGGCACTCTGTTCGGATTTGATAAAAACGGAAAAATCATTTCAGCCGTATCAACCGAGGGCTGTGAAGAAGAAAAGGATTTTTCGCTTAAGGTTATGCTTATAAACAGAACCATGCTTGAAAGACTTCTTTTTGAAGCCCGTTCTCTGAGAATAGACGATTTTGAAACCCTTATTTCAAAAAATCTTAATAATATTGCCGTTTACGGCTATGAGCAGAAAGGCTTTGTAAGAGTTATCGCATCGCTTCAGGATTATTACGATATAAGCCTTGACCTTCTCGAATATAAAAACAGAAAAGAGCTTTTCACTCCCGAAAGGCCGGTTTACACCAAAACAAGAGATGAGGTTCCGGCATTCTACGGTATCGGCGCAAAGATTGAAAATTCGCTTATCGCAGACGGATGCCGCATTGAGGGCGAGGTTGAAAACTGCATTCTCTTCCGTGGCGTAACCGTTGCCAAGGGTGCGAAAATCAAAAATTCAATTATCATGCAGGATTCCTTTATCGGTGAAAACGCAAGCCTTGAATGCGTTATCATTGATAAGTCTGCGGCGGTCAAGCCCGGCAAAACCCTTTGCGGAGCTTCAAATTACCCCGTTTATGTAGGAAAAGGAATCGTTATCTGAGGAAGTGCTGTTTCTGATGTCATCCGAAAAAAAAACATCAACTCAAAATATTCTCACCGCCGTTGTTGCCGGAGTTGCGCTTGTTCTTGCTCTGGTAGTTATTCTGATTAAAACCGGCGTATTTGAGAAAAAGGATAAAGAGCCCGATACCGTTGTTGAAAGCTCTGTTGTGCTTGCCAGCCAGACTATGGAGAACGGCGAGGTAGTTTATTATACCATGGTGGATTACTATGTAAGACCCCGTGTAAGCTCGTTCTATGTCTATCCGACCACAACTCCGCCGCCGACCTCCGCTCCGGAATCAACCGTTAAATATATTGAACAAACCGAAGTGGTTGAGGTAACGGATAAGGACGGCTATCTGCTTGTTGACGAAAACGGGGTGCCGCTCACTCAGGTGGTTGTGCACACCATTCCCGTTACCGAAGCGCCGAGCGGAGTAACCACAACCGTTTATGTTCCCAGAACAGAGGGTATGGCGGTAACGGATAAACTCCACAGAGTCAAAAAGGATGAAAACGGGAACCCGATAACCGAAATCGTTACGCTTGACCCATATCCGACCGAAGCTCCGGCTTCCGGAGAAGAGGGCACAACCGCTTCCGAAAGCAAAAAGAAAAACGATGCTTCAAAAGAAGAAGCGCTTGCTTCAGGAATTATAACTCAGATAAATTCAAACCGTGAAGCAAACGGACTTGAAAGACTTTCAACCTCAAGCGACCTTAAAGCGCTTGCAAGCACAAAATGTATGTCAATGATTTTCCCCGACCTTTACGGAAAAATCTCCCTGCCCTCGGCTTCATACACAATGACAACCGATTACGGCGGAAGCTCTCTTTGTGACAGCGCCGCTTCTCAGGCAGAGAGCTCGGCTCTATCGGACAGCGTTTCCGAGGTCGGAACGGCAGTTATCAGATATAAAGGAACCTACTATACAGCAGTTCTGTTCAGATGATATTGAAAGGATAATGAAAATGAAAGTTTTATATGTTGCAAGCGAAGCTCTCCCATTTGCCGCAAGCGGCGGTCTTGCCGATGTTGCAGGCTCACTTCCCAAGGCACTCAGAAATCACCGTGTTGCCTGCCGTGTTGTTATGCCGCTTTACGGCACGGTCAGCGATGAAATGCGTTCCTCAATGAAGTTCATAACCAACATTATGGTTCCCGTTTCATGGCGTATGCAGTATTGCGGAATATTTGAAGCAAAGGCAAACGGAGTTATATATTATCTTATCGACAACGAATATTATTTCAAAAGAAACACTCTTTACGGCCATTATGATGACGGTGAAAGATTTGCGTTCTTTTCAAGAGCAGTGCTTGAAATTCTGCCCTATATCGACTTTAAGCCCGATATAATACACTGCAACGACTGGCAGAGTGCACTCGTTCCCGTTTATTATTCAACTATGTATGCAAACCGTGAAGGCTTCACGGGAATAAAAACCGTTTTCACCATTCACAATATTCAGTATCAGGTCATTTACGGAAAAGAAATTCTCGGCGATGTGTTCGGTCTCGGAGAGGAGCACGCTTCTCTTGTTGAATTCGGCGACTGCATAAACCTTATGAAGGGCGGCATCGAATGCGCCAATAAGGTTACAACCGTAAGCAACACCTATGCAGGCGAAATTCTTGACCCCTGGTTCAGCCACGGACTTCATCCCATTCTTAAAGAGAGAAGCTACAAGCTCAGCGGAATACTCAACGGCATTGATACCGTAGGTTATGACCCCGAAACGGATAAGTGCATATTCGTTAACTTCTCCGCCGACGACCCCTCGGGCAAGGCTGAAAACAAATCCGCTCTTCAGGAGCTTCTGGGTCTGCCCGTAAAGGCAGATGCTCCCGTTATCGGAATAGTATCAAGACTTGTTGCTCACAAGGGCTTTGACCTTATCAAGAAAATCATGTGGGAGCTTCTTGAAACCTCCGATGTTCAGCTTGCCGTTCTCGGCTCGGGTGACTGGGAATATGAATCGTTTTTCAGAGAAGCCGCTTCGGCGTTCCCCGAAAAAGTGGGTCTGCGTGTCGGCTTCATCCCCGACCTTGCAAGAAAAATTTATGCAGGCAGTGACCTGTTCCTTATGCCCTCAAAGAGTGAACCCTGCGGACTTTCGCAAATGGTTGCTCTGCGCTACGGCACCGTTCCCATCGTAAGAGAAACGGGCGGACTTAAGGATACCATCACCGACAGCGGTGACGGAAAAGGTAACGGCTTCACCTTTAAGAGCTATGACGCTTATGATATGCTTGATGCAATCAGGCGTGCACTTGCGGCTTATTATGATAAGGATAACTGGAATGTTCTTGTTAAGCGTGCGCTTGAATGCGACAACAGCTGGAGCCGCTCGGCAAAGGAATACATAAAGCTCTATAAAGAAATGTGAGCTTTATGTTAACTGAATTAAAAAGGGATTGTGATAAAATGAATTTATCACAATCCCATAATATTATTTAAGCAAATCCAGCGGTATCGGCGGAATACATTCGAGTGTTTTTTCGAGTATGCTTTTTTCGGTTATACTCATAACCGTTTTGAGCGCTTCCGGCATCGGCTCATCCTCACACACATTTTCCTTATTTTCATTCGGAGCTATGCTTGCCGCCGCCGCACGGTCGATTATGCTAAGATATAACTCGGAAAGCTTAACTTCTCCGTTATTCGCAAGCTTTCCTGCCCAGCTTTTAGGCAGATTTCCCGCCTTTGCTTCAAGCAGTACAAGCTTATAAAGCTGAGCCGAAATAAATTCATTGATATGCAATCCGTGGGTTGCATCACTCTGCGAAAGCAGTTCACCCACAATGCAAATAGCCTTTATTATCGTTTTGCGGATAGGGTCGGCATCGGTTTCTTCACTCAAAAGAAGCGATTTAAAGTCCCCCATCCCCTGCCTGTCGGTAGATTTTCCGAGCAGATAATCGCAGGTTACGCCGTAAAAATCGGCTGTTTTGAGCAGAAAGCTCTGACTGCATTCTCTTATTCCTTTTTCATAATGTGAAAGAAGAGCCTGCGAAATTCCGAGCTGTTCTGCGGCTTCTTTTTGGCTTAAGCCCTTTTCCTTGCGCAGCTCACTTAATACAACGGGAAAGCTTTTACTCATAAAATCACCTTGTCCGTAATAAATATAAGCAGATTATAGCACGAATTATACAATTTGTATAGTATTTTTGAAAAATTTTTTCGTATAAAAATCCTATGGAGGAAGCAATGAAATCATACACAATCTATCTTATCAGACACGGTCAGACTGCCGAAAACCTTGAGGGAAGATATATCGGGCATACCGATGTTCCTCTGAGTGAGGACGGCAGAGAACAGCTTATCAATAAGAAAAACGAAATGGTTTTTCCTTATATTGATGCGCTTTTCACAAGTCCGCTCAAACGCTGTACGGAAACTGCGGCAATACTTTATCCCGATGCCAAGCCGATAACAATTGACGGCTTTATTGAGTGCAACTTCGGCGAATTTGAAGGAAAAACCGCCGAGGAGCTGAAAAAAAGCCCCGTCTTTCCGAAATGGCTGGCAGGCGAAAAAGGAGTTGAACCTCCGTTCGGCGAAAGCAACGAAGCATTCGGAAAAAGAGTTTGCGAAGCCTTTGAAAAGGTTGCCGAGGGACTTATGAAAACCGGTGTTACCGAAGCGGCAATCGTAACTCACGGCGGAGTAATTATGACAATTCTTTCCGCTTACGGTCTGCCTGAATTGCCTATGCACGAATGGATAACTCCGAACGGCTGTGGGTTTACGATAAAAATAAATCCGTCGCTGTGGATGAGAGCAAAAAAGTTTGAGGTATTCAGCGAATTTCCGTATGAAAGAGAAAATTTGCCGGATTGAGGTGTGAATATGGGAAATTTTGAAATTAAAAAAGACGGCTTTTATCTGAACGGCAAACCGTTCAGAGTTATTTCGGGTGCCATACACTATTTCAGAGTGCCTGCCGAATATTGGAAAGACAGACTTTTAAAGCTGAAAGCCTGCGGCTTCAACACGGTTGAAACCTATGTTGCGTGGAATATGCACGAGAAAACCGAGGGGATTTTCGATTATTCGAATATGCTCGATATTGAAAAATTTCTTGATACCGCCGCAGAGCTCGGACTTTACGCAATTGTGCGCCCGGGTCCGTATATCTGCTCAGAATGGGATTTCGGCGGCCTGCCCTGGTGGCTTCTTAAAGATGACGGCATTCAGCTGCGCTGTATGAATAAATCTTACATAAATGCGGTTGACCGCTTCTTTGATGATTTCATTCCCCGTCTTGCAAAGCATCAGATAACCAAGGGCGGAAATGTTATCCTTGTTCAGGTTGAGAACGAATACGGCAGCTACGGCGATGACAGCGAATATATAAGATATCTTGCCGACGGAATGAAAAACAGAGGTATCAATGTTCCGTTTTTCACATCCGACGGTGCGGAATATCAGATGCTTACGGGCGGAACCGTTCCGGAAATTCACAAAACCGCAAACTTCGGCTCCCGTGCCGCCGAGCAGTTTGCACGCCTGAGAGAATATCAGCCCGACGGTCCTCTGATGTGTACTGAATATTGGAACGGCTGGTTTGACCACTGGTCAGAGGAGCATCACAGCAGAAATCCAGAGGAAGCGGCGAAAAATCTTGATGAAATTCTTTCACTCGGTGCAAGCGTTTCGGCATATATGTTTCACGGCGGCACAAACTTCGGCTTTATGAACGGCGCAAACGATTATGATGCCTATGAGCCGACTGTTTCAAGCTATGACGATGATGCTCCCGTGGGCGAAAGCGGCGAGCTGAAAGAAAAATATTTTAAATTCAAAGAGGTTATTTCAAAATATGCTCCCGTTCCCGAGGTGGAGCTTCTGCCGCAGGTTAAGAAAAAGAGATACGGCAAAATAAAATTCACTCATTCCGCAAGGCTCTTTGATAATCTCGATAAGCTCTCCTCCCCCATTTCGCTTGTTATGCCCGTTTCAATGGAAAAGCTCGGTCAGGGCTACGGATATATACTCTATAAAACAACCGTAAGAGGTCCCCGTGGCGAACAGCCGGTCAGACTTCAGCAGGTGCACGACAGAGGATATATCTATCTTGACCGCAAATTAAAGGGCATTCAGTACAGAAATGATACGGAAAACAAGGTTTCTCTTTCAATTGATAATGGCGGCAACGAGCTTGCTGTGCTTGTTGAAAATATGGGCAGAGTAAATTACGGTGCAAAGCTCCGTGATTTCAAGGGCATAACCGAGGGCATCGGCTTCGGCAATAACTTTATTTATCATTGGCAGGCTTATCCGCTCCCGTTTGACGATATTTCAAAGGTCGATTTCAAAGAGGGCGTTGAAGCGTTTGACGGTGAACCCGTTCTGCTTAAAGCAGAATTGGAGGTTGACGAATGCTGTGACACTTTTGTAAAGCTTCCCACCTTTACAAAAGGAATTATCATCATAAACGGCAGAGTGCTTTCAAGACATTGGAGCATAGGTCCTCAGCGTTCCGCATATCTTCCTGCACCGTTTCTGAAAAAAGGGAAGAACGAAATTGTTGTTCTCGAAACCGAGGGCTTCGAAATTCCATGCGTAATTTTTGATGATGAGCAGGATATCGGCTGAAAACAGTTGTTTTTTGCAAAATAACGGAGTATAATTTATACCATAAACTTTGAAAGAAGGAATTAATATGAATAAACCCGTAATGGGCATCCAGCTTTACACTCTCAGAGACCACATTCAGACCGCTGAGGATTTTGACAAAACCCTTGCAAGACTTTCCGCAATGGGCGTTACCGATGTTCAGATTTCCGGCATCGGCGATATTCCGGCCGGGGTTCAGAAAGAAATTCTCGATAAGAATAATATGAAGGTCTGCATAACTCACAAAGGATTTGAAAGAATGCAGAATGACCTGGATAATCTTTCAAATGAGCATAAAATCATTGAATGCGATGCCCTCGGAATCGGAAGCGCACCGTCCGAATCAAGAGGAAATTCCCGCTCAGTCAGAAAATTCATTGCAGAAGCCGAAGAAATCGGCAGAAAGCTCAAGGCAAACGGCCAAAGCTTTAACTATCATAATCACGCTTTTGAATTTCACAGACTTGACGATATGGCAAAATGTATGATGGATTTGCTCATTGACGAAGCCGACCCCGAGCTGTTCAACTTCATCCCCGATGTTGCGTGGATAAACTACGGCGGTGCGAACCCCGTTGAAGTGCTCCACCGTATGAAGGGCAGAGTTAAGGTGCTCCACTTCAAGGATTATATCATTGATAACGAGGGTTACAGAAAATTCGTTTCGCTCGGTCAGGGTGTTGTTGACCTCAAAGCCTGCTATGAAGCCGCCGTTGAACTCGGCATACCTTATATAATGTATGAGCAGGACTGCGACTGGAAAAACGGTGACCCGTTTGTTTCAACCGAGGAATCCTGGGCATTCATGCAGAGCCTTATAAAATAAATCAAAACAGGGTTGTGACGATTTTTGCCGCAACCCTGCTTTTGTTTTATTCGGTTTTGTCTTTTTTCTTCTTTTGCTTATCCGAATACCATTTCATAAATATTGAAAGTACAATCGAAAACGCCGTAACGGGGAGAACATAGAGTGCTGTTTTCGGGTCGGAAAAATCGCCCTTGTTTCCGGCTATTGACCACAGAATATTCAGCGGAAGAGCGCCGAATGCCGCAGCGATAATGAATTTTTTGAAGCTTATTCCGATAGCTCCGAAAACAAGATTTGTTATATCCCCGGGTATCATATTGGTTGATTTGAAAATGAAAGTTACCAGAAATTCATTTTCGCCGATGAAATCATCTATTTTCTTAACCTTGGGATATTTGCGTTTCAGCGAATCATACATTCCGGCTCCCGTGAATCTGCCGAGGAAATACGGTATCAGAACGCTGAGAACATTGGCAACAAAATTTACACCTATGGCAACAAAAACATTGTCAAAAACCAATCCCGAAATTGCATAAACAAGAGACGGCGAAATAACCAGCGCAAACGATTTTACAACGGAAAATGCAATTATAATCAGCGCAACGGTCAGAACACTCCCCGAAAGCCACTGCTCCAGAACGGAAATGTTTTGAAGCGAGATATTGTATTTTTTCATCAGCACCAGAGCGGCAATGAGCATTGCCGCCATAAGCACTGCGGAAGCCGTCTGGAGTATTTTTATCAGACGGTCATATTTTTTATTCTGTTCCATATCATTCGCCTGCTTTGCGAAAAATCATTCTGCCGCTGTATCGGTTGCGGCTTCCGTTTCGGAATTTTCCGATTTCTTTGAATGCTTGCTTGTGAAGTGCTTCATAACAAGCGATGCACCGAGAGCAAAGAAAATAACGGGAAGAACATAGAGAAATGTTTTGGGGTCTGAAAAATTCCCCTTGTTTCCTGCAAGAGCCCAAAGGATGTTAAGCGGTAGAGTGCCGAGATTTGCGGCAATAAAGAAATTTTTGAAGCCTATACCTATCGCACCGAGGAGCAAACTGCTCACATCGCCGGGAATTACTCCGGTTGCCTTAACAAGAAATGTTATAAGAAATTCGTTTTCGCCGGTAAAATCATCGAATTTGCGAACCTTGGGAAACTTGCGCTTGAGCGATTCATACATTCCCGTTCCGGTAAATCTGCCGAGATAATAGGGAATGAGCATACTCGTTACAGTTGCAATAAAATTAACAAGTATGGCAACTCCGAGATTATCAAAAACGATTCCCGACACCGCAAAAACTATTGACGGGGTAATAACAAGCGCAAACGATTTGACGATGGTAAATGCTATAATTATCAGCGCAACGGTAAAAACACTGCCGGAAAGCCACTGCTCGAGTGCGGCGGCATTCTTTACCGAAATATCGTATTTTTTCATCAGCACCAAAGCGATTATGAGCATTGCAACCATGAACACAACCGATGCTATCTGAAGTGCTTTAATCAGACCGTCATAATTTTTCTTCTTTTCCATTTTATAATTCCTTTCGTCCGTCAGAATATTTCTCTTTTCATTCCTCGGTTAAGCTGCGGAAAATACGATGCAAAGCGATATTCGGGTTCTTTGTCAAATTCAATTTTTATAAGCGGAAGATTGAGTATCGGGTCTGGGTTTTCGGCAGGAACATTCTTAAGAATCATTCTGTCGCCTTTCTTTTCAAACTCAATCGGAGTGCCGTCCATAAATGAGATTGACTTGGGCGCATCAAAGAAGCCTGCAATTGCCATTTCACCGTTTCTCGGCGCCCAGATTTTATTCCACATATAAACGGTATTGCCCTTTGTTGTCGGGCGTGAAACGCCGTTACCCTGATTGGTGTTTCCTGCAGTCTTTTTAAGATTGCCGTAAACAGCCTCACCGTTTATTTCAAGCCATTTTCCGATTTTTTCAAGCGGTTCAACAGTCTCGGAGGGCACGGAGCCGTCTGGCATAGGGCCGATATTAAGAAGAAGGTTTCCTCCTCTTTCACAGCAGGTGTTGAGCATTGCGGCAATCTGCTGAGGTGAATGGCTGTAAGGCGAAGCCTGAGCAGAATCAACATATCCCCAGCTTATTCCGTTAAAGGTCATGCAGGCCTCCCAGTCACGCTCAACGGGCTTTATTTCTCCCTCGGGAGTGCCGAAATCCTCGGGCAGACGGCTTCTGTCATTGATGATTATATCCGGCTGGAGTGAACGCAAAAACTGATTTCTTTCAAGGGAATCCCAACCCTCATCGCTCTCAATCGGGTACGGCATATCGTACCAGAGAATATCAATCTTGCCGTAATTCGTGAGAAGCTCTTCATTGAGGTCACGGATATATTTCGTAAAGCGTCTGCGTGCATCGGCATCATAGGCGCAAATGCCGCCGTCGGGATGATGCCAATCCATAAGAGATGTATAAAATCCGATTTTCAGGCCGTATTCACGGCAGGCATCAACAAATTCACGCACTATATCTCTGTGAGGGCCGTAATTTACGGAGTTGAACGGATTCACCTTTGAATCCCACAGACTGAAGCCCTCATGATGCCTTGTGGTGAGCACCATATATTTCATACCGGCTTTTTTTGCAAGCGCCGCCCATTCACGGCAACACCCCTCTTTCGGTGCGAATGTATCGGCAAGCTTTTCATATTCTTCAACAGGTATATTTTCGCATACCTGCGCCCATTCGTTTCTGCCGAGCTGAGAATAAAGACCGTAATGCACAAACATTCCGAAACGGGCTTCACGCCACCATTTCATTCTGCGGTCACGGGTTGAATCAATTTCCGCCTGATATTCGGGTTTTGAAAGCATATTAACACCTTTTTTCCTGGTTTTTTATAATTTTATCATATATTTCCCCACTTCTCAATATTTTTCTGTAAATAATCTATTACGGATTTTTTCATGGCTTGATTTTAAAACGGCGGTATGATATAGTAAAGAAAAGGGGATGAAAAAATGTTTAATTTTATAAGCAGATTTATTGCTTTAATGCTTGCTCTGCTTCTTGTTATAATAAACTTTATCAGCGGCATTCCGAAGCTCATAAGTAAACCCGGCCGTTCGGAACCCGAAACGGAAACAACTCTTACCGTTCCGTCAACGACCTTGCCCTATACCACAGAGCCTTTTTCAACAACGGAGCCATCCTCCTTGCCAACTACAACCGTTAAAGAAACCACAACTCAGTTCCACACCGCACCGCACATTAAAACCACTGCCGAAAAAGGTACGCTTATAAGAGCGGTAAACCCTGACGGAATGACGATGTTCGGCGGAAAAGGAATTGATGTTTTCACGGGTGCACAGGGCAATTATGACGGCTTCTATGCCTGCGGAGTAACCACATCTTCCGACGGCGATATGGTTGGAAATACGGGGACATCAAATTCCGCCAACGGCGCATTCATTGCAAAATTCAATCTTAACCTGCAGAAGCAATGGAATTATATTCTTTGCGCAAAAGGCGGCTGTGTTCAGATTCGTGATGTTGCGATACTCTCGGACGGAAATATAGTTGCCGCAGGTTATTCCGATGCTCCCGACTATGTTTCTGATAATGCTTACAAGGGCACATTTGAAGCATTTATAATAAAGCTTTCACCCAACGGTGAGCTGATATGGAAAAAGTCCTTCGGCGGAAGCGGTTCGGATAAATTCAACTGCATCTGCGCTTCCGGAACGGGTTTCGCAATCGGCGGAAGCTCCTCCTCTCATGACGGCGATTTCTCTTTCCTGCCGGATTACGGGATTTCAAGCGCAACGGTAATGAATTTTGATGCTGACGGAAATATTCTTTGGAGCAAATATCTTAACGGCAAAAACGGCGCTTCGGCGGACGGAATTTCTTCGGATAAATTCGGTAATATTTTCATCACCTGCATAACCCGTTCAACCGACGGAGATTTTACACCGTTTACCGAAATGAAAGGCCATTATACCGACACGGTTGTGTTCAAATACGATAATTCCGGCAATCAGAAGTGGGGCTATGTTATATCCTCAAGCGGAGCAGATACATTTGCCGCCGTTGCCGCCGATGATGAGGGCGGATGCCTTGTGGCAGGATATTATGATGAATTCAGTTCGGCTCCGCCTGACGGAACTCTCAGCGAACTGCGTTATCACGGCGGTATTGATTCCTGCATCATCAGGCTCAATTCAAACGGAACAAAAAAATGGATTAAATCCGTTTATGGTCTCGGCGATGACTATATTTACGATATAATCAAAACAAACGGAGGTTACGCCGTTACGGGCAAAACGAACTCCTCCGACGGCGAATTCAACGGCAAAAACATTTGCGGCGTTTCGGACGGCTTTATTGATTTCTTCACTCCGGGCGGTTCAACCGTTTCGGTTTATATGCAGGGCGGTTCAAGAGAAGACAGCGCCGATTGCGCCGTGATGTGCGGAAACTACAATATTGTGGCTCTCGGAAAATCAATTTCAAATGATGGATTTTTCAACGGATATAACACCCACCTCACAGACGGCCTGATTGATATAATCGGAAACGCCTTTACGGGATATATCGCAAATTATATGATAAATGCTTACTGATTTTTAATTTAAAAAAATAATTAAGGACTGCAAAACCATACGGAAAAGCAGTCCTTAATTTTTTTATAAGAAGTTGTTATGAACCGAAAACATTTGTAGCGGGGTCGGGGCCGAGATAGCAGATATTCATACCGCTGTCCTGAGGAGAAGTATCGCATCCGGATGCTTCATCATTGAATACATGTATAGGCGCTCCGAACGGACCTTCCTCGAAATCTATCGGGCAAACCTCCCAGCTGTAATTCACAACGATTTTGCCGTCTCCCGAGCATTGCGATGATAATCTGGTGGAATCAACTTCAAGAAGGATATGGGCATATGACGGTTTCATATATGCACTTTT
>JAZQON010000062.1:0-6667 GCA_045627825.1 Acutalibacteraceae bacterium
GGAATAGTCCTCCATCCTTGCCTTATTGGCAAATGTCTCAAATTCACGAGCATTGTGAATTTCCAAAAAGTGAGAATCATATCCGCAGGTGCATTTACCTTCACTGTCAAGGGTATGCGCTTCCTTTTCGTTGCAGGTTTCACATATATGGTACAGATAATCTTCACCCGTACCGCACTTCCATTTATGCTCTGTCTCCGCACTTGCCGTCATCGCAAAAGCGGAAATCATTGTGGCAAGTAATGCCACCGTCATAAGTAAACTTACAAATTTTTTCATAATCTTTTCTCCCTTTATTTTGGTTTTCAGTTTTCAGAATCGTAAGCTTTGCTGTTTTATATTATCCGATTGTATAAATATTTTATGTGACAACAGTCCATGCCTTCCGGATATTCTAATTAGTAATCATGTCGGTAGCGGGATTTACCTCTGGTGCCCCCGAATAATTGATTTTTTCCACTGCAGTCTCTATTTCTGCTTTCGTTCCTGTAATGATTGCTTTATCGCCTTCATTTTGCACAGTTCCACCGGCTACCTGTTCCAAATCCTTGTCGGTGATTGCGGAAGTTTCGGCTTGGTTCATTTTCTTTTCTTCGTTTTTCATTGCAATTTCTCCTTTTGCTGTGTTATGCGTTTCGGAACGGTCAAGACCGTTCTTTGCAATTTGCCTTCGCTTATTTATACGAATGAAACCGGAAAAAAGCTGCTGTTTTTTGAAAATTTTCAAAAACGGGTAAATTTCCACAATTCGCATATATAAATAAAGTATAGTATATTAAAAGTTGTTTGTAAAGATAAACGCCGAAAATCTCTGACAATATATTTGAAATCTCTTGTAATAAAAGGAAAAGAGTGCTAAAATATAAAATCAAATAGGTGTATATGATGACAACGATTTTATATTGATATGAGCAGCCGGTTTCGGAAAAAGATGAAAAGTCAAGCCGTCATTGCCGTCAGGTCTGCAAATAATAATTAACGGAATGTGATAGGATTATGCGAGAAAAAATCAACAATTTTACAGCGATATCCGATTGGTTGAAAAACGAACTTTTTTCATACGGCGCAGATGAAAAGACGAGCCGGAATACTCTTTTGGCAGTTGAAGAACTGCTTATACTTTATAAAAATAAATTTCAGAACGACAATACCGATGTAAAAGTCGATGTATCAAGAGGAACAAAGATTTTCTCGGTAAAAGTAAGCGTTTTGGGAGAAGAAGTTTCACCTGATACGCTTCAAAAAGAATCCGGACTCCGTATTTTTGATAAAATAGTTGAAAATTGCGGATTTTCGGTAAACTTTTCTTATTCCGACGGTATAAACCAAACGGAAATTATTATAAAAAAATATTTGGGATTTGTTCAGAACTTTTTGTTTTCTTTCAGATTCATTAAGAAAAAATCCACGGTTTTTTCCGCATTTGCCTTACACATTATCAGCATTGTTGCAAATATTTTAATACCGTTTATAACCGGCAAGCTTATAGTTGCATATACAGATAATATTTTTGTTCAGATAATAATTACAGCCGCCGCATTGCTTTTTGCGAAGCTTATACACGATATAACTTTCAGCCTGACAAATATATTTTATTGTAAGGTTACTTATTATTCCGAGAACGAAATCAGAAAAGAACTCATTGACAGAATGTTTTTGATTAAAAGCGATAACTTTGCCGAAAACGGAACGGGAACATTTATTCAGCGAGCTACAACCGACCTGAAAACCATTTCCAACGGTATAACAAATTTGCTTGATATTATTTCGGAGGGCATATATTATATCGGCGTTTTATTTGCAACCGCATTGGTAAATGTATGGGTATTTTTGGCGGAGGTATTTACATTTACCGTTTTGCTTGTTTTGGAACGACGCAGGGCATACCGTCTTGACATTGACAGAAGAAAAACACTGAATATGGATGACCGGCTTTCGGGTACGATAGTAGACTGCGTGAACGGAATTTCCGAGGTAAAGCTTCTGAATGCGAGAAAAAACTTTACGGAAAAAATATCGTTTGTTTCGGAAAAATGTGCCGATTACGCACATATCGCCAACAAAAATACACGCAAATGGATTATTGCAAGCTCCTCAATTGTTGCGGTGCTTTCTTTCCTGATTATGCTGTTTTTGGGCAGAGAGCTGCAAAGCGGAACCATTACCGTTCCCATGGCACTTATTCTCTTTAACTACTTTACGATTATCGACAGACCGAGTGTACTGCTTATACAGCGGGCAATTGAATTTTTCAAACAGTTTGACCTTGCCGCCGAGCGTGTGCGGAATTTGTACGAAGGAAGCGAATTTGACCGTGAAAGCTACGGTGATTTACATGCAGACAAGCTTTACGGTGATATTTCATTTGATAATGTTACATTTGCTTACAACCATGATGATTTAAGGACACCGGATAACGATATTATCAAAAATGCAAGCTTTGATATTAAAAGAGGGGAAACGGTAGCCTTTGTAGGAAGAAGCGGTTCCGGAAAATCCACTCTGTTAAGACTTCTTTCGCATCAGGTTGCCTGTTATTCGGGCAGTATCACAATTGACGGATATAATTTGTCCGACCTTGACTGCGATTCACTTTTTAACAACATAAGCGTTATAAGTCAATCTACGGTTTTATTTAATTGCTCTATTAAAGAAAATCTTTTGATTGCCAAACCCGATGCAACATTTGAAGAGCTTAAAGAAGCTTGCCGGAAAGCGTGCATTCTTAAAGATATAGAGCGCACCGACAACGGCTTTGATACCGAACTCGGCGAAAGCGGCGTCCGTTTTTCGGGCGGTCAGCGGCAGCGCCTCGCCATTGCAAGAGCATTGCTGCGCAATACCGGTATTCTGCTGCTTGATGAAGCAACCTCGGCTATGGATAATGTTACACAAAGTCAAATAATGGATACGATAAATAATATCGGAGAAGACCATACGGTAATTATCATTGCCCACCGTCTTTCAACAATAAAAAATGCCGACAGAATTATGATTGTCGGCGATAAAAAGATATTGGCAAGCGGCACCCACGAGGAGCTTATGGAAACCTCGGAGGATTATCAAAACCTTTATCGGTTTGAGAACGAAGAAAAATCAACCTGTAAAGCAGTGTGAAAAGGTATGAGATGAATATGAATAATACATCACCTTTTTTTTCGATTATTATAACTGCATATAACATTGAGGATTACATATCGGATTGTATCCATTCCGTAAAAGAACAGTCATTTTCCGATTTTGAATGTATCATTGTTGATGACGGTTCATCGGACAGTACGGTTAAAAAAATCAATGACGGTATTGCAGGCGATTCGAGATTTGAGCTTGTAAATGCTCCGCACGGCGGTCAGCAGAGAGCAAACAACGAAGGTCTGAGGAAAGCACACGGTAAATATATGCTGTTTCCCGACGGTGACGATACTCTGGATAAGGACTGCCTCAAAGATTGTGCGGCAAATGCAAAAGACTGCGACCTTTTGATATTCGGGATAAACTATCTTGAATATGAGAACAGAGAACTGAAAAGCTGTCATAAGGTCAGCCCCGAAGAAAATGAATTTGAATCCGGCTCCGAGCTTGCCGATTGGTACATTGAGCATCGCAAATTATTGTTATATTCAAATGCGAATAAATGCTACAAAAGAGATGCTTTGATATCCGGAAACATCAGATTTAACGAGGAACTGTCATTCGGCGATGACAGAACAATGAACTTTGATTTCCTGCAGGTGTGCAAAAAAATCAAGGTTATTCACGGAGCGTACTATAATTACAGGAAAATCAACGATGTGTCAAGAAGCAGAGTTTTCAGACCTCATTTCATTGATAATCTGATGTTATTGCACAAAATGAAAATGGATTGCATTTTGGGATTATCACGAAAAACAGATGAGATAAAAAAGGAAGCTTTTCGTAAATACGATATTTGCAGAACCGTTGAGCAGGCACTTGAGCATATTGCCGACCACAAGTCGGTGCTTTCGGCGTATCAAACGGAAGAAGAGCTGACTTATCTGCGTTCTTACCGTATGCCGGATTACTTTTATACACATAAAGAATATCCGCAAACGAATCTGACAGATTATATAACCGACATGGTGTTTGACCACAGCGAAGAAACGGATTTGCCTTCGGTAGATACGGTTATCGTTCTCGGCAGCAATCGGTGCAGATACAGAATTGAATATGCTTTTGAAAAATACGGTGACAGTGTCGGGTATGTATGCTGCGGCGGAAATGTTTGTGCTTATACGGACTCCGATAATAAACCGCAAACGGAAGCCGAATATATGCGGTCATTCTTAAACGATTGCGGAATAAAAGAAGTGAAAATTGATAATTTTTCAAAAAACACCGCTGAAAATATTGCATTTGCCGCTTCAATGACAGGTTCTCAAGATAGCACGGCGGTAATTACAGGCGCTTTTCACGCAAAAAGAGTTGAGCAGATTATTAAAGAGCATAATCTGAAATGGAAGGTAGTTAAGGCATACGGTCCGCATACAAAACCCGACAATTGGTTTACCGAAAGTATCGGGATTAAGGCCATAATGGAAGAGTTTGAAAAACTGATGTAAAAATAATTTTTGTGTGAAATTTTATATAATATCGGCAGACATTTTGCACACGAAGCCAAATGTCTGCCATTTAAAATAAGAAGGGGTTCGTTGTGATTAAAATAGGAAAACCTGCCGTATATACGAAAAATGAAAAAGCATTTTTAACTGCGGATATTCATATTCCGGCTGAAACGGCTCTCCGCTATATGGAAATTACAAAAACGCTGAAAAACTGTCCGTGGAGAACAGATGCGGATTATCCACCTGAAGCGTGGTCAAACGGCGGTTCAAAAGTATATTTTGAAACTGACATAAAGTATGCAGACTGCTTTTGCACCGAGCGCTCCGATGCATTTGTTATGGCATTTTTCTGGTATGCCATGGTCACGGGTGAAGATATTTGCTTTGAGATGCCGATGTCGGAGAGGTTGTATAACGGTTTAACGCAAAAGCTTATTCCCGCACTGTGTGCCGACGGACACAGACAAATCAAGCTGACGGGACCTGTTACCTCTGAGAAATCGGCGTGCAAAGGTGCAGTGGGTACGGGAATGACTTGCGGTGTTGATTCATTTTATACTCTTCGCACTCACGAGCTGACACATCTTGCATATTACGAATGCGGCCATATATTTCATCTCAACGGCGCAGCAGCCGAAAATATTTCATTGGACGAATTTTACCGGAAGGCATTTGAAATCGCCGATAAAAAGGCGGCTTCGGCGGCTGATGTTGCAAGGCGGTCGGGGCTTGAATTTATTTATGTAAAATCAAATCTTGATAAAGATTTTTACCGGGGCGGAATCATATACAGGTCAATGTATATGAATCTTTCATGCACTATGGCATTGCAAAAGCTGTTCGGGAAATATATCAGTTCATCTTCGGGTCACGGCGGCGATTTGGAAACGGGGCTTATCGTGCCCACGCAGAATTACGAAAATCTCATATGCGAAGCTTGCAAAACGGAAACTCTTGATTATGTGTCAAGCGATTATGCAAAGCGTTATGAAAAGCTTGAAAAGCTTGCAGATGATAGCCTTGCCTCACGGCATTTGGATGTATGCTTTAATTTTATGGAAAAAAACTGCGGTGAATGCTACGGCTGCCTGAAAACAATGGCAGTGCTTGATTTGCTCGGAAAACTCGATAAGTTCGGCGGGGTTTTTGATTTGGAAAAGTATTATGCCGACAGATACAAATACATAAAAATTCTTGCAGACGGCACGCATCGCCCGGAGCTTGCATCATTAAGAGAATCGTGGGCGGATATGGTGAAATATGCAAAGTCACACAGCGGTGAGCTTTGCGATATTATATCGGAGCTTGACAGAATGGGTTGATACAGCAGACTTAATAATATTTGAAAGAAGCAAAGGCAAGCATAACATGATAATAAAAAATCCTGCCCACCGTAAAAAGTGAGCAGGATTTTTGTCTGTGAGCCGAAAAGTGTAATTCAATGTTCAAAACTACTGAAATATTTTCCCAAAGATAAAGTCAGCCGAAGTGGAATTTACTTTATGAATTCACGGCTTCTGAAAGAGCTTGCTTTTAATTATCTGACTGCTATCCCTGCTACCTCCTACGAATGTTTTACAACTTATTCTGTTGCGGAGTGTCTGTTTTTTCGTTTTTCGTGTAAATCTCCTCCGTCAATTAAGGTTTCTGTCAACTGTGTGTCCGTTAAGGTCAATGTTTGCAATTATATCAATACCGATGATGCTGTCGGAATCGGGAAGCCCGAATTTGTTATCATGAAGAACGGCTGACACAGTTCCTCCCGTAGCTTTTTTAAGTTCTTTATCATTCAAAACAGTTGCTTCTTTTTCATTTTTCATTGTGATTTCTCCTTTATTGTGAAATGTGTGTTTCGGAACGGTCAAGACCGTTCCCTGCAATTTGCCTTCGTTTATTTATACGAATGAAATCGGAAAAGGGCTGCAACTTTTTGAAATTTTTTAAAAAATCTTCAAAAACGGGCATAGTTACCCCAACCCATAAATATACAGAAACAGTATATTATATTAAAAGTTGTTTGTAAAGATAAATCTTTCTGAAACCGCCTTTCCGTTATTTGAAAAAATGAACGGTAAATAATTTTC
>JAZQON010000063.1:0-16020 GCA_045627825.1 Acutalibacteraceae bacterium
AAGACAGACTCGGTATGGGACTTGTGGGCAATATGGATATCATTGATAATATGATGCTCAGAAGCTACCGCAAGGGCAAAACCTCATTTATCAGCCGTAAAGACCCGAAAGTGCTTGCAACAAAGGTTATTGATGAGCTTGAAGTTGCAACTCCGAGCGCAACAACTCCCGTAAGACGCCTTTCCGGCGGTAATGTTCAGAAAGTTCTTGTGGGCAGAGAAATCGCTTCCGCTCCCTCGGTGCTTATGGCGGCTTACCCTGTAAGAGGTCTTGACATTAACTCATCATACATGATTTATAATATACTCAACGAGCAGAAGCAAAACGGCGTTGCGGTAATCTTTGTCGGTGAAGACCTTGATGTACTTCTCGGTCTCTGCGATAAAATTCTCGTAATCAGCGGCGGTCAGGTCAGCGGTATTGTTAATGCAAAAGCAACAACGAAAGAAGAAATCGGTCTTCTTATGACAACTGTAAGCGGAGGTGGAGCAAGTGCATGAATCATTAATACATATAACAAAAAGAGCTAAAATTGAACCTTGGAAAGCGCTGGTTATAAGAATAGCCGCAATTTTGCTTGCTCTTGTTGTTTCGGGCTTGTTTATAGTTTTACTCACCGGTCTCAATCCCATTGATGTTTATGTTGAATTCTTCAAGGGCAGTTTTTCAACGAACAGAAAATTCTGGATTTTAATGCAGAAAACAGCTATGCTTCTCTGCGTGGCGCTTGCCGTTACTCCGGCGTTCAAAATGAAATTCTGGAATCTCGGCGCAGAGGGACAAATCCTTGCCGGCGGTCTCGCCTGCACCGCTTGTATGTTTTATTTTAAAGATACTCTTTCAAGCGGACTTCTTATTCTGATTATGCTTGCCGCTTCAATTCTCAGCGGTATCATCTGGGCGATTATCCCTGCTGTATTCAAGGCAAATTGGAACACAAACGAAACGCTGTTCACCCTTATGATGAACTATGTTGCAATTCAGCTTGTTTCATTCTGCATTGCGAAATGGGTTCCGAGCGGTTCGGGCGTGCTTCCCATTCTCAATTCCGCTTCAAGATGCGGCTGGCTCCCCACAATATTTGATACGCAGTACTTATTGAATGTTCTCATTGTTCTTGCCGTTACGGTATTTATGTATATCTATATGACTTATTCAAAGCACGGATATGAAATTTCCGTTGTCGGCGAAAGTCAGAATACGGCTAAATACATCGGAATAAATGTTAAAAAGGTAATTATCCGTACGGTTGCCGTTTCTGGTGCGGTTTGCGGACTTTCGGGCTTCCTGCTTGTTTCGGGAACCGGACACACAATTTCAACGGGTCTTGCCGGCGGAAACGGTTTTACCGCCGTACTTGTTTCATGGCTCGCAAAATTTAACCCGTTTACCATGATTCTCACCTCGCTTCTTATCTGCTTCCTCCAGAGAGGTGCAAGCCAGATTGCTTCCTCTTATCAGATGGACGACAGCATTGCGGATATTGTTACCGGAATTATTCTTTTCTTCATTATCGGCTGTGAATTTTTCCTTAATTATAAAATCAATTTCCGTTCAAAATCACAGAAGGAGGCTGAATAATGTTTACTACGATTGCACATTTTATCAATGCTTCGATTATTCAGGGAACTCCCCTTCTTTTCGGCGCAGTAGGTGAAATAATCACCGAAAAAAGCGGTAACTTAAATCTCGGCATCCCGGGCATTATGTATGTGGGCGGCATTTCGGGAATTATAAGCGGATATATATATGAACATCTTTCCGCTTCCCCCTCACCCGTTCTCAGCCTTATCATAACGCTCTTATCTTCAATTCTCGGCTCGTTGCTTATGTCGCTGATTTACAGCTTTTTAACCATAACCTTAAGAGCAAATCAGAATGTTACCGGTCTTGCTCTCACCACATTCGGTATCGGATTCGGAAACTTCTTCGGCGGCTCGCTTCTCGGTATCTTCAATGACAGCGGTTCAATCGCTATCAATGCGGCGGCTTCGGCTTATAAGGCTTCGCTTCCGTTTGCATCAAAGCTCGGAATTTTCGGAGAAACATTCCTATCTTTCGGTTTTCTTACTTACTTTGCGGTTATACTGGCCATCGTAACTTCTTATGTTATTAAGAATACAAGAACCGGTCTTAACCTGCGTGCGGTAGGTGAAAATCCGGCAACGGCAGATGCCGCAGGAATAAATGTAACGAAATATAAATATGTTTCAACCCTCCTCGGCGGAGCAATTGCAGGTCTCGGCGGACTTTACTTCGTTATGGACTATATCGGCGGTACCTGGACTAACAACGGCTTCGGCGACAGAGGCTGGCTTGCGGTTGCCATTGTTATATTTGCACTCTGGAAGCCGAAATCGGCAATACTCAGCTCATATATTTTCGGCGGACTTTATATCTGCTGTGTTTATATCCCGGGTCTTTCAAACAGCGATAAAGAGCTTATCAAAATGGCGCCTTACATTGTTACGGTTGTTGTTCTTATCCTTACAAGCATTAAGAAAAAGAAAGAAAATCTTCCTCCGGCAAGTCTCGGACTTTCATATTTCAGAGAGGACAGATAATCCGTTTAATTATTCCTTAACTATTATTCATAATCCCGTTCGGTTCATCATAGGATTTACTGTGATATACCGAATGGGAGGAAAGCTTTTTGAAAGGAATTGTTGAGGAAAGAGCCATTGAGCTTGCACAATACATAATCGAAAACGGAGCAACCGTCAGAGCCGCCGCCAAAAAATACGGAGTTTCAAAATCAACCGTTCATATGGATGTTACGGAAAGGCTGAAAAAAATAAACCCGTCGCTTTATGCGCAGGTTCGTGAAATTCTTGAAATCAACAAGGCGGAAAGGCATATTCGTGGCGGAATGGCAACCAAAGAGAAATATTCAAAATAGCAAGAGATGGTTCGGGTAAAAGCTCCGAGCCATCTCCTTTTTTTCAGTTCCAGACTGCAATGTTTATATCGTAAATTCTTATTGAGTAAGGATAGGTTTCACCAATCAATTTATCATATACCACCGAAACAACATCTCCGACCTTGAAGCTTTCCGCTTTATCGGTTCCTCCGCAGAAAAGTCCTGCCTTGATTTCCTGCTTACCACCCAAATCCATTTTGCACATTGTAAGACTGTTTCCGTTAATTTCCCTGATTCTGAAAACGCTCATCACTTTGTTTTCTGAAATTTCAATATAATTATCAGACGGCGGAGTTTCCGTTATTTTTCCGTGAGTTGTTTCGTAAATCACGGTCGGATTTTCCATAGGCACTATTTCGTAAGTGTCCGTATTATCACCGCTTTGCGTGGCAGGTACTGTTGTCGGTTCTTCGGCGATAATATCGGATATTTCGACTGTTTTTATGATTTCAAGTGCAGTCAGCGCATTTTCTCCGGTCAGACCGTTGTTCAGAAATACAAAATCTCTGTTTTCCGGTAATGTTACGAAATACCAATCGGTTGAGCTGTCATAATATCCGACAGTGGCTTTCAGACCGTTAATGAGAGTTATTTCATTGGTAATAAGTCCTGTTCCGCACACCGCAAAATCTTCATTCGGATAATAGTTTACGGAAAAGCTTTCGTTTTTACTATCTTTCGGATAAACTCTTGCCGAAGCAGTTAAGCCGCTCGACTGTTCTGTTTCAATATCAGGGAGAAATGTAGCAGCTTCCGTAACACAGTATATCCAATCCGACGGAATTTTAAATTTGCACACCGAATAATCGCCGTTATCGTCAACATCGGCTTTAAATTCAACTGTTTGAGTAAGCTCCGGCTTCTTCTTTTCCGCACTCTCTATCCAGCCCATATCGGCAAGCTCCGGATAATTTTCTGCAGTTATTTCTTTATAATCCGATTTCGTTTTTACGCATAAATACACATTGGTTTGCCCGGGAAAAGTCTCCTCTGTCCATTTTGCACGCAAAACAAGTACCTTATCGCCGCCCTGCGGAGAACGCAAAAATTTTGTGTTTTTAAGCATAACAACGGGTTCATTTGACTTTTCCGAAATATACATATTCGTACCGTTTATCGTGGGAACAAGAACGCCCGATTCAACGGTGAATTTCATTCCGAAAAATATGACTGCGGCAATAACCGCAACGGCAACAACTGCCGCAATAATAATCTTTTTCATTTTAATTACCCCTTACATATCAACGGTTACGGTGTTTTTAAGGTCATCTTTGGAGAAAGTGTTATAAGGTGTTTTCAGCGCCGAATAATAATCAAAATTCCTTTTGTATTTCACCGCAGACGGATTAAAATAAAGGTTGTTATCCGGCGTTACGATTACCTCGGGAATACCTGCATCATAGGCAAAAACAAGCTCCGAAGATGGATTTTCATTGAATATGCCGTTGAGCATCTCGAAGCTGTCCCCTCCCCATTCGGGATAATCGGTTATTTTTCCGTCGGTTTTAACAAGCGTTGTTTTGCCGATGATTTTACCGTTTTTGAGAATAGGAACGGTGATATTGTTTCTCGGAAGCTCCTTTTTCATATCGGGCTGAATTGATACATGACCATAGCCTTTTAAACAGATTTCAAATTCACCCGAACCGATTGACTTTTCAAACGCAAGCGGAGTTACGATTTCTTCCTTATGAGAAATTATATACTCCCTGACCTCTGCATCGGTCAGGATTTCACCGCTTTCAACAATTTCGCCGTTCATTTCTCCGAGCGGAAAACAGCCCGCCGTAAGAAATGTATTGTGTGCCGATGTAACGGATTTTTCATCGAAATAATTTTCGGGAGAAATTTCTTCTGTCAGAGCTGTTGAACTGTTTTCACTTATTATTTCTTCTCCGTTTTCATCTGAAATTTCAGCCGTTGCCGCAACGGAATTTTGTGTATCATAACTTTGTACTGATTCTTCCGCTTTTATATTCAGCTTCGGAACTGTGATAACCGCCGCAATCGCAATAACAATTGCAAACCCGACAATAATTTCCGCTCGGTGTTTACGCTTTTTTATTTCATTATTCTTTTTTTCAATGACAGAATTATAAAACTCTTCATTCGTTTTCAATGAAAATACTCTCCTTTCCGAGAATTTCTCTGAGCGAATTTTTTGCTCTGTATGCAAGATTGGTTATCTGTTTATTGCTCTTTTTCATAACCATTCCCGCTTCGTCATATGACATATTCTCAAAATAGATAAGGTGAAGCACCGTTCTGTAATCTTCGGGCAATTTATCAAGTGCCCTGTGGAGTGCCGCCGAACGCTCTTTGGTTATAAATTCATCCTCAAGCGTTTTTTCATCGGCTTTATCCTCCGCAGTTTCATAAGCATTATCGGCGTTTCTTGCCGATTTCCTCAGATAACTCACGGCTTTATTTCTGCCGATTGTGAAAAGATATGTTTTCAGCGACGAGGAATAATTAAATCTCTTTTTATGAATATAAAATTCAACAAAGGTATCCTCGGCAAGTTCCTGAGAAACCGAAATATTATGAACATAGCGGTTGATAAAAAATATTAAATTGTCCTTATATGCATCCGTTATTTCACGAAATGCACTTTCGTCTCCGTTCAGGAAACGGCGGCAGAGACTTGCACCGTTATCCATTTTCAGACCTCCAAGTTAACTTGTTCAATAATTATTCGTTAAAACGCAAAAAAACTCTCTTATATTTCTTTTAATTATATTGAAAAATTTTAAATAATCTGTTAAAATATCCTTATCTATCAGAAAGGAATGATAAAAAATGAAAAAAATTCTTTCTATCGTACTCACGGTTGCCATGATTGTAACCTGCAGCGGCTTTGCGCTTGCGGCTCATGATTGGACAAACGAGTGTCTCACGGAGTGCAAGGGACAATGCGGTCAGAGTCCGCTCATCATCGTTCCCGGCATTATGCAGTCCGATGTTTATGTTCAGGATAAAGACGGAAATGACCTTATGACAAGTGAGGGTTACCCCATTGTCGAGGGTATGGATATGGCATTTATGTTTGATACCGAGAAATTGAAAGCGGATTTCAAGGATTCTATCGGCGAAATCCTTAAGGATGTTGCGCTTCACGACAGAGAAGCTCTGCTTGACTGCGTTCTCGGCATACTTGATGATAACTTCTCAAGCCATTATTTCAATCCCGACGGAACAAGAGTAAACGGTGACTCGGTTGAAGAATATTGGTATTCACTCGCAGAATGTAAAAAGCATGTTGCCAAGGCTCACAACTATGCAAAGGGCTATCACTTCAACGAGGAAACCGGCAATATGGCAACCGATAAATATGCAAATCAGTATGAATTCATAGAGCGCCAGGTTGATATTTCTCAGTTCTGCGAGGAATACGGCTATGACCATACATATTATTATTCATACAGCTCATTCGGAGATACCTTTAAGGCGGCTGAAGGCCTTGCCGAATATATTGATATGGTTAAGGCTCAGACCGGTCACGACAAGGTCAGCATAGTATTTATCAGTCTCGGCGGTACAATAGGAAATGTTTTCCTTTCGGAATACTGCGACCCGACCGAAATTGATAAAATAGTTTTTGCCGCCGCCGCAATTGACGGTTCATATCTTCTCAGCGACCTTATGGCAGGCAATTCAACTCTTGACGAAAACGATATTCTTTATAATGACCTTATTCCCAATATTGTTGCACTTGCCGCCGAGGAATATATGTCACTTGCATATCTCGGCAATGCGGTTGCAAGAGTTATCCCCTCCGAGCTTTTTAACGAATTCCTTGATGAAGCTCTCACGAGAGCGGTTAACGAGGTTCTCGGAAAGCTTCTGAGAAACTGCCAGTCGATGTGGGCGCTTGTTCCGAGCGGCGAATATCCGTCACTCAGCGCAAAATACATCTCCGACGATGCTCATGCTCCGCTCAAAGCCAAAACCGATAAATATTATAACATACAAAAGAATGCAGGCGCAACCCTTAAACGCCTTTCGAATGAAGGAATGAACATTTTTGTTGTCTGCGGTTATAACCTTGAGCTTCCTGCTCTTGTTAAGCATTATAATCTCAGTGCGGATAACATCATTCAGTCAACTTCAACCTCAGTCGGCGGAACCTTTGCAAATGTTGGCGAAACTCTTCCCGAGAATTATACTCCGGCGATTGACAGCTCATATATCAGCCCCGACGGTATCGTTGATGCAGGAACCTGCGCTCTGCCCAACCACACCTTCTTTGTTAAAAACCAGAGCCACTTAAAGCTTCAGTCAAGCATAAACGATGTTATCGGACTTTGCTGTAATATTATCACCGACAAATCAATAACCGATGCAAGAGAACACAGCGGCGGATATCCGCAGTTCAATGAATACAGAAATCTTCTCCTGATTGAAAGCCTTATCAAAAAATATGAAAGCGCTGACCTTTCCGCTCTTTCGGCAACCGATAAAGCGGCTGTTGATGCGGCTTACGCCGATGCTCAGAAGCTTCTTGCAAGCAGAGTATGGTCAGAAGCCGAAAAGCTCATAGTTGAAGAAGAATTCTATACAGCTATGTATAATGCAGACCTCATGGGAGATTCTCAGGCTCCCGTTGTAAAATATAAAATTCTTCCCATCCTTGAAAAAATCACAAAGTTTATCAGCAAGATATTTGAATTTTTCTTCCGTGGACATGATTACTGGCTTTTACCTATCAATATTCTGTAAAACAAAGAGGATAAAAAGATGAAAGCAAAAAAAATATTAAGCCTTGTTCTTTCGGTTCTCATAATATCCGGCGTATGCGTTCCGGCATTTTCAAGCGTATCGGCTTCGGATATAGATTATGCCATAACCAATCCTTATGCAAATGTAAACTGGCAGACGGCAAAGCAGTATAAAACCGCTCTGCACAATCATACAAATACTTCCGACGGCGATATAACACTCCGCCAGTCACTTGAAAGACACGCTGAAACGGGATTTGATATTGTAGGTCTTTCCGACCACGGAACAAGCAACACCTCGTGGAGCGAGCCGAACACATCGTTTATATACGATGTAATGAAGCTTGTGGGCAAATCCGAGGGTGACCTTGATTATCTCGGAACGGCAGGCACATTCGCAAACGGAATGGAATACACAATGTCAACGGTAAGCGGAGACGATTATCTCAATGTTGACGGCAGACAAATTCTCCGTATCCCCTATGCAAACGAAAACGGAGCTGTTTCGGTAAATGCTCATGTTAACAGCTGGTTTGATTATTATCAGAATAACAATGTTTGCGATTATGCCGATACAATCAGAGGAATTTCAAAGACTAATGCAATCTGCGTTATAAATCATCCCGGTGAATATACCAAAGCCAAGGATGACCTTACAAGCGAGGAAGCATACAACGAGGATAACCCCGTTTATGAATACTATATCAACAAGTTTTACGGTCTGATTGATAAATATGACTGCTGTATCGGACTTGATATGAACTCCAAGGGAGACTCAAGAACGAGATATGACCGTGAGCTTTGGGATATTCTTCTCACCCGCCGTACCGCAAAGGGTAAGAATGTTTACGCCATAGCTTCGAGCGATGCGCATCAGCTTGATAAAATCGACACAGGCTTTGTTTATGTTCTTGCCGATGAGCTTACCTCTTCCGCCGCAAGAAACAGCCTTGAAAACGGTGAATTCTTTGCTGCAAGCCATTGCAACGGCAATTATCTTGAGCTTATCAATATTGCGGAAAATATCAGGAAATACTACGGTGAAATTGAAGTATATAACGATATTAAAGCAGTAACCGACAAAATGGAAAAGCGTGTTGCCGATGTTGCCGCAGGCATTGAAAAGCCCGGTCAGAAGCTTGACTATACTTACAGTTGCCTTGATGAAAAAGGCTATTGCGCCGCAGGCACTCAGCCGATGATAACAAGCATTGCCGTTGACGATGCGGAAGATACAATCACGGTTAACACCGATAACGCCATGCTTGTAAGATTTATTGCCGACGGAGAGGTTGTTGCGGTTATGTCCGCTCAGAACGGAGCCTGCACAATTGACCTCGACGATTATTCGGATGCACTCGGAACATACATCCGTGCGGAAGCATTCGGAGAAGGCGGAACGGTTTATACTCAGGCATTTATGCTTGATTATGACGGAGCACCAGAATATCACGAATATCCGTATTTCAACATTCCGACTTTTGATTTCCTCTTCGCTGAGCTTCGCACGCTCAAAACAAAACTCACAAGAAGCATAAACAATCTTTTCAACTGAACATGAAAATGCCCGGGTATCGCTGATACCCGGGTTGATTTTTTCATTTATTCAGCTATGTGCATTAAACCACCAAATCATAAACGATGCTGTTTTCATAAACATATTCGGGAGCAATGTCAATATCGCCGTTACACCAAACAGGAACTCCGTAATCAATATAAACATCACGGAAAATATTTATATCTTTGAGCTGAGCATAACACGGCTCATCAAGCAAAGGTTTAAAATCAAACACTCTGCTTTCTCCACTATTGAATCTGAGCCAAAGCATATAATCAGATAACGGCTTAATTCCAACAACTTTTACAGAAATTTTCGGCTCACCTGCATATGCAATCCCATCAATAATATACAAGAGAAAACCCTCATTCAGGCAAAATTATGTTCTCCAAAATTTATTTTTTCTGCGGCGGAGCCTGCTTTGGAATAGGCGTTCTCTGAGTGTTTCTGTAAAGGAAGCGGTCATTCTGATATGTCAGCTCGATTTTATTCGTTTCGTACTCGTTGGCATCTGACTTGCTCTTAACCGATTTGAGCGGAGCGGCAACAATTTTCATTATAATAAATGCTATCAGAAAACCGATTATAAGTGCAACAATAAGTCTTACTATCGAAAAAGCTTTTGTTTCTTTTACGGGAGCCGTGTAATTTTCATACTCACCTTCCGGCTCTATTCCGTCATAAAATCTTACATCATAATCGGGTACAAATTCATACTCTGTAACGAATTCGTTTTCGGGGATAAATTCATTTACCGGGATTTCTTCGTCAATCGCTTCGCTTTCGGGCGCTTCGAGAATCACTTCTCCGTCATTCGGAGCGGCAAACAAAATAACTTCGGGCTCGGTTTCAATTTCTTCAACAGCCACAGCGGGAATCGTTAATGCAATCAAAAGCAGGAATGAAATTATGCAGGCAAATATTTTTCTGTTCATTTCATTTTCCCCCTTAAAGAAGATTTAATGCGGTCATAATCAGATATACTCCGACACCTGCGGCGGCGGTAAGTATTCCGACCCATTTTCCGAAAGCGGATTTATCCATCGGCAAATCTCCGACGATTTTACCCGTCTGTCCGTTCATTGCAAAGGTATATTTATTTCCGTTCCACGAGGTATTGAGAATCCACACGGGATAAAGAGCATAGCGGCATCCTGCATCCCTAAGCTCCATATATATATTTTGTGTATCAACCGAGCTGTAACCGCTTACAGTTGAATAAAGTGCCGAATTGAGACTGCTTTTTATTCTTTCGTTTGCTCTGTTTATGCTTTCGTCAGACGAAACATCGTATTTATCGGCAAGATAGCCGGAAAGATAAGCTGTATTGAAATCAACACCCTGCGAAATATCAAACGGCTCAATGGATTCCATAAGGTCATCCGCCATTTTCGAAGAACCGTCAACGGGAAGCGCCGCAAACGAAAGTCTGCCGTTTCTCTCTATTCTGTAAACCGAGGTTTCCTTATAATTGAAATCTCTGTCGCTCCATGTGCGAACCTTTTCACCCTTGAAAACGGCTTCACCCTCTGCCGTGCAGTCAAAGAGCCAGTAAGGAACATAAATCCCCTTTATTTCGTCAATATGGTTTTCATCCTTGAAAATTTTCGGAATAAGCTTTTTGGTTGAAATATGCTTTTTAAGCGCTTCCTTTGCCGCATTTTTATCAAGTTTAAACGGGATAATAACATCGGGCTTAAGCTCTCCCGCAAACTGACCCTGCATAACAACGGGATTTCCGCAATATGGACATTCGGCGGCTCCGGTTGCTTCGTCTCCGACTACTTCTCCGCCGCAGGACTGACATTTATATATTCTCATTCCTCCGGCTTCTTCATCGGACATACTCACTGTATCTGCGTTCCATTCTGCGCAATCCTGCTTTTCCTCACCGTTAGCCGTGAGTGCATCAACATCAAATTCCGCATCACAGTAAGGGCATTTCATTTTCTGAGTTGTGCTGTCAAATTCAACGGCTCCGCCGCAACACGGGCATTTATATTCCAGTAATTCAGCCATATCTTCACCTCAAAAAAGCAATCTTGTATGATAATTATATCATATCAAGACTGCTAAATCAATAGAAATTATGCTCTGTTATTATCCTTGATTTTTTTAATCGCTCCCTTTTCAAGGCGTGATACCTGCGCCTGAGAAATTCCGATTTCGGAAGCGACATCCATTTGAGTTTTTCCCTGCATAAATCTTAAGAAAAGTATTTTCTTTTCACGCTCGCTCAAATCATTTATCGCCTGCTTAACGAGTATCTCTTCAAGCCAGCTTTCATCGTTATCGTTTCCGCTTATCTGGTCCATAACATAGATTGTGTCGCCGCCGTCGGAATAAATCGGCTCATTGAGTGAAACGGGCTCAACAATAGCGTCAAGCGCAAGCACAACCTCTTCACGGGGTATATCAAGCTCCTTTGCGATTTCCTCCGGAGTGGGGTCACGCTCAAGCTCATTTATAAGTCTTTCACGAACCTGCATTGCGTGATATGCCGTATCCCGCACGGAACGGCTCACCCTCACGGGATTATTATCTCTCAGATGCCGCCTGACTTCTCCGATTATCATCGGGCAGGCATAGGTGCTGAAGCGCACATCGAGTGTCATATCAAAATTATCAATTGCTTTTATCAGTCCTATACAGCCGACCTGAAACAAGTCATCGGGATTTTCACCTCTGTTCGAAAACCTCTGAATTATGCTCAGCACAAGTCTTAGATTACCGAGAACAAGCTCCTCACGGGCTTTTCCGTCACCTGCCCTTGCTTTTTTCAGAAGTTCCGTTTTTTCATCTTCCTTTAAAACCTTGAGCTTTGCGGTATTAACTCCGCATATCTCAACCTTATTGAACTGCAAAAAATCACCCCGATATAAATTTCTGACAACTAAATTATTGCCGCTTTATATCAGGGTTATTTACCTTTTTAAATTTTATTTATATCCTGCAAGGTCATTTTCCTTGAGTGTTAATTCCGGAATATTTTCCTGCTTAAGCTTTTTATCATAAACAGAGAAATAAAAACCGTTTTCAGAATTCATCATACAGTATGTAAACCATTGTGTTTCAACATATGACGGCATTTCATCCGCCTTCTGAACAAGTGTTTCAACGGTATTTTCCGCCAATTCATCATCGGAAAACGCTCTGATAAGTTCAACACACACGCAACGCAATTCATCGGAAAGCCCCTGCTTTACGCTTGTTACGCAGGCTTCATAAACTATGTTATTTTCATCAATCCGGCAGGTCAGCAGTATTTCCTCTTCGGAAAGATTACCGAAGCAATGATAACCGTTTTCATCACGGAATGCGTTATCTGTGTCAAATTTGGCGCATTTCATTGATGCGGTGGCTCTTTCAATAAATATTTCCGGCGTTACGCCCTCCTGCTTTGAACATGATGATAATAATATTGCAACCGCTATGAGGATAGGTATTATTTTTTTCAATATCTTATCCTCTTTTTCTTATTAACTCTCAATACTCCGCCGATGCCCCCCGCAATCAGCATTGATGCGAAAACAATAACCGCACCTATCCCGAAGCCGTCGGAATTAAGCGCAAAGAGAATAAGTCCGCATATAGCTCCGCTGAATGCCCCTGCAATTCCGCCGTAAAGCATTCCGCTGTGTCCGAATGCTCCTGCACAGATAAATCCGCATACAAAGCCCGAAACAATTCCCGAGCCTATTCCGAAAGGAATATATGCGGATGAATCAATATCCGCTTTAAGTGCAATAAACGAAATAATCAGAATAAGCAAAAAATAAACAAGTACACCGAAAAAAGAAATACCGGAAATTTTAACAAAAGATAATTTATCATTTGTTTCTCTTGAAGTTCTTTTTTTATTATCGGGCATAAAATACTCCCCTCACACTTTTTTGGTAAATAGTATGAGGGGAAATTCAAAATTATTCGTCGAAAGTATCATCTTTCTTCTTTGTCTTTTTTCTCTTGGCCTTACTGCTTTCAACAGCCTCGTCCATCTTCTTTTTCTTTTCTGCTTCCTGAGCTTCCTTTGCGGCTTGTCTTTCCGCTTCGGCTTTCTCATTCGCCGTGTTATTTGTTGAAACAGCCCAACGGGTAATTTTCATCTTGTTTCTGTCTGCACCGGTCTCAATAACGAGAGAATCTTCCTTAACGGTAACAACTCTGCCGATGATGCCGCCGATTGTGGTAATTTCATCGCCTATCTGAATTGTATCACGCATTGTCTGCTCTTCTTTTTGCTTTTTCTTCTGCGGACGAATCATAACAAAATACATAACCGCAAAAAGAGCAACCATCATAATTATCATTGAAGTGGGGTTCTGAGTGGCTGTGCCGTTTGCATTCTGGGCAGTTGAAGCCATAAGTAAAGTAGGATTCATTAAGTTTACCTCCAAAATATAATGGATTTATTATACATTAGAATACAAAAATATGCAATAGTTTTTTGAAATTAAATTCTTGTATCATAAATATCAACATATTTTCTGCGGAATTCCGAAAATTCATCCTTATCAATCGCATCACGGATATTCTGCATAAGCCGATTATAGAAATAAAGATTGTGCATAACGCAAAGACGCATAGCAAGCATTTCTTTAGCCTTAAACAGATGTCTGATATATGCTCTCGAATAGTGAGAGCACACCGGGCAGTCACATTCGGGGTCAATCGGGAGTGGGTCACGCTCATATTTATTATTATTCAGATTGATTATTCCGTTCTGCGTAAAAAGATGTCCGTGCCTTGCATTACGGCTCGGCATAACACAGTCAAAAAGGTCAACCCCTCTGTAAACCGCTTCGATTATATTTCCCGGAGTGCCCACGCCCATAAGATAGCGTATTTTATCTTTGGGCGCAAACGGCTCAACAGCCGAAATAATACGGTACATATCCTCTTTCGGCTCTCCTACCGCCAAACCGCCTATGGCATAGCCGTCAAGGTCAAGCTCGGCAATCTGCTGCATATGTTCAACTCTCAATTCATCATATGTACAGCCCTGATTTATTCCGAAAAGAAGCTGATTCGGGTTCAGCGTATCAGGCAGAGAATTAAGTCTTGCCATCTCGTCCTTACAGCGTTTCAGCCAGCGGACGGTTCTGTCTGCCGCTTCCTTTGCATATTTATATTCGCAGGGATTTTCAACACATTCGTCAAACGCCATGGCAATTGTTGAGCCGAGATTTGACTGAATACGCATACTTTCTTCGGGTCCCATGAATATGTGTCTGCCGTCAACATGTGACTGAAAATATACGCCCTCTTCTTTGATTTTGCGGAGCTTTGCAAGCGAAAACACCTGAAATCCGCCGCTGTCGGTAAGAATTGGACCGTGCCAATCAGAAAATTTATGCAGGCCGCCCATATCCCTCACAAGCTCATCACCCGGGCGAACATGAAGATGATATGTATTTGAAAGCATAACCTGACAGTTTACTTTTCGCAAATCCTCGGCGGAAAGAGCACCTTTTATCGCTCCGCAGGTTGCAACATTCATAAATGCCGGTGTCTGAACCTTACCGTGAACAGTTTCAAATTCGCCTCTGCGTGCGTATCCGTTTTTCTTTAATAACTTATACATTTTAATTCCTTAATAAATAAACATTGCATCGCCGAATGAGTAAAAACGATATTTTTCTTTTACAGCGTGCTCATAAGCTTTCATTGTATTATCGTATCCTGCAAATGCACTGACAAGCATAATCAGAGTGCTTTCAGGAAGATGGAAATTAGTGATAAGACCATCGATAATTCCGAATTTGTAGCCTGGATAGATAAAAATATTAGTATCCATACTGCACCGCTTTACACAACCGAATGCAGAGTAGCAGGATTCAAGAGTTCTTGTAGATGTTGTACCGACAGAAATAACTCTTCTGCCCTCCCGTTTTGCTCTTGTAATCTCATCCCGAGTATCCCGAGGCACCTCAAACCATTCAGAGTGCATTTCGTGTTCAAGAATATTGTCAGCCTTTACAGGTCTGAATGTTCCTATACCTACATGAAGAGTGATATATTTTACTTTAACACCCTTTTGTTCAAGTCTTTCGAGCAATTCTTTTGTGAAATGTAAACCTGCAGTAGGTGCAGCAGCTGAACCGAGAATTTTTGCATATTCAGTCTGATAAAGTGAAGAATCCTTTAATTCCTCTGTTATATAGTGTGGCAAAGGAAGTTTACCTACCTCATCAAGTGCAGCAAAAAGTGTTTCAGCATTATATGTGAATCTTACTTTTCTGTTGCCGTTTTCAAGTACCTCTAAAATCTCACCGACGAGAATACCATCGCCGAATGAAACCTTATGCCCTGGCTGTAATCTTTTACCTGGATGAACAGCACATTCCCAGACATCCTGCTCATTCTGCTTCAGCATCAGGAATTCACAGGCAGCACCTGTAGGCACTTTTGTACCGTAAAGTCTTGCCGGGAGTACCTTTGAATTGTTTAATACAAGCACATCGCCTGGCTGTAACAAATCATAGATATCTCTGAAAATCTTATCATCGTAGTTAAAAGGATTACTTTTATCTACACAGAGCATTTTACAGGCATCTCGTGGAATCATAGGTGTCTGTGCTATATATTCTTTTGGCAAATCAAAGTAATAATTACTTTTCTGTAATAAATCTATGCTCATTGTTTTACCTTCTTAAATACAGAATAGTTTATATTATATATCTATAAATAAATTAATATCAATATTTAAACAATTATTTTTTGAAAATACGAAAGAGGAAATAGATTATATTGGTGGTGTTTCTAGCTTAAAATTATTGCAATTAAGTAATAAAGACTCAAAAACTATAAAGCAATTATCTGAT
>JAZQON010000064.1:0-47421 GCA_045627825.1 Acutalibacteraceae bacterium
TATTCTTTTTCCGTCAATATGGGATGAAAAGTAAACTCCCTCTTCTTTGATCTTTCTTAAGCCGGCAAGCGAGAATACCTGAAATCCACCCGAGTCGGTCAGAATAGGCTTGTCCCAACCGGTAAAGCCATGCAGACCGCCCGCCTGACGCACCAGTTTATTACCCGGACGCAGATGAAGGTGATAAGTATTGCTGAGCATTATCTGACATTTGACTTCGTTAAGGTCATAGGCATCAAGTCCGCCTTTGTTTGCGGCACAGGTTGCAACATTCATAAATGCCGGAGTCTGCACAGTTCCGTGAACGGTCTCAAATTCTCCACGCCTTGCATTTCCTTCTTTTTTGATTAATTTATACATATAATAACCTCTGAATTTTATTTTGAATAAACAATAATTCAAGGTGCAAAACATCGCCTGCACCTTGAAAATTATAATGTTTTTTCATAAATTTTCAATAAAAATATTTTATTGAATCAGCATCGCATCGCCAAACGAAAAAAAGCGATATTTTTCTTCTACGGCAATTTTATAAGCATTCATTGTGTGTTCATAGCCGCTGAAAGCGCTGACGAGCATAATGAGAGTACTTTCAGGGAGGTGGAAGTTTGTTATAAGGCAGTCAATACACTTAAACTCATATCCGGGATAAATAAAAATATCAGTCCAGCGGTCGTCCTCGCAGATTTCCCCTCTGTATGTTGCGGCAGATTCAAGAGTGCGGCAACAGGTTGTTCCCACTGCGAAAACTCTGCCCCCTCTTGCCTTTGTGCGGTTGATTATTTCCGCAGTCTCGGCAGGCAGATGATAATGCTCAGAGTGCATATGGTGGTCTTCGATTTCATCGGCTTTAACGGGTCTGAATGTTCCGAGACCTACATGGAGAGTTACAAAGCCCACTTCAACGCCCATATTTCTGATTTTATCAAGCAGCTCGGGCGTGAAATGCAGTCCTGCCGTGGGTGCGGCGGCGCTCCCCTCTTCTTTTGCGTAAACGGTCTGATAACGGTCTTTATTTTCAAGCTTTTCGGTTATGTAGTGAGGAAGCGGCATTTCGCCGATTTTATCAATAACCTCAAAGAAATTACCGTCAAACCCGAACTTGGCAACTCTGTTGCCGTCGGGCAGAACTTCAATGATTTCAGCAGTCAGAGAACCGTCACCGAATGTGAATTTGTGTCCCGTTTTAGCCTTTTTACCGGGTCCGGTTATAACCTCCCATGTATCTGCATTTTTCTGCGTAAGAAGCAGAAATTCAACAACAGCGCCCGTATCGGTTCGTGTTCCGTACATCCTTGCAGGCAGAACCTTGGTGTTGTTGAGAATAAGGCAGTCGCCGGGCTTAAAATATTCGGTTATATCTCTGAATATCCGGTGAGTAACCTCTCCCGTTTTTTTATCAAGCACAAGAAGCCTTGAGCTGTCACGGGGTTCAATCGGTGTCTGAGCAATCAGTTCTTTCGGTAAATCGTAATAAAAATCTGTTCTCTTCATTAAAATTCCTCAAATTTAAGTAATAAAATTTTTAATATTTGTATAAATATTGATTTGACTATTATCTTTATGTGTGTTATCATCATAGTATTATAATAAGTTTTTGTCAAGGTAAAATATAACAGAATTTATATGCGGCAAAAATATTATTTTTAAAACTTTTTCCGAAAAGAGGTAAAATATAATGAAGAGTTACAAAGTAGGCATTATCGGCGCAACGGGTATGGTGGGTCAGAGATTTGCAACACTGCTTGCAGAGCATCCCTGGTTCCATATTGAGGTTCTTGCCGCAAGTCCCCGTTCGGCAGGCAAAAAATATAAGGATGCCGTTGGCGAAAAATGGGCTATGACAGTTCCCATTCCCGAAAAGCTTGCGGATATGGTTGTTATGGATGCAACAGCCGATATCGAAAAAATCGCATTGCTTGTTGATTTTGTTTTCTGTGCAGTTGATATGAAAAAAGATGAAATCAAGGCTCTCGAAGAAGCTTATGCAAAAGCCGAATGCCCCGTTATTTCAAACAACAGCGCAAATCGTCACACTCCAGATGTTCCGATGATTATTCCCGAGCTCAACAGCGAGCACGCAAAAATCATTGATTCTCAGAAAAAGCGTCTCGGCACAAAGAGAGGATTTGTTGCGGTTAAATCAAACTGCTCACTTCAGAGCTATGTTCCGGCACTTTTCCCGCTTGACGAAAAATTCGGCGTTAAGGATGTTCTTGTTTGCACATATCAGGCTATTTCGGGCGCAGGAAAAACCTTTAAAACATGGCCCGAAATGGTTGATAATGTTATCCCCTATATCGGCGGAGAAGAAGAAAAGAGCGAAATTGAGCCTCTTAAAATCTGGGGTAAAATCGAGGGAGATAAAATCGTTCCGTCAACAAAGCCGAATTTCACCGCTCAGTGTCTGCGTGTTCCGGCATCAGACGGTCACATGGCGGCTGTGTTCGTAAGATTTGAAAAGAAACCGACTGTTGAAGAAATAAAGAAAATCTGGAAAGAATTTAAGGGCTATCCGCAGGAAGCAGAGCTTCCCTCAGCTCCGAAGCAGTTCCTCAATTACTTTGAAGAGGATAACCTTCCGCAGACGAAGCTTCAGAGAAATCTCGAAAACGGTATGGCTATCTCCGTCGGCAGACTCAGAGAAGACACTCAGTTTGATTATAAATTCGTTTGTCTTTCACACAATACCCTCAGAGGTGCCGCAGGCGGCGCAGTTCTCATGGCTGAACAGCTCTGCAATATGAACTATATAGAAACCAAGTTTTAATTATTATCCGAAAGGCGGTATGTTATGAAACCTATAATCTTTACGGGTGCCGGTGTTGCAATTATTACACCGTTTAAAAAGGATCAATCGGTAAATTATGACCGTTTTGCCGAGCTGGTTGAATATCAGCTCAAAAAAGGCACAAACGCAATTGTTGTATGCGGAACCACCGGCGAAGCAAAAACACTTTCAACCGAAGAACATATCAGACTTATCAAATTATGCGTTGAGGTAGTAAATCACAGAGTACCCGTTATTGCAGGTGCGGGAAGCAACGACACAAGATATGCCGTTGAGCTTTCCAACGAAGCGGAAAAGGCAGGAGTTGATGCCCTGCTCTCCGTTACGCCTTATTATAACAAAACTTCTCAGCGTGGTCTTATCGCTCATTATAACTATATTGCCGACAGAGTATCAACTCCGATAATTCTTTATAATGTTCCGTCAAGAACGGGAGTTAATATTCAGCCGGAAACCTATGCAGAGCTTGCAAAGCATAAGATGATTGTTGCAACCAAGGAAGCAAGCGGAAACATTTCTCAGATTGCAAGAACAGCCGCTCTTTGCGGCGATGAGCTGACAATATATTCCGGCAATGATGACCAGATAACCCCGATTATGTCACTCGGCGGTAAGGGCGTTATATCGGTTCTCTCAAATGTTGTTCCCGGAACGGCTCACGAAATTGCTCAGAAATATCTTGACGGCGACTATGACGGAAGCCGCAGACTTCAGCTTGAATATCTTGACCTTTGCAATAATCTGTTTATTGATGTTAGCCCGATTCCCGTTAAGGAAGCCATGAATATGATGGGGCTTGATGTTGGACCGTGCAGACTTCCGCTTGTGGAAATGGATAACGCTTCAAAAGCAAAACTCCGTGATTGCCTTACAAGACACGGAATTATAGAGGGATAAATATGACAAGGATTTTATTATCGGGATGCAGCGGAAAAATGGGCAGAGCGGTTACAAAAGCAGTTTCGGAAAACTCCGAATGCGAAATAATCGCCGGATTGGATATTTTTACCGAGATTGAATCGGGTTATCCCATATATTCCTCGCCTGCCGCCGTTCCCGGGGAAATAATTAACAAATCGGATGTAATAATTGATTTTTCCAATCCGTCTGCATTCGGCGGACTGATCGAATTTGCGGTTCGCAACAGCATACCTGCGGTTATCTGCACAACGGGTCTTAACGAAACGCAGAAAGCCACGCTGAAAAACGCATCAAAGAAAATCCCCGTATTTTTCAGTGCGAATATGTCTCTCGGCGTAAATCTGATAAATGAGCTTGCAAAGAAAGCCGCAAGAGTTCTCGGAAATTCATTCGATATTGAAATTATCGAAATGCACCATAATCAGAAAATCGACGCTCCGAGCGGAACGGCACTTATGCTTGCCGATTCAATCAAGGCTGAGCTTGACGGCGATATAAAGTATGAATATGACCGTCACTCAAAGCGTGAAAAGCGCACAGATAGCGAAATCGGCATTCATGCCGTAAGGGGCGGAACAATTACCGGAGAACACGAGATTATATTTGCCGGCCACGATGAAATAATCAAAATTTCGCACTCTGCAAGAAGCAAGGAGCTTTTTGCAACGGGAGCAATCAACGCCGCTATGTTTCTCAACAGCAAGTCCGCAGGGCTTTATGATATGTCCGAAATGCTTAAAGACTGATTTAAAGCACCGAATCGCTTTGATTCGGTGCTTTTTGTCAATCAATATAATAAATATAGTTATCTTTTCTCTCAGCGGCATTCGGCGCTTCACAATCGGCATAGCCGAGTATGCAGTGTCCTATACCCTCATATTCTCCGCTTATTCCAAGGTCTTTAAGAATCTGTTTTCCCTCTTCGGTTTCAAATTCCTCTTTTGCTCTGTGAATCCAACAGCTTGAAACACCGTATTCGTTGGCAGCAAGCATAAGATTTGCCATAACAAGACTTCCGTCATAAACATGAGTTGAAATGCTTTTATCGGCAAGAACAATCAGCACGGCAGGTGCACCGTAAAACGGGTCGCCGTTTGAGCCCATAATCGAAGCGTTTATTTTCGAAAGGCGGTCACGCATTTCTTTATTTGTTACGGCAATTATTATCGGTGACTGTCTGTTCATTCCCGTGGGAGCAAACGAACCGGCTTCGCAGATTTTTTCGATTATTTTCTTCGGAACGGGAGTGTCTTTATATTTTCTGATACTGCGTCTTGACATAAGATTTTCAATTGCATTCATTTTTATCTCTCCTTGAAAATAAGTGAAAATCGACAACTCTCTGATGAAAGTTGCCGATTTTGGTGATCCATCGGGGATTCGAACCCCGGACACCTTGATTAAAAGTCAAGTGCTCTACCGCCTGAGCTAATGAATCATTTATTGCGTTGTTTATTTAGTGCTTTAATATAATATATTATTTAAGCGTGAATGTCAAGCTTTTTTTATAAAAATTTTAATTAATTGAGAAAAATGCGGTACAACCGATAATTTTACGGCTGTACCGCATTTTTGATAATTATTTTGCAAAAACAAATTCTAACAGGCTTGCATCTATATCGTGGCTCTTAACTCTGTCATAGGCACTGAAATTATTGAAGAATGCATACACCGTTCCGAGGAAGCGAACAAACGGCTCATAGAACGGAGGAAGCTTTGACGGATGTCCGCCGTCCCTGCTTGTTTTAACGATTGAATAGGAATTGAAAAGCTTATCGCTTTCGAGTGTGTAGGATTCAACCGTTATGCTGTCTTCGCCGAATGTTAAAATATTATAAATTTTTTCTCCCGTAAGATAATCAATTGCAATATTCTTTCCGAGCGGCGGAATTTCGTCCCCACTGATGCTTCTCGGATGATTTATCGAACCAGATACCATATAGATTGTACCCTGCGGATTTGTTACGGTTCCGAACTGCGAAACAAAGCCTGTGCACTTTGTATCATATAACGGATTTGAAACGGTGTAATAATGGCTGTGTCCGAGCAAACAAAGGTCGATTTTGAATTCATCGCATATGGGCTGGAAAAGCAGACGGAGAAGCTTGTTTTCATCCTCACGGCTTTCCATTCTTCCGCCCTCAAGGTCATGATGGAACATCATAACTCTCCATTTTATATTCGGGTTTGCGTTTACGGCATCCTTAACGAAATTCCTGTGGTCAATTCCGCTTCCGCTGTTGCTGTTAAGCACCATAAACAGAACATCGCCCTTTACAAACCAATAATCGTTTGTGTTATATTCGCCCACAAGGTTATTCTTTTTTTCATTCGGAACATTCTTGAATGTTTTATAGTCAATGGCTTTACGGTCGTGGTTACCGAGAGCCGTTGCAACACTTATTGTTCTGAGATAAGGCGATGAAGAAAAGCCCTTATACTCCTTTTCAAGTCCGAGACTTGCCTGGTCGCCTGCGGAAAGCAGAAGACTTATATTACCGTTCTTTGTGAGCGCCGTTTCAACAACATTGTTAAAATTGAGTGACTGATTCTTGATTGAGTCGGTATCATCCTCTTCATAGCTGATATGAACATCCGTTACATAAATTGCCGAAAATGTTTTATTCTCTGCGGTTTTGAATTCATAGCTTTTTGAGGTATAGCCCTCACTCTTGCAGACATAGGAATAAGTCTTTCCTGCTTCAAGCCCTGTTGCGGTTACTTTATTTGCATAATCGCCGCTGTAAGTTTTAATGCAGTAGCCGGTAAAGGTTCTGGTTGAGCCGCCGGAAACGGTTATTTCAACCGACGGAACGGATTCGGTTTCAGAATACCATGAGAAATTGCGCTCGGTTTCATTTGAACCCGGAAAAACGGTTATGCCGGAAGCGGCTTCCGCTGTTGTCCAATAGCTTTCCCAATCCTGCTGACTTGTTGCAAATGCAGGAGAAAATGCCGAAAAAGCAATAACAAATGCAAGAATTAACGCAAAAGATTTTTTCATATTTTCACCATTTCCTTTCTGATATAGTTACATTTTATACCATATAGAAGATTTAGTCAAGAGTGGTTATAAATTATGATAAGCGTTCCGGTTTCAACCGAAACAATACTTTCTTTTCCGATAAATTCATTGCTTACGCCGAGCGCAAAGGTGTTTTTCAGTTCGGCGTTTTCAAGCTCATATTTAAGTCCTTTCTCGTAAACTCCGGTACATACATCGGAATGTGCGAAAACGGAAATATAGCCCTTCAGGCTTTTATCAAAGCGCATTTCGCCGTTATGCAGAGCGGCAACAACCTGTTTGCCGTTTATGAGCTCGGCATTACAGCCTTTTTCGGCAAGCATTGCTGCAAGCTGATAGTTTGCAAGAGTATGGTCCGCCCTTCCTCCCGTTGCGCCGTAAATAACAAATCTCTTATATCCGAGCTTTATCCCCTTTTCAACCGCCGAATACATATCGGTAAAATCCTTTTCGGGTTTAAGCTTTATTATATTTTCACTTTCGGGGATATAACCGAGAGAATCAAAATCACCGATAACATAATCCGGCTTTATTCCGTTTTTCAGAGCCGTTTCATATCCGCCGTCTGCGGCAATGATAATATCATACTCATTCTTTTTTATTTCTGCGCTTTCGCATTCGCCTGCGCCGAAAATAAAGCAGGTTTTCAATTTATCACATCCCGTATTTTATTTCAGGAAAACAGCTTTTTATACCATGGCAAAGTCTCTTCTTTTGCCTGAGCGCTTGCAGGCTCAACCGTTTTTTCAATGGTGGGAGTATTCAGAATAAATGCAAGACTTGTTTTCATATTTTTCGTGCTCTTTGTATAAAGTCCGTAGCTTCTGCCGAAGCTCAGCCATTCTTCGGCAAGGCGTACAAGCGTGTCGCCATCCTGCACAAGGTCGCCGTATTTATCCGCAATCTGTGTTAAATCGGCGGTATCAATATTTTCAAGCAGACTTTTCAGCACCGCCGTTCCGTCATCGCTGAGAATATCGAGCAAAGCGCCGAGCTCCTCGGAATTATCGGAAATCACCTTGCTGATGTTGCTGAGATATCCTATTGTTTCGGGCAGAGCCGCAATTTCTTTCTGAATGGCTTCGTTTTCCATATCCTTTTGAAGTGCGGAAAGAAGCGGCGAAACATTTTCAAACTGCGACATTATTCCCGGAAGCTTTGTCAGAAGTCCTTTAACCGCAGGATTTGCAAGAAGCTCCAACGCTTCTTTAACCTCGGGGTCGTTGAGACTTTCAAGCAGAGACTTAATTGTTTCGGCGTTTTCAACGGTTGCATATTTTGCAAGCATATCAAGAAGATTTTTATTTTTGTTATAAATCTTAAGCGTATCGTTCAGAACACCGATAAGTGACTGCACCTTACTTTTATCGGATAAAAGAGTGTAAATAACTCTCTCGGGGTCGATTTTGTTCAGAGCATTCTGAAAGCTCTTGAGGGATGCAAGCATCGTTTTGAGCTCATCAACTGTTTCGGGAATTGCAAAATCAAGATTGAGTGATGCTATCGGCAATGCGGCAAAATACATATTCGTAAGGCTGAAATTATCCGTTTCGGCAGATACGAATGCACAGTCTCCGATAATGAGACCGCCTATTTCGCCGAGTTCTTTGTCCGCAAGACCGAGACTTTCCGAAAATCCCGGCATACCTGTGAAAACGATTATCTCCTTTGAGCCGTCACCGATTGACTGCCCGTTTTCAACGGATACTGATGAAAATCTTCCCTCCGGTAAAATCATACCGCCCACAATAATCATCGGTAAATAAACCCTGTGCTTTTTGCCGTTTACAAAGCCCTCTTTATATGCCTTGTTTATCATTTTAATATCTATCTTAACCTTGCCGCTTTTGCCTGCAATTTCGTCGGCTGAAAGCTCTTTACCGTCAAGATAATATTTAAGCTGAATTTCAACGGGAAGCGGTTTTTCGGTTTTGCCGCTGTAATAAAGGTCGGTTTCCGGCATATGCCAGCGCATACCGTTTTCGGTTTTTACCGGCTGAACCTTGCTTTTTACATTCGTAACATTATTAAGGTCGCTTACATCGTCAATGTAAACTCCCGATGAATCGGTGTGAAGCCAGTCGCTGACATTTATATCCGAAACGCTTCCGTCTGATTTAAGATTAACATAAACCGTTTCGGTTTTCAATACCTCTTCCGCAGGCTTCGCATAATATTGCTGAACATATTCCTCCTGCTTAGCCGTTGTCGTCTCGGTAATCCCGGGTTCGGAATTGTTTTTTGCCGTGCAGGCGGTCAGAAAAAGCATTGATAAAGCGGTCAGAAGCGCCGCAGTTTTTTTAATTTTCATTGTTTTCCCTCCATTTGAATGAAGTTCTGTTTATGATATTTTCAAATATATGAAGCAGAGCCGGCAGGAATATCATTATCAGCAGAGCGCTGATAACCGCTCCCCTTGCAAGCATGGCGCAGATACTTTTTACAATTGAGATATTGCAGGATAAATATACTCCGAAGGTTGCAACAAAGAACACCAGCGCACTCTGAAAAACCGACCTGCACGAAGCAGATGCGGCATCTTTTATTGCCGTGGTTTTATCCTTACCCGATGCCAATTCCTCTTTAAATCTCGATGTCATAAGAATTGCATAATCCACCGTTGCTCCGAGCTGAACACAGCTTATAATTGTTGGTGCAATAAACGGTACCTCTGCGCCTGTTATAAACGATATCGCTTCATTTATCAGTATTGCAAGTTCAATTGAAGCCACCAGAATAACGGGAATGCTTATTGATTTAAAGCAAATTGCAATTAAAATAAATATTGCCGCAATTGAAATAACACTCGTTATTTTGAAATCCCGTGCAGTAACATCAACAAGGTCTTTTCCAAGCACGCCTTCGCCCGTAAGATAGCCCGTCGGGTCATACTTATGAAGAATATCGAGCAATTTATCTATCTGAGCGTTGCCGTCATCTGATGTTGTGTCATATACCGAGTTTATCATCATCAGTCTGTAACCGCCCTGCTGACAGATTGCCTTTACGCTGTCTGGAATAATGTTTTCGCTTATCGCCGCTCCCACAAAGGAATTGAGCGAAATCACATTTGATACGCCGTCGGTTTTCTCAAATTCATTTACCATCATCGAAACTTCATATGCCGGAATATCTTCGTCAACAATAACAAAATGTGTCATCGCCATATTGAAATCGTTTTTCAGCTTTGCGAGCGCCGAAACAGACGGCATCTGCTCGGGCAGAGCCTTGGTAAAATCATAATACATATTCACATTTTTATTCATCAAATATGCCGGAATAATCATCAGAACAAAAATCACGGCAAGGATTTTTCTGTTTCTGACCGAGAATTCCGAAAGAAAACCGAATGACGGAACATGGGGCTTATGGCTGAATTTATGAATGGGTTCATGGAACATCAGCATCATTGCCGGAAGCACAATAACCACCGAAAGCACACCGAGAATAACACCCTTTGACATTACTATGCCTATATCAAATCCGAGAGTAAAACTCATAAAGCAGAGTGCAAGGAAGCCGAAAACGGTTGTAAGCGAACTGCCTGCAAGAGATACAAAGGTTTTCGTTATGGCATTCATCATTGCTTCTCTGCGGTCTGAATATATTTTCAACTCTTCCTCATATCTGTCCATGAGGAAAACGGAATAATCCATCGTAACACCGAGCTGTAAAATTGCCGCAATGCTCTGCGTAATATATGAAATATCCCCGAAAAAGATATTCGTTCCCATATTGTATATAACCGCATATCCGAGCGCAAAAAGCAAAACAAACGGCTGAACATAAGAGCTCATCGTTATCGAAAGAGCAATAAGCGCAAGGATAATTGCAATGGCAATATAAATCGGCGCTTCTCTGTCCGCAAGCTCTTTGGTGTCTGCCATTATTGCAGACATTCCGCTCATAAAGCACTGCTTATTCATAACGGTTTTTATTTGCTTTATTGCATTCATCGTTTCATCGGAAGCGCTTCCGTTTTCAAACTGCACCATCATCATGGTTGATTTTTTATCCGAAGAATAAAAAATATCGGTTACAACATCGGGCAGAATTGATTCGGGTATGGTTATATCAAGAAAGGAATTTGTCCATGTAACGCTTTTTACACCGTCAAGCTTTTCTATTTTGCTTTTCATTTCGGAAACATCCGAAGCTTTTGCACCCTCAACAACGATAAATGCGTTTGCGGAATTTCCGAAAACCTCATCGAGTATTTCTTCTCCCACAACCGAATCAAGCTCTTTCGGCAGATAAGAAAGAATATCATAATTTACCGGAGTTGAAAAAAAACATATTGCACTCGGAATAAGAAGAAGCGTTGCTATTATTAAAATCAGTTTCGGATGGTATGCGATAAATCGTGCTGATTTTTTTATCATTCCGATACTGCCCCCTGCCTGAGAATATTTTTAACGGTCAGAATAAACAAAGGTCTTATGTCTTCGATTGAATACGGCTTTTCATATACTATTGCATCACAGCATACCGAACCGGTGAGGTCTGTTAAAAGATAGAGTGTTTTTTCGGCATCGCTTTTGTTAAAGCCGTTTTTTTCGAGATTGAGCGTTATATTTTCAATTGCTTCCTTAAGTTCCGCATCGTCCGAATGAATAAGAGAACGGAAAAATCTTGAAAGATTTTTCTGAACAAGAATTGCAATTTCACGGTTCTGAGCAAGCGAATCAATTATATTATTGATAAAACGAAGCATTTTATCTTCAAAACTGTGATTAATATTTAAAAAAGCGGAATAATACGCTTCCTTTATTATTCCCGAGCCTTTATGAATAATAAGCTGGTCAAGCAAATCATACTTATCCTTGAAATAAAGATAAAATGTACCCTTTGCAATTCCGGCGGATTTGACTATATCGTCAATTGCGGTTGAATTTACGCTTTTATCGGTAAACAGCTTGAATGCCGAATTCAATATTCTCGTTCTCTTGCTTATTTTGTTATCCGCTATTGCTGTCATAAAATAACCTCATTTCTCAAAAAATGACTAACCGTCATATTTATTATATTCGCAAAATGACTAACAGTCAATATTATTCGGTATAATTAACAAAATGTTTAAATTAAGCTTTTTCATTTGACAAACATATTTATAATGTTTTATAATATAACAAAAATTTCAGAGGTCTTGAAAATGGAAAAATCCGAACCGATTATTGATTTTGAGCTTTATCTTATACGCCACGGTCAGAGCATGGGCAACATTGACGATGCACCCGAAGCCGTAACCCTCTGCGATAAGCACGACCCTGTTCTCACTCCTCTCGGAGAAGAGCAGGCAAAAAAAGCGGGAAAGTTTTTCGGAAATATCGAATTTGATGCAATGTATTCAAGTGCATTAAGGCGTGCCGCCGCAACCGCTTCAAGCATTGTCAAAATGCAGAAAAAGCCTTTATCCGTTAACATTCTTCCCGATTTATGCGAAATATGGATTCCCGAAGAATACCGTGGATTGGATATTGATTCTCTTAAAGAATATTGTCCCGAAGCCGTTCTCGCAGACGGAATTGACTCTGACGAACCCACCGTTGTGAGAAATGAAGCCAACGAAGAAGAAATGTTTGAGCGTGCAGGCAGGGTGCTTGAGCTTATGCGCAAAAATTATCATAACGGAGAAAAAATCGCCGTTGTTTCTCATGCAGGTCTGCTGACATACATAATATTCCGCATAATCGGTTACAGATACGCTCAGCCCGGCTATGATTTCAGGCTTTCAAACACGGGTATGACGCACATAATATTTTTCCGAAAAGGTACAAACAAATACGGCGATATTATTTTTGACTGTGTGAATGATACATCACATTTGGCATTAAACTTTTAGTCTGAAAACGACCTCCGGCTGAGCCGAAGGTCGTAATTTTAATATTCCGTATTTATTCTTGCCAGATAATCCTCGTATTCCTTGGTATAAATCCAGTTGATAAAATCCTTATCCTCCGCAACAATTTTATCAAATATTTCATATGCTCTTTTTGAAGCAAGAGTATTATCATAAAACTTTGTATATATTCTGTCATCTGCGATAACTTTTCCGATTTCCCCGTCAGAGGTTTCTTCATATATACAATTATACATCATATAACGGGCGTTCCATAAATCACTTTTTGCATTCAGTTTATTTTCTTTATCATCGAGCAATTTATAAAGATACGGTACACCCTCGTCACCGAGATTCGAGAGATAATAAGTATCAATACTGCCGAGCTTGCCGCTTTTATACGCTTCATAGTTATATTTTGCAACAACGGAATTTATATTGAATGTGCCGAGCAGAACCAGGGCAACGCCTGAAATCAGAAGTGCAAACCGGAGCACCTTTATTTTATCGCTGAAAAGCCGGATTATAACCGCAATAAAGGTCAGCGCCATAATTATCATAAATACGCTTGTGCCGATTCTCAGAACGGTCATACCGTAATTCCGGATATACATATACATTTTCGAAATTGCGGTTGCGCTAATCAGCAAAGTAAATGCGCCGATGAAACATCCGAATATTTTTAAAATGACGGGAATTTTGCCGTCTTTTTTTCTTGAAAAGATTATCATAAAGAATATCAGAACAAGGTTTATTCCGGCAATTGCGCAAAGCTCAAAGAAGCCCCGTCTTGCATATTCGGCATAGGAAAATTTATAATCCTGCGGAAGCAGACCGCTGAATGCGCTGAAGAAATATGCAAGCTGAGTGAACATATAAACGATATAGCATATTGAAAGCGCCGTGAAAAACGAAGCAAGAAAAGCGGTATCAAAACCTTTTGATTTTCCCGATTTAAAAATGCTGTTTTCTCTTTTCTTGAGCGAAACGGCAAATCCGATGATAAAAGGAGAAACAAAAACCGTTATAATAATCTGAGCCGCAAGAGGACCTAAATCGGGTGTGACTTTTGAAATAAGCGTTTCAAAAGCAACATCGGATGAAACAAGCAGAGGTATAACAACCGCAAGAACGGGCACGGCGCAGAGAACGCCTGCCAATATTCCGAGAGTTTTTTTGCTCTTTTCGGTTTTTGCCGAAACGGCAGTCTTTACGGCATCCGGCATATCTCCGATACCGTGAAAAAATGCTCCGAAGAACAAGCCGAGTAGTCCCAAATCTCCCTTGGCTTCCGATTTACCCGAAAGGGAAGCAAACCATACCCATTCGAGAAGCACTCCGGCAAACGCCGAAAAAATTCTGACCGCACTGTTTGAGGTTATCGCACACGGCAACGCAAGCAGAAGCGAAATAATTCCGCAGGCAAGCCCGTATGCGGTTATTTTTTTATCTTTGCGTACAAAATATGCCGTTCCGACCGTCCAGGCAATTATATGTGAAACAGAATATCCGAATTTTAATCCGCCCCACAGTCCCCACGCAACGCTTAAAAATGTTCCCACGATAAAAAGAAGCGCAAACGGCATATCTTTATTATCGGCAATAAACTTTGTTTTCTTTTCTTCCATTTCATTTACTCCCTGTATTCAAGTATATCACCGGGCTGGCAGTCAAGTACATTGCAGATTGCTTCAAGCGTTGAAAATCTGACCGCTTTTGCTTTGCCCGTTTTAAGTATGGATAAATTTGCCTGGGTAATTCCCACTTTTTCCGCAAGCTCACCCGAGGTCATCTTCCTCTTTGCAAGCATAACATCAAGATTTACAATAATCATATCGTCAAATCATTTTCCTCTCTGATTTTAACTGCCGAATCCATAACATTTTTAACAACTCTCAGAAGTGTTCCCACAACAGCCATTGCAAAGGTGATTATAATCATCAGCGGAAATCCAAGGCAGGCAATAAATGTTATGAGCATAACCGCATAACAGCACCATGAAATAAAGCGCAGGTATTTAACATTCGGGGCAATAAAAACTTTATCATTGATTATATTCAAAAAAAGTCTTATGAGCATATAGAGTGCCGCCGCCGCAAACGGAACACAGCAATAAAACGCCGGAACAATCCATTTCGTAATTACCGACAGCATTTCGGTTGCACCGTATCCGTTATAGGTGAGATACATTCCCTTGAAAAATTCGGGAAAAACAAAAATCAAAACAATAAGCATTACCGATGATAAAATACATATGCCGAGTGATATTTTCGCAGATGTTTTACTGTAATCCATATTATACCTCCGTTTGTTTTCTGTAAGAATAAAATACCACCGTTTTTATCGTTTGTCAAGTGTTTTTTATCGTTTTTCGATAAATTAACAGTTTGTTAAAATCCGCCCGCCGAAGCGAGCGGATTATAAATTCCGAATTATAATTTATCTTCCCGGAGTAACCGTTGAGCGGAGCATAACATCGTGATAACCGCCTTCAACAATTGAGGTTGACGAAACAACGGTAAGCTTGGCATTCTTCTGCAAATCGGGGATATTGATAACGCCGCAGTTACACATGGTTGATTTAACCTTATAAAGGCTCTTTGCAACATTATCGCTGAGCGGTCCGGCATAGTTTACATAGGAGTCAACGCCTTCCTCAAAGCTGAGCTTGGCTTTTCCGCCTAAATCGTATCTCTGCCAGTTGCGTGCTCTGTTGGAGCCCTCGCCCCAGTATTCCTTAACATAAACGCCGTTTACCATAAGCTTATTTGTCGGGCTTTCGTCAAATCTCGCAAAATATCTGCCGAGCATGAGAAAATCTGCGCCCATAGCAAGTGCAAGAGTCATGTGATAATCGTGAACTATGCCGCCGTCAGAGCAAATGGGAACATAGATTCCGGTTTCCTTATAATATTCGTCTCTTGCCGCCGCAACTTCAATAAGAGCGGTTGCCTGACCTCTGCCGGTGCCCTTTGTTTCTCTGGTTATGCAGATTGAGCCGCCGCCGATGCCGACCTTAACGAAGTCCGCACCTGCTTTTGCAAGGAACATAAATCCGTCTCTGTCAACAACATTGCCTGCGCCGACCTTGACCTTATCGCCGTATTTTTCACGGATAAATGCAAGAGTCTGCTCCTGCCATACGCTGTATCCTTCGGATGAATCTATGCAGAGCACATCCGCACCGGCTTCAACAAGTGCCGGAACTCTCTTTTCATAGTCGAGAGTATTGATACCTGCGCCGACAACATAGCTCTTGTTGGCATCAAGAAGCTCCTGAGGATTTTCCTTATGCTGTGAATAATCCTTTCTGAAAACGAAATACAGAAGCTTTCCGTCTTTATCAATAATGGGAAGAGAATTGAGCTTGTTTTCCCAGATTATGTCGTTGGCATCCTTAAGTGATGTATTTTCGGGAGCGGTGATGAGCTTATCAAGCGGAGTCATGAAGTCTTTGACGGGAGTATCTGCATCCATTCGGCTTACTCTGTAATCTCTGCCGGTAACAATACCCAGAAGCTTACCGGTTGCCGTTCCGTCATCGGTAACAGCCATTGTGCTGTGTCCCATCTCTTCAAAGAGAGCAAGAACATCGGAAAGGGTTGAATCGGGTCTGAGGTTTGAATCGCTTACCACAAAGCCTGCTTTATAATTCTTAACTCTTGCAACCATAGCGGCTTCATCCTCAACCGACTGAGAACCGTATATGAACGAAATTCCGCCTTCTTTAGCAAGCGCAATTGCAAGCGTATCATTCGAAACGGACTGCATGATTGCAGAAACAAGAGGAATATTAAGCGTTATCGGGCTTTCTTCCTCTCCCTTTCTGAATTTGCAAAGCGGCGTTTTGAGCGAAACATTTGCAGGGATACATTCTCTTGAAGTGTATCCGGGTATAAGCAGATATTCGCTGAATGTTCTTGAGGGCTCCTGACAATAAATAGCCATCGTTAATCACTCCTTAATATGTAAATTTATAATTATCTGCAAAATTTGGTTACATAGTTATCTATGCAATGCTCTATGATTTCTATTGCCTTTTCTCTGCCCTGAATTTCGTTGACAACGGTTTCTTTTCCTTCAAGGTTTTTATAAACCGAGAAGAAATGCTTCATTTCTTCAAAAACATGGGGAGGAAGCTCGGTAATATTTTTATACGAATTATAGTTCGGGTCATTGAACGGAATTGAGATTATTTTTTCATCCATTTTTCCGTTATCTTTCATTATTATCACGCCTATCGGATAACAACGGACAAGTGTCATCGTGTCGATTTCCTCACTGCATATAACCACAACATCAAGAGGGTCAAGGTCATCGCCGTAGGTTCTGGGAATAAAGCCGTAGTTTGCGGGATAGTGGGTTGAGGTATAAAGAATACGGTCAAGAATCATACAGCCCGTTTCCTTATCGAGCTCATATTTCTTTTTGCTTCCCTTGGGAATTTCAATAACCGCAATAAAATCCTCCGGCGTTATTCTTTTGGGGCTGACATCATGCCAAATATTGCTCATATGTTTCTCCTTTTAGTTAAAATATACCGTCTTTCCCGTTTTTGCGGATTCATAAACAGCATTAACTATTCTGACACTCTTTATCGCTTCCATGGGAAGTATGCCGGGGTCTCTGTCTTCAAGAACGGCATTTATCATATCTTCAACAACAACATCGTGACCGAGACAAAGGGTCGGGTCAAGCGCCGCAAGAGCCGCATTGCCCTGATACTTTTCGAGCATCGCTTTTTCATCATCTTCGGATTCTCCGATGAATTTCCAGGTTTTCAGCTCATCCTGGTCGGCTTCCATGGTTCCGTTTGAACCGTAAATTCTGATACCGGTGCAAATTCCAGGATAAGCGCAGGTTGTGCTTACAAATGTTGCAATTGCGCCCGATTTGAATTTGATAAGAGAAGCCGTATAATCCTCTGTTTCGATTTTATGGTTAAAAATTGCCGTCTGTGATGTTACGCTCTCAACATCACTGTTCATAAGCCACTGCATAAGGTCAATGGTATGAACTGCCTGATTCATCAGCGAACCGCCGCCGTCCATTTCCCATGTACCTCTCCAGCCGCCGTTATCGTAATATGACTGTGTTCTGTACCATTTAACGGCAAAATCGCCGAAAAGCAGTTTTCCGATTTTACCGCTTGTTATTGCATCGTGCATAAGCGGCATATCGGGATTATATCTGTTCTGATGAACAACTCCTGCCTTAAGTCCGGTTTCGGCTCTCGCCTTTTCAATTCTCATTGCGGCTTCAACAGTTATATCAATCGGCTTTTCAACAAGAACATTCTTTCCCGCCTTAAGTGCCTTAACCGCAAAATCTGCGTGCATTCCGCTCGGAACGGCTATGCTCACAACATCAATATCGGGATTTTTGAGCATTTCGTCAAAATCAAGATATGTAAGCGTTTCGGGAGAAAGCTCCTTAACCTTATCAAGCTTGTCCTGAATGAGGTCACACACTGCGATAAGGTCGGCATTTTTTGATTTTATTGCCGCCTTTGCGTGAGACATTCCCACGCCGAGACCAACAACCGAATATCCGACTTTATTATTTTTCATTATATATTTCCCCTTTGGTTCGGCAAATGCCGCACCTGATTATATGCTTTTATATGTTGTAAATCTGTATCTTAAGCCCTTATATTCCATTTCTTCCTTTTCTCTTGCAAGAACCCAATCGGCACTCATATCGAGATTCGGGAAAAATTTATCGGAAGGCTTTGCGGTATCCACTTTTGTTACATAAGCGGTATCGCAGTAAGGAATAAGCTGCTGATAAATCGAAGCTCCGCCGCAGACATAAACGGTGTTTGAATCAAATCTTTTGAGCTCCTCAAAAAGCTCATTTATGGAATGGCATACAACAACGCCTTCAGCGCTCCATGATTGGTCACTGCTCATAACAATATTGACTCTGTCTGCAAGAGCCTTCCGGCCGGGCAATGAATTAAATGTTTCACGACCCATAACAATAACATTGCCGATTGTTTTGGCTTTAAAAAATTTTAAATCCTCGGGAATATGAAAAAGAAGTTCATTTGCGTTACCGATGCCCCAGTTTTTATCAACGCATACTATCGCTTTCATTCAGGTTTCCTTCCTTACACCGCAACGGGTATTTTTGTTGTAAACTCGTGATACTTATAATTTTCAAGTCTGAAGCTGTCTTTTGTGAAATCGTAAAAATTGTTTATGCTCTTATCCATAAAAAAGTCGGGAGCATCAAACGGTTTTCTTGTTATAAGCTCCTCAACAATGGGAACATGGCGGTCATAGATATGAGCATCTGCAATAACATGAACAAATTCACCCGGCTCAAGTCCGCTGACCTGAGCAAACATACATGTGAGCGCCGAATACTGGCAAACATTCCAGATGTTGGCGGCAAGCATATCCTGGGAACGCTGATTGAGAATTGCATTGAGCTTGTTGCCGGTAACATTGAATGTCATGCTGTATGCGCAGGGATAAAGCGCCATTTCACTTAAATCCTGATGCACATATATATTGGTTAAAATACGGCGGCTTGCAGGATTATTTATAAGGTCGAAAAGAACTCTGTCAACCTGATCCATATCGCCCTCTTTATAGTGATGCTTCACGCCGAGCTGATAGCCGTATGCCTTACCGATGGTTCCGTTTTCATCAGCCCATGAATCCCATACATGACTGCCAAGGTCGTTTATGTTATTCGATTTTTTCTGCCATATCCACAGAAGCTCGTCAACCGCACTTTTGAGGAATGTTTTTCTGAGCGTAAGTATCGGAAATTCCCTGCTCAGGTCGTATCTGTTGACAACGCAGAATTTTTTAATGGTGTGCGCCGGTGTTCCGTCTTCCCACCTGGGTCTGACCTCACGGTCGGTATCCCATATTCCGTTTTGAAGAATATCCTTGCAGGTGTCAACGAAAACCTTATCGGCAAAGCTCATTTTTATTCCTCCAGACGATTTATATATTCTCCGAGACCGTGTTCAAAATCCACTCCGAATCTTGTATCCGTTCCCGCTTCGCAGGTTCTTCCGATTGCGCCGTGAGTAAAATCAAGTGCGATTTTTGCACTTTCAAAAATATCTTTCCCGTTCATATATGCTCCGAGCAGAGCCGATGCGAATATATCTCCCGTTCCGTAATATATCCCAGGGTATTTTTTCGAAAAGAAATATTCGGTTTTGCCGTTATGATGAACGGCACAGCCGATTTCGTTTTCATCAAACGAAACACCCGTAAGCACAACATATTTGTTGTTGAAGCTGTTAAGTGCTTTTTCAATATATGCCTTATCGGTTTTCAGCTTCTCATAGTCAAAGCCGAGAAGAAAAGCCGCTTCGGTGAGGTTAGGAACGATTATATCCGCTTTTGCCGAGAGCCGTTTCATTTCATCGGCAAAGCCCTTTTTGAATGTTTTATACATTTCGCCGCCGTCAGCCATTGCAGGGTCAACCAAAACAACGGTATCATCGGTTTTGAATGTATCAATAAAGTCTATCACAAGGTCAACCTGCTCGGTTGAGCCGAGAAAGCCGCTGTATATTCCGTCAAAGCCTATGCCGAGTGATTTCCAATGAGCGGCAACGGCTGAAATATCGGATGTAAGGTCACGGTAAGTAAATCCCTGAATATTGCCCGTATGAGTTGAAAGAACGGCGGTGGGCAAAGCGGCGGTTTCAACACCCGAAGCGGAAATTATCGGAATAGCCGCCGTAAGCGAACATTTGCCTATGCCGGATATATCGTGAATGGCGGCAACACGCTTTTGAATTTTCAATTTTTATCCGCCTTTCGGTTATAGATATTTATATTATTATACATTTAAACTGCCGCTTTTTCAACCTTAATTTTATTTTTGTTTAAAAACATATATAAATCACGATGCCGATGAATTATTTTGTGCATAACACTAAAAAAAGCTTTACACGGAGCGAAAATAATGATATTATTAATCTGTCGAAAAAGACAAACCGAAAAGGAGAATATGTATGAAGAAAACGACACTGAAAATTGCAAGCGTTATTCTTGCGTTTGCGCTCATTATCTCGGCTTCAACGGTTATGACCGCTTCAGCCGCAACCTCACCGCTCACAAGAGTAGGCGTTTCGGCACTCGGCGGCATAGTCAGAGGTGTTATCGGCGGTCTGAACGCACTTATCCCCGACAACAAGAATTTTGTTAAAGTTTCCGAGCGTTCAAATGAGAATTTCTATGAGGGAACAAAACAGTTCCTCGATGAACCTGCGCAGGATGCCTGCTGGAAGCTCGGCTACGGCAAAAACACTCTCATTCCCGAAGATGTTCTCAACGGAAAATATTTTCTCGGCGGATTTATGACTCTTGACAATATGATGATAAACCGCATTGAGGAAGTAGTCGGCGGTATGGATGTAAGAGCCATTGCTCTCGAAGACGGTTCAAACAGAGGAATCACCGTATTTGCAAACATCGACTGCATCGGTCTTTCAAACAACGATATAAAGGCCATCAGAGCGCTTGTTGCAAAACAGCTTCCCGATGTCGAATTCAACGCTATCAACATTTCTTCAACTCACTGCCACAGCTGTATTGATACTCAGGGTCTTTGGACAAATCTTCTTCCCAAGCTTCTCAAGAACCTTGCAAAATCATATTTCCGCATTGATATGGAAAGAGGAGTTAAAACCGATTATATTGAGGGCTTCTTCTACAATCAGGCGGCCAACGCAATTGTTAAAGCCGTTAAGGATATGACAAAGGGTACTCTTAAGGTTGCCACCAAGACACTTAATCCCGATTATTTTAACAATAAGAACAGAAAATCCGCTTCGGCTCTCATTTCGGATATGACCCGTATCACCTTCTATCCGTTTGAAAAGAGCAAAACCCCCACTATGATAGTTAACATTGCAGGCCATCCCGATGTAACCGGTCTTGCAACAAGCAGTCCCGAGGATAACGGCCGTCAGCTTTCGGGCGACTATGTAACCTATATGCAGGATACCGTTGAAGAAGGCGGTTATAACTTCATGTTCATTCAGGGTCCTATCGCCGGCATCTATATGGGCAGAGGTCTTACAAATGACGATATTGACACCGTTCCCGACAGACGCTATATGCAGTCCGTGAGATACGGCGTTGAGATGGGCAAAATCGCTCTCTATCTCACAAACACCGTTGATGAAATCGAGCAGGATTATAAAGAAAATCATGCCGAGGACTGGGCGGCACTTCAGGCCGACATAAAGCAACATAACGAAAAGGTTGCAAACGGCACATCCAAGGAAGAAAATTATACACTTTGGTATAAGGACTGGACACCGGTTAAAGAAACCGAAATTGACCCGATGCTCAACATCAAGCTTGAGCAGGTTCAGGTTCAGGTAACAAATCCGCTTATTCTCCTTGTTGGTAAGCTCAACCTCGCCAACTATGCGGTATGCAAGGAAAAGGGCAAATATTATATCTTTGTTGAAATCGGTTATATGGAGCTTGGTAACAACAAATTTGTTATGATGCCCGGCGAAATCTGTCAGGACCTTGTTGCAGGCGGAACATCGCTCACCGCCGAGGGTTCATTCTCCGGCAAAGAGTTCGGCATTCCCTGCATCTATGATTTATTCGGAAAAGAAACCGTTTGCTTCGGTCTTATGAACGATGCCGTAGGTTATGTTGTTCCCGATAACGATTATTCCGCAGGCATCGCAGATGACCATTATCACGAGCTTCTCACTCTCGGCAAAACAGAAGCTTCCTCAATTATGAACGGCTTTGTTAAGCTTGCCGCAGAGGTTAAATAAAATAATCTTTTCAGGCGCATCGTGCAGTCACGGTGCGCCGATTTTTTTATAAATATTTCTGTTTTATTCTTGTATTTATTTTCTTCTTATGATATACTTATCAGGAACATATTCAATGAAGGTGTAAATTATGCAATACAGAGCAATGGGCAAAACCGGCGTTAAGGTGTCGGCACTCGGCTACGGCTGTATGAGATTTCCCGTTATTGAGCAGAACGATAAAGAAATCGACGAAGTTCAGGCAACGGAATTGCTCAGATATGCCATAGATAACGGCGTTAATTATGTTGACACCGCATATTTTTATCACGGCGGCAACAGCGAAATCATTGTCGGAAAAGCGCTTGAAAACGGCTACCGTGAAAAGGTTAACCTTGCAACCAAGCTCCCCGTAGGCAAGGTTGAATGCGAAGAGGATGTTGAAAAAATATTTTTCAATCAGCTTGAAAAGCTCAGAACCGACCGCATTGACTTTTATCTGCTTCACGCCATGAATGCGGATTTATGGGATAACAAGGTTATAAAGTTCAATATTCTTCCGAAGCTTGAAAAGCTGAAAGCAGACGGAAAAATCGGTCATATCGGTTTTTCGTTCCACGATAATTTTGCCGCATTCAAAAAGATTGTTGACGGATATGATAAATTCGAATTCTGTCAGATTCAGTTTAACTATGTTGATACCGACTATCAGGCCGGCATTGACGGGCTTGAATATGCCGCTTCAAAAGGTCTCGGCGTTATAGTTATGGAGCCTTTGCGTGGCGGAAAGCTTGCTTCACCTGCCGATGATATAAAAGCCGTTCTTCCCAGCGGAAAAACACCGGTTGAATCCGCTCTTGATTTCGTTTGGAACAGACCCGAGGTATCACTGCTTCTGAGCGGTATGGGCTCAATGCAGATGGTTAAAGATAATATTTCTTATGCGGACAGAAGTAGCATCGGTATGCTCGGCGAAAACGATATCAAAGCGTTTGCCGAAGCTAAAAAGAAATTCGATGCCAAAGAGGTTGTTCCCTGTACCGGTTGCAGATACTGCACTCCGTGCCCTTCAAATGTTTTAATTCCGAACATATTTGCGGCATTTAACCGCATTGCCGAGGGCGGCAGAAAGCTTGTTGTTGAAGACCTGCCGGATATTGAAGAAATGACGCTTCTTTGCCGTGAATGCGGTGAATGCGTTAAGAAATGTCCTCAGCACATTGATATACCCGAAATGCTGAAAAAAGTAAGACGAAATTTTTAAGAGGTGTTAATTATGAAAATTCTTTTTCAGGGCGATTCCATAACAGATGCAGGCAGAGACCGTTCCGACCCTCATGAGCTCGGTCCCGGTTATCCTTTTTATGCCGCAAGCTACATTGAGCATGAGTATCCCGATATTGATTTTGAATTTATCAATCTCGGAATAAGCGGCAACCAGACAAAGGATTTGGTTGAAAGACTTCAGAAGGATTTTATTGATATCAATCCCGATATAGTTTCAATTCATATCGGCGTAAACGATACCTGGCATCATGCGGCAGACAGAAGCTGGCTTGATAACGAAATATTCGAAGCAAATTACCGCAAGGTTCTTTCCGAAATCAAGGAGAAGACCTCTGCAAAAATTCTTATCATTGAGCAGTTTCTTCTTCCCGTTCCCGATAAAGCGTTTTTCCGTGAAGACTTAAACGGAAAGATTGATATAACCCGTAAGCTTGCAAGAGAATTTGCCGATTATTATATTCCTCTTGACGGTCTGCTTGCTCAGGCGTGCATAGGCATTGAGCCCACTCACTGGTCCGATGACGGCGTTCATCCCAACAAAAACGGTTCCGAATTCATCGGCAAGCTCTATGCCGAAGCAATAAAGAAGATTATCGGCTGAAACTATGAAATCGGTTAAAAAAGCTTTAAATTACATATTTATTGACGGCCTTTCGGGAATGGCTATGGGGCTTTTTGCAACCCTGATAATCGGCACCATTCTCGAACAGATTGCAAATTTCATTCCCGATAAATTCGGAATGTATATTACGCTTGCCGCTTTGGTTGCAAAATCGCTCACCGGTGCCGGAATAGGCGCAGGAATGGCATTTAAGTATAACTCATCCCCTCTTACGGGCGTTTCCGCCGCTGTTGCCGGAATGGTCGGTGCTTTTGCATCAAAGCTTATTTCGGGCACTGTTGCCGGAAGTACCGGCATGCTCTATTCGGGTCCCGGCGACCCTCTCGGAGCATTTGTTGCCGCATTTTTCGCAATTCAAATCGGAAAACTTGTGAGCGGTAAAACAAAGCTTGATATAATTGTTACCCCTGCCGCTTCAATTATCGTGGGCGGTGCGGCAGGATTTTTCCTCGGCCCCCCGATGTCGCAGTTTTCAACCTGGATGGGACAGGCCGTTAACTGGGGAACCGAGCGCCAGCCCGTTCTGATGGGCATTGTTGTTGCGGTTATTATGGGCATTTGCCTTACTCTTCCCATCAGCTCTGCGGCTCTCGGAATTATTCTCGGACTTTCCGGAATTGCAGGCGGTGCGGCGGTAGTCGGATGCAGTGCTCAAATGATAGGCTTTGCCGTTGCAAGCTACCGTGAAAACAAATTCGGCGGCCTTGTGGCTCAGGGAATAGGAACATCTATGCTTCAGATGCCGAATATTCTTCAGCATCCTCAGATATGGATTCCGCCGATAATAACAAGTGCGATTTTAGGTCCGATTTCAACATCGGTTCTTAAAATGACCTGCTCTGCTTCCGGTGCCGGAATGGGCACATCGGGTCTCGTTGGTCAGTTTATGACTTATTCTTCAATGGTTGAAGCAGGTTTTTCTTCGCAGACGGTTATTATAGAAATCATCATTATGCATTTTATAGCTCCGGCGCTTATAACACTCGCAATATCCGAATTTATGAGAAAAAGCAATATCATAAAGTTCGGTTATATGGAGCTTAAAAATATGAATTAACGGAGGTTAAATTATGTCAAAGAAAATTACGGCGATTATTCTTTCCGTTGCGGTTATCTTTTCCGCAATGGCAATCCCTGCTTATGCAAATACGGTTGTTACAAACCCCGCCGAGCAGACACTCTATACCGTTCTCGACAAAATAGTTGATGCTCTTGTGGGCGGCATAAGCAATCTTATTATCGGCCCCAAATGGCAGAAAAAAGCCGATTACAAAACAGAGAATTTCTATAATGGTAATTCCTTTATCAACGAGCCCGAGCAGGGTGCAAAATGGTCTCTCGGTTATGCAAACGCTTCTCTGCTTACCGGCAAGGAGCTTGAAACCGAATGCTATGTAGGCGGCAGTCTTTCCGTTCTTGAAAAGAAGCTTGCAACAGCTCAGTATGATGACCAGAAGGTCAGAACCGTTGCCGTTTCCGACGGCAGAGGAATAACAATTTTCTCCACCCTTGATGCTTACGGAATGGCTCTCACCGATGTTCGTGCAATCAGAGCAAAGTTTGCGGCAGAAGCGGCAAAGAAAGGCTATAATATTAATGCCGTTAACATTTCCGCTCTTCATCAGCACTGCTGTGTTGATACCTTCGGCATGAACGGCGACCTCATCGGTGCTCTCTTCCTTTCCTCCGCAAGAAACCTTTTCAAAACGGAGCTTCCCAGCGGACAGAATAAGGAATACATGGCTAACCTTTATAATGTTGTTGTTAAATCAATGCTTGATGCCATTGAAAATATGGAAGAAGGCAAGCTTTATTACGGCACTGTTGATGCTTCGGATTATATCCATGATAAGCGTGACCCCATCGTTTTCGACCCCAATATCAACAGACTTCGCTTCGTTCCCGATAATCAGGGTTCAAAGGAAACCTGGATGCTCAATGCAGGCATTCACTGCGTAGGCATGGGTGCGGCAGGCACGGTTCTTTCGGGTGACTATCCTTATTCAATGGAAAAATACATCAATGAAAAAGCAGGCGCAAACTACTTCTATATTGAAGGTGCTGAGCTTGCAATTTCGCTTGACACAAGCAAAATTACCGTTGACCCCGAAATCGAAGCAAAATTCGGCGGCAGATATGCCGAAACGGTTGCTTACGGTCAGAAGCTCGGTGAGCTTGCCTGCTCGATAAACAACGATGAAGAGGTTGCTCCGATTCTCAATGTTGCACACAAAGAAGTATATATGCCCATCGGAAACAACATTCTTAAGCTTGCCGCAAAGGGCGGACTGCTTCTCAACAAGGTTGTTAAGACAGGCACAAAGCTTGAGGTTGTTACCGAGGTGGGATATGCCGAATTCGGAAAAGACCTTGCGGTTGCAATCGTTCCCGGTGAGCTTGCTCCCGAAATCGCATTCGGCGGAGCAGACACAGCCGAAACCTCATGGAGCGGCGAAGACTGGAATTATGCACCGTTCAATGAAACCGTTAAGAATAAGAAGCTCATCGTATTCGGTCTTACAAATGACCAGGTAGGCTATATGCTCACCGATAACAACTGGCATTCAATCTTCACCGAGAACGAAGAAGTTGTTTCCTCGGGTCCCAAAGCCGGTTCAACAATGACCGAAGCCTTTGAAGCTCTTTACGCTTCGGTAAGATAAATCACTCAGACGGGAGCAATTTCTCCTTGCTCCCGTCTTTTTCATTTCAATTGGAGATGATTTCTTGAGCAAAAGTAACACATTCAAATACGCTTTAAAAGAAACCGATATCCTGCTTTACGCCGTTTGCATTCTGACATCCGCATTCGGTGCACTTATGGTATTCAGCGCAACAAAAAACGATGCGGCAGATGACGGGCTTTTTATGAGCCGTGACTGTCTTATTATGATAGCCGCCGCAACTCTCGGAATAATAGCGTGTATTTTTATATCGTTTCTTGATTATAACGCCGTTATCAACCTTTGGCCGATAGTCGGCGGAGTTTGTGTTCTGCTCCTGCTTCTGCTTTTCCCGTTCGGAGAAGCTCCGCCGGACAGACCCGATGCAATATGCTGGCTTCCGATAATCAAATCGGACAGCTTAACGATTAAATTTCAGCCATCCGAGCTTGCGAAAATCGGTTTTATAATAACATTTACGGCACATCTCGATAAGGTTAAAAACGATATAAACAGCCTTAAGAATGTTGCTCTGTTAACGCTTCATGCGCTTGTTCCGATAGGACTTGTTATAATAACGGGTGACCTCGGCTCTGCACTCGTTTTTGCATTTATGTTTGTCGGAATGATGTTTATTGCAGGGCTTAAGCTTCGCTATTTTGCGGTTGCAATCGGTGCCGCCGTTGCGGTTTCTCCCCTGCTTTGGACAAAGTTTCTCGGAACACTCCACAGGCAGAGAATACTCGCCATATACTATCCGTCCGCAATGAGCGAAACGGCATATAAAACCGTTATCTATCAACAGCAGAGGTGCGTTAGCGCAATCGGCTCGGGCAAGCTTTTCGGTGACGGACTTTTCAAGGGCACCTATACGCAGTCTGCGGCAGGCGTTCCCGTTAATGAAAGCGATACGGTATTCTCGGTTGTCGGAGAAGAGCTCGGATTTGTCGGTGCATTCATTCTGCTTGCCGTACTCGCATTTATCGTTATCAGAGCTATGCAGACCGGCAGAAAATCACGCAATTTTGCAGGCAGTGTAATCTGCTTCGGCACGGCGTTTATGATAGGCTCTCAGGTTATAATGAACATCGGTATGTGCCTTATGCTCCTGCCGTGCGTGGGAATAACGCTTCCGTTCATCAGCGCAGGCGGTTCTTCAAACCTCTGCATATTCTTTGCAATCGGGCTTGTTATGAGCGTTTACCGTTTCAATAAAGACAGAGACCCCGTTAATTTCAGGCTTATAAATGTCAGCACTCCGTTTGATGATTAATATGAAAAAATATTTAATTTCCGAAAAAGGAAAATTTTATAAAGCAAATCTGCACAGCCATTCAACCGTTTCCGACGGCGAATTATCTCCCGAAGAGATGAAAAAGCTCTATACGGATAACGGCTATTCGATAATTGCCTTTACCGACCATAATCGTTTTTTAACTCATAACGAGCTGAGCGATGACAATTTTCTCGCCCTCAACGGAGTTGAAAACGCCGCAGACGAAACGGGTAAGCCCGATTTCTTTGACCGTTGCTGTGATGTGTGCTATATCGCTCTTTCTCCCGAAAGGAAGCTTCATCCGTTTCAGAATGAAAACAATGTTATCGGTAACGGTGAATATTCTCCCTTGAAGGTTTCCTACACCACGCAGGATGTTAATATGATGATTAAAGCCGGCGTTGAAAACGGATTTTTCGCCACCTATAATCATCCGACCTGGTCGCTTGAAAATTATGAAAGATATATGTCATACTGCGGTATGAATGCCATGGAAATATTCAATTTCAGCAGCTCGGTTGACGGATATAACGAATATAACTGTGATATATATGACGACATGCTCCGGAGCGGAAAGCGGCTTTTCTGCATTGCAACAGACGATAATCACAACAGAGCTCCGAATTCCTGCCATTGGGATTCATTCGGCGGCTTTACGATGATAAAATCTCCGTCTCTTAGGTATGAGGATGTTACATCAGCACTGTTAAACGGTGATTTTTATGCTTCAAGAGGGCCGGTTATAAACGCTCTCTGGCTTGATACGGATGATTATTCGGTTCATCTTGAATGCGAAAAGGCAAAAAAAATCGTCTGCACCAGAGGCGGCAGACGATGCAGAGCGGTTTACGCTCAGGAACAAAACTCCGAATATCTCAGCAGTGCGGTTTTCAGCATAAATCCGACGGATATTTATTTCAGAATAACAGTATTCGATGAAAACGGCTTAACCGCAGATACCAACGCATATTTCATTGATACCCTTGATATTGACTTTTCAAAAAATATTTTCACGGAATAATTTATAAACGAATATCCAAACCCGAAATTTTTTTGCTCCATGCCGAAACGGCATCAGGTGAATAATTTTCGGGTGCTTTTCTATATGTTCCCGAAGCTTTTGAGCCTTTTATAAGCCCGTTTATCAGGGCAAAGAAATATTTCGGTGCTTTCATTCCCCTCTTGAATTTTCCCAAAAGTGCGGAAAACTTTGTATTCTTTCCGGCTCCGGCAAGGTCTGATGACTGAATAACCTCATTCTCAAAGAGAAAATCAACCCCCTCGGACGGCAGTGAAAGTATAGCGTTTTTCAACCCCTCATTTTTTGCGGTTTCGCCACCGTAAAGCCTATGAAAATCACGATTATAAACCCACAGGTTTTCTTTGCTGTATTGCTTTTCGCCGAGCATAATAACGGTATCGGCAAGAATTTCACCTGCAAGCAAGGAAAGGTCAATTCCCATGCCGTTCATGGGAGTTGTCATAAAAGCGCTGTCACCGACTGCGGCATATCCGTCGGCAACCATAACGGCAAGCGGTCTGCGCACCGGAATAACGCCGTAGCTTCCGCCGTTTATTATATTATCTCCAAGCCATGGATGGTCTTTTTTGAATATTTCAAGCTGTTCTTTCACCTTTTCATCGCCGAATTTTTCAATTCTGCCGATTAAAACATCACAGCATTCATCATATGTATTAAACCACGAAAGTCCCTGCTCTCCTTCGTGATACATATAAACCTCAAACGGTACATCCGGAACGGGGTAATCCTTATTGCGTTCAAAATATGCCCTGTATGCATAGAAAAGGTCGCCATGCTTCGGCTGTTTTTCTATACCGAACTTTTCCGGAAGCTGTGTTCTGACGGGAGAAAACACTCCTGCGGCATCAATAACAAGGTCGGCATAAAAGTCACCGTCAGAGGTTTTAACTCCCTTAACCTTATCATTTTCGATAATCGGCGCAACAATCTCGGTACCGAATTTTATCCGAGTGCCGCATTTAACGGCGTTATCAATCAGCATACCGATAAGCGGTTTTCTCCACATGACACGCTGACGGGTATCGGCTTTATAATTAATAATCACTTTTTTTCTTTTGGCAGGGCTCACAAAGGCACAGTCTCCCCTATATCTCCAACAGTTTTCCGGAAATTCTGTTTCTTTTATACCGATAAGCTTTTCAAGAAGTGAAAAAGTAAATCTGTCTTCCCAATCGTGACCAATTTCATCTCTTTCTTTTTTCTCGAAAACAGTTACATCATATCCTTTTTCGGCAAGCTTTGCGGCAGAAATAAGTCCCCCGTGGCCTGCTCCGGCAACAAGAATTTTTTTCATCTGAATACCTCCCATATAATTCCATTATAATTGAACCGAATAATAATTTCAATATTTTTCTTTACATATACTTCCTATTCTGCTATATTAGATATATATAATAAGCGCAGGTGATTAAAATGAAAATTTTTTTGTGTTTGCTTCAGGCACTTTTCTTCCTGATTTCAACTTTTTCGGTTCAGGATTCAAAATTTAAAGGAGAAATGGATAAAATGGCTGTAAACCTTACCTCAACATCGGATTTTACTTTCAACGAAATCACGGCGCAGAAAATGAAGGTTTCCGAAAGTGAAATAAAGAAGTGCCGTGAATGGTATGACAGTAATATACGCTTTGCAGGCACAAACGGCAAAGCTCCGGCTTATGATTTTACGGCAGGCGGAAAAAAGCTTTCGAAAAATCTTGACGACTGGTCATTTTCGGCTTCCGCAGAAACCGCCGAGGGAGCGGTTTACAAGGGCGGAAAAACAACATATATAACCGTATCTTCAAAGAAAAGTGCTCTTGAAGCAACGGTTGAAGCAACGATTTATGAAAAAAATGCCGCCTGCGAATGGACGGTTTTCATAAAGAATAAGGGTGACAAAAATTCGCCAGTAATAAAGGATTTTTACGGAGCATCAATGCTCCTTGAAACAGATGAACCCACACTCTATTTCAGCAAAGGAAGCGCACCTGCGGCAGACGATTTTACCCTTAATAAAACCGATATAAACTTTATTCCTATGGTCTTTACCGCAAACGGCGGCAGAAGTGCATCTTTCCTGCCGTTCTTCAATATAAGCGGCAAAAACGGAGGTTATGCGGTTGCTGTCGGCTGGACGGGTCAATGGTACACTTCGATAGAAAAAAAGTCGGACGGAGCCGAGCTTATTGCGAAACAGCAGAATTTCGGAACATATCTTCTGCCCGGTGAAGAAATCCGTTCTCCGCTTGTTTCGGTATGCTTCTATGACGGCGATAATGCGCTGAAAGGCTTCAATACTCTGAGAAATTGGGAAAAAGACTGCGTTTATCCCAACAGCATTGAAACGCTCAACGGTTATGTTATCGCAAATGAATTTTCAACCAAAAACACCGAGGAGCTTATTTACGAGGTTGAAAAAGTAAATGATAAGGTTCTTGCCGAGACGGATTATTTCTGAATGGATGCAGGCTGGTATGAATATACCGAGGCATGGCATGACGGCGTCGGCAACTGGATTGCCGACCCAAAAAGATTCCCCGAGGGTCTCAAACCCCTTGCGGACTCGATGACGGCAAGGAACAAAAAATTCCTGCTTTGGTATGAGCCTGAAAGAGTCAGAGAAAACACTTATCTTTATAACGAAGCAATGAAGCATCAGAACTGGATTGTTAAGCGTGATAATGACCTGCTCTGGAACCTTGCCGATGATGGAGCTTGCAAATTCCTTTCACAATATATAGCACAGTCAATGGTCAACAACGGCGTTTCGGTTTATCGTCAGGACTTCAATTTCAGTCCTCTTGTTTATTGGGAGGATGCAGATAAAAACTTCTATGGCGGCAGAAAAGGCATTTGTGAAAACCACTATGTAACCAATCTTTATAAATATCTTGACTGCCTGCTTGACACGGTTGACGGACTTATAATCGACAACTGCGCAAGCGGCGGAAAAAGACTTGATATCGAAATGACAAGAAGAAGTATTCCTCTTTGGAGAAGCGATTATAACTGCGGTGCGGCTGACGGCTCAATAAAGGAAGATGTTCTTGAAGCAACGCAGTCAATGACTTACGGTCTTTCGTTCTGGCTTCCTTACAGCGGTACAAACAGATATTTCCATTCCGAATATGCTTCACGCTCGGCAATTCTCACAAATCAGTCGGTATATGAGCCGTCACCGGAGGAATACAACAAGTATGCCGAAGTCAGCGAATATATGACGAAAAACTATTATCCCGTTCAGTTCGGCGGCTTGGAGCTCGGCAAATATCACGCCATGCAGTTCGGTGACGGAACCGAAGGTGCGGCGGTAATCTATAAGCGTGAAAAAACGGAAAGCAGTCAGTTCACATTAAAGCTCAACGGACTTGAGCCTGATAAGGAATATAAAATAACGGATATTGACAAGCCCGGATTTTCAAGCTTATACACGGGAAAACAGCTTATGGAAAGCGGTATGCAGTTAAACATAACGGAAACACCGAAAGCGGCTGTAATCTTTTATAAATTAAGTATCGGAGAGTGATACATACGGTTTATACCAATGCCGTAAGCAAAGGCGGCAATCAAAAAACAAATGAGCTGAAAAAGCTTTTTTCGGAAACGGCGGCAAGAAAGCCGGTTATAACAGAATGCGAAAACAAAAATCCGTTTGCCGATGACGACAGAATAAAAGCGATTTATTATAATGGCGAAGAATATAACGGAAAGCCCTGCAAGGTTTTTGCATATATCGGATTCCCCGAAAATGCTTCCCCTGCTTCGCCCGTTCCGGCAATGGTGCTTGTTCACGGCGGCTTAGGTCACGCCTGCGCCGAGTGGACAAGGTTCTGGGTCAACAACGGCTATGCCGCAATTTCGATTGACGGCTTCGGTCAGCACCCTGCCGACGGAGAATACGGAGGAGATAACGGGCATGACGGCTGGACACTTAACAGCGAATCCCATATGACGATTGATGACCTGCAATCGGCAGGTAAACCGTTCAATCAGCAATGGTTTTATTATTACATTTCCGATATAATCGCCGCAAATAATATACTCAGAAGCGATAACAGAATAAAGACCGACTGCATCGGCCTTACGGGTCTTTCATGGGGCGGATTTTCTTCAAGCGTTGCAATGTGTTATGACAGCAGATTTAAGTTTGCCTGCCCCGTTTACGGTTGCGGTTTTCTTGAAGAAAGCTCGGGAATATTTGCCGCAATCGCAAAAAAAGACGGCGTACGCAATGTTTGGGAGCCCTCACTGCTTCTCGGAGAGGTTAAAATGCCAGTTATGTGGGTATGCGGAGATAACGACCCGTTCTTTTCTGCAGAAGCGCTCACAAAATCGGCTTACTGCGCCGAAAACGGCTCTCTCACACTTATTCCGAACTATCCTCACGGTCAGGACAAAGGTGCTCTGATACCCGAGATAGTGCGCTTTGCAAATGAGCAGAACGGCATCGGGAACGGAAATATCAAAATCGGAAATGTTACTTTCAAAAACAGCAGAGCTGTTTTATCCCTCAATATTCCACAGGATATAAAGAATGTTTCGGTTTATGCTTATTACCGTTTTTCACCGCTCGAATATAAGGTTGATAAGCTTCTTGAGGAATGGAAAAATGTCAAAGCTGATATCTTCGGCGATTTTGCAATAGTGAATATTCCCGAAAACTGCTTATCGGTTTATTTTGAAGCCGAGGGAGAATCGGAATTTATGCAGAATAATACCGTTCTGCACGCATCAACGGGACTTTTCACCGCCGAACAAATTTATCCCGTTTCCCCGAAAATGAAAAGTCTGAACGCAAAAAAGCTCTCTGATAATCTTACCGAAACAATAACTGCCGATATATCATCGGGAAAAGTCGGATGCGCCGAAATACTTGTCAATCAAGCCGGAAAAAGAATTTTTGACGGAGTTTTCGGAGTGAAGAATTCTAACGGCGAAGCACTTCAAAAAAATGCGGTTTTCAGACTTGCTTCAATGACCAAGCCTGTTACGGCGGTTGCGCTTTTGATTGAAGCCGACAGAGGAAATCTCAGCATATATGACGAGGTTTCAAAATATCTGCCCGAATATAAAAATATGAAAATCGGCAAGTTCATTGACGGCAAAGCGGTTATAACCGGTAATGCCGTAAACAGCTTAAAGCTTTATCAGCTCGTTTCGCACACAAGCGGTATCGCATCGGGTGAGATTGGTGCATTTGTTATAAATCAGATGAAGCCAGAAGCAATGACAACCGATTCCGTTACGGAATACCTTGCTTCACAACCGCTTGAATTCGACCCCTCAACAGCACAGAATTACAGCACCGCCGCTTTTGATATAGCCGCAAAAATCATTGAAATAACAAGCGGTATGCCGTTTCCCGAATATCTGAAAATCAACATTTTTGATAAACTCGGTATGAAAGATACAACATTTTCTCCGAGTCACGAGCAATGGGAAAGAACGGTTGATATGCACAATTATTCAGAAGAAAACGGCGCTTCATTCAAAAAAGGAAGAACCGACTGCGTTTTCGAAAATTATCCCGTCACCTACCCCTGCGCCGGAGCTTCGCTTGCATCAACCGCCGAGGATTATATGAAATTTGCCGAAATGCTTCTCAATGACGGAAAAGCGCCGGATGGAAGCAATATAATTTCGGCAGATATATTAAAGCTTATGTCAACACCGCATATTTCCGAAAAAATAATGAGCGGAAATCAGCGTTGGGGTTTGGGCGTGAGAATTATCGTTGAGGATAACCATGTTCTGCCCAAAGGCTCATTTGGCTGGAGCGGCGCATACGGCTCACATTTCTGGGTTGACCCCGTAAATAAAATTACCGCCGTGTATATGAAAAATTCGCTGTACGACGGCGGCGCAGGGTGCAGAACCTCAATTGAATTTGAAAAAAATGTTATGATTTCAAGGAGAGTGAACCATGAATAAAAAATATGATGTTGTTATTGTCGGCGCAGGAAACGGCGGTCTGACCGCCGCAGTTAAATCGGCGCTTGCAGGCAAGAAAACTCTGCTTCTCGAAAAGCACAATATTCCGGGCGGCAGTGCCACAAGCTTCGTAAGGGGCAGATTTGAATTTGAAGCATCGCTCCATGAGCTTTGCGGAATAGGTCCGTTTACGGGAAAAGGAACTCTCAAAAAAATGTTTGATGAATTCGGAATATCCGATAAAATCGAATGGGTTCCGCTTCATGAAGCATTCAGAATGATAACGCTGAATGATGAAAAGAATATTGACTACACCCTGCCGATAGGCAAAGAAGCGTTCATCGACAAGGTTGAACAGTATTGTCCCGGAAGCAGACCTTACAGCGAAAAAATCTTTAAATTTATCGAAGAAATTGATGCCGGTATCAATTATCTGAGCAATATAACCGCCTTTTCCGGCGACACGGTAAAGGATATTCTCGGCACTCATGCCGATTTTATCAATACCGCAGGATATACTTTCAATGATATTTTTGATGCTCTCGATGTTCCTCAGCCGGTTCGTGACTGCTTCGGCGGCTACTGGCTCTATCTCGGCACCTCTCTTGATAAAATGAGCTTTACGCATTATATGACGATGTTCTATTCATATGTGATTGACGGTCCCGTTATCCCGAAATGCCGCAGTCATATGATTTCAAGCGCTCTGCTTGACCGCTTTGAAGAGCTCGGCGGCGAAGCATGGATGAGCACGGCGGTTAAAAAGATAATCGTTAAGGATAACAAAGCCTGCGGCGTTTTGCTTGAAAACGGCGAAACAATCGACTGCGATTATGTTATCTGTAACGCTTCCGCTTATAATCTTTATACAAAGCTTATCGACCCCGAATGCGTTCCCGAATACCAGATTAAAAAGCTTAATTCCGTTGAGCTTGCGCCGAAAGGCTTTTCGCTTTTCCTCGGTCTTGATGCTTCTCCCGAAGAGCTCGGCATTACAAATCACAGTTACTTTATATTTGATACCGCAGATTCGGCAAAGCAAGTTGTGCTCACTCAGCGCCGTTCAACCAACAATATGCAGGCGGCTGTATGTCTGAATAACGGTGTTCCCGACTGCTCACCCGAGGGAACAACCATTCTTTATATAACTTCTATTTTTACGGGCGAGGAAGCCTGGAACGGCATCAGCGAAGAAAACTATGTTAAGGCAAAGCGTGAATATGCGGACAGAATTATAACCAATTTTGAAAAAGCAACAGGTGCACACATTCGTGACCACATTGAAGAAATTGAAATTGCCACCCCGATGACCTATGCAAGATATCTTGATGCTCCCAACGGAACAATTTACGGATTTGCAAACACGGGAAGCTACGGTATTGTTCAGAGAATAATGACCGATGCCATGGGCAAAAAGATTGAACATTTGCAATATGCCGGAGGTTACGGCAAGCAGTCAATCGGATTTAACCCCTCTTATAATTCGGGCTACGAAGCCGCATCGGAAATGCTCAAAGCAATGGAAAAGGAGGCTCAGGCAAAATGAAAAAAGCACCTCTTCAGTCAAAATTAAAGGATTTTGCATCAACCGTAAAGCTTCTGCCGTCAAGGCTTTCCGATGTCGGCAAGGCTTCGGCGTTTGCTTCTCCCGACCCGTCAACATTCAGCGTTAACAAGGTTGCGGCGGCACTGCATCCGAAATATCAGGAGCTTGTTATAACCGCAATTGATGAGCTTGATAAGGATTTTAAGCGTTATCATTTTGCTGTTTGCAACGGAGAAAATCCGGCATATTTCAGAGCTGGACAGTATCTTTCGTTTCAGATAAAAATCGGCTGTTCGCTCGTAACAAGAGCATATTCGATTTCATCATCACCTAAAGAAGCACTTGCCGGTGAATACTGCATAGCCGTTAAGCGTGTTCCGGACGGATTTGTTTCGGGATATATTCTCGATAGCTGGAATATCGGTGATACCGTTAAGGCGTATGCGCCCGAGGGTACATTCGTTTATGAACCTCTGCGTGATGCAAAAACCGTTGTCGGAGTTGCAGGCGGAAGCGGAATAACACCGTTTCTTTCATTCGCAAAGGCGATTGACGAGGGTACAGAGGATTTTAATCTTGTTCTTCTTTACGGTGCAAAAACCAAAAAGGATTTGGCGTTCAAAAATGAGCTTGACGAAATCGCAGACAGATGCGATAAGGTAAAGGTTGTTTATGTTCTGAGCAACAGCAAGGCAAAAGGCTTTGAGCAGGGCTTCATCGGCGAGGAGCTTATAAGAAAATACGCTCCCGAAAACGCCGAATACAGCATATTCGCCTGCGGTCCGGAAGCGATGTATAATTTCCTCAGAGGTGAGGTTGAAAAGCTCGGTTTAAGGCGCAAATTCGTCCGCTTTGAAATGCAGGGTGTTTCAAAATCAACCGTTAAAAATGCAGGTATTAAGGAAGCAACCTATAAAATGACTGTTATAATCAAGGGCGAAAAATTGGAATATACCTGCGAAGCCGCCGAAACGGTTCTTACGGCACTTGAAAAAGCAGGAGTTGCGGTTCCAGTTCGTTGCAGAAGCGGAGAATGCGGTTTCTGCCGCAGTAAGCTTGTTTCGGGCGAGGTTTTCATTCCAGAGGGTGCGGATTACCGCCGCATTGCCGATGCGGTTTTCAACTATATACACCCCTGCTGTTGTTATCCGACAGGCGATATAATTATCAAGTTATAAAAGTACGGGCTTGTGAGATTTATTTCATCACAAGTCCGTGTTTTTATTTATTTTGTTTCTTTTCTCTGAATCTTATAAGTCCGATTATGATTGAAATTTCACAACATACCTCAGTCAGCGTTGCAACATATGAATCGTGAAGCGCATTATAAATCAGCCACATAACGGATGTGGGGAATGTAAGCGCACGGAGCTGCTGAGTTTTAGTGTTCCATAAAACAAACGATGCAATAACCATTGCAACTATCGGCAGAAGCGAAATCGGGCTCTTATATGTAATTATTCCGCTCGCAATGAATGCCGCCGCAAAAACGGACGGGCACCAAAGCGAATCAACGAATTTTGATTTACCCCTGAAAGCATAGGTTACAGCTCTTGCCATTCCTATGAAATTGCACGCCATTCCCTCGTAAGCTCCCACAAGCAAATACTGTATTCCGAACAGCAGACCGGAAACCGCCTGCATAACAACTATTCTTTTATGCGTTCTCTGCTGAAACGATGAAAGGAGCAGCACAGCGGCAACAATGCTTATTATCTGTGCCGCAATAAACGCCGTACCCTTTCCCGAAAAAAATGATGCGATTTTATCCATGCTCCGTTCCCCTTTTTTATACTACCTTATATCCCTGAACCTCAACCGTTTCTTTGAGGAAATCATCGGGAACATCCTTTGAAAGCGTAACAACCGCCGTTCCCTTTTCATGGCTTACCTCGGCTGAGTCAACGCCGTCAAGCGCTTCAAGAGCGGTTTTAACTCTCGCTTCGCAGTGCATACACATCATGCCCTCAATTTTAATTGTCTTTTTCATATTGAAATTCTCCTTTTCCGGATTATTATTTTTAAGCTTTATTCTGTTTAACCTCAATGCGTTTGTTACAACGCAGAAGCTTGAAAGGCTCATTGCTGCGGCGGCAAGCATGGGGTTAAGCCCCAGCCCGAAAGCCTTAATAAACACCCCTGCCGCAACGGGAATGCCGATAATGTTATAGAAGAACGCCCAAAACAGGTTTTCTTTAATATTGCGGAGCACCGCTCTGCCGAGCTTTACCGCATTGACCGCACCGAAAAGCCCGTCACCGAGCAGAACAACATCAGCCGAGTCAATTGCGGCATCCGTTCCCGCCCCGATTGCAATTCCTATATCCGCTCGTGTGAGCGCCGGAGCATCATTTATGCCGTCACCTACCATAGCGGTTTTGCCTTTTTTCATAAATCCGGCAACCGCTTTTTCTTTTTCATCGGGAAGCACATCGGCAATAACCTCGTCGATTTTCGCCTGCTTTGCAATAACCGAAGCCGTTACCGAGTTATCACCCGTGAGCATAACGGTTTTTATACCCATTGAATGAAGCGTTTCAACCGCTTCGGCGCTGTCGCTTTTAAGCGTATCCGAAAGAGCAATAAGCCCGATTGATTTTTTATCCTTTGCGAATATCAGAACCGTTTTACCGTCCTTTTCGGCGTTCCGTGCCGCTGAAAGAATTTTATCCGATATATCGCATACGGTTTTAATATAAGCAGGTTTTCCTGCGGTAAACTTTGCGCCGTCTTTTATTCCCTCAACTCCACACCCTGCAAGCGCTTTGAAGCATTCAACATTATCATCAACAATGTTTTTTCTCTCAGCTTCCCTGATAACTGCGGCGGCAACCGGATGCTCGCTCGGCTTTTCAAGGGCGTAAGCGAAACGCAAAAATTCATTTTCGGAAATTTCATCGGAAACAATATCCGTAACCTCAAGCTCACCTTTTGTGAGCGTACCCGTTTTATCAAATATAACGGTTTTGATTTTACCGGTTTCTTCAAGTGCGGCGGCGGTTTTAAACAGAATACCGTTCTTCGCTCCCACTCCGCTTCCGACCATTATCGCAACGGGAGTTGCAAGCCCCAAAGCACACGGACAACTTATAACAAGCACGCTGACCGCTCTTGCAACGGCAAAACCCGTGCTTTCTCCGAGAATGAGCCATAAAACAAAGGTTATAACCGCAATCAGAATAACAACCGGAACGAATACCGCCGAAACCTTATCGGCAACTCTCGCAATCGGCGCTTTTGAAGCCGAAGCATCGCTCACCGTTCTGATTATCTGCGCTAAAAATGTTTCATCGCCGGTTTTATCCGCCGAGCATTTAAGGAAGCCCGAACCGTTGACGGTTCCTGCCGAAACGCCGTCACCTTCAGCCTTATCAACGGGAACACTCTCACCCGTCAGCGCCGATTCGTTAACCGTTCCGAAGCCCTCAATAACCGTTCCGTCCGCCGGAATACTTTCGCCGGGTCTTACAGTAAAAATATCTCCCTTTTTTATTTCATCAGCCGAAACCGTTATTTCTTTTCCGTCTCTTATGATGTGTGCCGTATCGGGTGCAAGCTTCATAAGCGCACCGAGAGCATCTGCGGTTTTGCCCTTTGACCTTGCTTCAAGCATTTTGCCCACGGTTATAAGCGTTAATATCATCGCCGCAGATTCAAAATAGAAATCATATTCGGCATCAGGCTCTGCAATCACTTTAAACAGCGAATAAACGCTGTAACAGAATGCCGCACCCGAACCGAGCGAAACAAGAGTATCCATATTCGGAGAACGGTGAATAACACCTTTAAATCCGTTTATGAAAAATTTCTGATTTATAACAAGAATTGTCGCCGAGAGAAGAAGCTGAATAAGTCCCGATAAAGCACGGCTTTGAGCAAATGCCGGAACCGGTAAAGAAAGCATATGCCCCATTGAAAAATACATCAGCACGGCAAGGAAAGCGAGAGATGAAATAAGTCTTACGGTTGTTTTCTTAAATTCATCATTGCTGTCCGTTTTATTCTCGGATTTCTTTTCTCCGTTTGCTTTAAATGCTCCGTAACCTGCGGCTTCAACCGCTGCAATTATTTCGGCTTCATCTGCCGTTCCGCTTACATTCATTGAGCTTGTGAGGAGATTAACGGTACATTCTTCAACGCCGTCAATTGCCGAAACAGCCTTTTCAACCCTTGCACTGCACGCCGCACAGCTCATACCTGTTACGGTATATTTTTCCATTCTCCTCACTCCCCTCATTTTTTTATTATTATCACATATCATCAATGTTATGTCAAGGAATGTGTTATTTAAAAAAATAAAATTTTTCTTGATTTGAAGTATTTAATGCGGTATAATAAATTGAAATATTTTTATATGATTATCAGAGGAAGTGCGGCAAATTGAAAAAAATCGGATTTGATAACGACGCATATATTCGTCGACAGTCGGAACAGATTAACAAAAGAATAAGCGAATTCGGCGGTAAGCTGTATCTTGAATTCGGCGGTAAGCTTTTTGACGATAACCATGCATCAAGAGTTCTCCCCGGCTTCGCACCCGACAGTAAGCTCCAGATGCTTAAGCATATAGCCGACGATGTTGAGGTTGTTATCGTTATCAATTCCGGCGATATCGAAAGCAATAAAATCCGCCGTGACCTTGGCATAACTTATGATATTGATGTTTTAAGACTTATTGATGCTTACAGAGATGCCGGCTTATTTGTGGGAAGCGTTGTGCTTACTCAGTTTGCCGGTCAGTCTGCCGCAAAAGCATTCAAAAGCAAGCTTGAAACCCTCGGCGTTAAGGTTTTTCTGCACTATACGATTGAGGGTTATCCCTATAATGTGCCTTACATAGTCAGCGATGAGGGCTTCGGCAAAAACGAATATATCGAAACCCAAAGGCCGCTTGTTGTTATCACCGCTCCCGGTCCGGGAAGCGGAAAAATGGCTACCTGCCTTTCACAGCTTTATCACGAAAACAAAAGAGGTATAAAAGCGGGATATGCAAAATTCGAAACCTTCCCGATTTGGAATCTGCCGTTAAAGCATCCCGTTAACCTTGCCTATGAAGCGGCAACGGCAGACCTTAACGATGTTAATATGATTGACCCGTATCACCTTGAAGCATACGGAGTTACAACGGTAAACTATAACAGAGATGTTGAAGTTTTCCCCGTTCTCAATGCAATATTTGAAAAAATCGAAGGCAAAAGCCCGTATAAATCGCCCACGGATATGGGCGTCAATATGGCAGGCTATTGCATCTGCGATGACGAAGCGACCCGTGAGGCTTCAAAGGATGAAATCATCCGCAGATATTTTGCGGCTCTCTGCGATTTAAGGCTCGGCAGAGGTAAGCAGAGTGCGGTTGACAAGATTGAAAGCCTTATGAATCAATCGGGAATTAAGGTTGAAGACAGACCCGTTGTTAACGCCGCCGTTCAGAAAAGCGAAATCACGGGCGGTCAGCCTGCCGTTGCGATTGAACTTCCCGACGGCAGAATAGTAACCGGCAAAACCTCGGACCTGCTCGGCGCTTCATCTGCGGCGCTTCTGAATGCGGTTAAAACTCTTGCAGGGCTTCCCGATGACCTTCTGATGATTGCACCGTCAATAATCGAACCTATTCAGAAGCTCAAAACCGATATTCTCAAAAATCACAATCCGAGACTTCATTCCGATGAAACTCTTATCGCTCTTTCCATGAGTGCAAACACAAATCCCGTTGCAAATAAAGCGCTTGAAGCCATTCATCTTCTTTCGGGCTGTGAAGCTCATTCAACGGTCATACTCTCTCAGGTTGACCAGGATGTTTACAGAAAGCTGAATATAAACCTTACAAGCGAACCGAGATACCAAACCAAAAAGCTTTATCACAAATAATCTTTTGCAGGAGGGTGAAAGCAATGAAGAAAACAATTCCCGTTTTTCTCGCTCTTATTATGAGCTTGCTTTTGCTTACTCCTGCTTTTTCTGTCCAAAACCGTATTGAACCGATACCGATTTATTCTCAAGAACCGAGTGAAAGCGGATATATCAGCGCTGTAAATTCCGATAATTCCGGCTCATTTTCATTTTTGGAACCCGATGTTGTCGGTGCGGATTATAATTCACTCCCCGAAAGCTATGATTCAAGAGAACACGGAGTTATAACGGATGTGAAAAACCAGGGCGATTCGGGCTGTTGCTGGGCGTTTTCAACGATGAGCACTCTTGAAAGCGATGCAATATCAAAGGGTTATGTTTCGAAAAACAATGTTGATTTCTCCGAAGCTCACCTCGCATGGTTTACATATACTCCCGTTAACGATTCAGCCAACATAAACAACGGTGAGGGCGGAGTGCCGATTAACGCAACGCAATACACATACGGCGGAAACTGGCAGAGAGCCGCCTGCTCTCTCGCTTCATGGACCGGAATTGCAAGCGAAAGCGATTTTCCGTTTTACGGTAACAATATTTCCTCAATGGGAAACTATCCCGAGAGCAGTCGAAAAAATCAGGGTTCGGGATATATTTTAAACAGCGCTTCAGCTCTTAATTATAAAAATCCCAACGAAATCAAGCAATGGATAATCGAACACGGAAGCTGTACCGTTGCAATTTTTTTTGACACTGCCTATTACGACATTTCCAAAAAAACTTATTACTGCAACGATTCATCAAAAGTCGCCTACACAAATCATATGGTAACCGTGGTCGGCTGGGATGACGGATTTTCGGCAACAAACTTTAAAAGCGGAATACAGCCGTCAAAAAACGGCGCCTGGATAATAAAGGACAGTTGGGGAGCAAGCACGCATAACGGCGGATATTTCATGCTCTCATATGATGATGCTTCAGCTGTTGATTTTGCTGGCTTTACGCTCAGACCTGCCTATGATTTCTACGGAAATTATAATTATAATGCTTCGTTTTACGATGCTTATCTGCCGATACCGAGCGGCGGCAGAGCGGCAAATGTTTTCAGGGCTGAAAAATATGAAAAAATAAAAGCCGTGGGAATTATCACGGGCGAAAGCAATGTTTCGGTTACGGTAAGCATTTATACAAATCTCAGTTCTAATTATGTTTCTCCCGTGAGCGGAACACCTGCCGCAACGCAAACCGCATCTCTTTCAAAAGAGGGTTACGGCATAGTTGAGCTTCCTCAAACGGTATCCGTTTCACCCGGAACGATTTTCTCGGTTGTTGTAACCTATAAAGGAAGCAATTCAACCGTAAAAGTTCCGACTGAGCTTCCGGGCGATGAAGTGGATTCGCTGTATTCATTTAAGGCAAAGCAAAGCTACTATTCATCATATTCAACCGGAACATCGTTTTTGGATATGTATAATCAGGATCAGGAATGCGGTAATTTCTTTATTCAGGCTCTCACGGAATGTAATCATCAGCCGTCAAAGGCAATCGACAATATTTATTGCACTCACGAAGGAGCTTCAATCGTTTACTGCTCTCAATGCGGTAAAATGATTTCGGAAACATCCATTCCCGCCGCAGGCCATAATTTCGGCGAATGGTCAACCTGTAAGCTGATTTACGGCACAAACATAAAAGAAACCCACCGCACCTGCGAAAGATGCGGTGAGGTTGAAAGCGTTACATTTACAAACGGAAGCACTTATGTTACGCTGTTTGAATTTCTTGAACTGATATTTGAAAAGATAAGTGAATTTTTCAGACTGATGTTTTATAAGATATAATTTTCCGCCGTACCGTCAAAACAGATGATACGGCGGATTTCTTTATTTAACCGCTTTGAAATATTTCTTAAAGCTTGAGCCGTCATTCATGCTGTAACGGCTGAGGTTCAGTCCTGCGTTCATAAGCAGTGCGCCGGAATAAATTTCTCCCGTTTCCTCATCAATATAATATTTATCGGGGTCAAGTCCCTTAAGTCTTAAATAGAATGTGTTTTCCTCTGACCTTCTCATAACAACATTCGTAACAAGAGCTTCGGTTTTATCCTCGGAAACAAACATCCATGCCGCTCTGAAATGATTTTCAAACGGAGAAATAAGACGGTAAAGGTCTCCGAAATGAATAACATCATAATATTTGTGGTATTCCGCAACCTGCTTTTTAACCGTTTCAACCTCGTTTTCGGTGAACTTATTCGGGTCAAGCTCATATCCGAATGAACCCCAGAGAGCCACATCGCCTTTTGTTTCATAGCCTGCTCTTCTGCTTGCCGAAACATGAGCGCCCATGGTTGAAGCAGGATAACATAATGAGGTGCCGAACTGGATTGAAAGTCTTTCTATCGGGTCGGTGTTATCGCTTGTCCAAATCTGCGGAGAAAAGCTGAGCATACCGGGGTCAAAGCGTCCGCCGCCGCCCGAGCAGTTTTCCATAAGCATATCGGGAAAAGCTTTTGTAAGTCTGTCCATAACCTCATATGTGCCGAGTACAAAGCGATGAGCAATTTCCTTTTGCTTATCGGCAGGATACGCCGCCGAACCTATCTCGGAAAGATTGCGGTTAAAATCCCATTTAACATAATCAACCTTGCAGGATGAAAGAACGGCATACATTCTGTCGAAAATATAATCACGAACATCCCTGCGGCTGAAATCTATAACATACTGATAACGGGCAATAGATTTTTCTCTGTTCGGAACATGGATGCACCAATCGGGATGAGCACGGTAAAGGTCGCTGTCACGGGAAATCATTTCGGGCTCAAACCATATGCCGAATTTAAGTCCGAGTGCATTGATTCTTTCAACAAGCTGTGCAAGAGTGCCGCCGAGCTTTTCTTCGTTTACATACCAATCACCCAGCGCCCGTCTGTCATCGAAGCGGTTGCCGAACCAGCCGTCATCCATAACTATCATATCAACGCCGAGCTCAGCCGCTTTCTTTGCAAACGAAACAATTTTATCGCCGTCAAAATCCATTCCCGTTGCTTCCCAGTTGTTTATAAGCAACGGTCTTTTTATATCTTTCCACTTACCTCTGATAAGGTGCTTCCTGTAAAGTCTGTGGAAAATACGGCTCATCTCGCCGATACCGTTATCGGAATAAACCATAACAGCTTCGGGAGACTGAAAATGCTCACCGGGTTCAAGCTTCCAGCCGAATCCGTCGGGATTAATGCCGAGAAGCACTCTTGTGCCGGAATTCTGGTCAACCTCAACATCAAACGAAAAATTACTGCTGTAAACAAGGTTGAAGCCGTAAGCTTCGCCGTAATCCTCGGTTGCTCCGCTTGAAACAATCGCTCCGAACGGGTTCTGACTGTGACCCGAAGAGCCACGCTTGCTTGAAACACTCTGTATGCCGTGGGCAATTGCACGCCTTGCAACATTTCTTTCCTTTCCCCACTTGCCGTAGAGTGTTATCATTTCATAATTACTTGTCTGAAAATCAACCGAAGCGCTGTAAATTCTTTCGATTTCGGCGGATTTATCGGAATTATTTATAACCTTTACGCTTCTTGTCATTGCTCCGAGCTTTTCGAAAACGGTATAATACAGCACTGCTTCAATGCCCGTAACGCTGTCACGGGTGAGAATTTCAAGTGTCTGAGCATCCGCTTCATCTTCAACATAGAGCGACGGCAAGCCCTCAATCTCAGGCTTTCCGTTATAAATTTTATGAGAAACATATCTCAAATCGGTTGAGTTGTTGCCGTCTGAATTTCTGACTGCAAAGGCGGATATTCTGAAATCTCCGGTTCCCTCGCAGGGATATTCAAACGGGTTAACATCGGGTGAAAATTGCTCATCCTCAATATTGATATTCATCGGGCTGAACGAAGCAAATCCGCCCTTATATCTGAGCGCAGAAACATTATAATCTGGAATTTTTGCACCGTAATAAAGATGAAGCAGATAATTTTCTCTGAAAATTTCGATAATATAGCTTGAATTTGCGGTGTCAAGCTTGAAAATTCTTTTTTCGCTGTCAAAGATAATCGGCATCAGATGTTCTCCTTTATTAGCTGATTGATTTTTTCACGGATTTCGAAAAATCGTTTTTCATCGTGCGGATATTCACTGAAAGTGAGCTTTTCTCCGATAGCTTCAAGTGTTTTTTCTCTGCCGATTTTGCTTTCGAGAAGCTGTAAGGCCATCATATCCTGAAAACCGTCATAGAATACTTTCATTCTGAGACTTGCAACGGCAGAACCGTCTGCGGCGGGATATACTATAAATGCATCACCTGCCGGAAAAGCATTGCCGGAATCCGTAACCTCATACGGGTCAATCGCTCTTTTTGAATACTGAGAATTATAGAAATTATATCCCCACTGCAAAAATCCTTTTATATCGTAGGAATAAAGTATCATTCCGAGAATACGGTTACGCAGAGAAGGCATGGCAATAAAGCGGTTCGGAACATAATCTCTGCCCTGACCGCAACAATAATAAGTCCAAAGCTCGGGCACTCTGCCGGCAAAATCTTCAACGCTGTTTTCGCAGGGAATAGGGCATTTGACCGCTCCCGTTTCATAAAATGAATAGTCGGAAAGAGCATCAATAACCTTATATCCGGGGAATATTTCGGATATAAGTGCTGAACGCTTTTTATAAGTTTTCATATGAACCTCCGACGGTTCATCGGAGATGTGGAAAAGGCATCTGTCGGCAATTCCCTCTTTTTGAAGAAACTCATTCAGCTTCTTACCGAACTGGCGGAGAAAATCATCGTATTTTTTGCTTGAAGTTCTTGTAAACCAGCCGAAAATTTTCTTTTCTCTGCCCTTACGGTCAACGGCAACGATTTTCGGTGCGTGCTTTGCTCCCC
>JAZQON010000065.1:0-8632 GCA_045627825.1 Acutalibacteraceae bacterium
CCTTTGAACGGATGAGCTTTACAACCTGAACAATTTTCTGAACAAGTGCCTTCGGAGCATCTGAAAACAGCATATGCGCTTCGTCAAAGAAGAATATCATTCTCGGTTTATCAAGGTCTCCGACCTCGGGGAGCTTTTCAAAAAGCTCGGTCAGGAGCCAAAGCAGGAATGTTGCATATACGGTCGGGCTCTGAATAAGTCTTACGCTTGAAAGAATATTGATATATCCCCTGCCGTCAACATCGGTTCTCATCCAGTCTCTTATATCAAGCATGGGTTCGCCGAAAATATTTTCTCCGCCCTCATCCTCAAAGGTAAGCAGTGCACGCTGAATTGCACCGATGCTTGCGGTTGAAACATTGCCGTACATAGTTGTGAATTCGGCTCTGTTGTCACCCACATACTGGAGCATCGCTCTTAAATCCTTAAGGTCAAGAAGCAGAAGTCCGTTTTCATCGGCAACCTTGAAAACTATATTCAGAACTCCGCTCTGAACATCGGTCAGACCCAGAAGTCTTGAAAGAAGAGCCGGACCCATATCTGAAACGGTTACTCTTACGGGATGGCCTTTTTCTCCGAATATATCCCAAAAGCGGGTCGGATAAGGCTTATATGTAAAATTTTCTATACCGAAACGGGCAATTCTTGCCTGCATATCGGCGCTGTCGCTTCCGGCAGTGCACATTCCGCTCAGGTCGCCCTTTACATCGCTGAAAAATACGGGCACGCCCATATCGGAAAAAGACTCCGCCATAACCTTCATCGTGATTGTTTTTCCGGTTCCGGTTGCACCGGCGATAAGTCCGTGACGGTTTGCCATTTTCGGCAGCAGGAAACAGTTTTTATTATCCGACTGCGCCATCCATATTTTCTGTTCGGAATACATAAATTCTCCTCCACATTAAAAATATATAATCATTTTACCATAGTTTTTTTACATTGTAAACACATTATTTTCGTAAAAGTCTTGCATTTTGGTTTTATATGTGTTATTATGCAGGAAAGAAAATGATAGAGGTGCATCGTATTATCAGTAACACCGCTCATTACGGCTTCGGCAAAAAGCCTTAAGCGGATGTGAAAGGAATCGTTGCCGAAGGCGGTTCTGTGCCGGAACCGTGCTGGTAGAGCGGAATAATATCCCATCTACTGTCGCTTATGCGGAGAGCTATCTTATTTTTCCTTTTATGTATATTAGGATTTATGAGATAGCCGATGCCAATCGGCTATTTTTTGTTTTCTTGAAATAAAGAAAGGAAGTAAAATCAAAATGACAGACCACAGCATTTTCAGAGGAGCGGCAACAGCGCTCATCACTCCGCTTACCGAAAACGGAATTGATTATGAAAATTTCGGCAGACTTATTGACTGGCAGATTGAACAGGGCATAAACGCTCTTGTTATCTGCGGCACAACCGGAGAGGGCTCAACCCTTTCGGACGGGGAACACAGAGACGCACTCGAATTTGCGGCAAAAAGGGCAAACGGCAGAACCGTTATGATTGCCGGAACTGGCTCAAACGATACCGCTTATGCAATTGACCTTACGAAATTCGCCTGCGGTATCGGCTATGACGGTATGCTTCTCGTAACGCCCTACTATAACAAGGCAACGCAGAACGGACTGATAAAAACCTTTACGGCTATTGCCGATGAAAGCACAAAGCCGTGCATACTCTATAATGTACCGTCAAGAACTGGTGTCAACATCGAGCCGTCAACCTACGGTGTTCTTGCCGACCACCCGATGATAACGGGTATAAAAGAAGCAAACGGTAATCTTTCGAAGATTGTTGAAACGATGGCAATCATCGGCGACAGGCTCGACCTTTATTCGGGAAATGACGACCAGGTTGTTCCCCTGCTTGCTCTCGGCGGCTCGGGTGTTATTTCCGTTCTTTCAAATGTATTCCCGAAGGAAACCGTTGAGATGTGCAACAAGGCATTCAGCGGTGACTTCAAGGGTGCGGCAAAAATGCAGTATGATTATCTGCCGCTTATCAATGCTCTTTTCTCCGAGGTCAACCCCATTCCCGTTAAGGCGGCTATGGCGGCTATGGGCTACGGCGAAAACTATCTCCGTCTGCCCCTCACCCCCATGGAGGATGCACACAAAGAAAAGCTTCTCGGCATAATGAGAGGTCACGGCCTGAATGTATAATTCAGCCTGCCGTATATATAATTAATTAAGAGGCGATATTATGATAAGAATCGGTATTTCGGGCTACGGTAATCTCGGCAAGGGCGTTGAGCTCGCCGTTAATGCAAGTGAGGATATGGAGCTTGTTTCGGTATTCACACGCCGTGATGTAAGCTCCGTCAAGGTGCTCACTCCGGGCGCCGAGGTTCTGCCGTTTGACAGAATTGCGGATTATAAAAACGATATAGATGTTATTGTTAACTGCGGCGGAAGCGCAACCGACCTGCCCGTCACAACTCCGATAATTGCCGAAAACTTCAATGTTATCGACAGCTTCGATACTCACGCAAGAATCAACGAGCATTTTGCAAATGTTGATAAAGCGGCAAAGGCAGGCGGCAAAACCGCAATAATCTCGGTCGGCTGGGACCCGGGTATGTTCTCTTTGAACCGGCTCTATATGAACGCCATTCTCCCGAACGGAAACGATTATACATTCTGGGGAAAGGGCATCAGTCAGGGGCATTCGGATGCCATACGCCGAATTGACGGCGTTATCAATGCAAGGCAATACACCGTCCCCGTTGAAAGTGCGGTTGAAAGCGTGCGCCGTGGCGAAAATCCTCAGCTTACCGCAAGAGATAAGCACACGAGAGAATGTTATGTTGTGGTTGAGGACGGAGCGGATAAAGAAAGAATTGAGCACGAAATCAAAACCATGCCGAATTATTTCGCCGATTACGATACCACAGTTAATTTCATTTCGCTTGAAGAGCTCAACGAAAAGCATATGGCAATGCCGCACGGCGGATGCGTTATCAGAAGCGGATATACAGGCTCTTCAAAGCAGACAATCGAATACAGTCTTAAGCTTGACTCCAACCCCGAATTTACGGGCAGTGTGCTTGCCGCATATGCAAGAGCGGCTTACCGCATGAACACTCAGGGAATGAACGGATGCAAAACCGTTTTCGATGTTGCGCCGTCAATGCTTATAACTCAGGATGATGAATATATCAGAGCACATATGCTCTGATGAGGAAAATAAAATGATTTGTGATAATCTCAGTATCAACGAAAGCGGCCATCTCTGCCTGGCAGGCCACGACACCGTGAAGCTTGCCGAAAAATACGGCACGCCCGCTTACATAATGGATGAAAACAAAATCCGTGAAAAATGCCGCATATATAAAACCGCCATGGCGAAGTATTTCGGTGAAAAATCAATGCCGCTTTTTGCAAGTAAGGCTCTTTGCTTCAAGCGCATTTACGAAATAATGAGCGAAGAAAAAATGGGAATAGATGTGGTTTCCTCGGGCGAGCTTTATACGGCGGTCAAGGCAGGCTTTAACGCCGAAAACGCTTATTTTCACGGCAACAACAAAACCGAATACGATATTTCATTCGGAATGGACTGCAAGGTCGGATATTTTGTTTGCGATAACCTTGAAGAGCTTGATAACATTGACCGTGAAGCCGGAAGAAGAGGAATAAAGCAGAAGCTTCTGCTTCGCATAACCCCGGGAATTGACCCTCATACCCACGCAAAAATTTCAACGGGCAAGGTTGATTCAAAATTCGGAGCGGCAATAGAAACCGGTCAGGCAAAGGCACTCTGCGAAGCCGCACTCTCAAAGAAAAATGTTGAGCTTAAAGGCTTTCACTGCCATATCGGCTCTCAGATATTCGATTGTTCTCCGTTCTGTGATGCGGCGGCAATAATGATAAAATTCATTGCCGATATAAAAAACAGTCTCGGCTATGAAGCGGAAATACTCAATCTCGGCGGCGGAATGGGAGTTAAATATATCGAAAGCAATCCCGTCATAAGCTACGAGAAAAATATAAAAATTATCTCCGAAGCGATAAAAACCGAATGTATCAACAGCGGCGTAAATCTGCCCTCCGTTCTCATGGAGCCGGGCAGAAGCATTGTTGCCGATGCAGGACTTACGCTCTATACAGCAGGTGCGGTTAAGGAAATAACCGGCTTCAAAAACTATGTTTCGGTTGACGGCGGTATGCCCGATAACCCGAGATATGCGCTCTATCAGTCCGATTACACCGTAACGGTTGCCAATAAGGCAGATAAAAAAGCCGATTATATCTGCGCCGTTGCAGGCAGATGCTGTGAAAGCGGAGATATAATTCAGGAGTGCGTTTCCCTTCCGAAGCCCGAAAGAGGAGATATAATAGCCGTGCTCACAACGGGAGCTTATAACTATGCGATGTCGTCAAACTATAACGCCATCTGCAAGCCGCCCGTTATTATGCTCAGCGGCGAAAAGGATTATATTGCGGTTCGCCGTGAAACCTTTGAAGATATGACATCGTGTCAATTATAACGAGCTTACGACTTTTTAAGGTAGTGATATGATGAAAAAAATAATTTCAGCATTCCTTGCGATAATACTTTTGTTTATGTCCTGCGCCGTTGCCGCTCAGGGTCAGGAACGGGAAATATCCGATTATCCGCTTGTTATCGTTGCAGGTTACGGTGCTTCGCCGCTTTTTAAGGTTGAGGATGACGGCAGTCAGACTCAGCTTTGGCCACTTGATTTCAACGGAATACTCGATATTGTGCTGAACCGCATTGTTGATATCGGCGTTGGCATAGGCGCTCTCACGCTCGGAAATGCAAAGGTTATCGCCGACACCGTGGGCGAAGAGCTTCTGAACATCTGCGAATATATGATGTGCAATCCCGACGGCACAAGCAAATATAATGTTATCAACAAATATACAACCGCCGAAGAATGCAGTACCGCCGTCCGTCTTGCCGATGACCCCGACAGCATTTTCGTTTTCGAAAAGGATTTTCATAAGGAATTTCTCAAATACACCGATGCAGACAATATTTACAGCTTTTCCTGCGATTTCAGAATGGGTTCAATTGCCTGCGCCGAAAAGCTTGATAAATTCATTCAGTCCGTTAAAGAACGCTCCGGCAAGGATAAGGTTAATATTTTTTCTCTCAGCCACGGCGGTCAGACAACGGGAACATATCTGAGCCTTTACGGTTACAAACAGGATGTTGATAACGCCGTTATGCAGGTTCCGGCATTCGGAGGAGCAAGCCTTGTTGAGGATTTGCTTTCCCGTGATGCACATCTCGACGAGCTCAATCTGATTAAGTTTATCGAACACGGAGAAAGAATTGAGGACGATTATCACTGGCTTGTTGAAGCGCAGAAGCTCGGCTTCATTGACGATATTATTTATTATTTCATTCCGTATGTTACAGAGCTTGCCGGAAATTGGGGCAGCATATGGGATTTCTGCCCGAGTGATAACTACGAAAAATATAAAAAAGAATATCTTGACCCCGTTCTAAATGCCGCACTTATCGAAAAGACCGACAGAATGCACTATGAAATTATGCCTAATTTCTCCGAGGTTTTCAAGCGCTGTCAGGAAGAATACGGTATGAACCTTACGATTATTGCCGGCACGGATAACGCCTGCACCTCAGGCTGGAGAAAGAACGGCGATGCGATAATAACCACCGAATGTTCAACGGGTGCAACCTGTGCAGATTACGGTGAGCGTTTTGCCGACGGATATATTCAGAAAGAAGCCTGCGGCGGAAAATACAAGGTTTCCCCTGCCATGACTGTTGATGCTTCAACGGCGTTTATGCCCGATGATACATGGTTTATCGAAGGAATGTTCCACGGTATGATGTATTGGGATGAATATTCAAGAGAGCTTGCATTAAAAGCGCTGTTCACGGACGAGCTTGAAACGGTTTATTCCTCACCCGATTATCCGCAGTTTCACGCTTCAACCAATCCGTCAAATGCCGTCTGGGCGGCATTCAATAAAAGTGAAGAGGGCTTCCTCACCTCTGCCGATTATGCGCTGACGGTTAAAAATCTCTCTTGGGAGAACCGGGATATAAAAATTCTTGCCGTCAACTGCGACGAAGCAAACCTCAAATTTGATTTAAGCGGTATAGAAAAAATAAAAGCCGGAGAAAGCGTTTCAATTCCGTTTGGCGGCAGTATGCCGAATGAAAGCAACAAAAAAATCACCGTAACCGTAACCTATCTTATGTCCGGCTCGGTAACTCCGCTCGGCGAAAGAGAATTATCATTTACCCTTATGAACGGCAGACCCGCAAGCTATGATTCGGAAAATCCGTTCGTTTCCGCAGAGCCGGAAACTCCTCTCGGCAGAATACTTCCCGATTTTGCCGTAAATCTGCTCAAGCGTGCCGGAATTTTCAACTTTGCTTCAATGATTTATAATATTTTCAACGGTTTATCGCAAAGGTTCAGAGCGTTTGCAAAATAACAATTTATCAAAAAACAGCTTGTGATGAAAAAGTCACAAGCTGTTTTCTTTATATCATATTCAATATTTCTTCTGGCGTATCAACGATAAAATCCGAGCCGTTTTCTTCAAGCGTTTTTCGGTCACGGAAGCCCCAGGTTACACCGATTATCGGCAAACCGGAATTTTTCGCCGTAAGGCAGTCAACCTCGGAATCCCCGATATAAACCGCATACTTTCTTTCAACACCGAGCTTTTCAAGCGCAAGCCATACCCCGTCGGGCTCGGGCTTCTGCGCCACGCCGTCAATCTGTCCGATAACAGTTTCTATATTCTCGCCGAAAAAGCTTCGGATTATAACCTGTGCAGATTCCTGCCGTTTATTGGTAACAACCGCCGTTTTTATTCCGAGCGCATTTATATTTTCAATAAGCTCCCCTATTCCGTCATAGGGCTTGGTTTTATTCATACAGTTGGTTTTATAATGCGCCTTGAACGCTTCAAAGCAGGCATCCGAAACATCCTCCGCCGTACCCTGCGGCACGCTTAGGTTTACCAGTCTCCGCATACCGTTTCCCACAAAGGTGCGTATTTCTTCAAGACTTCTTTTCGGGAAGCCGTATTTTTCAAGTGCAAAATTAACGCTGTCCATAAGGTCCTCAAGAGTATTTATCAGCGTTCCGTCAAGGTCAAAAACAATCGCTTTATATTTCTGCATAACATTCTCCGTATTTTTCTGCCAAAAATCTGCCGTTGCTCAAATCAATAAGCTTTGCATTAAAGCCGTCAAACAGTTCAAGAGGTATTCTGAAAGAAAGAATAACATTATCTTCAAATGCCGTATCCTCAATAACTCCGCCGCTCTCAGGCACGAGAGAAGCAAGTCTGCCGTAAAAATTATAATCGCAGATTACTTTTGCTTCGGCGCACAGCGCACGGGTGATTATTCCGCCGGCGTTAAGTGCTATTGAAGCGGAATGCGAATAAGCTCTCACAAGTCCGCCTGCTCCGAGCATTATTCCGCCGAAATAACGGGTAACAACAACAGCGCAGTCCGTAACTCCGCTTTTTTCAAGCACATCAAGCACGGGTATTCCGGCAGTGCCCTGCGGCTCCCCGTCATCCGAAAAGCGCTTCACGCCGCCGTCACGCAGAATATAGGCATAAACATTGTGAGTTGCATCCCAATGCTTCTTTGAAATTTCCGCAATAAATGCAAGCGCTTCCTCCTGCGTTTCGGCAGGGCAAACATATCCGATAAATCTTGATTTTTTAACGATATATTCATCCTGAGAACGGTTTTTTACCGTTTTATAACTGCTGTCCACCGTTTTCACCTCGCATATAAAAGCAAAAGCGACACATCCGTGCCGCTTATTTTGCTATTACTTGTTAATATTGAAACGCTTGTTGAAACGCTCAACACGACCGCCGGTATCAACGAGCTTCTGCTTACCCGTAAAGAACGGATGGCATTTTGAGCATATATCAACACGGATATTCTCTTTTGTTGAGCCGGTTTCGATAACCTCACCGCAAGCACAGCGGATAGTGGTCTGTTCGTACTTAGGATGGATTCCTTCCTTCATCAAAGTCACCTCTTTCTTCGGATATACATAACATAGGAATTTTATCATATAGAAACGAAAAATGCAAGTGTTTTTTTAAATTTTTATTTCGCTTCTCTGAGCTTTTTGAGATATTCTCTGTCTTTTTCGGTAAGCTCGGCATTTTCAAGCATATCAGGACGCTTTTTCAAGGTCATTTCAAGGCTCTGTTCTCTCTGCCACTTCTGAATATTCGCATGGTGTCCCGAAATAAGCACTTCGGGAACCTCTGTGCCGTGCCATTCAAAAGGCCGTGTATATTGCGGATATTCGAGCAAACCCGAATAATGGCTTTCAAGCGTAAACGCATCCTCATTGGCAAGCACTCCGGGAAGCATTCTCGAAATACTGTCCGCAAGCACAAGCGCCGGAAGCTCTCCGCCCGTGAGCACATAATCGCCTATTGAAATTTCTTCATCAACGATTTCATCAATTATACGCTGGTCAATTCCCTCATAATGTCCGCACAATAAAGCTATATTGTCAAGTGTTGAAAGCTCCTTAACTCTCTCCTGCGTGAGCGTTTTTCCCTGCGGAGAAAGATAGATTAAATGCGGTCTTTTGCCGAGTTCATCACAAAGCGACATAAAGCAATCATAAATCGGCTGGG
>JAZQON010000066.1:0-127374 GCA_045627825.1 Acutalibacteraceae bacterium
GGTGACCGGACTTGAACCGGTACGGTGTTGCCACCGAGGGATTTTAAGTCCCTTGCGTCTGCCGATTTCGCCACACCGGCATGAAGAAAAGGGCATACTTATCCCTTTATCACCTTCTGCGTTATTATAGATTATTTTAATTGTTTTGTCAACACCTTTAAAGATATTTAACAAAATTTTTAAACGGGCTGTCAATCTGACAACCCGTTTTCGTTTATAATTTCGCCTGTCTGTGCATCAATTTCAAATCTGCTCAATGTTTCGCCCGAATCATATTTGCTCTTTGTGCAGATGTATTTTTTGCTTTCTTCGTCATATGCCGTTTCGTAAATCATACGCTCCCCGTTTTCGAGCAATTCACGGGTTCCGATATAATAATCGGGAAACGGAAACTGAATATGCTCCATAATCCTGTTGCGGGCATCATCATTTAAGGCAACATCACCGGGGAAAAGCGTTCTTTCCGAAATCTCCCCGATTTTTGCTTCTCTTCCGATTAATTCAAGATATTTTTCGGCTTGTGAAACGCACTGTGAATTGAGTTCGTTGATGTCCTCACTGTTATTTGAAACAACTCTGATGGCAATCTTTTCGGGGAACATCTTTCTGACTGAGGTTATATAATCGCCTCCGTCCTCGGCATATTTGATTTCGGAAAGAGAATATCTGCCGTTTTCCTCATCAAAGCTCATAACCGCAGGAACCGACCCACAGCCGCCGAATGATACAAAATCGCCGTTTTCAAAGCCGTATGATATATAACTTATCAGGGCATAAACCGTAACTTTTTTATTCCCGTTTTCATCTTTGCGCTCAACGCCGAGAATTATATGCCCCTCAGCATCAAATTCGCCGGATGCATAATTTCCCTTATTATCGGAAATAATCGCCTCCGAAACGGATTTTTCAAGCTCGTCATCGGATTTTGTTTCAATTGCTCCGTTTGAAACAAATTGTTTATTTTCTTCCTTTGTTGCCGGTTTCTTTATAAGAAACACCGTCAGAATTACTGCAGCAACGGCAAGCGCAATCAGAATAAGAACAATTATCTTACGCTTCATATTATTCCTCCGGGGAATTTTCGGAGCTTTCTTTCTCCGGCTGTTCAACCTCAACCTCAGTCTCGGCTTCGGCTTTTCCCTCCATGATAGCACGGAATTCATCGCCGCTTATCTTTTCTTTTTCAAGAAGAGCATTTGCAACGGCGTGAAGCTTATCAATGTTTTCGCTCAGTACGGTATTCGTTTTTGCATAAGCTTCCTTGATTATTCTTTCGATTTCCTCATCTATCTGAGCGGCAACATTTTCGGAATAGTTACGAACATGGTTAAAGTCCTTGCCGAGGAACACCTCATTGCTCTGGTCGCCGAACACAATGGGACCGAGCTTTTCGCTCATACCGTATTTGGTTACCATGCTTCTTGCAATATCGGTGGCTCTTTCAAGGTCATTTGAAGCGCCCGTTGAAATATCTCCGAGCACAAGTGCTTCGGCAACTCTGCCGCCGAGAAGGCTCACAAGGCTGTCAAGCATCTGATTTTTGGAGGTATAATTCTTATCCTCTTCGGGTCTGTAAAGCGTATAGCCGCCTGCCATTCCTCTGGGGATAATCGAAATCTGATGAACGGGGTCGTCATTTTCAAGATAAAAGCTTGAAACGGCGTGACCTGCTTCGTGATAAGCGGTAAGCTTTTTGGCTTTTTCGTTCATCTTATGCGATTTCTTTTCCGAACCCATTTCAACCTTGAGCGCCGCTTCGTCTATTTCGGTCATTGTGATGGCTTTCTTGCCGCATCTTGCCGCAAGAAGTGCCGCTTCGTTAAGAAGATTTTCAAGGTCCGCACCCGTAAAGCCTACGGTTGCATGAGCGATGCTTTCAAGGTCAACATCGGGAGCAAGGGGCTTGCCCTTTGCGTGAACCTTAAGTATTTCAACTCTGCCCTTGGTGTCGGGATAATTAACGGTTACCTGACGGTCAAAACGGCCGGGTCTGAGTAGAGCCGGGTCAAGGATATCAGGTCTGTTGGTTGCGGCGATTACTATAACGCCCTCATTTGCACCAAAGCCGTCCATTTCAACTAGCAACTGGTTGAGGGTCTGCTCTCTTTCATCATGTCCGCCGCCCATACCTGCACCTCTGTGTCTGCCGACGGCATCAATTTCATCAATGAAAATGATGGCAGGTGAGCTCTTTTTCGCCTGGTCAAAGAGGTCACGGACTCTTGAAGCACCTACACCTACATACATTTCAACGAAATCCGAACCCGATATTGAAAGGAACGGAACATCGGCTTCGCCCGCAACCGCTCTTGCAAGCAGGGTTTTACCTGTTCCCGGAGGGCCGACAAGCAGAACGCCTTTGGGAATTCTTGCGCCCAGCTCGTCAAATTTTGCCGGATTTTTGAGAAATTCAACTATCTCGGCAAGCTCTTCCTTTTCTTCATCGGCTCCGGCAACATCGGCAAAGGTGGTTTTTCTCTTTTCGTCCTTTACCTGTTTAACTCTCGCCTTTCCGAAGCTCAATGTACGGTTATTTTCGCTTCCGATGGTCTGATTCATTCTTCTGAACATAAAGAATGTTATCGCCGCCATTGCTCCGAGAAGCAACAAAGTGGGAACTATATTATAGAGCCACTCACCCGTTGAACCCGTTACATAGCACGCCTTTATCATCGCATCGGGATGCTCATTGTTATAAGCTATAACCTTTTTATGAACATCGTCAACGAAAAGCGCCACACTCGGAACAGTGTAGTTTTTCATCTGGGTGCTTCCGACTTCCTTATATTCGAGCGCACCACTGCTCAGGTTAAGCTTATATTCGGATATTTTTCCCTCTTCAAAGAGAGAAACAACCTGATAATATTCAAGCTTTTCCGTTGTCTGAGCGTTAACATAATAGTATAATCCCGCAATAACCACAAGCGGAATTAAAATGTACGGCAAAATCGAAAGCAGTTTTTTCGCCGTTTTTTTCTGATTATCATTTCTGTTGTCCAATTGGATTTATCACCCCTGCATTTATCTTTTTCAAATGGTTTTTATTTATTCTCATAAACCTCTCTTTTAAGTACACCTATAAAAGGAAGATTTCTGTATTTCTGAGCATAGTCAAGTCCGTATCCTACAACGAATTCATCGGGAATACTGAGTCCGTAATAATCCGCCTGAAGGTCAACCGTTCTGCGCTCGGGTTTATCAAGCAAAGTGCAGATTTTGAAGCTGTCGGGATTTCTGCTCATCATAATTGATTTAACATAGTTGAGCGTTGTACCGGAATCGAGGATATCCTCAACTATAAGCACATCATAGCCCTTCAGATTTATATCAAGGTCCTTAACTATCTTCACAACACCACTGCTGTCGGTTTTGTCACCGTAAGACGAAATGCACATAAAATCAATTTTGCACGAAATGGTTATGGCTCTCATAAGGTCAGCCATAAATACAACCGAACCTTTCAGAATTGCCACAAGCAAAAGATTTTTTTCCTCGTAATCCCTGCTTATCTGCGCTCCGAGATTTTTGACTATTTCATCAAGCTGTTCCTTTGTGTATAGAACCTTTTCGATGTCATTAAGCATAATGACCTCTCCCTATTTTTCAACCCTTATTTTTATTACTCTTTCAGTTTTGGCGGTCACCTTAACTCTGCAGTCAAAACCGATTCCGGGGATGAGAATTATTCCGTTTTCATCGGCAAGCATCGGCAGAACATTTCTTTTTTCGGGCTCAACGGCTTTTTCATTGAAAAGCTTTTTGAGCGATTTGGTACAGCCCGAAGGATAAAGTCTTATCTTATCTCCCTCTTTTCTGCACCTTACGGTCAGCTTTCCGACTATTTTATCATAATCGAGAAAATATTCCAACCTTTCTTTTAAAATGTTTTGTAAATTATTTGTAACATTTATTATTTCGGAGTAAAACTCAACGCCGCAGCATACAGCCATGCCGTTTTCGAATTCGGCCTGCTCATCGCATCTTTCAGGCTCTTGAGGGAATTCGATAAACCCGTGTCTTACTCTGACTCTTATACCGCCGTTTGTTTCACATGCTCCGCCGCCGAGAATTGCGGCAACACGCATTAAGGCGCCGTATTCGGGAGTAACGCCCGTTTCACGCTCGATGATTTTTATAATCGCACGGTTTCTCACGGGAACGGGAGCGGCCGCAAGCGCTTCGGCGCTCAAGCCGTATTTTTCGATATGCTCATCTGCAAGCGATGAAAGGAATTTTTCATCCTCATTAAGAGCATCAATGCACCTTGCCGCACTTTCCTCAAATGCCGTATTGACATTTTCAAGCTCCGTGATAACATTGTGCCTTATTCTGTTTCTCGTATATTTTATATCCGAATTTGTTTTATCGGTGACATATTTTATTTCTCTGCTTTCGCAGAATTCCACTATTTCTTTTTTGGAACAGTTTATAAGCGGTCTGATTATATTATCTCTTTTTGCCGGAATGGAGCAAAGTCCACGCAGTGCGCTTCCCCTCGCAAAGTTAAAAAGGAAGGTTTCGGCTCTGTCGTTGAGATTATGTGCCGTTGCGATAATTACATCATCACCGAAAGAAGAGAAAAAATCATATCTCACTTTTCGGCCTGCTTCTTCAAGGCTTTTACCCTCACGCTTTGCAATATCCGCAACATCGGCTCTGAGCAGGTGAAACGGTATCTCCCACTCTGCGCATATGCTTCTGACATATTCCTCGTCCGCATCGGCATCCGCCCCCCTCAGGCAGTGGTTAACATGAGCCGCTTCAAGCGTGAAATTATATTTCTCTTTAAGCTCATTCAGTACCGCAAGCATCGCCATTGAATCGCTTCCGCCCGATACTGCCGCAACAACTCTGCTTTCGGGCTTTATCATATCATATTTTTCGATGGCGGCGGCAACCTTATCAATCATCGTGAACCCTCTCAAGCGGAACAAACAGAGTATGCTCCGCATCCCATGCGAATTTAACAACGCCTGTTTCACCGTGTCTGTTCTTTACAACAAGCACCTGAACGGTATTCACCTCGTCATCATCCTCGGGCGGAGTGTCATCATCCTTTTCGCCTTTATAATAGTCGGGGCGGTAAAGCATCATAACTATATCCGCATCCTGCTCGATTGAGCCTGATTCACGCAGGTCAGCAAGCTGAGGCTTATGCGATTTTCCTCTTGCTTCCGTACCTCTGGAAAGCTGGGCACAGCAGATAACGGGTATATTCAAATCCTTTGCCATCATCTTAAGATTTCTCGTAATTTCCGAAACCTCGTTAACACGGTTTTCGGCTCTTGTGCTTCCCTTGATAAGTCCGAGATAATCTATGATAACACATTCAACGCCGCCCAAACGCCTGATTTTGGCTTTCATTTCTGGAACGGTAATGCTTGAAGTATCGTCAAAATAAAGCTCGCAGTCATTCAGAGCGCAGGTTGCCGTTCCGAGGCGCACCCATTCATCCTTTGTTATCTGTCCGCTTCTCATTTTCATGCTTGAAACTCTCGCTTCCGTTCCGAGAACCCTCATGGCAAGCTGTTCCTTTGTCATTTCAAGCGAAAACATAAGTACCTTGCGCTTGCCGACTGCGGCAACATTTCTGGCAAGGTTCAGTGCAAAGCTCGTTTTGCCCATTGCGGGACGGGCACCGACAATGATAAGGTCGGAGCGGTTGAGACCTGTTAGGATTTTATCCAAATCCGAAAATCCCGTTGTGAATCCTTTATAAAGCTCCTTATCCTCGCCCGTTATCTTCTGAAGAGTATCATACACATTATTAACGATAATATCCTTGAGCTTTGAGGGAGCATTTGAAGCCTTGCCCTGACGGATATTATATATTTTCTGCTCCGCACTGTCGAGCAGTTCATCAGCCGTTTCCTCCTGAGAAACAGCGTTTTCAATCGTTTCGCCCGAAACGGTAATGAGAGTTCTGACATAGAATTTTTCTCTCACTATTTTGGCATACATCTCAACATTGTTGGTTGACGGCACCGTCTGAGCAAGCTCAAAAAGATAATTCCTGCCCGAAGCATTATCATATACGCCCTGCTGAACAAGCTGGTCAAGCACAACAAGAGGGTCAATCTTTGAACCGGTGCTGTCAATCGTAAGCATTGCGGCAAATATCGCCGAATGCTGAGGAAGATAGAACGATTCGGGATTTATGTAAACCGCCGCCTGCGAAAGGCAGGACGGGTCAATCAGAATACTTCCCAGAACCGCCTGCTCCGCTTCAAGGCTGAACGGCATACTGATATTATCAAGGTGGAAAATGTTATCAGCCATTATAATTCCTCTTTATTATTCGCCGACCATAACAAACATAGCGGCGGAAATTCCGTTATAAAGTTTAACTTCAACCGGATAAGTTCCGAATGTTTTTATATCCTCAACCGCAACCTTGCGCTTGTCCAGAGCAATGTTGAATTCCTTTGAAATCGCTTCCGCAACATCCTTGGGAGTTACCGAGCCGAAAAGCTTTCCGTTTGCGCCCGCCTTTGCCGAAAGCTTAACTGTTTTTCCTTCAAGAACGGCGGCACTCGCCTTGGCGTTTGCAATCTCGGTATCAATTCTGTGCTTTTCGGAAGCTTCTCTGTTTTTGAGCTCGCTCATTGCCTGAGCATTCGCTTCCATCGCAAGCTTACGGGGAAAGAGAAAATTTCTCACATATCCGTCTGAAGCGTTAACAAGCTCTCCCTTTTTTCCGAGTCCTTTAACATCCTGCATAAGTACAACTTTCATTGCTTTATATCTCCTTAAATTAAACTTCCATAATTATCGGCAGTATCATCGGGCTTCTCTTGGTCTGCTCATAGATGAAATGCGAAACCGCATCACGAAGCTTTCCTTTTATTGCTCCGATATCCGAAATATTTGAATAATAGCAGTTTTCAAGTGCCTTTTCGGCAACCCTTCTCGCCTGCTCAATAAGCTCCTCGGCTTCCTTAACATAGATAAATCCCCGTGAAATCACCTCGGGACCTGCGATAAGCTGACCCGTTGAATAGTCAAGCGAAGCGGTAACAACGATTATGCCGTCCTCACCGAGATGCTTTCTGTCACGCAGAACAACGCTTCCCACATCGCCCACGCCGCTTCCGTCAACAAACACTCTGCCTGCCGGAACCGCCTGGCCTGCTTTGATTGACCTTGAGGTAAGCTCCGCAACATGACCGTTATCGGCGATGAAAATATTATCCGTGGATATTCCCATTCCCTGAGCTAAAAGAGCGTGTTTTCTCAGATGCTTCTGCTCGCCGTGAACGGGTATAAAATATTTCGGCTTCACAAGTCCGATTATGAGCTTTAATTCCTCCTGACAGGCGTGACCCGAAACATGAACATCATACATCTTTTCATATATGACATTTGCACCGAGCTTCATAAGCTCATTCACAACATTGCCGACTGTTTTTTCATTTCCCGGGATAGGATTTGCGGAAATGATAACATAGTCATTCGGACAGATTTCAACCTTTTTGTGGTCGGAAAACGCCATCCTCGTGAGCGCCGACATCGGCTCTCCCTGACTGCCCGTGGTAATTATAACCATCTGCTCGGCAGGATATCTGTTAATCAGGTCGGCATTTATCAGAACATTTTCGGGAATATTGAGATACCCGAGCTCTGCGCTGACCGTTACAACATTTTCAAGACTTCTGCCGACTATGGCAACCTTTCTGCCGAGTGAATTCGCAACATTTATTATCTGCTGAACTCTGTGTATATTTGAAGCAAAGGTGGCAACTATTATTCTGTTTCTGCCTGCCTTGCGGAACAGAATATCAAACGATTCGCCAACCTTGCGCTCGCTCTCGGTATAACCCGGTCTTTCGGCGTTGGTTGAATCGGAAAGCAAAGCAAGCACACCCTCGGCGCCGAGCTCGGCAAATCTTGCAAGGTCAATCATACCGCCGTCTATCGGAGTGCTGTCAATTTTAAAGTCACCGGTCTGAATAACCGTTCCGCCGCCGCACTTTATTGCAAGCGCTATTGCATCGGGTATGGAATGATTAACATGAATCATTTCAACCTTAAATCCGCCGAGTGTTACGGTATCACCGGGCTTTACCTCGTGGAGCTTTGCGCTTGAAAGCAGATTATGCTCTTTGAGCTTGCCCTCAATCAGTCCTATGGTAAGCTTGGTACCGTAAACCGGCATATTAACCGTCTTAAGCAGATATGCAAGAGCGCCGATATGGTCTTCGTGGCCGTGAGTTATGATTATTCCCTTTATCTTATCTCTGTTGCGCTCAACATACGAAAAATCGGGTATAACCAAATCAACGCCAGGCATTTCAACATCGGGGAATGCAAGTCCGCAGTCCACAATGAACATATCGTCTTTATACTCATAAAGAGTCATATTTTTTCCGACTTCGTTTATGCCTCCGAGAAAAGCAATGCGTATCGGAGCTTCATTCTGCTTTTTGCCGTATTTTTTCGCCGAACCGTTTCTCGGCTTACTGTTCTTTTTTTGAACCGGCTTATTGTTTTTCTGAGTCTGTTTCTGTTTTGACTTCTGATTCTGAATTTTTTCTTTCTCGGATAAATTCTTTTTCTGCATGTATTCTCCTATCTGAATTGATTTGTATATGTAAGAACAGCCGCACAGGGCTGTTCTGCTCCTATCCCATTCTATATATTATCTTTTTATAAAGAAAATGTCAAGTTTAATATATAAGATTTAGTGTATTTATTTATCTGAATTTTCCGTTACGGAATTAAGAATATCCTCAACATCGGCGCAAAGCTCCTGAGCCGCTTCCATCGTGTCTGCTTCCGCAAGAATTCTCACACTGCCGCCGCCCCTTTCGGGAATGATGAGTGACCTGCCTGAATTTCTGAATATTCTCACGCCCTCAAAGCAGTTGCCATCAAAATCGGATGTCCCCACGGCTTTTGCAAGCTCGGCAGGCGAAAATTCAAGAGAGATTTTTTTGCGAAGTATAACCTTTTCGGGAATTTCCTCTGCAAGCTCGCCGAGAGTTGCTTCTCTTTCTTTCATAACGGAAAGAAGCTTAACCGCAAGAAACAGCGCATCTCTTACGAATACCTGCCTTGAAGCAAGGCGTCTTGCCGCAGAATCGGATTTATCCGCAGGCGATGAAAGATACCTGAAAACTCTTCTTCCCTGCTGATGTGCAAGAGTATCAAGGAACTGCGGCGCATCGTAAGGCACGGCTATATCTCTGCCGTTTTTCATTTCATTTAAACAGCATATCGCAAGCAGTTTTTCATGCGGATATTTGATTCCGTCCGCCAAAGCTTCTGCTCTCGTTCCGGATGAATTGAATTCAAAGGTTATGCCGGATGACGAAACCGCTCCCGATTTTTTCAGTACGCCGTCAATCAGATTTTTTATGCTCTCGTTTTCGCATTCAACCGAAACACCCATACCCTTGAGCCCGTAAGGTGCCTGCTTCATAAGCTCCTGCTTATAGAGCATTTTCATTCCCGACATATCGGATATTTCTTTCATATCCTGCTCGCCCGTTTCTCTGAATTCGCATTTTGTCATTGCCGCTTCAATGCTTCTTTCAAAGCTTCTTGTAACGGAAAGACCGCCCTCGGAGCAGATTTTCACCTCGCTGTCCTCTCCGCCCGAAACAAAAATTCCCGAACCGAGTCCGCAGAAATTAACGAGGAATTTAAGCTCGGCTTCAAAGCATTCTCCGAAATCCCACACAGATGCCCCCGTTCCGAGAAGTCCCGAAACAACGGCATAATGCAGAGCCGAAGCCTTTTTCGAGCCGTCATTTGCAATGCCGGTTTTTCTGCCCTGATAGGTACTGCCTATTGCTCCGCCTATCCTTGCACAGCTTTCCGGTGTCAGCCTGAACGAGCCGGAGCCGATTACTCCGCCGTCGGAAAGAATTTCACGCTTCATTCCACCGTATTTTATATTGGAATTAACATTCGAGCCGCCGCCTACAACCTTCCCCGGCCACACAAGCACATTCGGACTTACACTCGCATTTTCTCCGATAACGCTTCCCGCTCCGGCAACGCTGTTTTCAAACATTGAAGCTCCCTTTTTGAGAGCCGCACCCGAACAGACCAGCGCACCCGTTACCGATGCTCCGGCTCCGAGCCAGCAGTTTTCGAGAACTGTTGAATATCTTATCTTTGCGCCTGCACCTACCGAGCAGTTATCGTCTATCACGGCATAAGGACCTATAACCGCACCTGCTGAAATATCGGTATTTGCGCCGATATATACCGGAGGCACAACGGTATAATCAACGCCGTCAAACTCTTCCGTATCAAGGAATTTTTTGGAGTCATCTTTGCCGTAAAGTCTCATTTTTCCGTCAAAAATATCCTTTTGGCATTTCATATAAGCTTCGATACTGCCTATATCGCACCAATAGCCCTCCGAGTGATAGCAGTAAATCGGCATATCTCTTTCAAGCATCAGCGGAAAAAGGTCGGCGGCAAAATCGTATTTTTTATCCTTGGGAATCAGCTTAAGGCACTCGGGGTCAACAATATAAACACCTGTATTCGCAAGGTCTGTTACCGACTGCGACCACGCAGGCTTTTCAATGAAGCCCGTTATTCTGTTTTCGCCGTCGGTCTTTATTAAGCCGTATTCTCTCGGGTCACTCTGCGAAACGGCAACAACGGTTATCATCGCTTTTCTCGCAATATGATATTCCATTATCTTTGTTAAATCGAAATCGCACATGGCATCTCCGCTTATCACAACAAACGGTTCTTTGAATTCAGCAGCCGCCTTTCTCACGCTTCCGGCGGTTCCGAGAGGTTCATCCTCCCTTGAAAATTCAAGCTTTAATTTGCCGTAGCCGTCCTCATAAGCGTTCTCAATGATGTGGGGCAGATATCCGAGAGTTACCGCCGCACCGTCGGTTCCGTGAGCCGAAAGCAAATCAAAAATGTATTCGATTATCGGCTTTCCGAATATTCTTGCCATGGGCTTGGGCAGAGTGCAGGTAAGAGGGCGCAGTCTGCTCCCCTCGCCTCCTGCCATAATCACTGCTTTCATTCGTATCATCCCTTCAAATTATTTCGGTGAACATATTATTGGCAAATTTATTCCGAAATAACCGTTTTTTATCTTGTGAAAGCGGAAATTTAATGATATAATGTTTTCACTAAAATCAAACGGAGAGAAAAATGGACGAACTTCAAAAGGTTGAAATATTTACGGACGGCGCCTGCTCGGGGAATCCGGGTCCCGGCGGATGGGGTGCAATTCTGCGCTACGGCGAAAAAGAGCTTGAACTCAGCGGAGGCGAAAAGGAAACCACCAATAACCGCATGGAGCTTACGGCGGTAATTGAAGCTCTCAAAAAATTAAAGCACAGGTGCAGTATAACAATATATACCGACTCAAAGTATGTTGCCGATGCGTTTCTTCAGGGCTGGATATGGGGATGGATGAAAAAGGGCTGGAAAAAATCAGACGGAAAGCCCGTATTAAATCCCGAGCTGTGGCAGGCCCTTATAGCCGAAATCAAAAAGCACGAATATAAAATAGTATGGGTAAAGGGTCACGCAGGTCATCCCGAAAATGAGCGCTGTGATACTCTTGCAACCGCCAAAGCTGCGGAATATTCAAAGATGCACTGAAATAATACGGATAATAGTTATTTAATATACGCAAAGGACTTGACTTTTTCTTAAATATTTTGCAAAATATACACGGAAACAATTCAGATAAAGAGGTAAAAAATATGAAAGACATTTTCGAAGCTCCTTTTCTTAAGGAAATGATGCAGACCACCGCCAATATGTACAGACTCGGTTATGACGAAAGAAACGGCGGAAACATAAGCTATATGCTCGACCAGAAAGAGGTCAGCGAATACATCAACTTTGACAGAGTTATCCGCAGAATACCCACGGGTTTTGAAGCAAAAGAGCTTGTCGGAAAAATATTCATCGTTACGGGTACTGGAAAATATTTCAAGAATGTTGAATTTGACCCCGAAACAAATCTCGGCATTATCCGCATTGCCAAGGACGGCAAAACAGCAGAGCTTTTCTGGGGATATAAAGACGGCGGCAAATTCACAAGCGAGCTTCCGGCTCATCTTATGAGCCATATGGCAAGGCTTAAGAAAGACCCCGAAAACAGAATTATCATGCACTGCCATCCCGATTATACCCTTGCAATGACTCATGTTCACAGCATGGATGAAAGAGCGATAACCAGAACTCTCTGGAAGATGATGACGGAAAGCATCGTTGTTTTCCCCGACGGAGTGGGAACTCTGCCCTGGATGGTTTGCGGAACCAACGAAATCGGCGAAGCCACCGCAAAGAAAATGGAGAAATACAGAATAGTACTCTGGACTCTCCACGGTATTTACGGCGCAGGCAGAACGATGGACGAAGCCTTCGGACTTATCGAAACCGTTGAAAAAGCCGCAAAGCAGTTTATGCTCACGGCAAATATGCCGCAGGTCAACACAATGTCTGACCAAAATCTCCTTGACCTTGCCAAGGCATTCAACCTTGATTACAGAAAAGATTTCCTTGATATTTAACCGAGTAGAAAAAACTTGTCTGTGACAATTTTTCATTTTGTCACAGGCAAGTTTTTTGAATATAATGTATTGCGGATAGACAAAAGTGAGTTGAACCGCACAATAAAATTTTTTGCTCCCCGATTTCAAATTCAAGATTATTTCGGCATAAAAATGTCCAAAATATATCTGCGAGAACTTAAATCAACGGAGAGTGACTGAATTGACCGTAAAGCGAGGAGAAATATATTATGCCGACCTGAGCCCCGTTGTGGGCTCCGAGCAGGGAGGAACACGACCGGTACTTATAGTGCAGAATAATGTGGGAAATAAATTCAGTCCCACGGTTATAGCCGCCGCAATAACAAGCCGGAGCTTCAAGGCCGACCTGCCCACGCATATAAAAGTGAACGCCGACGGCTGCGGACTTGCCAAGGATTCAATAGTGCTTCTTGAGCAGGTGCGCACGCTCGACAAAAAGCGTTTAAAAGAAAAAATGGGTAATCTTGACGATGTTGATATGAACAGAGTTGACCACGCTCTTTCCGTCAGTCTCGGAATAGGAGCATTCTGAATAATCCCTTTCTGCCGCCGGATTTTTCCGTGCGGCAGTTTTTATATTGACAAAATAATATAAAAAGAATACTATTATTCCGAGGTGTTTTCGATGATTATCAGAAGACTTAATAAATCCGATGCGGCGGAGCATGAAAAGCTTGCGTCACTTGCATTTATATTCCGGGCAGAACCCGAAACGGCGGAGCTTCCGTGCGAATATATGCTCGGCGCTTTTGACGGTGAAAAGCTCATTGCCGATATGGAAATCGAAAAGCGGTATAACAATTACGGCTGCGATGTTCTCTCCTGTCTTGCAGTAGGCGGAGTGGCTTCACGCCCCGAAACAAGAAACCGTGGTGCGGTGCGTGCGCTGTTTGAGGAGCTTTTCATCCGTTCCGATGAAGATATAAGCATTCTTTATCCGTTTTCCGAAACCTATTACAGAAAATTCGGTTATGAGCCGGCAGGCTTCGGAATTGAGGTCACAGCTCCGTTTTCGGCGCTTTCGGCGGTTGAAAAAAGCCGTGGTGCAGAGCTTTTCGAGGGCGAAAATCCGGTTGAAATGCTCTGCTTCTATAATAAATGCGCAAAATCTTATGAGCTTTCTTTCACGAGAACCGACCTGCTTTCCTTTGAATGTGAGCCGTATAAAAACACCGCTTATACATATATTTGGAGAAATCCGGACAGCACCGCAAAAGCTTATGCCACATTTTCGGCTGACCGTAATGCTTCTGTAATTTCCGTAAAAGAATTAAGCTTTCTTGATAAAGAGGGTCTGCTCGGCATTCTCGGATTTCTGAGAGCCTATGAGGGCAATTTCAAAACCGTCCGTTTTGAAAAGCTTCCGCTCGGCTCTCCCGTTCTGAATTTTCTGAATGACAAATGCGAAATAAAGCTTTCAAGTCTCGGAGCGGTCAGGGTTCTTGATGTTATGAGCGTTCTGAAAAAGCATGAATATCCGAAAGGAAACGGAAGTTTTACGCTTCAATGCAAAGATACGATTGAAAAAAATAACGCTGTTTTTTCAGTTGAATATTCGGACGGAGAAGCAAAAATCGAAAAAGCAGAAGCAGATGCAGATATAATTCTTGAGCCCTGCGCATTTTCAAAAATTCTCCTCTGCGGCGCAACGGCTTCGGAGCTTGAATATATGAACGGTGTTAAAATCTGCGGAAATATTGAGCCTTTTTTAAAAGCATTTCCGAAAAAAACAGTATTTTTTAATGATTCCTTTTAAATATCTATTGTATTTCGGGAAAAAATCAAATATAATATTGCTGTTAAATCAGCTTTCCGGAAGGTGAAAAAATTGGGTTACTATCAGAAAGAAATCGAAACAATGCCGAGAGACCTGCTGATAAAGCTTCAGAGCGAAAGACTTGTTGCTCAGGTTAAGCATGTATATGAAAATGTTAAGTGCTATAAAGAAAAAATGGATGAAAAGGGCATCAAGCCCGAGGATATACACGGCATAGAGGATTTACACAAGCTCCCGTTTATTACAAAAAATGACCTGCGTGAATCCTATCCCTACGGCGTGCTGGCAGCTCCGCTTGCCGATTGCGTGAGAATTCATTCAACCTCCGGCACAACGGGAAAAAGAGTTGTTGCATATTACACTCAGCACGATATCGACCTTTGGGAAGACTGCTGTGCAAGAGCGATAATGGCAACGGGCGCAACAAATGAGGATGTTTGCCAGATTTGCTACGGCTACGGTCTTTTCACGGGCGGCGCCGGTCTGCACGGCGGTTCGCATAAGGCAGGCTGTCTTACCCTGCCGATGTCATCGGGCAACACCGAAAGACAGCTTCAGTTTATGTCCGACCTCGGCACAACCGTTCTCTGCTGTACTCCGTCTTACGCCGCTTACCTTGCCGAAACCGCAAAGGAAACGGGAATAATTGATAAAATTCATTTGCGTGCCGGCATATTCGGTGCAGAAGCGTGGACAGAGGAAATGCGCCGTGATATCGAAAAAAGCTTCGGCATAAAGGCATATGATATATACGGTCTTACGGAGCTCAGCGGTCCGGGCGTTGCGTTTGAATGCTCGGAGCAAAACGGAATGCACATCAATGAAGACCACTTTATCGCCGAAATAATCGACCCCGTTACCGAAGAGGTTCTTCCCTACGGAGAAAAAGGCGAGCTCGTTTTCACCTCGATAACAAAGCAGGCTTTCCCGATGATAAGATACAGAACAAAGGATATATGCGTTCTCAACCCGGAGCCCTGCTCCTGCGGCAGAACCCATATCAGAATGGCAAAGCCGATGGGCAGAGCGGACGATATGCTCATAATCAGAGGTGTTAATGTATTCCCGTCTCAGATTGAATCCGTGCTTCTCAAAAACGGTATGCCTGCCAATTACCGCATTATCGTTGACCGTGTCAACAACACCGATACCTTCGATATTGATGTTGAAATGCCGATGGATTTTATGTCCGATACGGTTGCGGATATTGCGAACAAAGAAAAACAGCTTGTCGGCGAGCTCAAATCAATGCTCGGAATTATGGCAAAGGTTCATCTTGTTGCGCCTAAAACCATAACACGCAGTGAGGGCAAAGCCGTCAGAATAATTGATAAGCGTAACCTTTACGCAAAGTGAGGAGGAAAAAGAAATGACAGTAAATCAGATTTCCGTTTTTCTCGAAAACAAACCCGGTAAGCTTTCGGAATTCATTCAGATGCTTGCCGCAAACAAAATTGACCTGCAGGCGCTCTCCATCTCCGAAACAAACGATTACGGCATACTGCATATAATCGTTGACAAAACAGAAGAAACAATGAATATTCTCAACGAAGGCGGCTGGATTTGCAAGCTTACGCCCGTGCTTGCCGTAACCGTTCCCGATGAACCCGGAAGCCTTACAAAGCTTCTTGCCGTAATTGCGGAAAACGGCATAAACCTTGCATACACCTATGCTTTTTTCTCAAGAGAAAACGGCAATGCCTGCATAATCCTCAGAGTTAACGATAACGATGCAGTTGCAAAGGTTCTTGCAGATGCCGGAATTGCGGTTTGAAATTTTAAGTATTAAAAAACTCCGGGACTCGATTGAGCTCCGGAGTTCCTTTATATATCAATGATTTCGGCTTTCGTGCCGAGTGTTGGAAGAATTATATTTTCAACATCCCTTGTTTTCAGCTTCACGGTTGCGGTATTGTCGCAGGGATGACAGCAGATAAATTCATTTTCGAAAACCGAGCGGTCAGCCGCAAGGCGCACCTTATGTTCTTTATCAAAAAGCAGACTGAGAATGCTCAGCGAACCGGGCTTCGTTCCGAGCAGTGTTTCCATAAGCTCTCCGCTTGCAAATGAAAGCCTTGAAGTGCCGAGCTTTTTTGAAACATCCTTTGTCACAAACCGCTTTTCTCCGTCAATCATCAGCAGATAAACCGTACTGCCCGAAGCGGTTGTCAAAAGCAGATTTTTGCATATTCTGCCGTCTATAAGCTTTTCAACCTCGGCGCACTGTTCGAGAGTTGCGGCAGGTGCGTGCCTTACGGATGTATATTCAATTCCGAGCGAATCGAGAAACGCAAAAACCTTTTCGATATTCATAATCAGATATAAAATGCTGAAGCGTAACCGAGAGCGTTTATTTCAACCTTTTTCCACACTCCGCCGCTGCAGTCCTCATGGGTCAGTATATTTTCTTTATAGGTGTGAATGCTCACATAGCAATCCGAAGCAAGGCTGAACACCCAGCCTTCGGCGGATTCGGCCGTAATATCATTGGAAGGATATATTCCCGAAGCATCGGAATAATCGCCGCTTTTAAGCTCCGAACAGAAAAATTCCTTTGCTTTATTCTGTTCGTCAAAGGATATATAAGCTCTCGCTCTCTGCGTCTGAACAAGATATCCTCCGTCTGCGGTTTTTGCAAATTCCAGAAATTCCTCCACCTGCTCGCCGCCGTCGGTTTCAACGCTGTACATATATCTGAACGAATCGTTTTTTTCATCGTATTCGGCGGTGATTTTTTTAGTTTCCGCTTCCGAAACGAATTTCAGCGTGTAGCATTCATCCCTGCCGTCAAATAAGATATCCGCACCCTCGCTCTCGATTTTGTATTCCTCTTTTGCACGGGCGCTGTTCATCGTTTCGTCAAAAAGCTCCGTTAAAGCAATGTGCGAAAACTCAAACGGTTCGAATACGGCGGAAATATATTTTTCATTGAGAAAATAGTCTTTTTCGTTCTGCTGTTTTATGATATCGTTATTCTGCGTTTCAAGAATATTAACCACAGCGCAAAGCGGCTCCGTTACCGCTCTGAACCTTGAAACACAGCCGAGATAAGTGTTTTCGGTATCGACTATGCTGAGCATATCGGCAGAGGTTTTAACAGCGGGTTCTTCCTCTTTTCCGCAGGCACAGCATAGTAAAAGCAGAACTGCGGCAAAAGCCGCAGAAATAATTTTTTTAATTTTCATTTTATCTCTTATCGCCGAGAAGCTTGGCAAGCTCCTCCATAAAGGTATTTATATCCTTAAACTGTCTGTAAACCGAAGCAAAGCGAACATAAGCAACCTCATCAAGCTCTTTCAGCTTATCCATTGCCATTTCGCCTATGCGAACCGATGTCACCTCACGGTCAAGAGAATTCTGCAAACCGTTTTCAATCGAATCAACCGCTTTTTCAAGCGCTTCAAGAGATACGGGGCGTTTTTCGCACGCACGAAGCATACCGTTAAACAGCTTGTTGCGGTCAAACAGCTCTCTTGAACGGTCTTTTTTAACAACGATTATCGGAACGCTTTCGATGATTTCATAGGTTGTAAATCTTTTTTCGCAGGATGTGCACTCCCTGCGGCGGCGTATGCGCTCGCCCTCATCGGTAGGTCTTGAATCTATAACCTTGCTTTCTTCACAGCCGCAAAACGGACATTTCATCGTTTCTGCACTCCTTTATTCTATATATATAATTTCAGTATAACATATCTTTAAAAATTTGCAAGTTTTATTTTTTCGGCAAATCTTTGCATATTTTTCAGGAAATATTTTTGCATTGAATGAGCTTATCCCACGATGTATAATCTTTATGAAAGGGATGAAGCAATGAAAAACATATTTAAAAACATCAGCAGAACATCACGGCATATTATCATTTTCGGCTGGAGCACCGCAATACTGACCCTTACCGCTTCGGCAGTAATATTTTTCGGAGCCGGAAATTTTTTTGATTATTACCCCTCCATGCGCCTTTGCGCCATGCTTCTTTCGCTCGTCAGACCCGTATTTGTCATTTCCTGCGCCGCATCGCTCTGCACGGAATATATGATAAAACAGAAAAGCGAAGAATAATACGGATTTTCATAAATCGACATATTTTTATTGATTTATTTTTAAGGAGTGATATAATAAAATCAATAAAATACGAAAGGGGAATTTTTATGAATTCCGTCAGAAAATATGTTGCCGAATTTATCGGCACATTCGTACTCGTTGTTTTTGCCTGCGGAACGGCGGCTGTTGTTAACTGCACAACCAATATTCCGAACACCGCTTATCTGCTTACGGCGCTTGCTTTCGGCCTTGTTATCGTTGCAATGGCTTATTCAATCGGCAACATTTCGGGCTGTCACATTAATCCCGCAGTTTCAATCGCAATGCTTGTCAGCAAAAAGATGTCAGTAACCGATTTTATCGGCTATGTTATTGCCCAGTTTGCAGGTGCAACCGCAGGAGCGGCTGTTCTCCGTGCAATCCTCGGCAAGAGCAGCTCTCTCGGCTCAAACGGAATTTATCTCGGCGACAAGGTCGGAATTTCATTCCTTGTTGAGGTTATTCTCACTTTTGTTTTCGTTCTCGCCATTCTCGGCGTAACCTCAAAGAAAGAATTCAGCTCCGTTGCAGGTCTTGTTATCGGTCTCACCCTTACGCTTGTTCACATTTTCGGAATTCACTTCACCGGAACATCCGTAAACCCTGCCAGAAGCTTCGGCCCCGCAATTCTTTCGGGCAACACTCAGGGACTCTGGGTATTCATTCTTGCTCCGCTGGTCGGCGGCGTTCTTGCGGCAATCTGCTATAAATTGCTTGCAGGAAAAGAAGAAGCATAACAGCCACGAAATACTCAATACGGGAGTGCCGAAGCGCTCCCGTATTTTTTATTCATCGTATTTATGATTTTTAATAACTTCTTTTGCGATATATATCGGTCTGCCCTTTGTCTGAACATAGGTGCGTGCGATATATTCACCGATAATTCCTATACAGGTGAGCTGAATTCCGCCAAGCAGGAGTATAAGCACAACTATTGTTGCATAGCCCTGAACCTCAATTCCGGCGAAAATCTTCTGGCATACAACAACTATAAGATAAATTATTGAAAGAAGCGCCGTAAAAAGTCCTGTTACGGTTGCGATTTTCAGCGGAGCGGTGGTGAAAGCAAGTATGCCCTCAAGTGCATATTTAAAAAGCTTCACAAAAGACCATTTTGAAGTGCCGTTTGCTCTTTCCACGGCAACATACGGAATAAATTTCGTATTGTATCCGACCCATGAAAACAGTCCCTTTGAAAAGCGGAAATATTCTCCCATTTCGAGCACGGCTTGAACCATCGGTCTGCGCATTGTTCTGAAATCGCTTGCACCGTTAACAAATTCCGTATCGGAAAACTTATTTATCAGCTTATAAAACGAATTTTTAAAGAAAATCAGAGTCTTATTCTCGCTTCTTTCCGCCTGATAAGCCGCAACGCAGTCAAATTCGGGCTGAATGTCGAGAGTTCGCACCATTTCAAGCACTATTGACGGCTTCTGCTGAAGGTCGGCATCAATTACCGTTACATAATCGCCCTCGGATTCTTTTAAGCCGGCATACATTGCAGACTCCTTGCCGAAATTGCGTGAAAAATTGACAATTTTAACGGGAATATCACCGTCACAGAGTTTTTTCAGTGCTTTCAGAGTTCCGTCACGGCTTCCGTCATTTACGAAAACGATTTCGTAATCAAACTGAGCTTTTTCAAATTCTCTTTTGACTTCCTCATAAAAAAGCGGAACATTTTCCTCTTCATTATAGCACGGAACAACAAGTGAGAGCTTCATTTTTTCCTCCTGTCAGATACCTGCCGCCGCCTTGATTTCTTCGGCTCTGTCGGTCTTTTCCCATGGCAGGTCAACATCTGTTCTGCCGATGTGGCCGAGAGCGGCAATCTGTCTGTATATAGGTCTTCTCAAATCGAGCGCCGCAATAATTCCGGCAGGGCTCAAATCAAACATATTCTTAACGATTTCGGCGATATCGGTATCGGCTTTTTTGCCGGTGCCGAAGGTATCAACAAATACCGAAACGGGCTTTTCAACGCCTATTGCATAGGCAAGCTGAACCTCGCACTTTGTTGCAACACCGGAAGCAACAATATTTTTCGCAACATATCTTGCCGCATACGCCGCCGAACGGTCAACCTTTGTGGGGTCCTTGCCGCTGAATGCGCCGCCGCCGTGACGGGCGTATCCGCCGTATGTATCAACGATTATTTTTCTTCCGGTCAGACCGCTGTCACCGTTGGGACCGCCGGTTACGAATCTTCCGGTGGGATTGATATGATAAATCGTCTTTTCATCAAGCATATCCGCAGGAAGCGTTGCCTTGATAACCTTTTCGATTATATCTTTTCTTATCTGTTCAAGCGTAACATCGGGAGCGTGCTGAGATGAAATAACAACCGTATCAATTCTTACGGGCTTATTGTTTTCATCGTATTCAACGGTAACCTGGCTCTTTCCGTCGGGTCTGAGATACGGGAGAACGCCGTTTTTGCGAACCTGAGTAAGCTTTGCACAAAGCCTATGTGCAAGCGAAATGGGAAGCGGCATAAGCTCGGGAGTTTCATCGCAGGCAAAACCGAACATCATACCCTGGTCGCCTGCACCGAGTCTGTCAACACCCATTGCAATATCGCCCGACTGAGCATCAATTGCGGTCTGAATTGCGCAGGTATTTCCGTCAAAGCCCTTTTCGGAGCTGTCATAACCTATATCGCAGATAACCTTTCTTGCTATCGCCGGGATATCAACCTTTGCGGTTGTTGTGATTTCGCCCATAACGAGCACCATGCCCGTTGTTGCACAGCATTCGCACGCAACTCTGCCCATCGGGTCCTGCTCCATAATGGCGTCAAGCACGGCATCGGAAATCTGGTCACAGATTTTATCGGGATGGCCGCCCGTTACCGACTCGGATGTGAAATAATAATGTGACATAAACAAACCTCGTTTTTTCAAATACTATCAATGATTTCTGTCCGTTAACAATAAGTATGCCCACCAAGGGGTCCTCGGTGGGCGAAAACACCTTATCTTTCGGCATATGCCGCAGGAATTAGCACCTTGTCTAACACAGGTTGCCGGGCTTCAAAGGGCCTGTCCCTCAGCCGCTCTTAATAAGGACATATTTTATTGACATCTTATTATATGCGTTTTTTCTGCTTTTGTCAACAATAAAATTTTCAGCTTTCGGTAAAAGCAAATCCGTTTTCGGTTTTATCGCATATATATTTCTTTCCGGCTTCGAGCTTGCCTTCAAGCATTTCCTCAGAGAGCTTATCCTCGATTTCCTGCTGAATTGCTCTGCGCAGAGGCCTTGCACCGTAAACAGGGTCAAAGCCCGCTTTTCCGATTGCTTCAACCGCATTTTCGGTAAAGCTCAGCTCAATATCAAGCTCCTTAACCCTCTTTGAAAGACCGGCAAGCATTCGGCGTGCTATCTCGTTGATATCATCCTTTCCGAGCTGATGAAAAACGATTATATCGTCAACACGGTTAAGGAATTCGGGTCTGAACATATTTTTCAGTTCACCCATAACCGCATCCTTTATCCTGCGTTCATCCATGGTTTCACTGCCAGACGGAGCAAAGCCGAGAGTTCCGCCGCCCGTCTGCGCAATTTGTTTTGCACCCACATTGGATGTCATAATGATAACGCAGTTTTTAAAATCAACTCTCCTGCCTTGAGAATCGGTGAGAATGCCGTCCTCAAGAATTTGCAGAAGCATATTGAAAACATCGGGATGCGCTTTTTCGATTTCATCAAACAGCACAACGGAATACGGTCTGCGGCGTACCTTTTCGGTAAGCTGACCGCCCTCATCATAGCCCACATATCCGGGCGGTGAACCGACAAGGCGTGATACGGTGTGCTTTTCCATATATTCCGACATATCAAGGCGTATCATTGCATTTTCATCGCCGAACATAGAAGCGGCAAGAGTTTTGCAAAGCTCGGTTTTGCCCACTCCCGTAGGACCGAGGAAGATAAATGAGCCGGTGGGTCTTTTCGGGTCTTTAAGTCCGGCTCTGCCCCTGCGTATCGCTCTTGCAACGGCGCTGACCGCCTCATTCTGGCCGACTATTCTTGTGTGAAGCTCCTCTTCCATATGCAGAAGTCTCTGACTTTCCTCCTGCGTGAGCTGAACAACGGGTATTCCCGTCCACTGCGAAACTATATCCGCTATCTCGTGCTCCGTAACCTCACCCGTCATATGGGTGCTCTTTTCCTGCCATTGACGGCGTTTTTCGTCAAGCTCGGATGAAAGTCTGTTTTTCTCGTCACGAAGCTGAGCGGCATGCTCAAAATCCTGAGAATTAACCGCCGAAGCCATTTCCTCTCCGATTGATTTTATTTTATCTTCAAGCTCCTTAAGCTCGGGCGGAGTTGTGAATGCACGCAGTCTGACCTTTGAAGCCGCTTCGTCAACAAGGTCAATGGCCTTATCGGGCAGATATCTGTCGCCGATATATCTTGACGACATCTTAACCGAAGCCAGAATCGCATTGTCGGTTATTCTCACCTTATGATGTGCTTCATATTTATCACGAAGCCCTCTGAGAATTTCAATTGCTTCATCTTCGGTGGGTTCACCGACGGTGACGGGCTGAAATCTTCTTTCAAGTGCCGAATCCTTTTCAATGTGTTTTCTGTATTCCTCAAGGGTTGTTGCGCCGATAACCTGCAATTCTCCCCTTGCAAGCGACGGCTTGAGAATATTCGCCGCATCAACCGCACCCTCAGCAGAGCCTGCGCCAATGAGAGTATGCACCTCATCAATGAAAAGAATAATATCCCCCGATTTCTGCACCTCGTCAATCGCATTGCGTATGCGTTCTTCGAAATCTCCTCTGTATTTGGTTCCCGCCACCATACCGGTTAAATCAAGCGCAATTATACGCTTATTTCTGAGTAACTCGGGCACTTCACCCGTTGCGATTTTCAAAGCAAGTCCCTCTGCTATCGCCGTTTTGCCGACACCGGGTTCGCCGATAAGGCAGGGATTGTTTTTGGTTCTGCGACTGAGTATCTGAATAACTCTGTCTATCTCGTTCTGCCTGCCGATAACCGGGTCAATTCTGCCCTGATTGGCAAGTGCCGTCAAATCTCTTCCGTATTGCGACAGAACCGGTGTATCGGTTTTCTGCTTACCCTGAGACTGCTTTTTGCCGCTTTGAACGGGATTACTGCCTATTGCGCTGTTCAAATCGTTGAGAAGCTCCTGCGGCTGAACGCCGAGCTTTGTGAGTATTTCGGAAGCGGCGCTGTTCCCCTCACGGATAAGCCCCATAAGGATATGCTCCGTTCCGATATAGGAATGTCCCATTCCTCTGCCCTGCAAAATGGCGGTATCAATTATATTTTTCGCTCTCGGCGTAAAATCGTTGGGAGAAAGCACGGTCGGCGAACCTATCCCGATACTGCTTTTGATTATATTTTCAACCTCGCTGAATGTGACTTTTCTTGCGGAGAGCGCCGTATAAGCCATGCCGCCGCTTTCATTGAGCAGACCGAGCAGGATATGCTCACTGCCCACATATGCGTGACCCAAGTCCTCCGCCGCATTTATTGCGGCATTGAGCGCCGCATTGGCTTTCTGAGTAAAGCCCGTAAATCTGTACATACTTTATCACCCCTGTTTTCAGTCGGAAGTCAGCGGTTAACCAAGCGCTTCCCTTACCGCCTTTGCTCTTACGGCATCCCTTGCCGCAGGACCGTCGGCGGATTTGTTTGCCGCACTTATGGTTGCCGGCTGCATATCAACAATGAGCTCGTTTATTTTTTCAAGCTGAGTATCAATAAGTCCCCTTGCCGCACCCAGACGCACAACCGAAATAAGCTCCATAAATTCGTCGGTACTCAGCAGTCTCGCATTCTTAAGCACGCCGAGCGCACGGAAAATCTTATCTTCCTCTGACGGATTTTTGATTATCTCCGCCGCAGCCGCTCTCTCCTGAGCCACAAGCTGTAAAACAATTGATTTGAGATTTGCGATTGCTGTTTCCTCGGTAATTCCGAGTGTTATCTGATTGCTTATCTGATATATGTCTCCGCTTGCTCTCGAACCCTCGCCGTAAGCGCCCCTTACGGTCAGTCCGAGCTTTGAAACGGTGTTTGCAAGCCTTGAAATCTGACCGCATCTTGTGAGCGCCGGCAGATGAAGCATAACCGATGCCCTCATTGCCGTTCCGAGATTGGTCGGACACTGGGTAAGATAACCTATTCTTTCATCAAATGCGTAATTCAGTCTGCCGTCAAGCATCGAATCAAGCTTATCGGCGGTATCATATGCTTCTTCAAGCGCAAGCCCCGCTTTCATAACCTGCAATCTGATGTGGTCTTCCTCGCAGAGCATTATGCTCACGCTCTCATCCTCGGAAAGTATCAGAGCGCTTCCGTCCTTCTTTGAAGCAAACTCGGGGCTTATCAGGTGGCGTTCGGCAAGCGAAACCGCCTGAAGCCTTGAAAGGTCTTTCATTTCGATATAGCTGAAATCCTTGCTGTCATTTTCAAAAACAGCGGATTTAACAAGCGCATTAACTCTGTCTTTTCCGGCGGCATCAAGCCTGCACGGGAAGGGAAAATCATTGATATTTCTTGCAAGTCTTATTCTCGTGCTCAGAACTATATCGCCCTGGTCACCTTTTTCGATATACCATTTATTCATTTATTTTCCTCTCCTCTGAGTGCTTTTATTTCATCTCTGAGCTTTGCGGCTTCTTCGAATTCCTGCTTTGCAACCGCTTCACTCATCTGCTTTTCAAGCTTTGCTGTTTTTTCCTCCGGCGTTTCCTCTCTCGCCTTTTCGGGAGAACCTGTGCTCATTTTGCCGTTGTGCTTTATCTTGCCGTGTATTCTCTGAATTGACGGCAGAAGTCTGTCATAAAAAGTTCTGTAACATTCGGCACATCCGACCTTGCCCTCTCTCGCAATATCCTCAAAGGAAGCACCGCATTTTTCGCATCTTTTGGTTGAAGCGCCCGAGCCGAGTGACGGCATCATATCGCCGAGGAATCCGCCGAAAAGCTCCGAAAGATTCAGACCGAAGCCTGAAAAAACATCGCCGTAGCCGAGATGAGATGCACATTCCGAGCAGAGATGGCTCTCCGCCATATCGCCGTTTATAATCTGTTTAATATGAGTTGTTGCTTCATTTTTTCCGCAGTTCTGACATAACATAATCAATCATCCTTTCTGTCAACCGTTAATAACATCTGTTTGAATATTGAAGCTCTCACCGCATCCCGGAAATGCGGCGGAAGTATTCTGAGTGAATTTTCGCTTATCGCCGAAAGCATAAGCTCCGCTTCTTCTGCGCTCATAACTCCGCTGTGCAGTAAATTAAGTATATGCGCACGGCAGGTTGAATAGTCTATTTCATCGCCCACATAATTTACGGTGTGCATTATTATTGACGGCTTATCGAGCTTTAGTCTCGTGATTTTTATATACCCTCCGCCGCCACGCCTGCTTTCAACTATATAACCCTGTTCGGGTGTAAAGCGTGAGGATATAACATAATTTATCTGGCTCGGAACGCATCCGAGTGCCTGGGCAAGCTCATTGCGCTGGATTTCGGTTGAACCGTCCTCCTCAAGCATTTCCATAAGCATACGGGCTATCTGATTACTTAAGCTCATTTCATCATCTCTTTCAATCTCCGAATTTGACTTTTACTTTCTTTGACCTTGACTGCATTATAGAGCGTAAAAGTCAAAAGGTCAAAGGTCAGAAAAGGTCAAATTTGTTTGACTTTGGTTTGTTTTCTCTGATTTGCTCTCGTTTTCTTCGGTTTTCTTTAATTTTCTCGTTTTTTGATTTTTGACCTTTGTTTGGATTATTGGCATTTTAAAATGTAATATACATTAACCTCTCCGTCTTGTGTTCACCGTAAAATAAAAAAGGCGGTCAACCGAAAATTCCCGTTACCGCCCTGCTCGTGTATTTTTTTATTTGATTATCCTTTGTTTTCTAAATCGTGGGTTTATCTTTCATTTTTTCAGCATCTACAACAAGAACTTTCGCTTTGTCTCCGCCCTGCTTTAAGTCAATGCCCGAAACTTCGCAGTCAGATGCTCCGGGAAGCAACTTATCAATCGTAACTCCGCCCGTAACCTGCTCAGCCTGACTTTCATTTATTTCCTCAAGCTTTTTATCTTTAATTTCGAATTTACCGTTTATCATTTTTCTGACCTCCGTTTTTGTTTTACAACTCTTTATACGAATGAAGCCGAAAAAAGGCTACAACTTTTTAAGAGCGGAGAGTGAACTGCTAACTGTTTTTAACCTTTTCCGCAAGCTCTCTGAGCTGTTCAAGGGTTTCAAGCGTACCGATTGAGCGCCGCATTTCCGCCGCTCCCCTCATGCCTTTAATATACCAGCCTGCGTGCTTTCTCGCTTCTCTCATACCGATATATTCGCCCTTATATTCACAAAGGCGTGCAATATGCCGAAGCATAATATCCATTTTTTCTTCAACCGTCGGTTCGCTTACCTCTTCGCCGGCGGCTTTTTTGTTTATCATCCCGAATATCCACGGCGCTCCGAGTGCTCCCCTGCCTATCATCACAAAGTCACAGCCCGTATATTCATACATTCTTTTTGCCGATTCATAATCCGTAACATCGCCGTTGCCGATAACGGGTATTTTTACATTTTCTTTAACCTGCTTTATTATATCAAGGTCAACGGGCGGCGCATACATCTGTTTTCTCGTTCTGCCGTGAACCGTTATTGCCGCCGCTCCGGCATTTTCAAGCATTTTCGACATCTGAACGGCGTTTATGCTGTTTTCATCCCAGCCCGAGCGTATCTTGCAGGTAACCGGCAGGGCTACGGCATTAACGCACGCTTCAACAATTTTCGCCGCAAGGTCGGGTTCTTTCATCAGCGCACTTCCGCCACCGTTTCCCGAAACCTTGGGAGCAGGACAGCCCATATTTATATCAACGGCACAGCATCCCGTACTTTCTGCCATTTTCGCCGCTTCCGCCATGATTTTCGGGTCACAACCGAAAATCTGAACGGCGGCAGGTCTTTCCGTTTCACCCAAAAGCATGAGCTTATCGGATTTACGGTCACCCATGGTAAGCCCCTTTGAGCTCACCATTTCCGTAACGGTATATGAAGCGCCGTATTCTATACATATTTCACGGAACGCTCTGTCCGTAACGCCTGCCATGGGAGCAAGTGCCGCCGCACCGTTCAATTCAAAATTTCCAATTTTCATTCGGCACTCTCCTGAATTTAGTATAATGATTTTAACACTAAATGCGTTTAAATTCAATATTTTTAAAAAATAATGGTGAAATCTTCAAAAAATATGGTATAATATGTTTTAATAAAATTTATGAGGTGATTTTCGGTGAAGCTTCTTGCTCTCGACGGCAACAGCATACTCAACAGAGCATTTTACGGAATAAAACTGCTCACCACAAAGGACGGCACAAAATTCACAAACGCCATTCAGGGCTTTTTAAATATATTGCTCAGACTTCGTGAAGAGGTTAACCCCGATGCCGTGGCGATAACCTTTGATGTTAAAGCGCCCACTTTCCGCCATGAAATGTATTCAGGATATAAGGCAAACCGCAAGGGAATGCCGCCGGAGCTTGCTCAGCAGCTTGAGCCGCTCAAAAGCATTCTTTCCGCTCTCGGATATAAGCTCATTGAAGCCCCCGGCTGGGAAGCCGATGATATTCTCGGCACTCTTGCCGCCGCCTGCGGAAAAGAAGATTTTTGTTATATCGCAACGGGTGACAGAGATTCTCTTCAGCTTGTCCGTGATAATGTGAATGTTTTGCTTGCTTCAACCAAAATGGGCAGACCGCAGACAGAGCGTTATACAGTTGAAAAGGTTAAGGAAAATTATCTTGTCAGCACACCCGAGCTTCTCATTGATGTTAAGGCGCTTCAGGGTGACACCTCCGACTGCATCCCGGGTGTTGCCGGAATAGGTCCGAAAACGGCTCAGGAGCTTGTAAGCAAATACGGCACGATTGACGAAATATATTCCCGTCTTGACGAGCTTGACATAAAGCAGGGCGTTCACGATAAGCTTTTAAACGATAAGGAAAATGCGTATCTCAGCCGTACTCTCGGCACTATCCGCACCGATGCTCCGGTTGACGCCGTTTACGAAAGCTATATTCCTGCCCCTGCCGATGCTTTCAGGGTAACCTCCATGCTTGCCGACCTCGAAATGTTCAGGATGATTGAAAGGCTCAACCTCAAATCTTCGGCTCCCGTTTCCGAAAAAAGCGCCGAAACGGTTTCATATGAGCTTTATGAGCAAAATGACACAAAGCTTCTTATCAACACTCTGAAAAAAGAGGGAAAAGCGTATTTCATTTTTGACAGCGGATGCTTTTATTTCGGGCGTGATAACGGAGTGGCACTCGTTTCTCCCGAAAATGAAGATTATGCGGTATTCTGTTCCGATTTTCTCTTTGAAAAAAGCATTGAAAAATATACATTCAACTGCAAAAAGCTTTATTCATTTTTCTATAAATTCAGAAACGATATTGAGATAAATTCACTCTGCGGCGATATAATGCTTTCTGCGTATATCATAAATCCGTCATCGGGAGCATATGACCTCAAACGCATAACCGCAGAATACGCCCGTGCGGAAGTTCCCGACGATGCGGACGAAAACGCATTCTGCACGGCGTATCTCAAAAAAGCGTTTGAAGCAACGGACAAGCTGATTGAGGAATGCGGTCAGACAAGACTGCTTCGTGAAATCGAAATTCCGCTTGCCGAGGTGCTTTCTTCAATGGAATGTGAGGGCTTCCTTGTTGATGCAGAAGGTATTAAAGAATTCGGCGAAATGCTCTCGGAAAAAACCGATAAAATCACAGCCGAGATATTCGCCGAAGCTCAGTGCGAATTCAACCTGAATTCTCCCAAACAGCTCGGAGAGGTGCTTTTCGAAAAGCTTAAGCTTCCGTGCAAAAAGAAAACAAAAAGCGGCTATTCAACCAATGCCGATGTGCTTGAGGGACTTGCCGAGGAATATCCGATAGTTGCAAAAATTCTCGAATACAGAAAGCTTGCAAAGCTTAAATCAACCTATTGCGACGGGCTTCTGAAAGAAATCGGAGAAGACGGCAGAATCCGTTCCACACTTAACCAGACCGAAACACGCACAGGCAGAATATCCTCAACCGAACCCAATCTCCAGAATATTCCCGTGCGTTCTCAGCTCGGCAGAGAAATGAGAAAATTCTTTATCGCCGGTGACGGCAATGTGCTCATTGATGCCGACTATTCGCAGATTGAACTGCGTGTGCTTGCCCATGTGGCAAACGATAAAAATATGCTCAGTGCGTTCAATAACGGCGATGATATTCACGCCATAACAGCTTCTCAGGTGTTCAATATGCCGCTTATGATGGTAACACCTCTCATGAGAAGCAGGGCGAAAGCGGTAAACTTCGGAATAGTTTACGGCATAGGAGCTTTTTCGCTTGCCAAGGATATAGGCGTAACCCGTGCCGAAGCGGACAGCTACATCAAAGGCTATCTTGCCAATTTCAGCGGCGTTGCGAAATATATGAAAGAAATCGTTGAAAAAGCAAAGGCTCAGGGCTATGTTTCAACGGAGTTTGCACGCCGCAGATACCTGCCGGAGCTCAACTCCTCAAACGGAATGCTCAGGGCATTCGGAGAAAGGGTTGCGCTCAATGCGCCCATTCAGGGTACGGCGGCGGATATAATCAAAATCGCCATGATAAGAGTATGGCAGAGACTGCGTGACGAGCATTTCAGGGCGAAGCTCATAATGCAGGTTCACGATGAACTGCTTGTTGAAGCTCCCGAGGAGGAAGCGCAGAAGGTTGCCGCCATAGTCAGATTTGAAATGGAAAACGCCGTTAAAATGAGAGTTTCCATGCAGGCGGATGTGGGAATAGGAAAATCATGGTATGAATCAAAGGATTGAGAAATGAAAATTTTATTTGTATGCACAGGCAATACCTGCCGTTCTCCGATGGCTGAGGGCATATTCGGAAAACTGCTTAAGGATAAAGGCATAAGCGGAATTGAATACTCCAGTGCCGGACTTTTCGCAATAACGGGCGATGAAGTAACGCCCAATGCCGTTAAAGCGGCTGAGCGTTTCGGAGCTGATATTTCGGCTCACCGTGCAAGGCGCATAACAGCCTTTCTGCTCGATGAAACCGACCGTTTTGTATGTATGACGGGCAGTCATGCGGCAAGCCTTTCAATGTATGTTCCGGCTGAAAAAATAACCGTTCTCGGAGACGGAATTTTTGACCCTTTCGGCGGAGATACCGAAACATATATTCTCTGCGCTGCGGCGATAAAGGAAGCACTTGTTGCACAGTTTGACGAAATAACGGCGGTGAAAGAATGAATTATAAAATTGTTCCGATGGCCGCCGGACACATTGACGGCATAGCTCAGATTGAAAAAGAATGCTTTACTTCTCCGTGGACAAAAGAGGGCATCGCCGAGGAGCTTGAAAATCCCTGCTCGTTTTTCATATGTGCCGTGGCGGATAAGCCGGTCGGATATATCGGCGTTCAGGAAATCTGCTCCGAAGCTTATATAACAAACATTGCCGTTCCGAAAGAATTCAGACGGCTGGGTATCGCAAGAGCTTTGCTGAAAGAAGCCTGCTCGGGCGCAGAAAAAAGGAACTGCGAATTTATCACCCTTGAAGTGAGAGAAAGCAATTCGGCGGCAATAGCCTTATACGAATCCGAGGGCTTTGAAAGAGCCGGAATAAGAAAGAATTTTTATTCAAATCCGACAGAAAACGGCATTATATATACTAAGAGGTACGAAAAATGAAAATACTTGCAATTGAATCCTCCTGCGATGAAACGGCGGCGGCTGTTGTTGAAGACGGCAGAACGGTGCTTTCAAATGTTGTTGCTTCGCAGGTTAAAGAACATATTATATACGGCGGTGTTGTGCCGGAAATAGCTTCCAGAATGCACGCTCAAGCAATAAGCGGCGTTGTTTCAAAGGCTATGGACGATGCCGGAGCAAAATATTCCGATATAGATGCCATCGCCGTAACCTATGCGCCCGGACTTATCGGCGCTCTGCTGGTCGGCGTGAACTTTGCAAAGGGTCTTTCCTATTCAACGGGAATACCGCTTGTGCCGGTTCATCATCTCCGTTCCCACATTGCGGCGAATTATATAACCTCGCCCGAGCTTGAACCGCCGTTTCTCTGCCTTGTGGTTTCGGGCGGTCACAGCCATATCGTTGCGGTGAACAGCTATACCGATTTTACGATAATCGGCAGAACAAGAGACGATGCCGCAGGCGAATGTATGGATAAATCCGCCCGTGCAATGGGACTTGACTATCCGGGTGGTCTGAATCTTGACCGCATAAGCAAGAACGGAGACCACAAAGCGTTCAAATTTCCTCATCCTAAGGTTGACGGAAGCGAATATGATTTCAGCTTTTCGGGACTTAAAACCGCCGTTGTGAACACCATTCACAATGCGAAGCAAAAGGGAATTGAAATAAACATCCCCGACCTCGGCGCAAGCTGTATTGAAACGGTTACCGACTGTCTTGTTAATAACACCGTTAAGGCGGCGGAAAACTTCAATTTTAAAAAAATATGCCTTGCCGGCGGTGTTTCGGCAAATTCAAGGCTGAGAGAAAAGATGCAGGCAACCTGCGCCGAAAAAGACTGGGAGCTATATATGCCGATGCTTTCCCTCTGCGGAGATAATGCCGCAATGGTCGGCGCTCAGGGATACTATGAATTTATAAGCGGCAACATCGCTCCTCTTGACCTGAACGCCTATGCAACAATGCCGATTGATAAATGAATTCGGATTTCGGAATTGTGAATTCCGCATTAAATAAAGCCGCCCGTTGGGCGGCTTTATTTTAAAGATAGGGACGCATATCTTTTCCGAGAGTTTCTTCAAGCTCGCTTATATTTCTCGCAAAATCCTTGGTTTTCTGCTCGGCGCCCTTATACTTATTGATATACTTATGCAGAGATTTAACTCCCATATCACATCCGTCGGTTATAAGGCTCGCCGCCTGCGAAGCACTCGGATTAAACGAAAGCTCGGCGTTTATCTTGACCCACGACATTGATTTTGCCATCGGGTTAGGTTCTTTGTCGTCACTCCCGTAATATTCCAGCGTTTTATCAACATCAATTTCGATGTTCTTATGCGCCGCCTTGCTGTTTGAAAGAATTTTCTGCATTTTCTCGTCCTTGACATACGGCAGTATCTCATCAATTGAAGTAACCGCCGTTTTTATTCCGGCACTGCATTCACGCAGAAGCTTTATATCATCATTCATTGTCAACACCTCGTTAATATTATTGACCGTTTTTTCGTTTTCTTGCATTGACAATAAATGTATTTTGTTTTATTATATTTTCAGAAAGGACTGAGAAATAATTATGATATTTGCAAATCACGCACATCTTTTTCCCGAAGAAGTAAGGCCGAGCGGTACCGTTGAAAAGCTTATGGAGCTTATGGATGAATGCGAAATAGATAAGGCTGTTGCCTTTGCTCCGTTTGCGGGCCGTCTTGAAGAAGCCGGCTTTGAACAAGACCCGAATGAATGGCTTGCAAAAGAAATAAAAGGCAATGACAGACTTGTGGGCTTCGGAACGGTTAATTTCAATAAAAATATCCGTGATGAGGTTGACCGTATCGCCGAACTCGGATTAAAAGGAATAAAGCTTCATCCCCCGTATCAGGAATTCGTTATTGACGGTGAAGATGCTTTTAAGGTTTACGAAAGAGCCGAAGAGCTCGGACTTTTTGTATCGTTCCACGCCGGAATGCACTGGCACAGACTCCGTGACAACCGTGTTATTCTTTTTGACGAGGTTGCATGGAATTTCCCGAAGCTTAAATTCAGCCTTGAGCATATCGGCGGTTATCACTTCTTTAACGAAGCGCTTGCCGTTATGTGCAATAATTCACGCAAGGGCGATGACTATGTTTTCGCAGGCTGGACAACAATCAGAGACCGCCACGGTTTAAGCGCATGGGCGCTCACTGATGAACAGCTTGAAACCGTAATTCTTCAAACGGGTGAAAACAGAAGCATATTCGGGCTTGATTTCCCCTACTGCAAAACCGACGATATCAAATGGGATATTGAAAGAATAAAGCGCCTGAATATTTCCGAGCAGTGCAAAGAAAACATTCTCGGCGAAACACTTGAAAAATTACTCAAATAACAAAAAGGCTTGCTGCGGCAAGCCTTTTTTAATTCGGAATTCGGAGTTCGGAATTCGGAGTTAAGGGGCGCAAAAGCGCCGATTTTATATGGGTAATTTTTAAACTTTACACTTCTGAATAAACAACAAATATCAATTCAGAAGTGAAGAGCTGTTTGTTAGCAGTTATATAATGGGTACGGGCGGAGCCCGTCATTAATTCCGAATTCATAATTCCGAATTAAAAATCCCCTTCTGACTTAAATTGTTTCAAATGAAAATTCGGGATAATCCGCAAGCAGGTGCGAATGGTCATTGAGATAAACAAGACCCGTGTCCTGCTCAATTCCCGTACCGCCCTTATAAAATACGATTTTTGTAACGCCGGTATTATAAAGCGAAAATCTTATCGGCTGATTTTCGGGAATACCGAGAGCGGAATAAATTAGAAAACCGTTGAATTTTCCGTGGCCTACAAGCATAACCTTTTCGCCGTTTTTGAAGCGTGAACGCAGATATGCAAGCGATTTTGCCGTGCATTCCATAATGTCGTCATCATCGCCGTAATAATCAATCAGCTTTTCACGGTGCTTTGCGCTGTCTGCCGCAACCGCTCGGGGAAATTCCTTCCTGATTTCGTCAATCGTTCTGCCCGGATATTCGGGAGAAATACCCCACTCGGTGAAAATCGGTTCGATTTCCATCTGATGTGCGCCGTTTTCGGGCTGATATTTCAGCACCGCATCCGCCGTTCTCATTGCTCTGCGCAGTCCGCTTGAAATAACGCAGTCAAGCGGAAGCTTTGCAAAACGCTTTCCGAGAAGCTCCGCCTGCTTTTCACCGAATTCGGTAAGATACGGGTCGTTTCTCTCCTCGGCATTATTCGTCGGCAGGCAGGCATTTGTTTTTGAATGCCCGTGGCGAATAATATATAATTCAAGCTCAATTATGTGTTCTTCGTTCATTTTAATCAAGGAAATCCTTTAATTTTTTGCTTCTGCTCGGGTGACGGAGCTTTCTGAGCGCTTTTGCTTCTATCTGACGGATACGCTCACGGGTAACATTGAATTCAGCTCCCACCTCTTCAAGAGTATGCGGATGACCGCCCTCAAGTCCGAAGCGCAGACGCAGAACCTGAGCTTCTCTCGGGGTAAGCGTTTTCAGAACATCGTCAAGCTGTTCCTTAAGAAGCATCATCGAAGCGGCATCGGCAGGAGCCGGAGCTTCATCATCGGGGATGAAGTCGCCGAGATGGCTGTCCTCTTCCTCACCGATGGGCGTTTCAAGCGAAACGGGCTCCTGAGCAACTCTGAGAATTTCACGAACCTTTTCAACAGGCATTTCAAGCTCCTGAGCGATTTCCTCTGCGGTGGGGTCTCTGCCGTTCTTATGAAGAAGCTGGCTGTTCGTTTTCTTAACCTTGTTTATGGTTTCAACCATATGAACGGGTATTCTTATCGTTCTCGCCTGGTCGGCAATGGCTCTTGTTATCGCCTGACGAATCCACCAGGTTGCATAGGTTGAAAACTTGAAGCCCTTTGTATAATCGAATTTGTCAACCGCCTTGATAAGTCCGAGATTTCCCTCCTGAATAAGGTCAAGAAACTGCATACCTCTGCCGACATATCTTTTTGCAATGCTTACAACAAGACGCAGATTTGCTTCGGCAAGGCGCTGTTTTGCCTTGGGGTCATCATCGGAAATTCTGATGGCAAGCTCAATTTCCTCTTCGGCGGTGAGAAGCGGAACCCTGCCTATCTCCTTAAGATAAACCTTAACGGGGTCATCAACGCTCAGAGACTTATCCTCATCGGAAATATCAATTGACTTTGAAATATCAATATCAAAATTTTCGATGGCTTCGCTTGAAAGGTCATCAATGATTTCAACATTGTTGCTTTCCAGCGTTTCATAAAGCTTATCAAGCTCTTCAACATCGAGATTCATTTCAACGATGGCAGAGTCGATTTCCTGCGTGGTAAGCTTACCTGTGTTCTTTCCCTTTTCTATCAGTGATTTAAAAGGGCTCTTTCTTTCTGTTCCTTCCATAAAACTCACATCCTGATATATTATTTTTTCACAAACAGCTTTAAAAATTCCTCATCGCTCACGGCTGAAGCATCCGTAACTGCCGGAGCGCTTTTTTCTTTAAGCACTTTTATGCAGTCCTCACATTCTTCAACGGTATTTGCGATGCTTTTTGAAAGATGATAAATTCTCGTAACCGAATCCATCTCTTCCGGAGAAAAATCCTTTGCAAAAAGTCCGAGCTCCGGTACAAGACCGTTTTCGAGCTTCTCAACAAGACATCTGAAAATTCTTCTGTTAAATGATGTAACAAAATCCCCGTCAGACACCTTGTCTTTTAATTTTTTATAAAAATCGGGGTTTCGCATAAGCGATGAAATCAGTGTTTCCTCCGCCTTTGCCGCTCTTATATTCGAAGCTCTTTCGGGATTGTTTTTATCCGTAAAGCTTCTTTCAAGCATCGTTGCCTGCTCCCTGCGGCGGCGTTCATCATCGTTTCTTCGAAGCTTATATTTTGCCGATTTTATCTGAGCCTTTATGCTGTCAACATTAACTCCGAGCTCGTTTGAAAGCCTTGTTGCGTAAATATCACACTCGATTTCGCCGCATTCGGCAAGAATCTGAGTTGCCGCAACAAGGAATTTGAGCTTGCCGTCATCAGTTGCAACATCGTATTTTTCCCTTTCCTGAAGCAAGCGGTATTCGGTTTTGTTTGCCGCCTGATTGAGCAATGCCGCAAACCTTTCTTTGCCGTAGGTTCTTATTATTTCATCGGCATCCTTGCCGCCGCTCATGGTTACAACTCTTAATTTGAGCCCCGTTTTGCCGAGCACGCCGAGGGCTTTTTTCGTTGCTTCTCTGCCTGCACCGTCATTATCGTAGCAGATTATTATTTCTTCCGCATAGCGTGAAAGCAGATTTGCCTGCTCCGAGGTAAACGCTGTTCCGAGACCTGCTATCGCATTTGTAAAGCCTGCCTGATGCAGAGCGATAACATCCATATAGCCCTCAACGAGAATCAGCTTGTTATCATTCGCATTCTTTGCGAAATTCAGAGCGAAAACACCGCTTCCCTTTTTATAAACCATTGTGTCGCCGGTGTTTATATATTTCGGCTTTGAATCATCAAGAACTCTGCCGCCGAATGCCACAACATTTCCACGCAGGTCGATTATCGGGAATATAACACGGTTTCTGTATTTATCGTAATAATTGGTTTTTCCGTTTTTCTCGGAACAGATTGCAAGGTCGGCAAAAACAAGCTCCTGCTCGTTATAGCCCTTGGATTTCATATAATTTATAAGCTGACGCCAATCATTCGGCGCATAGCCGAGACCGAATTTTCTTATGGTATTCGGTGAAAGACCTCTGTTTATAAAATAATCATATGCAAACTTATTTTTTTCATCCGTCAGACAGGCATTGAAAAATCTTGCCGCTTCACGGTTTGCGGAAAGAATACGCATTCTCTTTTTTGAAAGAGTATCATCGTATCCATCCTCGGGCATCGGCATTCCGGCCATCTGTGCAACGGATTTTACCGCTTCAACATAGTCAAGATTATCTATTCTGCGCACAAAGGTTATCACATCGCCGCCGGCTCCGCATCCGAAACAGTAAAACGACCTTGTGTCGGGATAAACCGTAAATGACGGAGTTTTTTCATTATGAAAAGGACATAAACCCGTGAGCGTTTTTCCACGCCTTTTCAAATTCACATGGGCGGAAATAACATCTTCAATATCAACCTTTTCCTGAAGCTCCTGAATAAATCTTTCGCTGATAGCCGTTTTCTCCGCCCTCCCTTATATCAAAAATAATATTCGTCGATTTTGCTCCACGCCTTGGGAACAAACAATTCGTTAAAAACTCTGACGGCATATCTGTCCGTCATTCCGGCGATAAAATCGCACGCCGCAGTTTCTTTTCCGTCCTTTTCGGCAACGGCAATAAACTGCTCCGGCATTCTTTCCGGATTTTGAACGAAATATTCGTAAAGCCGCTGAACCATTTCAACCGCTTTGCTCTCTTCGCTCTTGCAGGCAGGATTTGTATAAACCTTTTCAAACATAAACTTATGAAGCTCATCCATAACCTGCTGAGTGGCTTCATCAAGAAGTATGTCCTCCCTGCTGTTTTCGATACAGCTTAAAACCAGGGTATTTATTCTTGTGCTTTTTTTATGTCCGAGTGCATTGCGGATTGCAAGCGGAATATCGTCCTCACACATTATTCCGGCTTCCTCGGCATCGTCTATATCGTGATTTATGTATGCTATTCTGTCTGCCAAACGCACGGCTCGGCCTTCAAGCGTTGCCGCCGGCTCGCCGTTGGTGTGGCGTTCGATTCCGTTTCTCACTTCAAAGGTAAGATTAAGCCCTCTGCCGTCCTTTTCAAGAAAATCAACAACTCTCAGGCTCTGCTCATAGTGTCTGAAGCCATTCGGACTGACGGCATTCAGTGCACGCTCACCTGCATGGCCAAACGGAGTATGCCCCAAATCGTGACCGAGTGCAATGGCTTCGGTCAAATCCTCGTTAAGCATTAACGCTCCGGCAATGGTGCGTGCTATCTGCGAAACCTCAAGAGTATGAGTAAGACGGGTTCTGTAATAATCCCCCTCGGGAGAAAGAAAAACCTGAGTTTTATGTTTAAGTCTGCGGAATGAACTGCTGTGGATTATTCTGTCTCGGTCACGCTGAAAAGCGGTGCGCACGGGGCATTCTTCCTCAAAAACAAGTCTGCCTTTGCTTTCGGCGGCAAGTGCCGCATACGGTGAAAGTATCTCTTTTTCACGCTTATACGCATTTTCTCTTATTGAGTCCATTTTTTCCGCCTCCGATAACTAAATACGGACAAAAGCTTTCAATTCCTGCAAAAATTTTATGAACAATTTGTTAATTATTATTTCTTCCACTTTGCAAATGCGTCACGCACCGCATAATATGACGGCTTCGGATTGCCCTGACCGTCAATCAGTCCCCAACCCGTTTCAACGGGGCAATCGGGCTGACCGCAGATATAACACGAAGCGGAATCCGAATAACAATACACAAATGCGCCGCAGACAAAATCAAGATTTGCAAAACGCTCTATGGATTTTGCAAGGCAATCCGCCTGACCCTCGGGAGTATGTGGGAAATTGGCAAGACGGTAGCCTTTATGAATTTCCCTATAAACATGGTTCGCTATTTCAGTATCGAAAATTCTGTTTCCAATTGCGGTATCATCGGGATAAGCATCAAGAGTTCTGAGATATTCCTGAAAATCCACGGGCAGTCTGCTGATGAAGGTTCTTATATCTGCCTTTGCTTCCGCTTCGCTGTTAAAGCCGTATTCCTGAAGAATTTCGGTCTTTTCCTTTTTGGATTTTGTTTCGCCGTAGCCGATATACCCGAATTCATTCAGCATAACCGGCTTTCCCGTATAGCTCCATACAAATCTGAGCAAAATATCATAAACCTGCAATATCTTGAAAACGCCCTCAAAACAACCGAGATAAATGTCAATTCCGATATAGTCGCAGTAATCAAAATACGGCTTCATCAGCTCACTGAAATTATATAATGTAACATTCGAAAGGTTGAAGCCCGTGATAATGTTGCCCTTAACATCCTGCATTGCCTCAAGCTGAATGCCCGTAAATTCGGCGGCTTCGGCAAGAGTAAACGGAGCCGTAAAATGCTCAACGCCCATTTCATTGGTAATCTGAAAAGCGGAAACTATTCCCTGCAAATCTTCAGCATAGAATTTTGCCATTTTCTTTATTGTCTCTTTGCCATCCGGCGTTCTCGGGTCACATCCGATTTCAAGATACTCATAAGGATAAGGCGTAACAGCCATAACCTTTATGCCGTTGTCGGCATAGCTCTTTGCATATGCCTTATAAGCTTCATAAGCCCATGTAACCTCACCGCTGCTGTCAAACGCAAGAGGGAAATCAAAGCGCACCCACTCTATTCCGGCACCCTTTATCTGTTCAAAATTTCCGTTGGGGTGGCAAACACCCTTTACGGCTCCGCCCGTTTTCTTTACGAAATCTTTTACTTCCTGATTGGTCTGAGGTTTAAAGAATGACGATACGGAATAAGCAAGAATTTTTCTGAATCTGTATTGGTCGATTTTGTCTATTCCTGCCGAAAAGAACATCACAACCGACAGAAACAGCGATAAGATTTTTGATAATACTGCTGACATAATATACCTTCTTTTTCCATTTTTAACAAGTATTCTATCATACATAATCTAATATGTAAATACAAAATATTATAATTTATATTTTAAACCAATTCCGTTGACATATATTTCGAATTATTATATAATTTTGTGGCAATACCGTATTCGGAGAAGTTTAAAATGACAGAAGAAAGAAAGATAAAATCCAAAGCGGCGCTCACCGTTCTCGATATGACGGTTTTCAGTATGCTCGGTGCGCTGATGTATGCTTCAAAGGTGCTTATGGAGATACTTCCGAATGTTCACCTTGTCGGCGTTTTCATCGTTGCGGAAACGATAGTTTACAGAAAAAAAGCGCTTTATCCCTTATATGTATTCGTGTTTCTGACCGGACTTTTCGGCGGCTTCGCCACATGGTGGATTCCGTATCTCTATATTTGGACTTTACTCTGGGGAATGGCAATGCTCATTCCGAAAAGCCTTGACGGCAAAAAGCTTTTGATATGCTCAGCCGCCGTCTGTTCACTCCACGGCTTCCTTTTCGGAACGCTCTACGCCCCGGCTCAGGCGCTGTTGTTTCATATGAGCTTTAAGGGAATGCTGGCATGGATTATCGCCGGTCTGCCATATGACTGCATCCACGGCGTGAGCAATCTTGTATGCGGTCTGCTTATAATTCCGCTTGTTAAGCTTCTGAAAAGTGCGGAGAAGCTTTACAGATAAAATATATCAGGAGGCAAATCATGAGAAAAAATTTCGGAGCAAAATCATTTCTTTATCCTCAGCCCGTTATGATAATCGGAACATACGATGCAAACGGTGTTCCGGACGCAATGAATGCCGCATGGGGCGGTATCTGCGGTGCGGATGAAATAATCATTGACCTCGGCAGTCACAAAACCACCGAAAATCTTGCTTTGTGTCCCGATTTCACGGTTGGAATTGCAGACACTGAACACATTATCGCCTGCGATTATGTCGGAATTGTCTCGGGCAAAAATGAACCCGATAAAATCAAAAAAGCCGGTTTTACCGTTTCAAAAGCCGAATTTGTAAATGCTCCCGTTATCAATGAGCTTCCCGTAACACTTGAATGCAGAATTTCTGAAATCATCGGCGGTTCAAAGTATATTGCCAAAATCATAAATGTCAGCGCCGATGAAAAATTTCTCGGTGATGACGGTCTTCCCGATATTTCAAAATTCAATCCCGTAACCTTTGAACCCGTTCATTACGGATATTATGAAATCGGCAAAAAAGTCGGTAACGCATTCAGCGACGGAAACAAACTTAAATAACCGCATATAAAACATTCGGGCTTGTGACGGCAAAATCACAAGCCCTTATTTTTTATGTCAGGTAACAGCAATTTTTAAATTGTGACTATTGCACAATTTTGTTAATTGCATAAGATTTATTTAAGGAATATAAGAACATCACCTTGTTCATTACTTTTTATGCAATGGTAATATGTATCCTTAACAACAATCATATTATCTCCATACGGTTCATCATCGCCGAGAACCATATCAAAATCCAATCCATAAAACATACACAGCTTATACGGTCCCCAATATGTTGAGGAATTTCCCAGCATTTCCGGAACAAGCTTTATCAGCAAAGGATACTCTTTGAGTGCATTCTGCACAGGCTTTGCAAAGCCGATATCACCTGTAATTTTCAATTTTCTCGGCTGTTCATCATTTTGATAACCGCTGATACCGATTTCCGATAAATCACTTACTATCAGCTTCGTTCTGAAATCCGCATATTCTTTTTGAGAGGACAGTGCATTCCCGTAAACAAAAGCAAACACAACAAATGACCAACTCAAGAGGAAGCTCAGTATTTTTCCGAGCAAATGCCTTTCCGAAGCAAAAAATCGAATACACAAAATTGAAGCAAGAATAAAAATTCCGTATATATATCTCGGAACGATATATACTTCGCTGAAAGCAATATTCACTCCGAAAGATACAGCAACAGCAACAAATACAGTCAGTATTCCCACCGTCAAAGACAGCACCTTGATTTGTTTCGATACATATACTTCAGCAAACAGAAAGCAAAAAACAATACCGCATATCAGCACAAGCCATATCACAGATGAATAATTGATGACGGATTTAATATATCGTAATATATTCGGAATAACATTTCCGATTGAAATTTTATAATTAATATAACTATTTTCGGAGTTACCCGGATTCATAAGTAACATACGAAAAACAAGTAAGCCTGCTATATATCCTATGGCAGATGTGATTGCAAAACGGACTATGCGCTTAAAGTCTTTTTTTGAATTCCACATTATAAAGCACATAACAATAACTGTCATAGGAAAAATCCCGGAGGAATTCTGATAAGTTGTGCACATAATTATTGTTGCAAAAAAGGAGATAATTGCATATTTAACATTACAGCTTCGGCAGAATGTTATTGGCGCAACAGCCGCAAAAACCGAAAGCGCCATATAAGGAGCATCATATTTATAAGACAGGCATTCAAGAAAAAAAGGATTTACAGTCATGGGAATCAGAGCAAAAGCCGCCCACCATTTTGTCTCTCTTCCGTTTGAAAATGCATCTAATAGAGTAATTCCTGCAAAAGTCATAATAAATATTGCAAGCAACTGCGGCAGAGGTGAGACATCACTCAAATAAAATCCCATATGAATAAATCTTGATAAAAATTCTGACATATATCTGCCGAAATCGCCCACCAGTGAATCCCCGCATATTGCTCGTTCCAAATCATCAATATAATATATGTTAGCTCTGAAAATTGCTATGCATGACAGTGCGGACAACACAGCGGCTGAAAAATATACATATTTATATTTTCTGAAAATTTCATAATACCGTTTTATCACCGGCATAATATGCGTTGAAATAAACAATATCGCAAAAAAGGAAATCGTACAGCAGCCCAGTCCGATTGCAATTACCGAAACCGTCACAGGAATAAACGGGATTCTGCTAAGTAAAGGATGTTGGCATTTTTGCATACATAAAAAATAATTAAAAAAGGACAATGCTTCAATCAGTAATGTAAATGTAACGACCTTTTTATCATTAAATTTATTACTGATTATTTTAAAATCTTTCAACCCAAAGACACTTAATGCAAATATAAAAAATGCAATTGCGCAAAAAATTTTCATATAACCGGAATATGTAATTTCGAACATGATTTCCATAGGTAACGCAGATACTATAATACACAATTTCAAAAGAAGTGTCGGCATTTTCCCAATGCGTTCAAATATTTTTTGAAGCTGATATTCAATTGCCGTCTCATTCGTTAGTATCATATATATACCTCCGATTTTAGTGATATTGTAACCGAATGATGATAAATTCAAGCTCAAATCATCACTCTGTTATCAAGTTTTAATTGAACCGGACACATTCATAGATTATAATTATATCCCAGAGCAATGCAAATGTCAATGAAAGGCAGTAAAGTAAATAGGACTACTGCAAATCCCTTCCGTTTGCGGTAGTCCCTGGTTTAAATATTATGTCAGCACCTTTGAAAGGAAATCCTTAAGTCTCGGGTTATGCGGATTTTCGAAGAATTCCTTGGGTTCGTTCTGCTCGGCGATAACGCCGTCATCAACGAACAGCACCCTTGAAGCAACTTCCTTTGCGAAGCCCATTTCGTGAGTGACAATAACCATTGTCATTCCGTCATCTGCAAGCTCTTTCATAACCTCAAGAACCTCGCCTACCATTTCGGGGACAAGCGCCGATGTGGGTTCATCAAACAGCATAACATCGGGGTTCATCGCAAGCGCACGCACAATAGCTATACGCTGTTTCTGACCGCCCGAAAGCTGGCTCGGATAGTCGTTGGCTCTGTCCTTAAGTCCTACTCTGTCAAGCAGTTCAAGCGCATTTTTCTCTGCTTCCTCCTTGCTCTTTTTGAGCAGCTTCATCGGGGCAATTGTCATATTGCGCAAAATCGTCATATGCGGAAAGAGATTGAACTGCTGGAAAACCATTCCCATTTTCTGACGGTGAATATTTATATCGACCTTAACATCGGCGATATTTACGCCGTCAAAATAGATGCTGCCGCCCGTCGGGTCCTCAAGGCAGTTGAGACATCTGAGAAAGGTTGATTTTCCCGAGCCGGAAGCACCGATTATAACAACAACCTCGCCCTTTTTGATTACGGTTGATATTCCTTTTAAAACATGATTTTCTCCGAAGGATTTATGCAGGTTTTCAACCCTTATAACCTCGTTATTTGAATCAGTGGTCACTCTTTCTCAACCTCTTTTCAAATAAATTGAGCAGCTTCGTCATAACAATAACTATAACAAGATAGATAATCGCAAGCGAAATATACGGAACCATTGCCGAATATGTTATGCTTATAATATTTTGGGTCTGCTTTGTCACATCTCTGAGAGCAATAACCGAAACAAGAGATGTATCCTTAAGCAGAGTTATCATTTCGTTTCCGAGCGCCGGAAGAATATTCTTGATTGCCTGCGGAATGACGATATACCACATTGTTTTAACATAGTTGAAACCGAGACTTCTGCCTGCTTCAGTCTGCCCTTTGTCAACAGACATGAGACCCGAGCGGATTATTTCGGCAACATATGCACCCGAATTTATTCCGAGCGTGATTATACCCGTGAGTATTCTGCTGTCCTCGGTTTTGGGAACCATGATAACAAAGCCCATGATAAGAAGCTGAACCATCATCGGCGTTCCTCTGATAACCGTAAGATAGAGCTGAGTTATCGCATTGAGTATGCGCAGAATAACGGGCGGCTTAGTTGCGGTATAGCTTTCCTTAAGCGTTCTGATAACTGCAAGAATAAGGCCGATAACAATACCTATGCAAAGCGCACCGATTGTTACGATGAATGTGATTTTCAGACCCGATGTAAAAAACTTCCATCTGTCCGCATAAATAAAGGTCTGGTAAAGCTGAAAAAATATCTCCTGCAAGCCCTTGGGCATCGACTGAATAATGCCCGGTGCCTGAGCTAACCAGTCGGCAAATTTTAAAATCTTCATATAAATATACCTGCTTTTTGAGAATTCAGAATTAAGGAATTAATTCCGACTATTGATAAGACACCGGCGAACCGGTGTCTTTTGTTACCGTTGTTTATTCTCAGTTGGTCTTATATTTTGCGAAAATCTTGTCGAGAGTTCCGTCCGCTTTTATCTGGGCAAGATATTCATTGAAAGCGGTACGAAGCTCTGCATCTTCAAAGTTGAATGCAACCGCATACTGCTCAACTCCGTAAGGAGTGTCAAGCTTAGTGAGACCTTCATTTGCCGCAACAAATGCCTTTGCTGTTTCGTCATCAAGAACAACGCAGTCAACCTGGTCATTGAGAAGAGCCTGAACGGCAAGCGAATACTTATCGTACTGGTTAACGGCATCCTGACCGAAATCCTTTGTTACGAAATCGTCACCGGTGGTACCTGCCTGAACACCGATTATTTTTCCTTCAAGGTCATCCTTGCCCTTTATCGGTGAGCCCTCTTTAACCATGATAGCCTGGAAGGTTTCCTCGTAGGGGTCGGAGAAATCAATGCTTAACTTTCTTTCTTCGGTGATTGTGAAGCCGGACATACCGATATCAACTGCTCCCGAATTAACGGCGGTGATTATTGATTTGAATTCCATATCCTGAATTTCAAGCTCGTAGCCGTTCTTTTCGCAGAAGCCCTGAGCGATTTCAACATCAATGCCGATATAGTTTCCGTCATCGCCTACATATTCATATGGCGGAAAATCACAGCTTGAACCCATTGTGAGCTTTTTAACTTCCGTATTTGTTTTTTCGTTTCCGGCTCCGACCTTTTCGCCGCAGGCGCTGAAAGCCGTAAGAGCAAGTACGGTAACCATAATTACCGCAATAACTTTTGCAAATTTTTTCATAAATTATTCCTCCGTAACTTATAATGTCATCATTATAGCATCATTTTTGCATTTGTCAAGTATAAAAATGCATTTTTTTAAAAAATTTCCATTTATATTCGTTTTTTATCGCATATTTATTCAATTTTGCCGAATTTATGCAATGTATCTGCGAAATCTGAATAATAATCCCCGTGAAAATTCATCCATTCGCCCGTCACGGGATGAACAAATCCGCATTTTCCGCAATGCAGAAGCTGATGACCGATTTCCGGTATAAAATCGCCGTACATATTATCCCCTGCGAGCGGATGCCCGATATGTGCCATATGCACTCTTATCTGATGAGTGCGCCCCGTTTCAAGGTTCAGCTTTATAAGCGAAGCCGTTTCAAAGCGTTCAAGCGTTTCAAAATGAGTTACGGCGGTTTCGTTTCCGAGCTCATATGAGCAGGCACGCAGGGTTTTCATCGGGTCGGGTCTGTAAATAGGAACATTCACCGTTCCCGATTCGCCCGGATACCCTTTCACAACGGCATAATATTCCTTTTCAACCTTTCCCGAAAGCTTGCAGGCCGAAAGAGGATTGAGCGCACACACAACAAGCCCCGATGTACCTTTATCAAGTCTGCCGACTGCTCTGAATGTTATCGGCTTTCCCTTTTCAAGCATATAGGCGGCAAGCGCATTTGCAAGCGTATCACCCTGATGATTGTGGGTCGGGTGCATGGCCATAAACGGGCTTTTGTTTATCACGATAACATCGTCATCCTCGTAAACGATGTCAAGCTCCGCTTTCAGCGGCTCAATCGACATTTCATCGTCGGGGATGCAGATGCTTATTCTGTCACCGCATTTAACACGGTCAATCGTGCGCACATGCTCACCGTTGAGTGTCATTCCGCTGTCGCTGAATTTGAGTGAACGCAGAAGTCTTGTTGAAATTCCGCAGTAGCCACGCAAAAATGATACGGCTTTTTTGCCGTCATATTGCTCCGGCACGGTATAATCAATTTTTCTCGGCATTTTCAATCACTCTGCCGTCAAATATTATTTCATATTCAACGCCGTCGGGTACGCTGACGGTGCATTCGTTTTTATTATAATCAATACTTACGGACACTCTGCCTGCCGGAATATCGAGATATCCGCCGGCATTGCCCACCGCCGCATTGGTTTTCGGTGCAATGATAATTTTCTCATATCCCGCTCCGCTTCTGCGGATGCCGAGAATATATTTGAAAAGATATTTCACCGCACTGCCGAACATCGGGTGCGACATTGAACGGGGATTTTTCCACTCCTCCCAAAGAGTGGTTGCGCCCGAATTCATCATAAATCCGAATGACGGATATTCCTCTCTTGCAAGGAAGTCAACCGCTTCGTCAAAATATCCGTTGGCGAAAAGATGCTTCGCAACAAGGTCGGTTCCGAATATGCCGGTATCGAGCGGCTGAGTTCTTACTTTTTCGGCAAGCCTTGCAACCGTTCTTTCATCGCCGATGCCTATATCAAGAGCGAAAGCGTTTGCGCTGTTTATGTTGCCTGCAAAATCTCCCGTTGCTTCATCGAAATAATTATCATAAAGCGCCTTGATTTTTTTGTTTCTTCTTTCAACAAGGGCCTGCTTTTCTTCTCCCCTGCCGCAGATTTCAGCCGTTTCAATCATACGGTCAAGCATACGGATAAAGAAATATGTATTTACAAACGGTTCGGGGATTTCGGGCTTCGTGCCGTGAACGCTGTGAGGGGTACACCATTCGCCCAGGCACCATAATCCCGGCTGACCTGATGTGACAAGCTCATTTTCACTGTGAGCATCAAGATAAGCCGCATATCCGAGAATACCGTCAAAATACTTTTTCATCGGCTCAATATCGCCGTAAACCTTATAGAATGTATAAGGCACCTCGACTATTGCACAGCCCCATCCGCCGGGGCCACCGCCGCAATGATAATAGGGAGCGGTATATTGAACATTGCCCGACTTTCTGTCCTGACAGTCGGCAATATCCTCCATCCACTTGCGGTAGAATTTTTCGCTGTCGAGCATCATCATAACCGCTTCGCAGGTAAGCTGACCGTCACCCGTATAGCCCTGACGCTCAATATGCGGACAATCGGACGGAATACCCGTGTGCATATTGGAAAGCTGAGTTCTGATATAGGTTTTATACAGCCAATTTAACACTTTATTGTCACAGCTGAAATCGGATATAACGGGCACATCACAGTGGATAACATCCACTCTGAGTGCATCCGTGCCCTTGGTTATTTCAAAATAGCGGAATGCGTGCCATGTGAACATCAGATGATATTCTCTGCCGCTTCCGTCGGTGATAAATTCGGCTGTCTGTCCGTGACTCCAATCTTCGTGAGGATGACCCTGAGCATCAAGCTCCTCGGAAACGGTAACATTTATTGTTTTTCCGTTTTCGGAGCATTTGAAAACATACCAGCCCGTAATATTTTCGCCTGCATCGTAAATAAGCGTATTTTCGGTTTCGCCGATAAGCAAAGGCTTAATGCTCCTGATAATCCTGTCATTCGGGCAGTCCTGAATATAATATTCGGTTTCGGGAAGCTCTGTTTCGGCAGTGTTTCTCCATTCGCCGTCATCAAAATCGGCATTTATCCAATTATCGTCAAGACACGGCTTGGTATAATCCTGCTTTTCACCCTTGTGATAATCAAAAAATGTCATCGGGCTGTCGCTCCATTTAACGGAGCTGTTCGAATAAAACACATTTTCTCCGCTCTCAATTTTATAGCAGAGTACGCATTTATCATTATAAAGATAATACCAGCCCTTACCGACCTCGGCGCAGACGGTATTTTCGCCGTCACGGATAAAATCGGTTATATCGTATTTCAGGCAGTATATGCGGCTTGCAAGCTGTTCACCGAATTCGGTTTTGCAATGCAGTTTATCATAATCATGATAAAAGCTGTAAACGGGTGCAAGCACGGAATCGTCAACTCTCCTGCCGTTTATGTAGAGCCTGAAAAAACCGAGTCCGCAGACGGTTATTTCGGTTTTTTTGCCGCTTACCGCATTGAATTTTCCTCTGAACCTCGGGGAAACACAATTTTCATCTGCGCACACAAATACGGCTTTTCCGAACATTTCACTTTGCTTCATAAAAATACCTCTTTATTATTTACAGAAGCTTTTCATAGCTTCAAGAGTTTTTCCGAGTAATTCATCAAGCTCCCAGCCGAGCATTTCCGCACCCTCACGGATTACATCTCTCGAACAGCCTGCCGCAAATTTTTTATCCTTGAATTTCTTTTTAAGTGAGCTGAGCTCCATATCCTGAACGCTCTTTGAAGGTCTCATAAGCGCCGCCGCACCGATAAGTCCGGTAAGCTCATCGGTTGCATAAAGCACCTTTTCCATCTGATGAACCGGCTCAACATCGGAGCATCTTGTATATCCGTGGCTTGTAACGGCGTGTATAAGCTCTTCTTCAAGACCCTTTTCTCTCATAATCTCAACGCATTTAACGCAATGCTCATCCGGATAAACCTCATAATCAAGGTCGTGAAGCAAGCCGACCGTTGCCCAGAAATCCGCTTTATCTCCATAGCCGAGTTCATTTGCGAACCAGCGCATAACGCCCTCAACGGTTTCGCCGTGCTGAATATGGAACGGTTCTTTGTTGTATTGTGAAAGTAACTCAAACGCTTCTTCTCTTGTTATCATTTTTATCCGCCTTTCCCGAGTATATTTATTGTAATATACCACAGTTTTTTTATTATGTCAAATGCGCATATTCAATTGACAAATAAAGCTGAATATGATAATATTTTGTCGATGCGAAAGCATCCTCAAAGGTAACCATAACGGTAGGCGGTTACACTCCATGCCCTCGTAAGGGGGTGATTATATGCAATATGTTACATACGAAAATATGTTTACATTTATACTCGTTATACTATCTGTTATAACAACAGTCATAACGGTTCTTGCATATAAAAAGAAATAACCGCCCTACCCTGAGAAAGTAAGCGGTTATTCTTTAACAGTTTTCTTTTGAGGGCATAACCGTCTATCGGTTGCCTTTCCGTAATTATTATATGCTTATATAATTTGTTTGTCAAGTAATCAAATCAATAATTTCAAATCAATAATTGAAATAAAAACCGAAAGGCGTGATAAAAATGATAATTGATAAAATCGAAAATCTGAAATTCTATGAGGGCATAGACAGCCGCTTCGCCGCAATCGCCGAATTCATCGCAAATAATGATATGAAAACGATGGAAGCCGGCAGCTACGAGGTTTGTGACGGCGTAACGGTGGGAATATCCGAATATGAGCCCGGTGCAGGCGGAGATTATGAGGCTCACCGTTGCTTCAATGACCTCCAGTATGCAATAACCGGCTGTGAAGCGATAAAGGTTATCCCCACATCAGATGCAAAAAATCCGACGGGATATAAGCCCGATATCGAATTTTTCAAGGATACCGAATGCGCCGCAACAGCAATTGCTCTTGAAGAGGGCACATTTGCTTTTCTCGCTCCGCAGGATGCCCACAAGCCCTGCATAAAAACAACCTGCGATAAAATCCGCAAGGCAGTATTCAAAATCAAAATAGTATAAAAACTTCCGCATCAGCTCTGAGCCGGTGCGGAAATTTTTATTTTTCATTCAATTGTCAGAACTGTCATTATCCGACACGGCAATGCTCTCGGAATCTCTGAAAAGAAGCGAAATGCACCAGGTGCCGGCAAGGGCAACCAGCGTATAGATAATTCTGCTGAGGATTGCTCCCTGACCGCCGAATATCCATGCCACTATATCGAACTGAAAAAGTCCGATGCTTCCCCAGTTGAGAGCGCCTATAATGACGAGTGCCAATGAAATTTTGTCAAGCATAAGTTTCAACTCCTTATCTGCTTTTCACAGATATTATGAGCCGAATATGCTCTCTTATTCATTGAAAAATTATTTTTCGAAATAAAATTTCACATCGCTGTCAAGAAATGCGGGAGCATTTTTATCCTTTTCGGAAAGAACAGGCTCGTTAACTCCCCATTCCGCTCCGATATACGGGTCATTGAATTTTATGCTTCTGTCATGCTCGGGTGAATAGAAATCATCAACCTTATAGGTTATTTCAACATCATCCGTCAAAGTAACAAAGCCATGCAGACAGCCCTTGGGGATAAAAAACATTTTTTTGTTTTCGCCCGTAAGCTTAACCGCAACCTTTTTGAGATAAGTCGGCGAACCTTCACGGATATCAACGGCTATATCAATAATTTCGCCCTTAAGACAGGTAACCAGCTTTGCCTGAGCGTGCGGCTCAGTCTGGCAGTGAAATCCTCTGACCGTTCCCTTTAATGCCGAATATGAACGGTTATCCTGAACAAAATCAGCCTTTATGCCGAGCTCTTCGAGACTTCTTTTTGAATATGACTCATAAAACCATCCTCGGTTATCTCCGAACACTTTGGGAATAACCTCGTAACAGCCTGTTATATCAGTTTGCAAAAGCTCCATATCTATTCGCCTTCCCGATTGAATAAATAAACTTATCTGCGCCAAACATAATACCACTATTTACCCGAATTGTCAAATTTAAAATTTTTCAAAAAATTTAAAACAGTCATTTACACAACTGAACATTTGTGCTATAATATATCAAAAGGCGGTGTTTTCTTGGACAGATTTGTATTGCATTCAAAATACGCTCCCACGGGCGACCAGCCGAAAGCCATTGAACAGCTTGTGAACGGCATCAATTCCGGCTACGGCGAGCAAACGCTTTTAGGCGTTACGGGCTCGGGCAAAACCTTTACAATGGCAAATGTCATTGCACAGGTCAACCGACCCACTCTCGTTCTTGCCCACAACAAAACTCTTGCGGCTCAGCTTTGCAGTGAGTTCCGTGAATTTTTTCCCGAAAATGCCGTTGAATATTTCGTTTCATATTATGATTATTACCAGCCCGAAGCGTATATTGCAAGCACCGATACTTATATTGAAAAAGACTCTGCGGTCAACGACGAAATAGATAAGCTCCGCCATTCGGCAACCTCGGCGCTTTCCGAGCGCAGAGATGTTATAATCGTTGCCAGCGTATCCTGCATTTATACTCTCGGTGACCCGATTGATTACCGCAGTATGGTTATTTCGCTCAGAACCGGAATGGAAAAGGGCCGTGATGAGCTTATAGAAAAGCTTGTTTCGATTCAGTATGAGCGAAACGATATTGATTTCAGCCGAAACAAATTCAGAGTTCGTGGCGATGTGATAGAAATTTTTCCCGTTTATTCAAACGAAAATGCGATAAGGGTTGAATTTTTCGGGGATGAAATAGACAGAATAAGCGAAATAAATGCCTTAACGGGACAGGTGCGCTCTGTACTTTCCCATGCCGCAATATATCCGGCATCGCATTATGTTATCAACCCCGAAAAAATGGAGCGCTCAATTTCCGAAATCTATTCCGAAATGCTTGACAGAGTTAAGGAATTCGAGAGCGAAGGCAAACTCCTTGAAGCTCAGAGAATAAAGCAGAGAACCGAATATGATATTGAAATGCTCCGTGAAACGGGCTTCTGCAAGGGAATCGAAAACTATTCAAGAGTTATGTCGGGCAGAGCTCCGGGTTCCGCTCCGTTCACCCTGCTGAATTATTTTCCCGATGATTTTCTGCTTTTTGTTGATGAATCCCATGTAACGCTTCCGCAGGTCAGAGCAATGTACGGCGGTGACAGAGCGAGAAAAAAGAGCCTTATTGATTTCGGCTTCCGTCTGCCGTCGGCTTATGATAACAGACCGCTCACCTTTGACGAATTTTATGAGCGCACACATCAGAGAATTTTTGTCAGCGCAACCCCGGGAGATTTTGAAAAGGAACACAGTGCCGCAATTGCGGAGCAGGTTATCAGACCCACGGGACTGCTCGACCCCGAAATATCGGTGAGACCCGTTGAGGGTCAGATTGACGACCTTGTTTCCGAAATAAACATCCGCACCGAAAAAGGTGAAAGAGTGCTTGTTACAACGCTCACGAAGCGAATGGCGGAGGATTTGACCGATTATCTCGAAAATCTCGATATCAAGGTGCGCTATATGCACCACGATATCGACACAATTGAGCGAATGGAAATAATCAGAGGACTGCGTCTCGGTGATTTTGATGTGCTCGTGGGAATAAATCTTCTGCGAGAGGGTCTCGATATTCCCGAGGTATCACTCGTTGCCATTCTCGATGCCGATAAAGAGGGCTTCCTGCGTTCGGAAACCTCACTCATTCAGACAATCGGCAGAGCGGCAAGGAACTCCGAGGGAACGGTTATAATGTATGCCGACTGCGTAACCGATTCAATGGAAAGAGCAATAACCGAAACCAACCGCCGCCGCAATAAGCAGATGAAATATAACGAAGAGCACGGTATCATTCCGAAAACAATCGTTAAGGATGTTCATGAGATAATTGAAATCTCGTCAAAAGCTGATGCCGACGGAGATATTTCGAAGATGAGCCGCAAGGAGCGTGAAGTGCTCATAAACAAGCTCACGGTTGAAATGAAAGCCGCCGCAAAGATTCTTGAATTTGAACACGCCGCATATCTGCGTGACAGAATAGAAAAACTCAGAAAAGGAAAATAATATGGCAAACAAAAATCTCGTTGTCAGAGGTGCGAAGGAGCACAATCTGAAAAATGTTGATATAAGCATACCCCGTGACAGTCTCGTTGTCTTTACGGGACTTTCGGGCTCCGGCAAATCCTCTCTTGCCTTTGACACAATATATGCCGAGGGTCAGCGCCGCTATGTCGAATCTCTTTCTTCATATGCAAGGCAGTTTCTCGGTCAGATGGAAAAACCGAATGTTGAAAGCATAGACGGTCTTTCTCCGGCAATCTCGATTGACCAGAAAACCACCTCGAAAAATCCCCGTTCAACGGTAGGAACCGTTACGGAAATATATGATTATCTGCGTCTGCTTTATGCCAGAATAGGCATACCTCACTGTCCCGTCTGCGGCAGAGAAATTCACAGACAGACCGTTGACGATATTGCAGACCGTCTTACCGCTCTCGAAGAGGGAACACGCATTCAGATTGCCGCTCCGATTGCACGGGGCAAAAAGGGTGAATTCGTCAAGGAGCTTGAAAGCATAAGGAAAGGCGGCTTTGCAAGGGTCAGAATAGATTCTATCATTTACGACCTTTCCGAAGAAATAAAGCTCGATAAAAACATCAAGCATAATATCGAAGTTATCGTTGACCGACTTGTCATAAAAGACGGCATCCGTTCAAGACTTGCCGAATCGGTTGAAACCGCAACCTCTCTTTCCGACGGGCTTCTGCTCGTTGATGTTGTAGGCGGCGAAGAACTGCTGTTTTCGCTCAATTATGCCTGCCCCGAACACGGCGTAAGTATTGAAGAGCTTGAGCCCCGTTCGTTTTCGTTCAACAATCCTTTCGGAGCGTGTCCGAAATGTATGGGCCTGGGTGTTTTTACAAGAGTTGACCCTGCTCTGCTCATTCCCGACGGCTCCGTTTCAATCCGTGACGGTGCGATAAAGGCAAGCGGCTGGTCAAAGGCTGACGGCGGCACAATTGCTCAGATGTATATGGAAGGTCTTGCAAAGGAATACGGCTTTTCGCTCGATGTTCCGTTTGATAAGCTTCCGCAAAAGGCAAAGGATGTTATTTTTTACGGCACAAACGGTAAAAAAATAAAGCTTGAGCGTAAAAGCGAATACGGCTCGGGAACATATCTGACCGACTTTGAGGGCATAATCAACAACCTTGAGCGCAGGTATAACGAAAGCACAAGCGAAGCTTCAAGAGCCGATATTGAATCCCTGATGTCCGTTGTAAGCTGTCCCGAATGCGGCGGCGCAAGACTTCGCAAAGAATCTCTCGGCGTAACCGTAGGCGGAATAAATATTGACGAATTAGTCAGAAAATCAATAAAAGATGAAATAAAATTCATTGATTCTCTTGTTCTATCCGAGCGTGAAGCAATGATAGCCGATATGATTTTGCGTGAAATCAAAAGCAGACTTTCGTTCCTTTCGAGCGTGGGTCTCGATTATCTTTCACTTGCCCGTTCAGCCGCAACGCTTTCCGGCGGCGAAGCTCAGAGAATAAGGCTTGCAACGCAAATCGGTTCATCACTTATGGGCGTGCTTTATATACTTGATGAACCGAGCATAGGACTTCATCAGCGTGATAACGATAAGCTTCTGAAAACGCTCAAGGAGCTTCGTGACCTCGGAAACACTCTTATAGTTGTTGAACACGATGAAGATACAATGCTTGCCGCCGATTATATTGTCGATGTCGGTCCGGGCGCCGGAATACACGGCGGAGAAATAGTCTGCTGCGGCACGGCACGGGATATAATGGACTGTGAAAATTCCGTAACCGGTCAGTATCTCAGCGGCAGGAAATTCATTCCCGTTCCCGAAAAGCGCAGAAGCGGAAACGGAAAATATCTCACCGTTTTCGGCGCAAGGGAGAATAATCTTAAAAATATTGATGTGAGCTTTCCTCTCGGAAAATTCATCTGCGTAACGGGCGTTTCGGGGAGCGGAAAATCCTCACTCGTTAACGAAGTCCTTAATAAACACCTTGCCTGCGAACTGAACAACGCAAAGAAAATATGCGGCGCATTTGACAGAATAGACGGTATTGAACATCTTGATAAAGTGATAAACATTGACCAGTCCCCCATCGGCAGAACTCCCCGTTCAAATCCGGCAACATATACGGGCGTTTTCAACGATATAAGAGAGCTTTTTGCCGCCACGGTTGATTCAAAGAAAAGGGGCTACAAGGCAAACCGCTTTTCGTTCAATGTCAAGGGCGGCAGATGCGAAGCCTGCCAGGGCGACGGCATAGTCAAAATCGAAATGCACTTTTTAGCCGATATATATGTTCCCTGCGAGGTCTGCGGCGGCAAGCGTTATAATCACGAAACTCTCGAGGTTCGTTACAAGGGCAAAAATATTTATGATGTGCTTGAAATGACCGTTGAAGAGGGAATGTATTTCTTTGAGTCACAGCCGAAAATTTACCGCAAGCTCAAAACACTCTATGATGTAGGTCTCGGCTATGTCAAGATAGGTCAGCCGGCAACAACTCTCTCCGGCGGTGAAGCTCAGAGAGTGAAGCTTGCAACCGAGCTTTCGAAGCACGCAACGGGCAAAACCTGCTATATTCTGGACGAGCCCACAACCGGACTGCATACAGCCGATGTTCACCGTCTTGTTGATGTTCTGCAAAGATTTGTTGATTCGGGAAATACGGTTATCGTTATAGAGCATAACCTCGATGTTATAAAGGTTGCCGACCATATAATCGACCTGGGTCCCGAGGGCGGAGACGGCGGCGGAACAATTGTTGCCGAGGGCACTCCCGAAGAAATTGCCGCCTGCGGTAAATCATATACGGGTCAGTATTTAAAGAAAATACTCAGCCGTCAATAAACAGTCCCGTAAGGCTTTGACGGTAATACGGCATAACGAAAAGTGACGGAACCCCGAGCAGGCAAAGAAGAAGCCACGGCAGAAATCCGGCCTTAAAGACGGCAGTTGAAACGAGCTTTCCTTCACTGTGCTTTACGCTCAGTCTGATTGCTTCGGCAGGGCTTATCCCGTCATAGGCGGCAAGATAAAAACCGGCTCTTGAATATTTCTGCACCGCAACAAATGCCGCAACTGCTCCGATTATGAATGCGGCAACAATTCCGCAGGCAAGCACGATAACGGTATTCACGCTTATTTCGCCGGTTCTGAGCTTAAATATCAGAACAGCGCAAGCACCTGTGGGAAGAGCTTCATAAGCCGCAAAATAGAATATCTTTACAAAAAAGAGCATTGCTTCAAGAACGCAGGCGGAAACTCCGTCCTCAAATCTCAGGCGTGCTCTTTCTCTGTCGCCTGTATAAAGTCTGATATATCTTATCCTCATTTTGTGCCTGAGCGGTGCCATGGTAAAAAGCGCAAACGGTATTGTACCAAAGGCGATAACTGCTTTCACCGTTTCCGGTACAGACGGGAAAAACAGATATATCACCGAATTGCACAGCGAAAAGAAAACAAAAAGCATCAGCATAAGAAGCGCTTCGGGCATAACCGCAAGCTCTTCTCCGAGCAGAGCACGGCGTGCTGAAAATTTTATCTGAGCAAACATAGACAAAACCCCAATCGGTAAAATATTGTGAGAATTCTCTCAACATAGTTTTTTATTTTAATTTTGTTTTATTCTGTATTTATTTTTAATAATGATTGAAATAAGAGTTTATATGTGCTAAAATAACTGTAATTATATTTCGGAGGTTATCTGATGCTCAAATTCAACAACGGAAAATTCAAAATTCTCATATTCGGAGACCTTCACGAAAAAGAGGACTATAAAACAAGTCCGAATTTTAAAGATATGCAGAAGCTTATGAACGCTTCTCTTGACGAATATTCGCCTGACTTGTGTGTTTTTATGGGCGATAACTGCACAACCCGTCATGTAGCGGAAAACCCGGAGGGTTACCGCACCATGATGGCAGACCTCTGCAAGCCGATAACCGACCGTGGTATTCCCGTTGCGGCAATACTCGGAAATCACGAGCATGACAGCGGCCACGAGGACGAAGCCGTTGCACTTTGCGGAAGCATAGACGGTGTTATAATGCGTGATGATTCCCCAGAGGATGTCAGCGGATATGCAAATTTCAAAGAGCTGATTTATTCATCGGACGGCAAAACTCCTCTGTTCTGCCTTTGGTTTCTCGATTCCGGCAACATCTGTGAAGACAGAAATCTTTCACATTACGACTATGTTCATACCGACCTTATCAAATGGTTCGCCTCGGAATGCGAAAAGCTGAAAGAGCTTAACGGCGGCAAGCCGATGCCATCGTTTGTTTTTCAGCATATGCCCGTTTTTGAAGAATACAAGCTTCTGCGCAAAGCAAAGCCGTGGGAGCTTCCCGTTTCCGTAAGAGGTTATAACACCCGTAAAAAGAACTTTTATGTTCTGCGTGACGGCTGTAAAGGATATCTCGGAGAGGGTCCGTGCGCTCCCGACTATAACAACGGTCAATTTGAGGGCTGGAAAAAAGCAGGCGGCATCAAGGCGGCATTTTTCGGTCACGACCATCTGAACGATTTCAGCGGTTATGTTGACGGCATATATCTCGCCCAGCATAAAACCTCAGGCTTCCGTGCCTATACGGACGGCTGTCGTTCCTGCGTAAGACTTGTTACGCTTGACGAAAATAACCTTGACACTTTCACGGACGAGCTTAAGCACTTCAAGGAATTCGGTCTCAGAAGCGAATGTCTCGGACCGATATTCAGAAATATCACCGACAGACAAAGCATAACGATAAATGTTGTTTCAAAATCACTTCTTGCCGTTGCAGGCGTAACCGCCGGAGCAGTGGCGTTAAATAAATTCCGTAAAAAATAAAATCACTTAAGAAAGAAGCTTTAACAGATGTATATTATCATCGTAGGTCAGGGCAAGCTCGGAACCACTCTCACAAAACAGCTTTCCGCCGAGGGTCACGATATTGCGGTTATTGATAAGGATGACAGCGTTGTAAATTCCACCGTTGATATTTACGATGTTATGGGCATATGCGGAAACGGCGCAGACTGCTCTGTACTCAAGGAAGCCGGAGCCGCAAAGGCAAAGCTTATAATATCCGTAACCGCATCGGACGAATTGAACATTCTCTGCTGTCTGATTGCCCAGAAAATGGGAACGGAGCATACCATAGCCAGAGTCCGCAACCCTGTATATGCAAAGCAAACCCATTTTCTGCGCACGGAAATGGGAATAAATATGATTGTTAATCCCGAATACGAAACCGCAAACGAAATTTCGAGAATAATCCGTTTCCCGTCGGCGGCGAACCTTGATTCATTTGCCAGAGGAAAAATCGAAATTGCAAGAGTGCGTATCCATTCGGATAACCCCCTTTGTGATGTTCCCGTTTTTGAAATACGCAAAAAGGTAAGGGCAAAGGTGCTTATCTGCGCCGTTCAGAGAAATGACGATGTTTATATTCCCTCCGGCGATTTCATTCTGCGCCGTGACGATATAATAAGCATAACCGGAACCCGTGCCGAGCTTTCGACTTTTATGAAGCAAACCGGCGTTTATAAGCAGAAGATAAAGAATGTTATGATAATCGGCGGCGGCAGAATTGCATATTATCTTTCCACCCTGCTTGAGGATACCGGAAGAAACATAAAGCTGATTGAGCAAAGCGAAGAAAGATGCCTTGAAATGAGTGACCTGCTTGATGATGTTGCCGTTATTCACGGTGACGGAACCGACCAGGATATCCTCGATGAGCAGGGAATTGATGCTCAGGATGCTCTCGTTGCCCTGACGGGTATTGACGAAGAAAATATAATTGTTTCAATGTACGCCGAATCAAAGGGCGTTAACAAGGTTATAACCAAGGTTAACCGCCATTCATCATCGCTGCTCAACGAAATCGGACTTGAAACAATTGTTTCACCGCAGATTGTTGCCGGTAATCTTGTAACAAGATTTGTCCGTGCGCTTCACAACTCCGCAGATATCGCTCAGATGCAGACACTTTATAAGCTTGTAGGCGGCAGAGTTGAAGCGGTTGAATTCATCGTTCCCGAGAATGTGGGTTATACCGATATTCCGTTTAAGGATTTGGAGCTTCTGCCGAATCTGCTTATCGGCTGTATCATCCGAAGCGGAAAAATTATATTCCCCGGCGGCGATGATGTTATGAAATCGGGTGACAGCGTTATCGTTGTTACCGCAGGCAGAATAATCGAAGATTTGCACGATATATTTATGTAAGGACAGTAAATAATGAATCATAAGATAGTTGTTTATAATGTGGGAAGAATTCTGCTGGTTGAAGCAATTCTGCTTATCCTGCCGGCTGTCGGCTCGGTAATATACGGCGATGATACCCTCATTGCCTTTGCTCTCACCATTGCGGCACTTGCGGTTATCGGACTTCTTTTCACGCACAAAAAGCCCGAAAAATCGTCGCTCTACGCAAGGGAAGGCTATGTTATAGTTGCCCTTTCATGGATAGCAATGTCAATTTTCGGAGCTCTTCCGTTCTATATCAGCGGCTATATTCCCCATTTTATTGATGCTTTTTTCGAAACCGTTTCGGGCTTTACCACAACTGGCTCAACAATTCTTTCGGAAATCGAATCGCTTCCGAAAAGTCTGCTTTTCTGGCGAAGCTTTACCCACTGGATAGGCGGCATGGGTATTCTGGTTTTTGTTATTGCGATTATGCCTAAAACCGAAAAAACCTCAATGCATGTTATGCGTGCCGAGGTTCCCGGTCCCACCGTCGGAAAGCTTGTTTCAAAGCTGAGCGCTTCGGCCCGTATCCTATACGGAATTTACTGTGCACTCACTTTGGTAATGATAATTATGCTGTTTGCAGGCGGTATGCCGCTTTTTGACAGTATCGTGAACGCATTTGCAACCGCCGGAACGGGCGGATTTGCGGTTCTCAACAACAGCATTGAGGGTTATCACAGCTTTTATTCGGAAATGGTTATTGCGGTGTTTATGCTTATTTTCGGCATAAACTTCAACCTCTATTATTTGATTTTCAAAGGCAAGCCCCGTCAAGCGCTCAAAAGTGAGGAGCTCAGATGGTATCTCGGAATAGTCGGCGTGAGCGTTCTCATAATAGGAATAAATCTTGCCGTAACAACCTATTCCGCCGGTACCTCTTTCAGGCACGCATTCTTCCAGGTTTCCTCGATAATTACAACCACAGGCTTTTCATCCGTGGATTTCAATAAATGGCCGGTTCTTTCAAAGGGCATACTTGTGCTTCTTATGTTCATCGGAGCCTGCGCCGGTTCAACGGGCGGCGGTTTGAAGGTTTCAAGAATTATGATACTTTTCAAGGGCTCTGCAAGAGAAATAAAAAAAGCTCTCAACCCGAAATGTGTTGAGAACATTAAAATCGACAAAAGAACGGTTGATGAAAATATCGTTAAGGGCGTTTTCGTTTTCTCCGCAACATATGTGATTATCACTTTTCTTTCCGCTCTGATTGTTTCAACCGACGGGTTCAATCTCGAATCCACATTTACGGCTGTGCTTGCCTGCATAAGCAATATCGGCCCCGCACTCGGTCATTTCGGACCTGCTTCAAACTTCTCCGACCTTTCCGTGCTCAGCAAGATAATATTAAGCTTCGATATGCTTGCCGGCAGACTTGAGCTCATTCCCATGCTGATAATTTTCACGCCTTATACATGGGCTGAAAAATAAGTTTTATACGAGGATTTTTAATGAAACAAACTCACAAAAAAGTTTTCAGGAAACGGCATCCGCTGAATATAAGCCAGATAATCTCGCTGATTTTTCTCGGCATAATTATTCTCGGTGCATTACTTTTAAGCCTGCCGATTGCTTCAAGGAACGGGATGGGCTGCGGACTGATGAAAGCTGTTTTCACCGCCACATCGGCAACCTGCGTTACGGGACTTATTCTTGCCGACACCTGGACACAGTGGAGCGGCTTTGGGCAGACTGTTATTCTCGGACTTATCGAAATAGGCGGTCTCGGCTTTATGTCCGCCGCATCGCTCGTTATTATGAGCCTTAAAAGAAAAGTCAACATGAATCAACAGCTTATGATTGCCCAATCTCTCGGCTCCGATGATATAAATCAGGCCACAAGAGTTCAGGCAAAAATCATAAGAGGTTGTCTTTCGGTTGAGGGCGTGGGAGCGGTTGTGCTCGCTCTGCGTTTTCTCCCGAAATACGGCTTGCTCAAAGCGTTAAAGCTCGGGGTATTCCACTCCGTTTCCGCATTCTGCAACGCCGGATTTGATATATTCGGATTTGAAACACCCGGGCAGAGCCTTATTCCCTATGGTACCGACCCGATTGTGTGCATAACGATTTCCTTGCTTATCATCATCGGCGGCATCGGATTTCTCGTGTGGGATGAAATTTTCACCAAGCGTTCATTTTTCAAAATGAATGTATATTCAAAGCTTGTTATTATTTCAACCGTTGTTCTTCTTTTCGGCGGTGCATTCTTTATCTGCATAACCGAATGGAATAATCCGCTCACCATGGGCAATATGAATGTTGACCAAAAGCTGATTGCAGGCTTTTTCCAGTCCGCAACATCAAGAACCGCCGGCTTTGATGCTCTTAATCAGGGCGCTATGACAGACGGCGGGAAAGCGGTTACGATGCTTCTTATGATTATCGGCGGAAGCTCAGGCTCAACCGCAGGCGGTATCAAAACCGTCACCTTTGCGGTACTTCTGATTTTCCTCTGGTCAAGAATGAGGGGAAAAGAAACAGTAAGCGTATTTTACAGAACAATTCCGTACAAGCATATACTTAACGCCGTTACAATTTTCGGAATAATGATTATTCTCGCCTTTGCCGGCGGAATGATAATCTGCATGGATTCGGGCATAAATCTCACCGATTCGCTCTATGAATCCATATCCGCACTCGCAACGGTAGGACTTACAACGGGCATAACGCCGACTCTCGGCAGGCTTTCAAAGCTTCTGCTTATTGTATATATGTATTTCGGGCGTGTGGGTATTCTCACCGTAAGTCTCGGATTTATGAAAAATAAACACGGTCAGGCTTCTTATAAATATGCGGAAACAAACTTACTGATTGGTTAAGGGGGAAATTAAAATGAAATCATATGCCGTTATCGGTCTCGGTAGATTCGGCTGGCAGATTGCCGAAAAGCTCTATGAGCTCGGTCAGGAAGTGCTGGTTATTGACCGCAGTCAGGAAAGAATAGACGATATTGCGGAATTCGTTACAAAGGCTGTTGCCGCCGACGCCAAGGATTTCGATGTTCTGAAAAGTCTCGGCGTAAGCATGTGCGACTGCGCCATAGTTGCCGTCGGCTCAGACCTTGCCGCCTCGGTTCTCATAACAATGAATCTTAAAAATCTCGGAATAAAGCAGGTTATCTGCAAGGCTTATGACGAAACTCACTGCGAAATTCTCAAAAAAATCGGCGCTGACCAGGTTATTATTCCCGAAAGAATTGTTGCGGATAAGCTCGCCGGAACGCTTTCATCCTCAAATATTCTTGACAGCATTGAGGTTTCAAGCGAATACGGAATAGCCGAGTTCAGAGTTCCCGATTCATGGATTGGCAAAACCATAAGAGAAATTGATGTAAGAGCAAAATACGATGTTTTTGTTATCGGAATTAAGCAGGGCGGTGAAATAACAATCTCCCCGAATGCCGATACTGTTATCGAAAGAAGCTCCGTGCTCACTCTTCTCGGAAAATATTCATCGCTTGACTCAATGAAGAAAATCAAGTAAATAAGCCGAAAACAACTAAAGAACTCCCTTGGGCGATGCCGTCCAAGGGAGCTTTTTACTATTATTCGTTTTCTTTGATAATATCGTTTATCATTACATAGAACTGATTTTCATCAAATCCGTTATCGGCAGATTTATTTACCTGCGGAACGCTCGGAGCTTCGGGAGCAACATCATTTGACGGTGCTGCGGGAGCGCCGAAACGAGGGATGCTCGGAGCAGATGACTTTTCGGCAACAGGAGCGCTCTGAGCTGCCGGAGCGACAGGAGCGGCAGTCTTTGCGGCGGCCGCAAACGGATTAACCGATGCAGCAGGCTTAACCGGCTCTGCCGAAGGCTTTGAATCAAAGCCGGTTGCAATAACCGTTATAACCATTTCATCGTCAAGGTCGGGGTCAAATGCAATACCCCATGTGATATTTGCATCAACATGAGCCTTTTCGGTGATGATTTCAGCGGCGCTTTCAACCTCTTCAAGGTCAACATCGTCGGAAGCTGTTATGCTGATGATAACGCCCTTTGCACCTGCGATTGAGGTTTCGAGAAGCGGACTTGAAACAGCCATATTTGCGGCGCAGGAAGCCTTGTCTCTTCCCTTTGCTCTGCCGACACCCATATGAGCATAGCCGGCTTCTTTCATAACACTTGTTACATCAGCAAAGTCGAGGTTGATAAATCCGGGAACCTTAATAAGCTCGGAAATGCTCTTAACGCCCTGAAGAAGAACTTCATCAGCTTCTGCGAATGCTTCGGCGATGGTCTTTTTCTTTTCGTCAAGCGCACGAAGTCTGTCATTCGGAATAACGATAAGGCTGTCAACGGATTCGGCAAGCTTTGAGATACCGTCCTGAGCCTGAGACATTCTCTTTCTTCCTTCAAACTTGAAGGGCTTTGTTACAACGCCGATGGTAAGGCAACCCATATCCTTGGCTACCTGAGCGATAACGGGAGCCGCACCGGTTCCTGTTCCGCCGCCCATGCCTGCGGTAATAAACACCATATCCGTACCTTTAAGAGCATCGGAAATGGAATCTCTGCTTTCTTCTGCGGCTTTTGCACCGATTTCGGGCTTTCCGCCTGCGCCCTGACCGTGAGTTGATTTCTCACCAATCTGGATTTTATGCGTTGCTTTTGAATGAACAAGAACCTGCTTGTCCGTATTAACGGCGATAAACTCAGCACCGAGAACGCCCTGAGTTATCATTCTGTTAACGGCATTTCCGCCGCCGCCGCCGACGCCTATAACCTTTATCTGGACTGCACTTTCAAAATCATTGTCAATTTCAAATGCCATTTGGTTAACCCCCTATGGTTTTTTATTATCCAATATTAAACAGAATTATATTAACATATTTTTTTAAAAAATACAAGAAAAATTTGAAAAAACATTATCTAATCGACTATTTTTAACAAATTAGATACAATTTCTCTTATCAGTTCTCGTCTTCATCTTCATTTTTATCGTTTTCGGCTTCGCTTTCGGAAGTATCAGGTTCTTCTTCAGTCTCTTCATCGGTCTCTTCGTCGGTTTCCTCTTCGCTTTCGCCGGTTGTTTCTTCTTCCTCTTCGTCCGAAACCTTGCCGATGAGCTTATAATAAGTCAAAAGCTCGGGTATATCCTTATAAGCATCGGCGCTGAAATATGCCTGCTTATCCACCGTAAGATTTATTGTTCCGGTCTGGAAAACCGAGTTTTCATTTTCGGAATCTATAACCTTTTTGCCGAGTGCAAGCTTGCGCTGAATATTTCCCGAATCACCGAGATTAAGAACTATGCGTTCATTATAGATAAGATAAATATGCGAAATCGTTGTAATATTTATCATATTGATATCTTCAAGGCCATTTTCCTCAATCGCCTTTGACATTTCCATAAGCAATGATAACGAAGTATCATTTACGGGCTCTCCGTTTTCATCAAGCAGGGTCTGGCCGCCGCTGAATGATATAAGCTCTCCCTGCAATGCGATTGCCGGCGGAGCGCCGATTATTCTTGTTGTCCCCTCCGGCGGCTCCGGAGCGGTTTCAAGCACTCTGAAATTTTCGGTAACAACTGCATATGATGTATCCGAAACCTGAATTGCATATTTTTTCTCCGCTTCGCCGTACTTTATAAACAGCGTACCCGGAAGCTTTTTCGTAACCTTAACATCATCAATATACGGAAGGGCCTTTTCAATGCTCTTTTCTATTTCCTCGGTATCAATGAATATCAGGCTTTTGCCGACCGCTATTCCGCTTGCGGCACTGATTTCATCGGGAGTATAAGGGCTTGTGCCCTCCATCTCAAATTTTCTCACTCGCAGAGAAGCAAAAAGAACAATAGGACAAATAACCAAAATCAGAATGAGACAAAAGACCGTCACAACAAGTGCCAGTCTTCTTTTTCTCTTTTTTTTCAGGCTTTTAACTCTGAGAGCTCTTTCATCGGCAGTCAGTCTGCGTTCCTCGTTTTCAAAATCTTTTTCCATTTAAACCCCTATAATATATATTTTATACCTTTTTTATATCTGCTCCGAGCAATGAGAGATTTTTCTCAATCCCGAAACAGCCCCTGTAAATATGGAATATGTTTTCTATTGATGTTTCACCCTCTGCCGAGAGAGCCGCCGCAATAAGCGCCGTTCCTCCCCGCAAATCACGGGCCGAAACCCTCGCACCGTGCAGGCGTTCAACGCCCTCTATAACGGCAACACTTCCGCCCTCAACTCTTATATCCGCTCCCATTTTAACGAGCTCCGGCACATGGCGGAAACGGTTTTCGAATATATTTTCCGAAATAACGCTTGTTCCTCTGCCGATTGCGGCAACTGCCATAATGATTGCCTGAGAGTCAGTCGGAAATCCGGGATACGGCATTGTTCTGAGATATTTAATCCTGCCGAGAGTTTCCGGAGAATTAAACATAAATCTGTCGCCGTCAAATTTTATTTTGCATCCTGCTTCTTCAAAAGCCGGAATAACCGGAGCAAGATGCTCTTTTTCCGCTCCGCAGACGGTTATATTTCCTCCCGTGCAGGCGGCACACGCCATATAGGTTGAAGCGACTATTCTGTCGGGAATTATCGTATGCTCCGCACCTGTTACGGGATGCTTCTCCGAAATCCTTATAACACTCTGCCCTGCTCCCCGAATATCTGCGCCGCACTTATTGAGAAAATCGGCAAGGTCTTTTATTTCAGGTTCTCTTGCGGCATTGGTTATAACGGTTTCTCCCCTTGCGCCGAGAGAAGCAAGCATAATATTTTCCGTTGCTCCCACGCTCGGAAAGCTGAGACTTATCCTGCGCCCCTTAATTCCGCCCGTGGCTTCACAGTCGATAATCCCTGCGTTTTCGTTTATCGTAACGCCCATTTTGCGAAGCGAGGAAAGATGCAGGTCAATCGGTCTTAAGCCTATTTCACATCCCCCCGGAGCCGCCGCCTTGCCTTTGCCGAAGCGTGCGAGCAGTGCTCCGAGAAAGATAATTGACGAGCGCATTTCGTGCATAAGCGCTTCGGGGATTTCATATCTTGAAGCCGTGGTTGCATCAACAATAACCGTTTCGCCTTCAAAGTTCACACGGCATCCGATATGTTCCAATATTTTTACGGCGGCATCAACATCCGTAAGGCGTGGGCAGTTATGTATGATGCTTACCCCGTTAACCGCCGCCGTTGCCGCCAGTATCGGCAGAATGCTGTTCTTTGAGCCCTGGAGCTTCACTTCTCCGCCGAGCTTTCTGCCGCCGTTTATTATTAACTTTTCCATTTCACACACTCCGTTTGATAATATGCTCGTTACATATTATTCCTTCCGGAGTAATGTTGTTACTTATTTTACTATTTCACAAAGAGTGTTATATATGCGTTCCGTTGCATCCATAACAGCCATTTTTCTTGCATTTTCGCCGATTTGCTTGAGCTTTGACGGCTCTGCAATCAGCAAATTGACTTTTTCGGTGAGACTTTCGGGATTCAAGTCCTTCTCCTCGATTATTTCAGCCGCACCGTTATTCACAAGCGCCATTGCGTTATGATACTGATGATTTTCGGCAACATAGGGCGACGGAATGAGTATTGACGGTTTGCCCATCGCCTGAAGCTCACTCAGGGAGCTTGCGCCTGAACGGCTGATAACCAAATCGGCGGCAGGCAGACACTTGGGAATATTAATATATTCGGAAATCATTATATTTTTATGTTCATCGGGATTAACTCCTGCGGCTTTGAGCTTTTCGGAGAAATCCGTTCCGCCCTTGCCCGTTGCGTGAAGAAATACGCAGTTCTTATCCTGATATTTATTAAGGATAAGCCCGAGAACGGCATCGTTAACCGGTTTTGCGCCGAGACTTCCGCCCATTGAAAGAATAAGTGTTTTATCATCGGTAATTCCGAGCTCGGCTCTTGAAAAGTCACGGTCAGCCTTAAGAATATCCCCTCTTATCGGCAGACCCGTTATAACGCAGGGATTTTTCGGCTTAAGATATTTTTCCGCCTGTTTAACAGTGAGCATAACTCTGTCAACCCTGCCGGCAAGTGCCTTATTCGTAACACCGGGAAAAGCGTTCTGCTCGTGAACAGCCGTGGGAATCCCCATTTTCGCCGCCATTCTCAGAACGGGACCGCTTACATATCCGCCGAAGCCGATAACGAGGTCAGGCTTAAAATCTTTAATGATTTTCTTTGCCTGCGATGAAGCTTTTAAAATTCTGAAAAGAGTTTTTATATTGTGTTTTATCGCTTCGGGCGAAAAGCTTCTGTAAAATCCGCTTATTTCAATGGTTCTCAGCTCATATCCGGCTTCCGGAACGAGCTTTGCTTCCATTTTATCGGCAGTTCCGGCAAATATTATTTCGGCATCCGGACATTTTTCTTTTATATAGCCTGCCGTACCGAGAGCCGGATTTATGTGACCGCCCGTACCGCCTGCGGCTATCAGTATTCTTTTACCGTTGAGCATTTTATTTCTTCCTTTCACTGTTTCTTGATACGGAAAGCACCATTCCCATTTCAAGCAGAAGCATAACGAGTGAGGTTCCGCCGTAGCTGAAAAACGGAAGACTTATTCCCGTATTCGGGAGCGTTGAGGTAACAACGCCGATATTCAGTGCTGTCTGCAAGCCCACTTGCAGGCTTATGCCCATTGCAAGCATTGCGCCGTATTTTGTGCGTGCTCTCATTCCGATTATAAAACCTCTGACTATAAGAAGCACAAAAAGAATAACTATGAGCATTGTTTTGATAAATCCAAGCTCTTCGCAAACAACCGCAAAAACGAAATCGTTCTGAGGTTCGGGAAGATAAAGATATTTCTGCTTTGAATTTCCGAAACCGAGACCGAAAAGACCTCCCGAGCCGATTGCATAAAGTGATTGCAGGCTCTGCCACGCCGAACCGATGGATTCCTCTCTTGTGAGCTCCTTGCCGGTGAGCAGTTTTATCCAGGTTTCTATTCTTTCCGCCGCATAACCGTTCAGGAATTTTCCGGGATTAGAAACAACCGCCGAAACAACAAGTATTCCCAAGGCTATTGCCACGGCGTACCATTGCCATTTAACTCCGCCGAGATACATCATTGAAGCGCCGATTAAGAAAATCAGAATAGTGCCCGAAACATGATTTTCAAGATACACCAGGCCGCAGATGATAACCACGAAAATTGCATAGAAGAAAAGCATCATTGCCTTTTCTTCGGTTGCCTTGCTGAAGCGTTCAAGCAAATATGCAAGCATCATAATAACCGCCAGCTTGCCTATTTCGGACGGCTGAAATGTTGTAAATCCGAGGTTTATCCAGCGCTTGAATTCTTCCTTGCCCGGGATAACATAGGGATTTATGAGAACATAAATCAAAAGCAGGATTGCAATAACATAAACAAATCCCGAGCAGTCACGGTAAAACTCGGTTTTTATAAACGAAACCGCCACCATAACGGCAACGCCGATAACCGCAAAAAGCGCCTGCCTTTTAACATAATAATGAGGGTCATAATTCGAGGTTGCTGAGTTCCACGCATTAACATAGCTTGCGGAATACATCATAACAACGCCGATTGAAAGAAGCAGAATAACCAGCGCAAAAAAAGCAAGGTCAAACGGAGCGGTCGAAAATAAATCTCTTATTTTTTTTCTTCCGGTAAATAGGTCTTTTATCCAATCAATAATTCCGAATGCCCGTCTGAATTCCGACTTCACATAATTTCCGAATTCAGAGGTCACAGCTTCCCTGCTTGCCATGCCGTTGCTCCTTTCCTCAATAAAATCCTCCCATATGCAGGAGAACAATGGCGGCTGTTCCGCCGATTATATTTATAAGCACAAATATGCCGATGATTTTTCCGTTTTTAACGCCGCATTTTGAAAGATGAAACTGAAGCGGCGATGCTTTCAGAAGCCTTTTTCCGTCCGAAAGCCTGTAACAAAGAACTCGTGCAATTTCAAAAGCTCCGATAATGAAATATGAAGCTCCGAAAAGCGGAAGCATAAGCGGACAGTCCGTTGAATAAGCCAGCCACACAAGCACTCCGGCAAAAAACAGCGAACCGACATTTCCGCAGTGAGCCTTTTTATTCCAAAGCAGAAAACCGACCGATGCTCCGAGCGCCGCAATTCCGACTGTGCATACTCCGAAATATCCTCTCAGAGCCGCCGCAATTGAAAGAGTTAGTGCGGAAGCCGCAAATGTACCGCCGCAAAGGCCGTCAATGCCATCCGTGATATTGACGGCGCTTACTGCGGTATATATCAGGATTACTCCCGTTATCCAATGTAAAGCTCCCGTTTTTATCATGCCCGCAAACGGAATAAATATATAGGGTTCCGCCTGCATTCCCATATAAAGGCTTAAAAGAAAACCGAGAGAAATGAAAATTTTAATTGCAGATTTAAGCTTATGCGTAAGCCCGAGCGGCGAATTACCGAGTATTTTCAAATAATCATCGGTAAATCCGGCAAGAGCAAGAGTTATAGCCGTAATAAGTCCGCTCAGAAATTCGGTGTACATTTCACGGGCAACCATACTGCCCGATGAGATTATATCTCCGCCCGTCACCTTATCCGTTATGACGGTCAGCAAAACGGCGCACACCGTTCCGATTACGGGCAATATTCCGCCCATAGTCGGTATGCTTGTTTTTATTCTGTACCATTTCGGCTCCGTTCCGTCAAGAACCTGCCCGAAATTTATTTTTCTCAGCCACGGTATCACGGTAAATCCCGATATACCCGTTACCGCAAGTCCTGCCGCACCTGCAAGCACAGCCGCCGAAATGTTATTCATAAATTATTTTTCCAATCCGTCGTAAACGGCATAAATTATATCTTCAAGCTTCATCGCCCTGCTCGCCTTGAAAAGAATTGCATCGCCCTCTTTGAGCGTTTTGAGAAGCTCCTCGGCAAGCTCGTTTTTATCATTGAAGCTCTTCACATCGGTAATTCCGTTATCCCTTGCGCCCTTTGCGGTCTGAACCGCTCTTTCGCCGTAGGTATAAACGGCATCTATTTTATTTTCAGCCGCCTTAACGCCGACATCGTAATGCGCCTGCACGCTGACCGAGCCGAGCTCCATCATATCACCTATAACGGCAATTTTTCTTGAGGCCTTCATTGAACCGAGCACAGCCATAGCCGCCGCCTGAGAATCCGGACTTGCGTTATAGCAGTCCTCAATGAATGTAATTCCGTTCTTTCTTACTATCCTCTGGCGCATACCTGCCGGAACATAATCCTTCAGAGCATTCATGGCTTCCTTTGCCGAAATTCCGAAAAGGCTTCCGGTTGCCGCCGCCGCAAGAGCATTATAAACATTGTGTATTCCGGGGAACGGCAGACGAACCTTCATCGAATCATCATCCGATTTGAATATAAATTCGGTTTCTTCGTCATTCAGGACTATATCGAATGCACTGAAATCGCAGTCCTCGGAATTTATTCCGTATCTGATAATTTTTCTGCCGTCCTGCTTTACGGTTGAAAGCATATCGTTATCGGCATTAATAATAAGCGGAGCATCGGATTTCATACCTTCAAGAATTTCAAGCTTCGCCTTGAGGATGCCCTCCCGTGAACCGAGCTTTTCAATATGGGAAACGCCGATATTCGATATTATCGCCGCATCGGGCTTTACCGCCGCTGTCATTCTTGAAATTTCTCCGAAGTCGCTCATACCCATTTCGATAACGGCCGCTTCGTGCGAATTGTCAAGTCTGAAAAGAGTGAGCGGAACGCCTACCTCGTTATTGAGATTGCCCTCATTTTTGAGAGTGTTATATTTTGCCGATAAAACGGCGTGAGTCATTTCCTTGGTGGTGGTTTTGCCTACGCTTCCGGTTACACCGATAAACGGAATATCAAAAAGACTTCTGTAATATCCGGCAAGGTCAAGCAGAGCTTTTCTTGAATTTTCAACGATAATCTGCTTTTCTCCGAGACCGCAGTCCCTTTCGCAGATAACCGCCGCACAGCCGCTTTCAATCGCCCTTGCGGCAAATTCGTTACCGTCAAAATTATCTCCTCTGAGACAAATGAAAAGACTGCCCGGAATGATTTTTCTTGTATCGGTGCAAACTGCATTAAACTCTCCGCCGAGCGGAGAAGCCGAGTGAACGGCGTTTGCCGCCGCCTTGAATGTTATCGGTATCATTTGCTTTCCACCGCTTTCTTTGAAAGAATATCGGCAACTATTTCACGCTCGTCATAGTGAATTTTTCCGTCTGCAAGTATCTGATATGTTTCGTGGCCCTTGCCTGCAAGCACTATAACATCATCAGCCTTGGCAACATTCATCGCCTTTTCAATTGCCTTTGTGCGGTTACTTTCAACAATGAGCTTTGACGAATGCTTTGCAATTCCGGCAAGAATATCGTTTATTATTTCATCGGGGTCTTCGCTTCTCGGATTATCCGATGTGATAACCGCTATATCCGAAAGCTCCGCTCCGATTTTGCCCATTATCGGACGCTTTGTTTTATCTCTGTCGCCGCCACAGCCGAAAACGCTTATAACTCTGCCGTCAGTTATTTTTCTTACACTTGAAAGTACATTTTCAAGTCCGTCCGGCGTATGGGCATAATCAATGATAACCGTATATGGCGTATCGGTTTTAACAACTTCCATTCTGCCCGGAACGCCGCCGCATTCGCCGAGAGCTTCAAGCACACTTCTGAAATCCATGCCGAGCTCTGCAAGGCAAACCGCCGCACCCATTGAATTATATACCGAAAATTCTCCGGGAACCGCAAAATTAACTCTGCCGATGTTGTGGCTGTTAACAAGCTCGTATTTTACGCCTGATGCCGAGATTTTTATATTTTTTGCCGTATAATCCGATTCATCGTTCCGAACGGCAAAGGTAACATTTCTGCATTCTGTTTCATTCATCATATATGAAGCGGCTTCATCGTCTGCATTTACAATTGCCAATGATGAATTTTCAAAAAGTATGTGCTTTGCCTTCATATAATTTTCAAAGCTTCCGTGATAATCAAGATGGTCTCTCGTGAGATTTGTGAATATTGCGGCTTCGAAATGCACTCCGTCAACTCTGCACTGGTCAAGAGCCTGAGATGAAACCTCCATAACGCAGTATTCACAGTCCGCCTTAACCATTTCATCAAACAGTCCGAAAAGCTCAATGCTGTCGGGCGTTGTGAGCGCCGCAGGATATTCCTTATCTCCTACGATATTTTTAACCGTGCCGATAAGTCCGGTTTTATGTCCGAGCTTTTCAAGCATTGATTTAAGAATAAAACAGGTTGTTGTTTTCCCGTTGGTTCCTGTTACGCCGATTATTTTAAGCTTTCTTTCGGGATGACCGAAAAATGCGGCACAAAGCCTTGTATATGCGCTTCTCGTATTTTCAACCATAAGCTGATTTTCGAGCCCCGTATCCTTTTGAACCACAACTGCGGCGGCTCCTTTTTCAGCCGCTTCCTTCGCTTTTGTGTGACCGTCAAAGTGTTTGCCCTCAATGCAGACAAAAATGCCGTTCTTTTCAATCTTACACGAATTATCGGTTATCGAACTGATTTCGGCTTCACTTTCGCATTTTATGCCGAGCTCAGCGGCAAATTCATTCAGTTTCATCTTTTGTCCCCCTTTGACGAGAATTACTCGGCGAAATCGTTAACTCCGGTATTTGATTTGAAATAAACCGTAACGGTTCTGCCGTATTCGACCTCAGTCCCCGCTTCTATGCTTTGGTCGTATGAAACAAGCTCACTGCTGTTAAGCGCATTGCCTGAAATTTTAACATTTATTCCTGCCGAATGAGCATATTTATTCACAAGTGAAAGCGATATTCCGCAAAGGTCCGGAACCTCGGCGGTAAGACTTTCCGCATCCGCTTCCGTATAAAGCACGATAACTCCGTTTTGCGGTATGCTCTGAGCGGCGGCAGGCATTTGAGTTATTACCTTGTCTCCGTCTCCCGAAACCTTAACCGTAAATCCTTTTTCCTCAAGCAGAGCCTTTGCATCGTCAACCTCCGTTCCCACAACAGTCGGAGCAACGGTATCAAGCTTTTCAAGCTCGCTTTCGGTATATTGTCTTTCAACGCCCATATATTCAAGCGTTTTTTCAACAACCTTTGCCGCAACGGGCGTGCATATCTGACCGCCGTTAATCTGACCTATCGGGTCATCAACAACAATCAGAACCGCTATCTCGGGGTCATCCGCCGGAGCAAAGCATCCGAATGATGCAACATAATGACCGCTTCTGTTAAGCTTCTGAGATGTTCCCGTTTTGCCCGCCACTCTGTATCCGGCAACATAAGCGTTTTTACCCGTTCCGCCCGATACAACGGCTTCCATCATATTCGAAACGGTTGCCGCCGTCTCTTTTGAAACAACCTGCCTTCTGACGGTAGGCTGAGTTTCTCTGACAACATTTCCGTTTTCATCAAGCTCTTTTGCAACAACATAAGGCTTCATAAGGTATCCGCCGTTTGCAATTGCGCTGATGGCGGTTATCATCTGAATGGGCGTTACCTGGAACGACTGTCCGAATGAGGAGCTTGAAAGTTCAACTATTCCCATCGTGTCAAGCGTATGATAGTTAACACCTGCAACCGGCATGGTTTCCGCAGGGAGGTCTATTCCGGTTTTCTCGGTAAAGCCGAATGCTTCAAAATAACGGAAAAACTTTTCCGCTCCGAGCTTCTGACCGACGGTGATAAAGAACGGGTTGCAGGAATTCATAAGACCTTGCTTAAGATTTTGAGTGCCGTGGCCGGAATGGTTATGGCATTTTATCGTTCTGTCCGCAACCTGAATTTTTCCTCCGCAGGTGTATGTAAAATCGGGAGAAACAACATTTTCTTCAAGTGCCGCCGATGCGGTGATTATTTTGAATACCGAACCCGGGTCATAAATATCGCTGATTATGAAGTTACGCCACTGCTTATAAAGCTTCTTATTTGTGATAACCTGCTTTCTTGCGGCTATTCTTTCTTCGAGTTCTTGATATTTCTGATTTATATCCTCTTTTTCTTTGTCGGTGAGCTCCTCGGTATCCTCGTTTACGCTCTCCTGCTCAATATATTCCTTTGTTTCGTCCGAAAGGCTCTGAGGATTATTGAGGTCAAATTTTTCAACGCACGCCATGGCAAGTATTGCGCCCTTGTTAACATCCATAACTATGCCGTAAGCACCTGCACCCTTGCTGTCCTTATAGACCTGCTCCAGGCCGTCTTCAACATATCTCTGAATAACCTCATCAATAGTAAGAACAAGGCTGTTACCCTGAACGGCATCATACACGGTTTCATATTCCTCGCCCATTGCGCCGTTTTTACCGTTCTGTGCGGTAACAATTCTGCCCGGAGTTCCCGTAAGCGCTTCATCATACTTAAGCTCCACTCCGGCTCTTCCTATATCATCGGTTCCGGTAAAGCCGATAACTGCGGCGGCAAGTGAACCGTAAGGATAGTACCTCTTAACATCGGGGTCAATGCCTATTCCCACGCTGTAAGCATATTTTTTGCCGTTGGCGGCCGTATATTTTTCGGAAAGAATTTCGGAAAGCTTCTCTTTTTCGGCATATTCAATCTGTCTTTTGACAACGAGATATGCATATTTCGATTTATCCGCTTTGGTTTTAATGCTTTCGATATCGGTACCCGTCAGCTCCGAAAGCTTCTGACAAACCGAATTTTTAAAGCCCTCGTCTTTAACCTCGGCTATTGCGTTGGGCTTTATGTAAGCCTTCCAAACCGATGCACTCTGAGCAAGCACGGTTCCGTTTGCATCGTATATAACTCCTCTTTCGGCGGCAATTTCGGTATCGTGAAGCTGGTTCTTTTCCGCTTCGCTCTTATATTTTTTGCTGTCGATAATCTGAATTCTGAACAGATTGGCTGAGGGCAGACCGAAAAAGCATACGGCAAGTATCAGAAAAACCGTTACCGCTCTTCTGAAAAGTTTTCTTCTCGGTGAAACCTTATTCATGCCCTCTTTTTCCTTTCATAACCGTAATTTGCGGATTGCCTTATATAAAATCTTATCCCGAGACTTAAAAAAGCCACGGGAAAGCAGAAACATGGCGTTATTCACGCTTTATCTCCAATATTTATATGCGGATTATTTTCCGATATTCCGCATATTACTGTTTTTCGGCTTTAGCCTTTCCGCCGGCAATAACCACTTCGTCAACCGGCTTATCTTCAAAATAATGAATTTGATTGCGTTCAAGCTTGTGCATACCGAGAACCGTTGTTGCATATGCTTCAACCTTTTCTCTTGAAACCGTTGAGCTGAGCTGAACCTTTAATCTTGTGTTTTCGCTCTCCGCATCGCTTATCATCGTCTGAATTTTCGTTGTTTCTCTGTTGAGCTTTTCAAAATCTATTCTCGCACGGAGTATTCCGAGGAAAAGTGCAAAAAGAACCACGGCAAGCGCAACCGTTTTTGCTGCAAGAGCAAGTCTTGCATATGTTGCCCTGTTAACGGTTATTAAGGATTTCGTTTTATTTGCAGATTTTGATTTCTGCCTTTGCGGTTCCTCATACGGCAATTCCGGCGCAGGTGCGGCATATCTGATATCATATGCTTCGCTTCTGTTATATCCGTTCATCTTCCGTTCTTCCTCCGTTTTTTATTACTACTTCAGCTTTTCCGCCGTCCTGAGTCTGGCGCTCCTGCTCCTCGGATTATCCTCAAGCTCTCTTTCACTCGGAGAAACCGCCTTGAATATTTTCGCTTCGGGTGTTTTTCCGCAAACGCAAACAGGAAAGCTCCTCGGGCAGGTGCATCCCTTTGCGAGCGGCGCAAGCTGCTGCTTTACCGTTCTGTCCTCCAGCGAATGAAATGTGATAACGCTCAGCCTGCCGCCGACCTTAAGGCATCCGAACATTGCGGATACCGCATCGCCGAGCCCGTCAAGCTCACCGTTCACATAAATTCTTATTGCCTGAAATGTTTTTCTTGCCGGATGTCCGTCTCTTTTTGCGGAAGCCGGCATCGCAGATTTTATTATTTCAACAAGCTCAAAGGTTGTTTCAACAGGCTTCGTCTGCCTTGCCTTGACAATTGCTTTTGAAATTGACGGTGCGAATTTTTCTTCGCCGTATTCAAATATTATTTTCTGAAGCTCCTGCTGAGAAAGACCGTTAACGGCATCCGCCGCACTCTCTCCGCTCAGGCTCATTCTCATATCAAGCGGTGCATCGTGATGAAATGAAAATCCTCTTTCCGGCTCATCAAGCTGATGTGAGCTTACTCCCAAATCGGCAAGCACTCCGTCAACGGAAGCTATTCCGAGCTCATCAAGTATTTTTCTTATATCAAAAAAATTGCCGTGAACAACCGTTACGCACGGCATATCCTTAAATTTATTCTTAAGATTTTCAATTGCTTCGGGGTCTCTGTCTATTGCAATAAGTCTGCCGGTATCAAGCTGTTTTGCAATTGCCGCCGAATGTCCGCCGCCTCCGGCCGTGCAATCAACATATATTCCGTCCGGTTTAACATTCAGTGAAGCAACGGTTTCCTCAAAAAGAACGGGAATATGATGAAAAGCCGCCTTTTCGCTCATCACTTATTCCTCCTCGGAGTAAGAGAAAGCTTTTTGAAGTCAACCTTTCTGTTACAGCGCTCGTTCCAATTCTCTTCAAGCCAAAGCTCAATTCTGTTGTTTGCGCCCACAACAAGCACATCCTCCTGAAGCCCGGCATATTCCTTGTAATCTTCTTTGAGCGTTATTCTGCCCGCCTTATCAACCGTTGCCATTTCGGATGTATCTGCAATGGCTCTTTCGGCGTTGATAAGCTCCTCACCGTCAAACGAATCTATTACCATATCCATAAATCTGCCCCACTCCTCTTCGGAATAGATTAGCAGACACGGTTCTTCCTGAATTGATTTCAATATGTAAACAGTCTGACCGAGACCGTCTCTGAAATACGGGGGAATCGACATTCTGTTTACCTGGTCAAATTTTCTGTGCTCTTTTCCCACGAAATATACAGCCATTATTCCCCCTCCTTTCAAAAATCAAATTCACCATTTTTACCCTTTGCTTCCCTTTGCTCCACAAAAGTCAGTTTTATTATATATGGTGCACCCGAAAAAATCAAGTCTTTTTTCAAAAAAATTCAGGATTTTTTATGCAAACCGGCATACAATGCGCTCGGTTTAATCATCGGTTAAGATTATCATTTACCTAAGCCGTGAGCATAATCAAATCTTCTGCGCTGATGTTCGGCTGTAATGCACGGTTTATCGCAAGGGAAGTCAGCTTTGCGGCGTGCTCAATCATCAGGTCAACCTCTCTCGGAGTTACCATCATCTCAACTGCCGAGCGGCTTGAAAAAAGCTTTCCCGAATAGTCGGAAATAAGTGTGGCGGCATCAACCACCGTCGGCACTCCTATTGCTATAACCGGCACACCGAGCGTTTTTTCGCTTATTTCGGCTCTTGAATTTCCAACGCCGGAGCCGGGAGTTATCCCCGTGCTGCACATCTGAACGGTATTTCCGAGCCGTTCAACGCTCCTGGCGGCAAGAGCATCAACCGTTATCACCGCCGACGGCTTTGTCTGATTTACCATTCCCTTTATTATTTCGCTTGCTTCGGCACCCGTTTCGCCCATGACCCCCGTTGCAATTGCACATACGCTTCTGAGATTTGCAAGCCCCGTTTCTTTCATAAGCTCTCCCGTTATGTGACGGGTGGCAAATATCATTGATACGCATTTCGGACCGAGTGCATCGGGAGTAATCCTGCTGTTTCCCAAGCCGGCAACAAGAACCGTCCCTTTTTGCGGCAAAAGCGATGCTATTTCACGGCTCACCGCTTCAAGTCCCTCACCGATATACTGTGCGTGCTTCGCAAAAGGTACGGTTTCGGCGGTGATATATTTCCCCATCGGCTTTCCTATGGCTCTTTCTCCGTTTTCATTCGTAACTTCTATTCTTGTTATTTTCATTTCGCCTACCGAAAAGCTTTCGCAGGTTACACCGTTTAAGGATTTTTTATCAAGATTTTCACATTTTTCAAGTGCCAAATCGGTTCTGATTTCCATTTTTTCATCTACCTCTTGATTTTTTTGCATGAATTTGTTATTATAAATTACGAAATTGCGAAGTTTCTCACATTTTTTAAAAAACTTATTGCAATTACCGAAAAAATGTGATATTATATTGACTTGTATGAAGAAGGAGGTGTCGTTAATGCCTAACATCAAGTCCGCAAAGAAGAGAGTTATAGTCAACAAGACCAGAGCAGCAAGAAATAAATCCAGAAATTCAGCTCTTAAAACAGCTATCAAAAAGGCTCATTTTGCTGCTGAGACAAACGCTCCCGAAAAGGAAGCTCTCGTTAAGGAAGCTATCAAAAAGGTTGATCAGGCAGCTGCAAAGGGTCTTATCCATAAGAACAATGCCGCTCGCAAGAAATCAGCTCTTGCTATGCTCCTTAAATAATTTATTTAACCGAAACAGACGGCCGTGGACAAAATTTTTGTTTCCACGGCTGTTAAGTTATTGACAATCCTTATTTTTTAAGTTATAATAATGACATACCAAATAAATGGAGGTTTTAATTTATGGATTGCATTAAGAAAGTTATTAAGGTTGTTGCCATCATTATCGCCGTTGCAGCCGCTGTTGCAGGTATTTATTATGCAGTTAAGAAGTTCCTTGATAAGAAAAAAGAAACAGCAGATGCCGAAGAAAATTATGTTTCCTGCTCCTGCTGTGAGGTAAATGCATAAAAAGTTAAAGCTTTTTGCACCCCGTTCTGCTGAACGGGGTGTTTTATTTTTCTTTCGGCTTTGTAACAAACGAAGCAATCAGTCCGCAGAGTACCGCCGCCGTAACTCCGCCCGATGAAGCGGATAACGCTCCGGTGAGTATTCCCAATGCCCCCTGCTCCTCTATTGCTTTTTCAACGCCCTTTGCCATGGCGAAGCCGAAGCCGGTAAGAGGTACCGTTGCTCCTGCCTGAGCCCATTTTTCAAACGGCTCATATAATCCCACCGCAGTCAGCAAAACGCCCGTCACCACAAAAGCAACCAATATTCTGCCCGGTGTAAGCATGGTATTATCTATCAGAATTTGCCCGATAAGGCATATCATTCCGCCTGCAGCAAACGCTCTGAGCAGGCTCATAACCGTTTCCGTATAAATCCCACCTTTCAGTTTATTTTGCCTGAATGAAATAAAGATATACACTTTTTTTGAAATATCTATTGACAAACGCACTAAATATTAATAATATATATTCGTATTATGTTTCCGGGGGGAAACATCAAAATTAAAGGAGATTTATAAAATGGTATTTGAACAGCTCAAAAAAATAATCAGCGAACAGCTTGAGGTTGATGCAAGCATCGTTACCGAAAATGCTTCAATCAGCGGCGACCTCGGTGCAGACAGCCTTGACCTCGTTGACCTTGCAATGTCAATTGAAGACGAATTTGATATTGAGCTTCCCGATGAAGCACTTGAAAAAATCAAAACAGTCGGCGACCTCGTAGCATTTATTGAAGACAGAATCTGAAAACATAACTCGGTTAAGCAGTGTGAAAGCACTGCTTATCTTTTTAGGTGATAAAAATGATATTTAAAAACGCAACCGTTTTCGGAGAAGATTTTCAGCCGTGCGTTACGGATGTAACTGTAAACGGTGAAATAATTTCCGATATCGGCAAAACATCGGAAGCCGGAATTGACTGCACCGGTAAGGTTATTGTTCCCGGATTTATTGATATTCACATTCACGGATGCAATATGGCCGATGCTTCCGACTGTAAAGAAGATTCAATCGCAATTATGAGCAGAACACTTGCCAAAAACGGAATAACTTCATTCTGCCCGACTACAATGACTCTGCCCGAAAATAAGCTTGCCGAAAGCTTCGGAATGATTTCTTCCGCAATGGGAAGCGAAGAAGGCGCATATATTCACGGAATAAATATGGAAGGTCCGTTTATCTCCCCTGAAAAGAAAGGTGCTCAGAACGAAAAATACATAAAAGCACCGGATATTGAAATGTTTATGCGGCTGAATGAAATCTGCCCGATAAAGCTTGTTGACATAGCTCCTGAAATGAACGGCAGTGAAGCTTTTATTAAAGAAGCTCGAAAAATATGCGCTGTGTCTGCGGCGCACACAACCTGCGATTATGCTTCGGCAAAGCAGGCTTTTACATATGGAATAAACCATGCCACTCATCTTTTTAACGCTATGAACGGCCTTTCCTCCCGAGAGCCAGGTCTCGTAGGCGCAGTATTCGACACGGACGGCATTTATGCTGAGCTTATCTGCGACGGCATACACATTCATCCTGCAACGCTCAGAACAGCGTTTAAAGCGCTCGGAAAAGACAGAGCGGTGGTTATAAGCGATGCAATGATGGCGGCAGGGCTTGAAGACGGAGAATACACTCTCGGTGGTCAGAAGGTAATCAAAAAAGGTGCGGCAAGGCTCGAGGACGGTACACTTGCCGGGAGCACAACAAATCTTTTTGAAGAATTTCATAACCTGCTTTCTTTCGGAATACCCCTTGAACAAGCTCTTCGCTCGGTAACAATCAACCCGGCAAGCTCCATAGGAGAAGACAAAAAAACCGGAAGCATTGCTCCCGGAAAAAGCGCCGATATGCTGATTTTATCAAGTGATTTTAAGCACATATATAATGTTATTATAAAAGGAAAAACTATTATATAATAAAATATGAAAGCTATCCTGCAAGGCTGAAAATGATTATTCATTTTCAGCCTTTTAATATGCATGAATATATACAGTAAGGGCAAAAAGCTTTACAAATTTTTCTTGTAAAGGTCTGAAACTTGCATATGTGAATAACTGCGTGGAAAATGTGGATAACTCGGCCTTTTCATTCGATTTAGGAATAAAATAAGTAAAGTTTTTTACTTTACATCGCATTTTTCGAGATTTTTAAGGCAAAAATATGCAGTATATACGGTATTATACACTGCATAAATTTTGCAGGATTTGAAAATCATCCTGCATTTTATTGTAAAAATACGGCAATTTTTGTTTTCGGTATAAATCAAGCGAAAAGCAGAACTTAATGCTTAAAGCTCAAAGTTAAAAGAGTTTATTTCACCTATACCGGCCATAAAAATCTCCCGCTGTCGGCTGACAGCGGGAGAAATTCGTTTATAAACTTTTCGGATTAGTCCTGAGGATTCTGGTTGATTTCAGCGGATGCAATGTAGTTGTAGTAATCCCTAATCTGCTTTGCATCATCAAGGTTTACAATACCGTCGTGGTTAACATCTGCCGCCAACTTTTTAGTCGTGCCCATTACACTGCTATCACCGGTAAGGAAGAAGTACTCAATAAGAGACTTGTCTGTACCGTCTATACGGGTATCACCGTTTAAGTCACCGAAAATAACAGCGGTATAGCTACATACATAGTCGCCGTTTATCTTTACCTTAACCGTAGCACCGGTTCCGTATCCCTTATCGGCCGGGTTAAATTCAAGACCTCTGGCAAGTGACGGATCTATGAATGTACCGACAACGGTTATCAAATCAGATGTAACGCCATCATCCGTAATAGCTCTGCCTTCTCCAAGGTTGAAAATTCTTCCTTGCTTATAGAGACCGCTATCGGATATCTCCTCAACAACTACATCCGAGCTCTCAGCAGGAATAATCTGCGGTCTGCAATTGTATTCAAGATTTAAAATTATATTGTTAAGGTCGTGTGCTTCTTCAGCAATTCTGTCGTCGCTCTCACAGTCGAGGTCTAACAGACGAAGTGCCTTTGCAACATTAAGCTCTGCAACAAGTGCATTATAGCTTTCCTGTTTTATGCCTAAATCGCCATCGGTATTTCCATTTGCAACAATTGCTTCCGCAGCGGCGATTGTGCTGTCAAGCAGCTTCCAGTCTGCCGCACCGTAGAATAATACAAGACCCTGGAACGCTTTGATAAGTCCGATATAAGCGCTCGAAATGATTGACTGTGTAAATCCTGCCGTCGATGTGATGCTTGTTGCTGCATCTGCAACGGACTGTGCAAAATCATATGCAAGTCTGAACTTTTCAAATGATGCCGAAGTATAAATCTTATTGTAAATTGTTACACCGTTATCTGCACCGGCTATTACAAGGTTTCTGCGGCGGGAAATGGGGTTGATGTATGCGGATGATGTGTACTTAAGAAGCCAGAGAAGTGATGTTATATCAGCAGTGCTGGATCTTGCACTTTCCGCTTCCTCAGTGCGTCTGCCTACTTCATCAATGTTGTTATAGAGAGCAATTCTTGTGTTATACATCTCATCAACATATGAGTCATAGGAGCTGCATATTGCGGATTTAATTTCCTGAACATAATCCTCATCCCCTGTAAAGAGAGCAGGTCTTGTGGCAACGCCGAGACTGTCGAAGAAAATATTGTTCTCGGTGATGGGTGCAAACGCCTTCATGCTGATTTTGTTGTTTGCGCTGTCAAACTTGAATCCGATTGCATTACAAGTATCATTGATGGATGTGCGCTGAGCATCGGAAATATTGCTCCAGTTGAGATTTCCTGCATAATTTCCGCTTGCATCGGCGGTTATATCGAATGCGATAGTTTTAAGAGCAAGTCTTACAACCGCTTCGGTTTCCGGAACCGTAAGCTCAACATCGTTCTTTTCTTCATTTCCGAATTTCTGTGCAATGTCAAATACTTCGTAATTTGTCGCATTGAATTCGTTCATGTCAACCGTGGTGTTTCTTCCGATGATACCCTGGTTAACAGCATCATAGAATTTCCACTGAACCGAATCGCCGGTGTAGTAGGGATACATTTCAGAGGGAATTGACGGCTTTGAATCGCTGTCGTTAACAGCGCCGTCTCCGTTTGCATCATAGAGACCTGCCGCATACAGACGGGCGTTAATTGAGAACTTCGCCCATGCCTGATAAGCCTTGGGAAGGTCTGATGTTGCAAGTGAATTATAATCGTCTACAAAATCCTTTGCGTTATCAAGAGCTGTTTCATAGTTGTTATAGAAGTGAACACCGCCCTTGAAATCTTCCGGAGCAAACGATCTGTATGCACTATCATATTTAACAGTCGGTGAAGCCGAGCTTCTCGGACCTGTCAGAGTTGAATAATTGAAATCTGAGAACTTATAGCTTATATCGCCGTTTGATTCATTAACGGTCTGCTTTGAGCCTGCGCTGTCCATATAGTCTCTTGCGGCGTAAACATAGTACAAACCGTTATATGAGGTTACATAACCGTCCTCAAAGAAATTAGCTGCCTGCTTTGCGATGCTTTCATCTTCGTATGACGCAAGGAATTCAACCGAATAATATGCACCGGTTTCGCCCATTTTTGTTTCATAATCTTTATTGAGAAGGGCAGCAGCGGCTTTTGCATCGCTGAGCTTTGTGAAATTAACCACACCGGACTGCGGAATTCCGTTTATATCCTTATCAAGCTCATCAATATAATTGCTCAGGTCGGCTATCTTCTTGGATGTAAGATTTGTTCCGAGAATATTGCTGTCATATTTCGGGGTGAAATTCTGTGAAAGAATAAGCGGGAAAATAGTATTTTCAAGAGCAGTTCTCTTGTTATAAAGCGCATGAAGAAGATTTGTAAGGAATGTTGCAAGATTTGTGCCGCTGAGAAGCGAAGCAAAGCTGTTTACGGTTGTGGGTGATGTGGTAAATACAACTTCGTTGCTTGTTGCGGGCAGAATTGCGGTCTTGCCGAATACAAGAGCAAGAACACGGGCAACAATGTTAAGAAGAACCTGAGTTACACTGTTGTTAAGCTCACCATCTTTATTAACACTGAAGAGTGAGATGAGCTTCTGAAGGTCAATATTCAGAACCGAATTCAGGAGCCAGTCGTTAAGGAATGCAAACGAACCTGCGAATTTGGCAGGAAGCCAATCTGACGGAAGAAGTGAGAACAGTGTGTCATTGAGAAGCATATATACGCTGCCGAAATTCGGATTATCTTTATAGGTACGATTTACCTTATCCGAATAAACAGCATCAAGGCAGGCGTTGATTGATGTGCTGAATGCGCCGTTATGGAATGTACCGCTTGTATAGTCACCCGCTATAACGGGAAGATACTTTGTGAATACGAACATGAGCATCTCAAACAGGAACTGCTCAAATGAAGTATTATGAGTAGTAAGCTTCTTACCGATAAAGTCAAACTCGCCGTTAAGATAGAACGCACCGATTGATGCCGCTATATCCATTGCCGCTCTCGGAACAACAACAGCGCCATGTCTTCCGGTCGGGTCAGTAACCGATTCGGTATAAGGAAGTGCATCATATGCCTTATCCTTATTAACAAATGTATAAGTTTCACCGAGCTCATTCTCATAGTGGTAGCGGTCAAGTCTTTCGATGAAGTTTTCTTCGGGAAGAATTGTCGCAGCCATCGAAGCAAGTGCGTAAGCACCGGCAGATGCAATTGAATCAGCCCATTCGGGGAAGTAGCAGCCCTCAATTAAGCTGTTAAGAACAACCTTAATAAGGGAAGCCCATACCTTTGATGTGGGAACCTCATAACATTCTCTTACGAATGTCGGGTTAATGCCGTATTCGGAAATCGACTTTCCGTTGCTTAATAAAGCGTAATTGGTAGCCTCATAAACATTTTTTGACTTTTCTCTGAATTCCGTTCCGTAAAGAACATACTGATTTCCGTTTTCATCCTTCTCATATGAAAGATAAACCTTATTTTTCTGAAGGTCAGCTATTGACTTTGAATCATCATATGAAATTCCGAGGTCGGCAAGAGTATGCATTGAACGACTTGTTGTTGAATCCTGAGTGTAATACATTACACGCTTGAGCTCTTCGTCCGAATAAACAAGAGTATCGGGAAGCTCCATTTCAAGAAGACCGCCGACAAGATTGGGAGCCATACGGGCAAGGTCGTTAAGCAGTGACATAAAGTTATCCTGAATATGGATTCCCTCATAGTCAAACTTAATGAGTGTTGCAAGTCCGCCGTTCGGCATGAAGAGCCAGTTAAGCAGGCAGTTAATCTTAGCAACGGGATCTGTTTCCGCTTCCTCGGTATATTCTACCGACGGAGCACCGTTCATAACACAAAGACCCTCAACCGCCTCAACAATGGTATTGAATATTGTGGTATCATCCTCATATGCATCAATAAGAACATCATAGAGGAGGTCACTCAGCATTCCATTGAGGAGTGCCTGAATTGCATTGGAAACGAGCTGATAGAAGCTCATGGTATGCTCTTCGGGAACACCGTCGCCGTCACGGTCAACCATAATCTTTTCGTTTCCTATTGAAGCTCCTCCGGGTTCATCTGCAATGGCAGGAAGGAATGCTTCGAAATCTGGACCGAGAATTGAGTTTGCACCGGTGTCTGCACTTTCGCCTGTTCCGCTGACAAGAGCCCAGTCAATTACCATCTGGAGTTCTTTATCAACCGTCATATCTTCGGGAATAGTGGTAGCGCTGCTGTCAACAAGTGTTGTATAAAGCAGATTACTCAGCCATGTGGGAAGATGGAAGAGAATATCGCCGATGTCATCGGGAAGAGCATCATTGAGAAGACCGAGAGAGAAGTTTCCGCTTGCAACAGCGGCAACAAGTTTATCAAGGCTGGAGAGCCAATAGATAACATTGTCGAGAACCTCAATGTCATAGTTACCGTCCTGATAGTTCGGATTCGTACCTCTCTTAATGCTTCTCGTGATATACGGAGCGGTTTCACTGAGTAAATTGATATCGCCGAAATCCAGAAGACCCTTTATACTGATTCCAAGTACTTTCGGATCCTGAAGCCATTCAAGAAGTCCGTCATTCAATGCATCCAAAAGCTTATCAATTGTGTAAACAGCCTGGTCAATTGATGAGAAATCGAGTGCACTGATATCCGTCATGTCTTCTACAAGATCGCAGATGGCCGAACTCACATCTATTCCGATGACCTCTATATCTTTGATGAGTGAGTTCCACGGCATATTCAGATTTGCCTCGGCAAGCATCTGGTCGAGCATATCAAGGATATATGTGCATCCCTGCTCTGCCGAGAAATAGTATTTTCTGACATTGTTAATATCGTAGTCGGTGTAGTCACTTTCGCCGCCTTTACCACCCTTACGGGCATAAGCGGGAAGAAACGCCGAACCTGCAATCATAACAACAGCCAGAAGAATTGCCAACAATCTCTTTGCCTTCTTCATGATTTGCACCTCCAAAAGTGTTACACAAAGCCCGGTGCCGTAAACGGCGTATTTTCAAGGCTTTGCGGGAATCGAAAAGGCTGATTCCTCGGGTATAGATATACTACGCCCTATTTTTACAATCTTAATTTATATATTCTTTGTTGCGTTCAGCGTGCAGATTTTTTAACACATAGTAAATATTTTGTGAACATTTTATGAACCAAACCGAAATCTAAACACTTTTCATCTTATTTATCAATTTATTTCAGGACATTATTTCACTGTTTTGTATAACATTTGCATATTTGTGAACAACCTGTGAACGGAGCTTGCCGTTGTTACTTCCGCAAAAAAAATCCCCCGTTTTTTCGAAAAACAGGGGTGATTTTATAGTATTTTTCTTAATGAATCAATGATTCTTGCACCGCAGGCATTCAGTCTTTCTGGCTTTTCGTGGCCGCTCGTGAGCAGAATGCAGTCCGCTCCTATCGCCTTTGCAAGCTCAAAATCATGCACAAGGTCGCCGATAACAAGCGTTTCACCGCTTGATGCGCCGCTGTTTTTAAGATATTTTACGGCTCTTTCTATCTTGGAATCCGCCATAAAATCATCCGAACCGAGAACATCTTCAAAATATCCGCTTATGCCGTATTTTTCAACATTAGGTTTAAGAATTGCGTTGTTTGATGAAGAAATTATAACCTGTTTTTTTCCTGATTTTGCAAAGCGCTCAAGTGCTTCGGCGGCTCCGTCGGAGAGTGAACAGCTTTCAAGATAATATAAATATCCGTCATTATATTCTTTTAATAAATCATTATATATCTCTTTGCTCAAATCGAAAACCCGCTCATAGAAGCGGATTATCGGCACTCCGATGCATTCACGGTATCTTTTCTCGTCGATTTCGGGCATCCCCCTCTTTCTGAGCATATCGTTAACGCTCCGAAGCGATGCACCGATATCGTCAAGCAAAGTCCCGTTCCAATCCCATAGTATATATTTATATTTATTCATATCACTCAATCATTGTCCAGCCTAAATCCGTTGCATAATTCTTATAGAAATCATCAAACGGAAGATTCATAAGATTATCCGATTTAACGGCAACCATTTTTGACTTTTTATCCGATTTATAAAGGTTTCCGTCTGCCTTGGCGTTATTGTAAAGCACCTGGTAATCATTGCTTGTTTTTGCAAAATAGTATGTAATCGTATAATCGCCGTTGCCGTCCTTATCCATATAGAGAACTCTGTATCTCGTATCACGGGAAGCTTCTTTATAGAGAACGATTTTCTTGTTCTTTACGGTTTTTCCTATATCGTCGGATACCTCTTCCATCTTTTCGGACATCTTTTCGGACATCTTTTCAGCTTCTTTTTTTGATTCCTCAACCTGCCTGGACTCCTCTGCGGCAACATATTTGCTGTATTGCTCCGGCGAGCTTTCTTCTTTTTCTCCGCAGGCGGCAAAAGTAAGAATAACCGAAATCAACGCAATAATCAATGCAATTTTTTTCATTATAAAACCTCCGTGGATGTGTATATAAATAATGTTACATTTATTAGAATAAAAGTCAATACAGAAAAAATATTTTACAAACAGTTTAAAATTTGAGATTAATCCTCAAGAGCTCTTTTAAGTCTGTTTATCTCTTCAAGCTCCCCGGTAACATTTTTCAGATATTCATATATCTCGGGGTCACGGATAAGACATTGAGCCGCTCTGCGCACAGCCTTTATGAATTTTGTGTCAAACTGCCTTTTTCCGCTTGAAAGAGGACACATTACCGCTCTCGGGTCAATTACTATTTTGATTTCGGGTTCCCCGTTTTCCTGAGTAACCATCGGAAAAAGCGGAAATATTCTGCAGGCAAGAGGTCTTAACCTTCTGTCACATTCTCCTGAACATATTACCATCGGATAGCCGTAATTGCCCTCGGTTTCGCAGATTGAAAACCCGTCTTTATCCTTAAACAATTCCTCTTCGCCCGGAAAAAGCCACATTCCGTTTTCATCTCCACGACAGCAAAGCCCGTCACAAAGTCTGCCGCAGTTATAAAAGCCGAGAGGAGTTTCGGAATAAAGAATTTCATAAGCTTTTTTCAGCTCCCCCGACGGGATTTTTTTCATATCTGACACTTCCGTTCTTTTTCACTGTGTAAAGTTATTTACCTTTACAGTTTGCGTACTTATCAAATTTTGTTTTCGAATTTTAAAAATCTTAATATTTCCATATTTATCAAGTGTTTCGGCTTTTATATAACTATTTGTATTTGCTGAATTTTGCAGTGTGTAAAGTGAATTACCTTTACATATTTTTGAATAATTATCCAAAAAATTTCAGAATACAGCTTCGATTTCGGAGATTGATTCTGCTTATCAGGTATATTTTAATATACTTTAATAAAAATATCAAGTTTTTTGCAAAATTACTTTATTTTTATTTGATTATATGTTATAGTATCATTAATTATATTAGGATGGTGTCCCGAATGAAAAGACAAAGCGGAATACTGATGCACATTTCATCTCTTTACGGCGATTATTCCATAGGCGGATTCGGCAAAAGCGCATATGAATTCATTGATTTTCTTGTTGAAAACGGCTTTCATATCTGGCAGGTTTTGCCGTTTACCGTAACGGATGAATATAACTCACCTTATAAATCGTTTTCGGCATTCGGAGGTAATCCATATTTTATTGACCCCGAAAAGCTTTTTGAAAAAAACCTTATTTCAAAATCCGACCTTGAAGCGGCAAGGCAGAAAACTCCGTATTCCTGCGAATTTGCCCGTTTGGGAAAAGAAAGATTCGAGCTGTTGAAAAAGGCTTCCTCAAATGTTGAAGACAGAAGCAAAATAAATGAATACATATCCTCTCATCCCCGTCTTGAAGCATTTTGCAGGTTTATGACATTGAGAAGTCAAAACGGCAATGCTCCGTGGCAGGAATGGGAAAATAATGATATTACCGATTTTGAAACGCTTGAAGCGTGGAAATTCAGCCAGTATGAATTTTTCAGGCAGTGGGCTGAGGTTAAAACATATGCGAATTCAAAGGGAGTAAGCATAATCGGCGATATTCCGATATATGTTTCCGATGACAGCTGTGATGTTTGGGAAAACAGAGAGCTTTTCAAGGTTAACGAAAAGGGCTATCCCTCAACCGTTGCAGGCGTTCCGCCGGATTATTTTGCAAAGGACGGTCAGCTCTGGGGCAATCCGCTCTATGATTGGGATAAGCTTGCCGAAACGGATTTCGGATGGTGGAAAGAGCGCATAAACCATACGCTTGAAATGTTTGACGGCGTGAGAATCGACCATTTCCGTGCAATTGAAGCGTACTGGTCGGTTGATGCTTCCGAAACTACCGCCAAAAACGGCAAATGGATAAAAGGTCCGGGCATGGCTTTTGTGAATGCCATAAAGGCAGGTCATGAGGATAAGCTTATTATTGCCGAGGATTTGGGCGATATAACGGACGAGGTGCGTGCGCTCGTTGAAGAAAGCGGTTTCCCCGGCATGAGAATATTCCAGTTCGGTTTTCTTGACGGGAGCAACAGCATTCATATGCCGCACAATTACATCAAAAATTCAATCGCCTATTCGGGCACTCATGATAACAACACTCTTTTCGGCTTCCTTTGGGAAAGCGATGACGATGTGAGAAACAGAATGCTTGAATACTGCAATTTCGGCGGCGGAGACTGGGGCGGAGCGTGTCCCCTGCTTCTGAGAACGATATTTGCATCGGTCAGCGATATTGCGATTATTCCCGTTCAGGATTTGCTGATGTACGGCTCGGACACAAGAATAAATACCCCGGGCGTTGCCGACGGAAACTGGAGCTACCGTGTAACAAAGGAACAGCTTCACAGTGCAAATCTGAAATTTTTCAGGGACTTGAACAGAATTTACAAAAGATAAGAAGGTTACGGAATGAAAGAATTTTTTTCTTTCAGCGAAAAGATAAAAACAGCTTCGGCGCTTGCACTTGAAAATACTCAAAAGCAGTTTGCCGAGATTGAAAAAATCAGAGAATATAATCAGCAAAAGGTGCTTGCCGCATTTATAAACCACGGAGTATGCGAGGCGGATTTCGGAGAAACAACGGGTTACGGCTACGGTGACAGAGGAAGAGAAAAGCTTGATGCGATTTATGCCGAGGTTTTCGGAGCGGAGGATGCCATAGTGCGCCACAGCTTCACCTGCGGCACTCATACTCTTGCCGTTGCGCTTTACGGAATACTTCGCCCGAATGACACAATGCTTTGCGTTACGGGTACTCCGTATGACACAATTCACGGCGTTATCGGTCTGACCGGTGAGGGAATGGGCTCTCTTAAGGATTTCGGAGTGAAATATGCCCAGGTTGACCTTGATAAAAACGGCAGACCTGACCTTGCCGCAATTGACAAAGCACTTGATATAAAGCCGAAAATGGTTTATATTCAGCGTTCAAGAGGATACAGCCTTCGTCCGAGCCTTTCGGTTGATGAAATCGGCAAAATTGCGGCGCTCGTTAAATCCAAATGCGATGCGGTTATTATGGTTGATAACTGCTACGGCGAATTTGTTGAAGAGAAAGAACCCACTCAGGCGGGTGCGGACATAATTGCAGGTTCGCTTATCAAGAACGCAGGCGGCGCACTTGCAAGAACGGGTGGCTATATTGCCGGCAAAAAAGAGCTTGTTGAGCTTTGCGCTTACCGTGCAACAACACCCGGGCTCGGCAAAGAGGTAGGCTGTACTCTCGGTGAAAACCGCAATATGTTCATGGGAATTTTCAATGCTCCCACAGTTGTTTCGGAAGCACTTAAAACTGCTGTTTATTCATCTTCAATGTTTGAAAGCTTCGGCTTTAAGGTAACTCCTTCAAGCGCCGAAAGCCGGCATGATATAATTCAGGCTCTCTGCCTTGAAACCCCGGAACGGCTTGTGAATTTCTGTCAGGGTATTCAATCCGGAGCTCCCGTTGATTCGTTTGTTGTTCCGGAGCCCTGGGATATGCCCGGATATGACAGCAAGGTTATTATGGCGGCAGGAGCGTTTATAATGGGCTCATCAATTGAGCTTTCGGCAGATGCTCCCCTGCGTGAGCCTTACGCCGTATGGATGCAGGGCGGAATAAACTTCCCCTCAGCCAAAACAGCAGTAATGCTTGCCGCAGAAAAGCTTTATAAGGAGGGACTTTTATGAGTTCATTCAGCGGAATAAAGCCCGAAGCGCTTTTTCTTATGGCGGAGAACCGTTTCAGAGATTCAAAAGAATTTTACGAGGAACACAAGGAAGAATTAAAATCGGGCGTAACAATGCCGATGCGTGAAATTGCCGGAATTATCGGCGAAGAACTTCTTTCTCTTGACCCGATGATAAATGCAATCCCGTGGAAAATGGTTTCGAGAATACGCCGTGACACAAGATTTACGCATGATAAATCCCTCTACCGTGAAAATATGTGGATAATGTTCATGAGGGATAAACACAAATGGCAGAATTATCCCTGCTTCTGGTTTGAGATAACTCCCTCCGAATATTCAATGGGCATAGGCTTTTTCGGCGATGACCCGGGACTTATGCGCACATTCAGAAAGGGTCTGCGTGAGAATAAAGAGGATTTTTCAAAGGCCGTTTCAAAATGCGAAAAAACGGGCGCTCACCTTTTCGGCAAGGAATATAAAAGAGGTCTGCCGGACTGCCCGGCAGGACTTGAAAACTATTATAACCGCAAGGATTTCGGATTTATCATTCACTGCGATAAGCTCTCCGACCTTGCCGATGATACGATAATCGAAATAATCAGAAAAAATTTCAAGGCGTTTTCGCCGATGTATAAATTTATGCTCGGTATTTCCGACGAATTTTTCTCAAAGGAGGATGAATAATGGATTATTCAAAATTCAAAAGCGGAAGCGATATAAGAGGTTACGCCCTCGGGGACGAAAACAATCCGCTTTATATGAACGATGAAATGATAATGCGTTCAACCGCCGCCTTTGCCGCATGGCTCAAGATGAAAACGGGCAAGGAGAAACTGCATATTTCGGTGGGACACGACAGCCGGCTTTCGGCAGAAAGAATTAAAAATGCCGTTATCAAGGCTCTGCTTTCCCACGGTGTTAAGGTTTCCGACTGCGCTCTCTGCTCCACTCCGGCAATGTTTATGACAACGGTTGAGCTCGGCTGTGACGGTGCGGTTCAGATTACCGCAAGCCACCATCCCAAGGATAGAAACGGTCTCAAATTTTTCACCCGTGACGGCGGACTTGACGGCTCGGATATTGCCGATGTTCTCTCGGCGGCATCCGTTCTCGACAGCCCTCTCGGTGATAAGACGGGCGAATGTGTTTCGGTTGATTTTATGAACAGATATGCCGAAATACTGCGCAATATGATAATTGACGGCGTTAATGCGGAAAATGACAGACTTCATCCGCTTAAAGGAATGAAAATCGTTGTTGATGCCGGAAACGGCGTTGGCGGTTTTTACGCTTCTCAGGTGCTCGAAAAGCTCGGAGCAGACACGAGCGGAAGCGTTTATCTTGAACCCGACGGCAATTTCCCGAATCACGCTCCAAACCCCGAAAATGCCGAAGCTATGGCGTGCGTTTCAAAGGCGGCAAAGGATGCAAATGCCGACCTCGGAGTTATATTCGATACCGATGTTGACCGTGCGGCGTGCGTTGGCAAGGGCGGTTTTGAGATAAACAGAAACCGCATTGTTGCGCTTGCTTCAAAGGTTGCGCTTGACGGGTGCCCGGGCGGCACGATAGTTACCGACAGCGTTACCTCGGACGGACTTGCAGAATTCATAAAAGCAAACGGCGGTGAACATCTGCGCTTTAAGAGAGGTTACAGAAATGTTATAAACAAGCAGATTGAGCTGTGCAATAACGGCAAAAAATGTCCGCTTGCAATGGAAACATCGGGTCACGCTGCTTTTGCGGAAAACTATTTTCTCGATGACGGCGCTTACCTGATAACAAAGCTTATAATTGAAGCGGCTTCGCTTGCAAAGAACGGCAAAAGCCTTGAAGATTTGATTTCGGAGCTTCGTGAACCCGTTGAAGAAAAAGAGCTTCGTTTCAAAATTCTCTGCGATGAATTCAGACCCGAGGGTGAAAAAATAATAAATCTTTTCGAAAGCGAAAAGCACGAGGGCTGGAGTGTCTGCGCCGACAATTACGAGGGTATCCGCATAAATGCCGATAAAGCGCACGGAAACGGCTGGTTCCTGCTTCGTTTAAGCGTTCACGACCCGATTATCGTTCTCAACACCGAGAGCGATGAAAAAGGCGGCACGCTTAAAATGTGCAGAGAGGTTCTTTCGGTAATTTCAAAAGCCGATAACATTGACATTATTGATATTTCCGCTCTTACGGATTTTGCAAAATAATATATTTAAGGAGTGTTCAAAATGTTCAGAATTTTATCAACAAATGTACTTTGCTGGGGCAAAGAGGGCCACGAAATTGAGCTTCGTATTCCCCTGCTTTGCAAAATGCTTAAGGAATATAAGCCCGATTCATTCGGCGTTCAGGAAGCTCACATTCAGTGGATGAACGCCATAAAAGAAAATCTGCCCGAATACGATTATGTAGGAGTAGGCAGAGATGACGGCAAGGAAAAAGGTGAATTTTCGGCAGTATTCTATCTTAAGGATAAATTTGAAGCGGGAGAAAGCGGAAACTTCTGGCTTTCCGAAACTCCCGAAAAGCCGTCAAAGGGTTGGGACTCTGCCTGTACGAGAATTGCTACATATGTTAAGCTCACCGAAAAAGCAACGGGTATATCATATATTCATTTCAACACCCATCTCGACCATGTAGGCAGAATTGCTCAGATAAACGGTGCTAAGATGATTCAGGAAAAAGCGGCTTCATTCGGCGGCGTTCCGGTAGTCTGCACGGGTGATTTCAATGTAATTCAGGGCTCGGACTGCTATCAGACAATGGTCAGCGCAAATATGGGTGATGCCAGAATGATGGCTCCCGATACCGATGACAGCTTCACCTTCCACGGCTTTGAGCCCGAAAAGATACAGCAGATAATAGACTTCGTATTTGTTGACAAGGCAACAGTTAAGCCGATGAAATTCAAGGTTATCAACAAGAAAATCGACGGTCAGTTTTATTCCGACCATTATGCGATTTATTCCGATGTGGAAATAAGCAAATAAATTCACGCAATTTCAGGAGGATATTATGGGACTTACAATAGGCCAGAAGCTTATAAAAAATCACCTTGTCAGCGGTGAAATGATTCCGGGTACGGAAATAGGAATCAAAATCGACCAGACACTCACTCAGGATGCCACGGGTACCATGGCATATCTTGAATTTGAAGCGATGGGCGTTGAAAGAGTACGCACGGAGCTTTCCGTTGCATATATCGACCACAACACTCTGCAAACCGGCTTTGAAAACGCCGATGACCACAGATTTATTCAGAGCGTGGCAAAGAAAAGAGGACTTCTTTTCTCAAAGCCCGGCAACGGAATATGCCATCAGCTTCATCTTGAGCGCTTCGGCAAGCCCGGAAAAACCCTTATCGGTTCCGACAGCCATACTCCCACGGGCGGCGGTATCGGTATGCTTGCAATAGGCGCAGGCGGACTGGATGTAGCTGTTGCCATGGGTGGCGGAACATACTATACCACCATGCCCAAAATGACACTTGTTCGTCTTTCAGGCAAGCTTTCGCCGTGGGTCGGCGCAAAGGATATAATTCTTGAAGTTCTGCGCATAATGAGCGTTAAGGGCGGAGTGGGCAAAATAATCGAATACGGCGGCGAGGGAGTTAAAACTCTTTCCGTTCCCGAGAGAGCAACCATAACCAATATGGGTGCTGAGCTCGGCGCAACCACTTCCGTTTTCCCGTCTGACGAAATCACAAAGGCTTTCCTTAAAGCTCAGGGCAGAGAGGAAGACTGGAGCGAGCTTAAGAGTGACGATGATGCTGTTTATGATGAAATAATTGATATTGATTTATGCAAGCTTGCCCCGATGGCGGCCATGCCCCATATGCCGGATAATGTTAAAACCGTTGAAGAAATCGGCAATATCGAAATCAGCCAGGTCTGCATAGGCTCATGCACAAACTCCTCACTTTTCGATATGCTTAAGGTTGCGGCTATCCTCAAAGGCAAAAAGGTTGCTCCGAATGTAAGTCTCACCATTTCTCCCGGCTCAATGCAGGTTCTCAATATGCTTTCCCTCAACGGCGCTCTCTCGGATATTCTTTCCGCAGGCGCAAGACTGCTTGAATGCTCATGCGGTCCGTGCATCGGAATGGGTCAGTCACCGCAGTCGGGCGGCGTTTCACTGCGCACATTCAACAGAAACTTTGAGGGACGCTCAGGCACGGCGGATGCAGGAATATATCTTGTTTCTCCCGAGGTTGCAGCGGCTTCGGCGCTCACCGGAGTGCTTACCGACCCGAGAACGCTCGGCGAAATGCCCGAAATCAATATGCCCGAGCGCTTCATCATCAACGATAATATGATTGAGAAGCCGGCAACGGTTGAAGAAGCGGATGCCGTTGAAATCAAATACGGTCCGAACATAAAACCGTTCCCGTCAAGCGAAAAGCTTCCCGAGAGCATTGAAGCTCCTGCAATTCTTAAGGTCGGTGACAACATCACAACCGACCACATTATGCCGGCAGGCGCAAAGATACTCCCATACCGTTCAAACATTCCTTTCCTTTCAAACTTCTGCTTCAGGCAGTGCGATGAAAAATTCTCCGAAAGATGTAAAGCTGCCGGAAAAGGCTTCATCATCGGCGGTTCAAACTACGGTCAGGGCTCTTCAAGAGAGCATGCCGCACTTGTTCCCCTCTATCTCGGCATAAAGGCGGTAATCGCAAAATCCTTTGCGAGAATACACTGTGCAAACCTCATTAACGCCGGAATTATGCCGTTCACCTTTGCAGATGCGGATGATTACGATAGGATTGATACCGATGATATTCTTGCTCTTGACGGCATAAGAGATGCAATTGAGAACGGCAAAAAGGTTGTTCTTAAGAATATAACCAAAGGTCAGGAATATGAGCTGAATTATGATTATTCCGACAGACAGACCGCAATGATTCTTGAAGGCGGACTGCTCAACTATACAAAAAGCTGTGCAAAATAAGGAGAAAATAAAATGACCGAATTACAGATTAAAAATGCGCTTGACAAATTTGAAGCTCTTATCAGAGAGCAGGATGCAAGAAGCGAAGCGATAAAAAAACAGGGAGATTTTACCGATTATTCAAAGCTTGATAAGCTCACTATCGGCGTTTGCGGCGGCGACGGAATAGGCCCCATAATCACCAGGGAAGCCGCAAGAGTGCTTGAATTCATGCTCAAGGATGATGTTGAAAACGGAAAAATCGAATTCAAAACCATTGACGGGCTTACGATTGAAAACCGTGTTGCGGTTAACAAGGCCATTCCCGACGATGTGCTCGAAGAGCTGAAAAAATGCCCCGTCATTCTTAAAGGACCCACAACCACTCCGCAGGCAGGCGACCCGTGGCCGAATATTGAAAGTGCAAATGTTGCAATGAGAAAGGCTCTTGACCTTTTTGCAAATGTCCGTCCCGTAAAAATCCCCGACCAGGGTATTGACTGGACTTTCTTCCGTGAGAACACGGAGGGTGCATATGCCGTAGGCTCAAAGGGCGTTAATGTTACCGACGATTTGGCAATGGATTTTGTTGTTACCACCACCGAGGGCAGTGAAAGAATCGCAAAGCTTGCATATGAATATGCAAGAAACAACCATAAGGACAGAGTTTCGATAATTCAGAAAGCCAATGTTATCAAGACCACCGACGGAAAATTTCTCAATCTCTGCAAAAACATCGGCAAGGATTATCCCGAAATCACAACCGATGAATGGTATATTGATATCACAACGGCAAAGCTCATTGACGAAAAGCGCCGCAGAGACTTCAAGGTGTTTGTGCTTCCCAACCTTTACGGCGATATCATCACCGACGAAGCCGCAGAATTTCAGGGCGGCGTAGGCACGGCAGGCAGTGCAAACATCGGCAAGAAATATGCCATGTTTGAAGCTATTCACGGCTCTGCTCCCAGAATGATAAAAGAAGGCAGAGGAAAATATGCAGACCCCTGCTCCATGCTCCGTGCGGCGGTTATGCTGCTTTCACACATCGGCAGGCAGGCTGAAGCGGATAAGCTTGAAAGAGCGCTTGATATCTGCATGCTTGAAGAAAAGAAGCTCACCATAACCGGCAGAGACGACGGCGCAACCTGCGAAGAATTCGGAAACTATGTTATGGAAACTCTTTCAAAACTTTAATAACAGTCAAAACGGGCGGAGCTTCTTTATGAAGCTCTGCCCTTGGTTAATCCGTTTTTCGGGATATAGGAGTTTTTATGAAAAAGCAAAAAATAATTTCAATACTGACCGCACTCATAATGCTTGCTTTGAGTGCCTGCTCAATCAAACAACCCGATATTCTGCCCGATTATACAGTTGAAGCAACCGAAGCACCTGAGGTAACGGAAATCGAAAAGTGGAATGAGGGGGAAACATTCTCATTTGCAGAAACGGAAAGACTGTTTATTACGGGAAATATATCGGAAGATATCGGCAAAACCGTAAGCCTTGCCGTCAGACTTTTCAACGCTTCGGGATTGTTTTCGAAAACCGTTTCGCTTGAAACGGGAAAATTCTCTCAGAGGAAAAACGGAGATATAGTCCTCATGGAAGATAACTCTCTTTCCGCAGAGCAAAGCAAAACAACCGTCACAGCCCGGAATATTTATATATTTTATAATCCCGAAAACGGCGGGAACGGTCTGCTTTACGGCTTGCAGGAGCTTCTGCGTAAATTTATGTGTTCAGAAAGCGGAAATGTTTTATGCGGTGAATTGAACCTTATGCCGGATACCCCAGAAAGAACTTTGATGCTCGACTGCGCCAGAAAATGCTGGTCGGTTCAGTGGATAAAAAACCTGATTGCCGAAATGAGCTGGACGGGCTTCAACACTCTTGAGCTTCATCTGACCGAGGAGCAGGGAATTCGTGCCGACATATGGAGAGATAAAAGCGGAAACACCGTTAAGGATTGCAACGGCAACGATTTTTCGTTTATCTGCGGCGGAACGGTTGTTTCGTGGAACAGAGATTATGCCGAGAATATTGACAAAACATATTCGCTTGATGACATTATCGAAATAATAAAATGTGCCGAAGAATACCGCATAGAGATTATTCCCTCTGTTGATTTTCCGGGACACAGCAGAAATATTATCGAAAGATGCGAAGCCGAAAAAGACTTAAGCTTCAACTATAACGGCAAAATCTATACCGCAAAAAGCGGCGAAAAGCTTTCCGCAGACGGCTCTCAGCGTTCAACACTTGATATTTCATCGGAGTTTGCAAGAAATTTAAGCTATGCCGTAATTCAGGCATATGCGGAATTTTTCGGAAGATACGGATGCAAAAAATTCGATATTGCATCGGATGAGGTCAGCGTTGACGATGAAGCTTGGTCGGATTATGCAAGACAAAACGGCGGGGAAACGATGTTTGACGGATATACTGTTTATGTCAATTCTCTTTGCAGTATCTTAAATGATATGGGATATTCCGTGAGAGCAAACAACGATTTTCTCTTCTCTCAGAAAAGCAATGTCGGGCTCAATCCGGAGCTTGAAATATGCTATTGGCAGCCTACCGATAACGAATACGGTTCTGCCGAATATCTTCTTTCCGAAAGCAGAACAATATATAACTGCGTTGTGAGCTACTGCTATTATGTTCTCCGTCAGTCCGGCTCGGGATATGATGCAAGAAGCCCGGAATGCGGCTGGTGGGATTTTCACCATTCAACAGCCGAAAGAATTTATTCGGGCTGTAACGGCAGTTGCGGATTTGACGACTGCAATGAGCCGGACGGTTGGAACCCCTCGAAAATGTGGAATTATAACAGCAAAAATAAGACTGTGGTAACGGGCAAAAACCTCGGCGGTGCTTATTTCTACATATGGGGAGACTGGGCAGAATGGGACGAAGAAAACAACATTTTTTACCGCACCGATAATTTCGGTCTCGTGCCGAGAATGTGGGCATCCTGCGCCAAAATGTGGAAATGGGATGCCGATAAGGGCATCCCATGGAATGAATTTAAAGCTTTTACGGAAACGGTGAAATATTCTCCGCTCATAACAAAGCCGTAATTATTTAATTTCTACGCTCGGGAGCGAACCGAACAGTCCTTTGAAAAAGGCAATGAGCTTTTTGAAGAAAGACGCATTAACCTTAACGGTTTCGGATTTTTCAAGCTTTCTTTCCGCCGAATCGGACTGTGTTCTGCCCTTTGCATCAACAATTTTAACACTGTAATTCACATCCGCTTTTGCTTCGGTTATATCGAGTGAAGCGGATGTATTTGTTCCCTTAACGCTCTGTCCGTTTGCGCTGATAACAAGATAATAACCCTCGGGCACTCCCGTTGCGGTTGCGGTTATTTTAAGATTTGTTCTGTAATCAACGCTTCCGCCCGGAGCTTTCAGAACGGCGTTCTTTGTGGGATTAACAAGCTTAACATTAACAGCACCTTCAGCCACCCATTCGCCGGTTGCATGCGATGCCGTAACGGTTACGGCGTTGCTTCCCTCAATCGAATAATCTTCCCCCGGCGCCGCATTTGCGAGAAGCTGAGTAAGCTCTTCGTTTGTAAGCTGAGCGGTTGCTTTCCAGACATTGCCGCTTTTTTCCACCGTAAATCTGTCTTTCGGAAGCGTAACGGTTGTCTGAATTTCCTTTCCGAATTTAACGGTGAATGTCATCTGCTCCGCTTCAGGTGCGGACTCCGTAACCTTAACACTTACCTGCTCGGTTTTATCGCCGAAGCTGATATAAATTACGGCTTCGCCCTCTTCAAGCGCTTTAAGCTTGCCGTTTTCTATTCTCAGAATATTGGTATCACCGCTCATCCAGTTCTTTGAAGCGGCAATTTCGGCTTCCTTCAAAAGCATTTCCTTTGAAATAAGTCCCTCAACCGTATCGGCTTTAACCTTTATTGAAATATTGGCTTCGGGCAAATCTATTGCTTCGCCCTTTCTCATTTCGATATTCTCGGATTTAATCTCGATTTTTTCGACCTCAACGCCGGTATTCAGAATATCTATTCCCACAGCTTTTTCGCCGTCATATGCAACTGTTGCTTCCGCACCGCTGTTCGGGTCTCTTAAAATCTGAACCCAGTAGTTTATTCCGTCATACGAAGCGCAGGCGCACGCCATGCAGGTAAACTTACCGCTGAGCAAATTGCGGCGGTGTCCCTGCTCATCATACAGCTTATCGGTCTCAAAGAAAGCATCAAACGCCGACTGAACATCTCTGTAACCGAGCGATATATTTTCGGCGAAATAATTGTATCCGTCGGTTATAGCCGTTGTGTTGGCTCTTCCGTCGGGTCTTGTGTGTCCGTAACGCACAACAAGCTCTGCGGCTCTGAGCATTGCAACCTTTTCAAGGTTATAGTCATAAGTCAATGTGCCGAGACCGGGATATCTGATTTTCTGAGTATTATCTTCATTCCAGCACCATGCATCATCCGTGCTTGTTCTCATTTCATTGGTCATTGCAAGCATCTTTCTCGCTTCGGTCTGATAATAAACAACATCAACATCATATGTGCGGTTGCCAGAAACGGTCACATTAAAGCCCGTCGTTTTTCCCTGATAGGTAACGGTAACGGTCTTAATTCCCTCTGATGCCGAGGAAAATCCACTGCATGTATAACCGTCATACACATTCGAGAATGTGCCGTCGGAATAAGCGGCTCTGAGCACAAGACCGTTTGTAACAAGAGTATCTCCAAGAACATAAACAAGCTTTTCAGGAAAATATTTAACCGATATTGCTTCAAGCTCGGTGTCCTGAGCGCCGTAATGCTTTTTGAACATATTCATTGCTGTTGAATATTTTTCGTCCATATCGGCACCGGGTACGCCCTCGGCAGTTTTGCTTTCGGCGAACACAATGCAGGGAGTATTGAAATCGTTTCCGATACTGTCATATACGAAATCGGGCACATCATCGTCTCTGTCCGCAATCAGGCTGTATATGTTAACCTTATTATCGTCCATCCACGAAATAAACATATCGTTCATTCGCTTACCGTAAAGGTCGCCTTCGCCGGAAACCACAAGGATAAATTTATCGCCGTTTTTATATTTAGCCGTTACAGTCGATTTATCGGTTACAATCCAGCGGCTGTTTTTGGCAGGGTCTGATGCTTCGGAAGCGAATGCGGTGCAGACCGTTCCAAAAATAACACAAGCCGTCATCAGCAGGGCAATAATCCTTTTTTTCATATAAATACCTCTTTATCCTCTTTTGATATAGTAAACATCAAGCACAAGCTCAAATAATTTTTGATTATCAACATTATATTCCGCATTTCTCTCGCCCATTTTATATTCGCCGGGCACGGTATCAAAATCATTGAACTTAATGTTATTTGTCACCACGGTGCTTGCAATATATGTTGCAGTGTCAAGGGATATGTTTGTTATAACATAATCCATTGCTTTGTTGTAAAACTTCGGAACGAGCGTAAAATCATCTTTTATTGCTTTTACGGTTTTATCGGCAAACGCCGATATATACTGCTTCTGCCTTGCACGGCGCAAGCTGTCGGATTCAAGCTTTGCAAGGTCTCTTTTTCTGACATAGCTGTCCGCTTCCTGACCCGTCAGCGTAACCGTTTGTCCCTTTGATGCAAACTTAAAATCTTCAAGGCTCGTTACGGTAACTCCGCCTATCAGGTCATTAAGTGCCGGAATACCATCCTGGTCAAGCGTTAGATAATATTTAACCGGAATGCCGAAAAGCAGTCTGTTTATTGAAGTCAGAGTATTTTCGCTGCTGTTTTCCTTTCCGTCTCCGTAAGCATAAGAAACGCATATCTGATGCTTTTCTATACTTTTATAGTGTCCCTCAACATCGAAAACATTAACATCTGCCATGGTATCTCTCGGGATAACTATTATACGCACCTTGCCGCTTTCGGAATCATAAGCCGCAACAGCTATCGTATCCGCCTGGCCGCCCGTGCCGACTGCGCCGTCATCAAGCCCGAATATTTCTTTATCAATACCCATCATGGCAAACGAAACCATATTTTTATTTATATCGTATATTTCGCCCTTATACTCTATAACAGCACCGGCATCATGAATTATCGGCGCACTTCCGTCATCAAGTCCGACCTCATCGGCATTGATATTCAGACTATTATAATCGGGAAGATTTTTTTTACCGTTCTGCCACAGAAAATATGTTATACCTGCCGCAATAACAAACAGCAAAAGCAAAATAAGCAATATTATCAGTATAACTTTTCCGACTTTTTTCTTCTTTGATGAATTTTCTCCGTTTTTCATTTCCTTATCGTGAGCTTTAAGCTTCTTTTTAAATGACTTCGGATATTCACTGTAACTATACCGTTGGGACATCTTTTATCATCACTCCGTTCACGAGGAACCTTTTTTCCGAACCGCTTCTCGCCTGAGCGCAGGTTGAAAGCGTTACTATACAACTGTTTTCATCAAGCTCCGTATCGGCTCTCACATTCTTTTCGATAACCGGCGGATTGAGAAGCATTTCTTCAAATTCAAGAAATACATCCGGGTCTCCCAAATCATATGAATTGAGAATATGTCTGTCATCAAACACATGAGCCGAAATTATTTTATATACAAGAATTCTTTCCTCGGTATAGATATAGAAAATCTTGTTTTTTTCAAAAAAATCCTTATCCTGGAAATACAAAAGCTGACTGAACATATCGCCCTTATCCGTATTATGGCCGTAAATAACCGTTACCGGGTCATAAAAATCACGGGCATTTCCGGATTGGGTAAACAGACAGCCCCTATATGATGAACCACCCTTCCAATTCCTGCGCAGATAATAGTTATCACTTATTGTGCTTTGCAGTATAGGGTAGCTTATATTCGTATTCGGAATATAAATATATGCGTAAACCTCTCTGTTAACCGACCTGAAATCGCTGAAATCTATCGGACACGGATAAATAACACCCGTATCATCGGAATCCGCATCCGGCAATGAAAGCACGGTAGTTTCCGGAACGGTTGTGTATTCCGTTTCTTCGTGTCTGTTACAGCCCGTAAGCATAAGGCTCACAAGAACCATAAGCAAACAAATTACCTTTTTATAATTTCTGAGCATTTTATCACCATTTTGTCACTCGGTTAAAAGCAAACTACGCCCTGCCCCATTAGCCGTGGCTAACGGGAGCAAGGCTTTTTGTTTAGTGCAATCAGTCTTTCTTTTTGCATGAAAGTGCGCCGACTGTTATTGCCGAGCAAACAGCCAGTGCCGCAACACATACAACGGAGCTGCTTGCCGCCGTATCGGGTGAATGCGATGAGTTGTCCGATGACGGTGTTCTGTTGCCGGTATAATTGGGGCTGTTGGGGTCATCCCTGCCCTCATTGTCGCCGTAATTTTTTGTGGTTCTCTTTCCGCCCTTTCCCGTGTAATCGGGGCTGTTCGGGTCATCACGGCTGTCGGCATAAGTAGTTGTTTCTCTGTGGAATTTTCTTGTTCTCTTGGTGTTGTCATTATCGCTGTCAACTGTTGTAGCTACGGGGCTCAGAACGGTGGTAGATGTCTTTCTCGTAAGAGCCGCCGAAGCAGTAGCGCAAAAGCTCACAACCATAAGTGCAGCAAACATCAGAGCAAAACAGAGTGCGAAAAACTTTTTCATAATAATTCCTCCATATAAAATATCATATAATATTTAATTCTTTCATTAATTCTACCCGCTTTTTGCCGATTTCAAGTGTTGCCGATGAATCATGCTCCGAAGCGGTATATAACGCCAGTCTCATTAACCATGCTATCGGCAAAAGCACCGGATATTTAACCAGAAACGGGAATTTTCTCTGCATCTTTTTCATCGGCGGAAAAAGAGCGGAAACCTTTTCATCATTCATTGAGGCTCTGTATTTATTCATGGTTATCGTTCCCGAATGAAGACGGTCAATGCTGTTTGAGCCGTATATTCCTCCGCTGATAATATCATCCAGAAGCTTATCAACATTAAGCTTTTCATTGAATGATGGAACAGATTCCTTTACCTCGGAAAGCTCCATCCCGAAGTATTTGCCGCCTATAATCAGGATACCGTTCAGGAATCCCGAAGCTCCGACCTGAGAGCATTTATCAAATATTTCAGCCCAGTTGATTTCATTTTTATTTGCGAATATCGCTATATCGCAAACCTGCCGTATTCCGACACCCGAATTAATAAAATGTTTAAACGAATGAAGTATCAGATAAAGCATGTGCTTATCAGCCGACGGACAAATCAATTTGCTGTTTTCGTAAATAATCGTATTGCAGTTTTCGCTCATATTCCCGAGCAAAGAATTAAATTTAGTATAAACGCCCTGCTCCGGAAAGATGCTTTTGTGAATTTCTATTTTCAAACCGCTGATTTCGTGAATGTAAGAAGTTTCGGAAAGCTGTTCATCCGATTTAATAAATCCCGCATTTTCCAAAATCTCCGCACATATGCGGTAATCGTTATCGTAAACTACTATATCCTCGTCGCTTGATGCTCTGAAATCCGAATCCGGATAATACGCTCTGCAAATAATTCCTTTTATGCAAACCGGCTTTGCTCCGGCTTCAAGCATCAGCTCATATACCTCAAGAAACTTTCTTGTTTTTATTGTTTGTATATACACCTGCCGTGCAGAGTCAAATTTGAGCGCATTGCATATTCCTGATTCCGGCAAAACCGCTCCGCTTTTTATAAGTGCCGATGAAATTATCGGTATCAGCTTGTGATAATATGATTTTTCGATGACTTTGTAAAGCCTTTCCGCATCAAGCGGCTCTGTTTTTTTATATTCTCCGGTAACATATTCCGAAAAAAGCTTCAAAAAAATCTCATTTGAATGCGGAATTATTTTTTTGTTTTTTCTTCTTAATCCCGAGAAAATTATATGAATAACGGCAATTGCAAGTATTCCTCCGAGAGAGTCAATAACCATATCGTCAAGCGAGCAGGAACGACCCTCAACAAAATACTGATGTATCTCATCCGAAACGGCATAAAGCACGGTGAAAGCCGCTGAATAAATACATCCGAGACCTTCGGGTATTCTGAAGCTTTCCGCAAAAAGATACACCGGAACCGCAAGAGCGGCATATTCAATAATATGTGCGAATTTTCTTATCAAAAAATTTATAAGAAGAGCAAAATCAAAATTCGACGAAAAAATGAACGATGTAACCGATACACTCACTTCATCTGAAGCTTCACCGCTTTGAGAAGATAACACGAATATAGCCACCATAACAGCTACGGCAGCCAATGCGGATACCATCCTCAATTTTTTCAGTAAAGCTTTGTTCATTTCTGTCCTTTAAATTTTTTGCCTCATCTTGCAAAAAGTATATTCCCGATTTTCAGCTTATATAATAACTTTATATACCAGTAATTTCCGATAAGCCAGATTAGTGCAAAAACAAAGCACCATAAAAGTCCGTAAACAACCGCATTTTCGGATACAACATCAATTATTCCGATTGATGTTAAAACTCCGCAGCTTATTTCACCGACAAGTATAGTAGAAATACAATATATCTGCATAGACATATTTCCGACCTTAACAAGCGGTTGAACAAGCTTCTCGTTTGAGTTATAAAGCAAATCAAAAATCCATTTTATTACAACAATAACAAAAACGCTTCCGGCAAGACCTATGAGATATCTGAAAGCGTCGATTTCCGCACTTTCAATCAACGAATATTCCCATGTGAAATCTCCGTCTTTATAGAAAGGAAAAATTCCGGTGTTATATATGTAATGCCTGTAATCATAAAAACAAAGCATAATCGGAAATGCAGGCAGAGCAATATATTTCAGAATATTCGTTATTTTGAAGAATTTCCCGTTGTTTCTGTATTTTGCATAAATAAATCCGAGCACAAAGTACGGATACATATAAAGATTCAAATCCCAATTCGGGAAGAACATAAGAAAAACAAATCCAAACCCGAATAAAACAATTCTTATCAAAAGATTATTGACCTTTTTATATACAAATCCTATCCATACACCACAAAGAAGTGCGGAAAAAATAAACCAAAGTGAGAAAAACTGAGTTGACCAATCGGAGCTTAATATTGACTGAACAGAATCCGTACCCCTTAAAATATGAAATATCTTTTCAAACAGCCATCTGAATATCGTGCAAAAAACAAGCGGCTGAATAAGAGACTGTATTTTATGCTGCATAAGGTCATGAAAATTTCTCTTTTCGGCGGAAAAGAAGAACAGATAGCCACTGATAAGCATAAACAAAGGCATATGGAAGCTGTATATAAATTTTGTTACGGGATTGGCGCAAAAGCTGTCATATCCGAGATTACTGCAATATTGAATGCAATGACCCCAAACCATACAAAAAACCGCAAATCCTCTTAAAAAGGATATATATGCTCTGCTTTTTCCGTCAACGGTTTTCATTTATTTCTCCTTAAAAGCTTAAAATTTTTAAGTAAAAACGATAGTGTTCCGATTGCCGCACCTGCGGTATTGCATAGAATATCATCTGTTTCACATCTTCCTATTCCGAAGACATACTGAAAAATCTCAATAAGGGCGGAAAACACAGCCGCAATACATATTGTTGCGATAATTCTCCTTTTCGGTTTGAATTTATCAGAAAGTGCAAACGGAGCAAGCATACCAAACGGAACAAAGAGAAAAACATTCATAAGCATTGAACGGTAAACATCCTTTTCGTTCAGCGCTTCAATGATACCATGAAAAGGCACAAGATATATTTCGTGCTTTTCTCCGTCTCTGTGCATCAGTGTTATATATATGATACCAAAAATCGAAATCAAAAGCAACATTATATTGATTATCCTTACCGCTTTTTCACTTTTTTTCGGCAATTTTCGCATAATTACCGCCCAGATAATAACCGCAGCGGCAATTATCAGCGGCACAATGTTCATGGGAATGCGATATATGAAGTAAAACATCAGATTTCGGTATAACCCTTTTCAAGAATATCCGCTATGCGCTCACAGGTATGCCCGTCACCGTAAGGATTGGAAGCATGAGCCATGGCGTTATAAGCGGCTTCGTTTTCAAGTAATTCGGTAAAGTTTTTGTAAATGACTTCTTCTTCCGTACCCACCAGCTTGAGCGTTCCTGCGGCAATACCCTCGGGGCGTTCCGTTGTGTCACGCATAACGAGTACGGGCTTTCCGAGCGACGGTGCTTCCTCCTGAATTCCTCCTGAATCCGTCAAAATCAAATAGCTTCTTGCCATTATATTATGGCAGTCAAAAACCTCAACCGGCTCAATTATATGAATTCTGTCACAGTCTCCGAGCTCTTCATCCGCCGCCTTGCGAACCGCAGGATTCATATGAATGGGATAAAGTGCCTTTACATCGGGATGCTCGTCCATTACCCGGCGTATTGCCCTGAACATATTGTGCATCGGCTCTCCGAGATTTTCACGGCGATGTGCGGTTATGAATATCAGTCTGCTTCCCCTTGCCCATTCAAGCTCCGGATGGCTGTAATCCTCTTTTACGGTGGTTTTCAGCGCATCTATCGCTGTATTTCCGGTCACCCATATTCTGTCGGGATTTTTCCCTTCATTAATAAGATTGTTTTTTGAACGCTCTGTCGGCGCAAAGTTATATGACGAAACTATCGAAACCGCCTGACGGTTAAATTCCTCGGGATAGGGACTGTAAATATTATATGTTCTGAGACCTGCCTCGACATGGCCTACGGGTATCTGGAGATAAAAGCAGGCAAGAGCAGTTACAAAAGTTGTGCTTGTGTCACCATGCACAAGGCATACATCGGGTTTTTCTTCTTCAAGCACGGTCTTTATTCCGTTAAGAATATTTGTAGTTATATCAAACAGTGTCTGCTTTTCTTTCATAATCGAAAGGTCATAATCGGGAACAACCTTAAAAGTATCAAGCACCTGGTCAAGCATCTGTCTGTGCTGACCCGTAACGCATACAACGGTTTCGATTCCTTTTCTCGATTTCAGTTCATTTACAAGCGGACACATTTTTATCGCTTCCGGACGAGTTCCGAAAACAAGCATTATTTTTTTCATAATTCATCCCTGCTTCGTCAGCGTGAAAACATACGAACAAGCTTCTTGCCGACCCTTACCATAAATTTCGTAAAGAAATTAGGCTTTTTCTTCGGCTCAACCTCTTCAAACACCTGGCACATATCGAATTTGAAGCCGTCACGCTTATATTCATCAAGTCTGTCAAGATAAACCTCTCTGCTTATGTGGTAAGCAGGATAATGTGTATCCATATATAAAGTAATTCCGAGAGCTCCGGCTCTGATGCAGAACGGTCTGTCCTCGCCGGGTATATCAAGATTATATATTTCTTTGAAGCTTACTCCCTTTTCAAGAGCGCTTCTTTTAATCATCGTGCAGGCACCCAGCCCCTTAACCACATGTAAACCAGGCGTTTTCAGCAAATCAAACATATCGTGGCGGATTTTTTCGGCTTCCTGAAATGTCATCTTAACATTAAAAGCTTTATCCTGAGTATATACATCCGGTATCCAGAAACACTGCGGAGTAAGACTTCCGTTAACTCTCCACTGATTCCAAAATACATTTGAAACAATTTCAACATCATCCGCTAAAAGCTGAGGAATAGTTCTTTTATCAAGAACAATGTCGGAATCTATCAAAAAAAGGTAATCGAAATTTTTCTCAATACAGTATTCGATTATTGTATCCTTGTAAACAGTCACCTTTGCAAGATTAACCGATTTCCAGTTATGACCGTTGTAATCGTTTTTTTCGTATTCATTTTCCGAAACATTAAAAAGCTCGGTTCCTTTTTTCAGCACAACATCATGAGTTTCGGAAAATGATTTCAGCAATTCCGATGACAAATTCTCGGTATTATCATCAACAAAATAATACGAAATATCATTTGCGCCCTTATCCGCTTCGTCAAGTCCAATCAAAAACTCTTTGAGAATATTCGATTTTTGTCTTACGGGTGATCCGATAAGTATTCTGCTCATAAATTTCCTCCTGCGCCGAATACGGCATCCATAACCTGAGAACAGATTTTATCCGGTTCAAGTCTGTCTCTGATTTTAACGGCGTTTTTCGATATTTTATCGGTTAATTCCGCATTATCAATAAGCTCTTTCATCGCTTTATAAAGCGCATCAACATCATTCATCGGAATAAGCAAACCGTTTTCACGGTTATTTATCATCATTTTTGCTCCGCCGGCAGGACAGTCCGTGCATATGCACGGAAGGCCTATCGCCATTGCTTCAAGCATTGAATTTGAAATTCCCTCACGGTTTGATGTTGAAACAAACATCGCCGAATTCTTTACGCATTCAAGCACATCTCTTCTTTCCGGCAATACCGAAACAACATCGGAAAGTCCTTTTTTTTCTATGTATTCAATAATATTCTGTTTTTCGGCTCCGTCTCCGTAAATTTCAACCGAGTATTCCGGATAATCTTTTCGGAGAAGCTCGAATGCATCTATAAGTAACGGTAAATTTTTTTCTGTTGTAACTCTGCAAAAATTAACTATTTTTTTGGCTCTTGCGGAAGTATATGGCTTCGGAAATGTGCGGCAATCCAAAGGATTTGGTATAACAAATTTTTTAAGTGAATTTGCAAACCCGTAAAATACGGCTTCATCATCCGTCTGAAAAATTCCCGCATCAGCTTCGGAAATATATTTTTTCAGCACTCCGTACATACCTCTATCGGTAAAAAAAGCATTTGGGTCACTAAATTCAAAAAATACAAAATCATTTTTCAAATTATGCAAAGCAATCGCCGATGAAATTGTCGGAATATTCATAAACGAAATAACGGTTGCTTCCGAATGCTTCATAAAGAATTTTTTCAGATTATCGGCATAATTGCATTTCAGATAATTTTCCGTTTCCGCAATACTGAGTTTATTTTTTCCGAATACTTTGTATAATTTAAGTTCAACACCTTTAAAAACGCTTGTTTTTTTCGGCGGCAGGATTTCTATCTGCCTGCATCTGTTTGCGCCGCCTTCTTCGGAACAATTAAACGAATATACTTCCGTTTCGGGATGCAACTCATAGCATATTTTTGAGTTATCAAGCAAAACAATATAAACCTTTATCCCATGCTCCGCAAAATAGTTTGCAATCATTGAAGCGTGCCTTTCGGCTCCGCCTACAGCAAGAGAATGAAGTACGAAAACAGCTTCTCTGTTCATTATAAACCTCTCTGATTATTTTGTAAGCTTATATGCAATTTTCGGCAAAAGCTTTCTGCTGTTATCTATTATTTTTTTATTGTATTGACAGTCAGCGATATAAACCCTTCTCCAAGTATGGAAGCATCTTCTTCCCGCTTCGTTCAGCGGTTGTTCGATAATATGACAGAGAAATTTTTCGAGTGTTTCCATCTTAAATCTTTCGGGTATTTCTCCGTTTTCAAATATCGGCTCGGAAAGTATGCTTCGGTACAGCTCATCATCGTTATCAACCTCAATAACTCTTTTTATCAAATCATCAAGATTGCCGTAATCCCAATAATTTATAAAGCTTTTAGAGTTGAAATCGGATGCAATATCCGGATTCCCCCAATAAATCGGAACGGTTTTGGCGGCAAAAGCGTGAACTATTTTTTCAGTTGTATATCCTCTCTGTGCACCGTTTTCAAACGCAATGCTGAACTTATGCTTTTTCTGGAATTCAAATTTCGATTCTATCGGTCCGCCGATGTTATTAAGATATCTTCCGCCGGAATTGACCTTTTTATATTCGCTGAGCTTATGAAAAATCTCCGTCCTTATCGGGTCACCGTTTCCGTTTGAAACAACATAATCACAAAATTCGGTTTTTTCCTTTAAATCGTCCTCGGTATAAATATGTTTTTTTGCGGCAACAGGAAATTCTTTCTGATTCATAAAAAGAGAAAATCTTATATATCTGTCTTCAAACTCCATATTGTCAAAGCCTATGGCATAATCGCACAGATTGAAGTCCGGTGAAATATCCTCAGCCGTATAAAATATTTTAATGCAGTCATAATTCAAATGAGAATTTCCCCATATCGAAAAGAAAACATAATCCGGTTCATCACTGAATTCAACAATATAATCTTTTCTGAGCAAATTAATAAGCCAGTTATCCTCTTCGTTAAATCCTTTATACCAATCACAGAATTTAATTTTTATTGTTTTCATAAAATTACTCTCCGAAAAAACCGTTTTGTTCCCGCCTTTTATTTCTTTACTGCCGGAATACCGACCACGGTGCAATTGTTTTCAAATGATTTTGTTACCACGGCATTGGCGCCTACCGTAACATTATCGCCCAGCTTGACATTGCCGATAACCTTTGCACCTATGCCCAAATCAAGGTTATCTCCTATTTCCGGCACACATCCGACTGTACCGTTGTTTCCTATACAGTTTCCGCCGTGCAGCAAAGCATTTGCACCGATTACCGCCTGTTCGTTTATGATTATTTCTCCGTGGTGCATTATTGTAAGCCCCGGGCCGAAGCAGTTTCTCGGTATCTTAAATCCGAGTTTGTTTCCGAGCGTATTCTTTTTTTTGAAATAGAAAAGATACATAAACTTACCGATAATATCTTTTCTGACATTATAATAATATTCTTCCTTGCGAAGATATTCAACATATTTCGTAATTTCATATGATGAATCTCGGGTGATTCTCCTGATAAAGCGTTCTCTTTTATCAAAATCATGAAAAAAAGTCATATCACGGGATATAAACTCAACAAGGTCACTTTTGCTTTTAATCATTACTGCATCCATCTCCGTTAAGAAACTTTACATAATCAAAGTCATCAAGCCAACGGCGTTTCCAGAATCCAGGTTTCCAGTCAGACAGTATTCCTACCTCTCCGTCATTCTCAAACCCTTTTATGTAATACGCACTTTTAAATTCGGGATACGGTTTGTGCGTAAATATAACCTTATTGTCATAAGGAAGACTGTCAAATTCGGCGATATGCTTTTCCGTGCATCCGTTTTTATCGGTCATCATTATAAACAGATTGTTCATATCGACTCTCTTTGACCTTTCAATCCACTTATCTCTCGCCTCATCAAAGCTTTTATAATGCATAAAAAAAAGCATAATATCTTCAACCATTCCCACCGGGAACGGCATATCGGATTTGATTTCAACCGGTTCGGCATTCAGATATTTTTCGGGATTTTTCAGAAACTTGAGAAAATCATCAGCCTGAACATACAGATTCACAAACGGACTGTTAAATCGGCACTTCATATCGTGAAGTATCATCGCTCCGTTACAGTTTGCGGAAAAAACTGTCGGATTACCGTTTTTTAATTTTGACCTTTTTCTATCAAGATATAGCTTCCGTTCTGCACGAATTATAAAACTTTTTAACCTCATAATTTTATCTCTTTGTAATATTTGAAAGTTTTTTTGCGAACTTATTATTTCTTATTTTTTCATATTTTCCCGCCGTCGATATCAGATAATCAAATATTTCCGGCACAAACGGCTCTTTGATTTCATACCCGTTTTCTTTAACCCATTCAATATCAACACAGGAAACAGCTCTCATAATTTCGGAAATCAATTTTTCTTTTTTTTCTCCGAATATATTTTTTATTGCCATAAACGAGCATTCTTTATCAAGGCGTTTTGCCGTGAGAAAATGGAGCTTCGGCAGATTATTCTTTTTTGAATAATTAAGATTATCAATAAGTCCGAGAATATAATCAAGTGTTTTTTCAGCCGAATATTTGAATTCTCCCGGAAGCTGTCTGTAACAATAGCTGTCAATATCGGCAACATAGAATTTTCCTGCGGCATTCATTGCTCTGACAAAGAAAGGCGGGTCCTGAAACCTCTTGTACGGCGGAAAATCAATTCCGTTTGCGATAAGCATTTTTCGCTCATATATGTACTGCCAGTATCCGTAATCATACTGAAAATCGGAATAATCCGTAAGCCCCTCGGCATTAAATTCAATACCGTTATCCGTTAGCAAAAATAAATCTCTTTCGGTTTTTCCGTCAGGCATAAGGCGTATTTTTCTGCCGCCTGCAACCTTTACTCCGTTCTCCTTTGCGGAATCATACAGAATTTCAAGCACATTATCCGACGGATAACAGTCATCGGAATCCATAAAAGCGATAAATTCACTCTCGGCGGTCTTGATACCGTCATTTCTCGCCTTTCCGACGCCCTCATTTTTTTTGTCAATTATTTTTATTCTGTTATCCTCTGAAGCATATTTATTCAGAATATCAAGAGAATTATCGGGCGAGCCGTCATTTATACAGATTATCTCAATATCCCTGAGTGACTGATTTATAATACTGTCAAGGCATTCCGGCAAATATTTTTCAACATTATAAACCGGAACTATCACGCTGACCTTTTTCACAGGTTTCACCCCAATGCTATCGGCATTTTTTTGCCAAACAATTTTGTATGCAGTGACGGGAATTTATAAAGCATAATAAGCCTTATTTTCTGCTTTATACCGATTTTTTCTCGGATAAGTATTTTAAAGCACTCATCGTAAATCGCTTTTACTTCCTTAAGCTTGTCCCTGTTTTCGGGTGAATTCATATCCAGATTTGCAAACGCTGCGGCTGTTCTTGTATATATGAACATCCTTGTTTCGTTTGCAAGCTTTGTCTGTCCTATTGAATCCAGCCAGTCGCATCTGTCTTTTAGAGCAAAAACAACATCGGTAAACCTTATATTATACTTCGAATGCATTATGCTGCCCTGTCTCACAAAATAGAAATATGTCGGTTTTCCGGTAAGCACACAGCATTTGACATTTGAAAGAACTTTGTGGAAAACAAATAAATCCTCATATAATTTTCCGTACGGAAAACGGATTTCACTATACAAGCCGGATTTATAAAGTCTGTTTTGCGCACACGGAATACTAAGCATAGAAAATAAATCTTCTCCAATTAATACGGTTTCTTTTTCGGTCGGAAAATACAGCTTTTCCGTGTGCCCGTCCTCATAAAATGAAGTCATATTTCCGACTGCCAAGTCTGCGCCGTTTCTTTTCAGTGCATCAAGAAGAGTTTCAATTGCATCAACGGCAATATAATCATCACTGTCAACAAATGTAAGATATTCTCCGGTCATTATATCAAGTGCCGTATTTCTTGCATCGGAAAGTCCGCCGTTTTCCTTATGTATAACCTTTATCCTTGAATCTTTTTCGGAATATTCATCACAAATTTCGGGGGATTTATCGGTTGAGCCATCATCAATAAGCAGTATTTCCAGGTCTTTATATGTCTGATTTATAACGCTGTTCAGGCATTTTTCAAGATATTTTTCAACATTATAAACCGGAATTATAACGCTTACCCTGCTCACTTTTATCCCTCTTTTCAATCAAAATCCTATATTCAGCATATTTCTCATTCTGCAACATAATTTGAGTGATATATTTGCAATCATATACCATATTTTATGTTTGAAAATCATCTTATTCAAATCCGGGTATTTGATTTTATACGATTTATAAATCGGTACAAGAAACTCAAATGCCGTTTTAATATCATTTGCAGATAAATTTTTCAGGCACATCTGACCGTTATAAATACAGCTTCCGGCCGCAATTATGCACGCATCTCTGTAAAGCTTCGGAAATCTGTCTTTTATGTATTCCGCCCGCTCTGCCTTGGCCTCAACAGCGGCAAGCCTTTTCAGAGAATATTTTCTGTGCATAACGCTGTTTTCCTGTTGCCTGTAAAAATACAGCTTCGAATTTATTACGGCTGTTTTATTTGAATTTCCGAGAACCTTATATACAAAAAACTCATCATCAATCAGTTTTCCGGCGGTAAACCTTATATCTCCGACAATCTCTCTTTTATATAATTTGTTCCATATAAGCTGCTGACAATGCTTACCGCATATATTTTCTCTGACGGTCTCTTCTTTGTTATAAACCGCAATAAGACTGTTATCGGTTTTTTCTTCAAGCGGATACTCGGTTGAATATGAGCATTCCGCAACATCGCAATTATTCCCGATAATGCAGTTATATAAAATATCATACATTTCCGGATGAATAATATCATCACTGTCAACAAAAGCAATATAATCTCCCGTTGCCGCATCAAGCCCGAAATTTCTTGCCCGAGCCCCTCCGCCGTTTTCAGTGTGAATAACCTTTATGCGGCTGTCCTTTTTTGCCCATTCATCACACATTTCGGAGCTTCTGTCCGCCGAACCGTCATCAATAAGTATAATTTCAAGCTCCTTATATGTCTGATTTACGATTGACTCAATGCAACTGTCAAGATACTCTTCGGCATTGTAAATCGGAATAATCACACTGATAAGAGCCATATTTTCACCTCATATTATCGAAATCTGTTATATATGGTATGAACCCATTTATATATATCGGGCAGATATCCGGCAAATATCGCCTGTACCTTTAATTTATTGCTTCTTATGCTTTCAAATTCTTTGCACTTAATAAAAGTTTTCAGTTCTTTACGCAGATGTTTAATTATACGGTATATTTCTTTATCCCGTACTTTGGGTGAAAAAGACACTGCATTTATCAATTTGACAGCATATATCTCTGCCGCCGGACTTGTGTATTTATTTATTCTCACGGAATCGTCAAGTATAATTTTTGTAGCCCTTACCGGGTCCGCAAGCTTATGAATATTAACAGTTCCTTTTGATGCGGAATTTTCACGGACAATATAGTTATAAGGACAAAAATCCTCATAAACAGACCTTTCAGAATTTTTGAATAAAAAATAATTCATCATCAGGTCTTCATTATTTTTTATTGAAGTATCAAATATGACCGTTGAATCCGATAAACAGTCAAATAATCTTTTTCCGAACAACTTATTCCACAATCCGGGTTCAACAAATTCACCTTTCAGCAAATCACGCACTCCGCATTCATTGTCTTGGGTAACCGTTTTTCCCGTATTGTAAAAATATTTTATCTTATCATTCTTTATTTGTTTATATCCGCAATGTGAAATATCCGCATCATATTTAACAATATTATTCAGCAGTCTTTCAAACATATCCGGCTCCACGGTGTCATCGCCGTCAACAAAGCCGATATAATCTCCCGATGCATTTCTTATTCCCGACAATCTTGCTTCGGTTACTCCGCCGTTTTCCTTGTGTATAATCTTAAGTCTTTCTTCTTTTTTTGCATAATTGTCAAGAATACTTGCGGAGCCGTCGTTTGAACCGTCATCTACCGCAACGACCTCAATATTTTCATAAGTTTGCGAAAAAATACTGTCAAGCGTTCTTTCTATATATCTTTCGAGATTATAAACGGGAACAATTATACTAATCAGTTTCATTGAAGTTTCCTCATAAATATTTGATTGATTTCAGAAAATCAACATATCTTTCATAAAATGCATCCGCACCGGACTCGCTCAAATGATCGCTGTTCAGAAAATAGTCCGGGTTTCCGGATAATTCCGAATCGTGCGAAAGATTTAAATAAGGTACTCCGGTCTGCTCGACAACCTTATTGATATTGTCAAAATAACATTCATTAAGTTCTTCGTCCGAGAACTCATTGTTTAAAGCCTTATATATCGGTGTGGTAACCAAAACAGGTTTAAACCCGTGTTTAAAGCAAAAATCGACCATTTCCTTAAGGATTTCCGTGTTTTTGCTCATATATTTTTTCCCGGCCGTCATAAATCCGGCTCTCCAGCTGACCGCTCTTCCTTTTGCGTGATATGTAAGCTCATCACCGTTATTGTTCAAAACCGGTATGTCTTCATCCCACTCTTCATAGGCTTTTGCGGATATATCAAATACTCCTGCCTTTTCTTCTGCCGGGTCATCGTTTCCGTTCATCATAATGCCGCCCAAATCAATATCCTGGTCTTTTATCAGGTTTTTGATTATAAATTCGCCGCTTCTGAGAACCGGAATATACTTTGCGTTTATAAGGGTTTCATAGCTGAAGTCTCTTATATATTCTTTATCAAGATACATATAATATCTTTTCTGCGACGGCGAATCCGTTGACATACAGAACGAAAAATAAGATGTCGGCAACGCAACAATACATCCGTCGGCAAGATGATCCGCAAACTGCTTAAGTGTCTGAAAATCGTGATATATATCTTCGCCCGACAGTGCCAGATTATATCCGACTTCACCGTCTGAATTTTCGGGATACCTGAAGGACGCAAGGCCGTGACTTGTTCCGAAATTAACCATTGTAATTCCGTAGGGAACATTCTCCATGGCTTTAATTTCTCCATATACATCCTTGTAGTAATAGTCATTTATATAGTAGTGGTTTGCTATGCCGATAATCAGAGAAACCAATATGACGGCGGAAATAAGCTTAATAAAAAACACGCCGTTTCTTTTCCGTGACATTGATTTCTCCCTCCTTTAAAACTGAAAATATATGAAATCCTGCATTTCGGCCCGTGCAAAAATCAGAATATAAACCGCAATCAAAACATAGATAATAAATCTTACTGCCTGATTGGTTTTTGACATGATTTTATTTATTGAAAAATATTTATCAATCACCGTCGCAACAATAAATACGGGCAATGTGGCAATCAAGCGGTACATTTCCGCTCTCGTTCCGAATATCTGTTTAAAAACAGTAAACAGATAAGGCAGATTAATTGCCGGAATATCCGCAAGATGCGTTACGGCATAAATCGCATCGGATACCGTATTTGCACGGAAAAACATCCACGCAAAGCTCACAAGCAAAAATGTGAAAACAATTTTAAATGTATTCTGTAAATGCGGAAGACGGTCAAGCCCGACCGTATATGAAATCTTGTTTCTGAGCTTCTGTGTTTTGCGTCCGATTACCTGAAAAGCTCCGTGAATTCCTCCCCAGATTATGAATGTTATATCTGCGCCGTGCCACAATCCGCTCACAAGAAAGGTTATCATAAGGTTAAGGCATCTTCTTGCTTCTCCCTTTCGGTTTCCTCCGAGCGGAATATACAGATAATCCTTAAACCAGGTTGAAAGAGAAATATGCCATTTCCGCCAAAACTCCTGAACCGATGTTGAAAAATACGGATGGTCGAAATTCTTCATCAAATCAAAACCCATTATCCTTGCACAACCTCTTGCAATATCGCTGTATCCGGAGAAATCACAGAATATCTGTATCGTAAACAGAAAAGTTGCAAGAACTATTGCAAAGCCGTCAAATGAAGTTATATCGTTATAAACCGTATTCACCGCCGTACAAACAGTATCGGCAATAACAATCTTCTTGAAATAACCCCAAAGCATAAGTCTGAGCCCCGACGATGCTTTTTCTCTTTCAAAAAAATGCTCTTCATCAAACTGGGGCAACAGATTTGCACTTCTTTCTATCGGTCCGGCAACAAGCTGAGGAAAGAACGACACAAAAAGCGCATATTTACCGAAGTTTTTCTGAACCGGCACATCGTTGCGATAAACATCAACGGAATATCCGAGCGCCTGAAAAATATAGAACGATATTCCTACCGGCAGCACAAGAGAATATTTTATCGGAGTGTATGCAATATTAAGAGAATCAAAAACAGCGTAAAGACCGCTTGTAAAAAATTCAAAATATTTAAATACAAATAAGATGCCGAGATTTATTACAATGCTTAAAATCAAAAACAGCTTTTTTTGAGACTTCTTCTTGCTTCCGTCAATAAAAACGGATGCAAAATATGTAACCGCTGTTGAAAAAAACAAAAGAAGCGCATATGCCGCATTCCAGCCCATATAAAAAATATAGCTGGCAATAAGAAGCAATACCCAACGGTACTTATGCTCAAGCAAAAAGTACAGCAGGGCTACTGCCGGAAAAAATATCAGAAATTCCAGAGAATTAAACAGCATCGCTCTTATCCTTTATTTTTATTAAACAATTCCGAGCACATCACTCGTATATCCGTAACTGCCCCATGCAACATTAAACTGATAATAGAAATATGCAACATATGCAACTATCATAACCAATGTTAATGCCTTTTGATTTTCCTTGTATGGGTGCTTTATGAGCCACGGCAGCAAAATAAGATTATACATTTCGGTATATACAGGCAGTCTTCCCACATAAATTCCGCTTGTAAATGAGCTGGCAATATATAAAACCGATGTAATCGCAGAACAGTTTGCCGAAAGATGAATTATCGGCGGCGTTGTTTCTTTTTTTAATTCATTTCGTGCCAATAACGCCAAAACGAACGGTACCGAGCCTACCAGAGTTCTGAATACACTTGTACCGGTATCGGCATTAACATTTGCCATATCCTTAACATATGTTGTGTCTTCAACCGAGCTGTCAAGTACGGATTCAAGACCTCCCGAGAAAATAAGTGCAACAAAAACCGCTATCAGTATCCAAACTCTCTTATTAAACGCCTTTCCTCTGATAAAGAAATATGAAAAAATAAAAATCAAAGTTGACTGATGTATTCCGCAAAGATACCACGGTGCAAGGTCAAGATTAAGCTTTGATGTTATAGGTGTGAGTCCCATCGTCAGAATGGCAATCGGAAGAAAATAATACCACTTGTTTTCAAGGATCCATTCCGTGCAGGCAAAAACTATCGTTACCGCCAGAAACTGTCTCATTCCGTTGCACATCCACATAACCGCCATACCCGATGCCACAAAAATGAACAAACTCATTCCGATATCCGGTGAATATTTTTTCAATGTTCTTGCCATCAGCACAGCCTGAATTATCGCTATTAAAGTAATCCACATCTGGGCATCATCTTTAATATATATCTTAAATAGCATCATTGCTCCGTAATAGAACTGGGAATGGTCACGGGTATAGATAAATTCGTTGAATCTGCTCATAACCAGCGGTGCGCCTTTGAATATACTGAAATAAGTGCCGCTGTCTCCGAAACCCGATCTGAGTGCTATAAAAAACATAGGAAAGCTGAATAATAAAAAGCAATATCCCGTACTGAGCTTTTCATCATAAACGCCGTCGGCGCAAAGCTTACGGGACGACATGCTCGGCTGAATAAAATACCATATGGCACCTACCCATATAAGCATACCCCAGAATACCATATGATTTTTTCATCCCCTTTTTAAAACTTCTTCGAATAAATTCTGCGCCTGCTTAACGGTTGAAGCAGTGTCAAAGAACGCCGAGCGCTCTTTTGCCTTTTCGGAATAATATTTTCTTAATTTATCATCCGAAATCATTTTCTTTATGCCTTCATAAAGTGATTCATCATTATTATCCACAACAATTCCGTATTCGTTATTTTCACCGAGTATCTCTTTTGCGCCTGAAACATCGGTTGAAATAACCGGTTTGCCTAAAATAACTGCTTCTGTTACAGCTGTACTCAATCCTTCTTCATATGATGAACACACGAAAACATCTGAATTGTACACATATTTATACGGATTGCTCTGATAACCGGCAATATGAAACCACTCCGATGCATAATTTATATCAACCAGTTTTTTTAATTCGGTTTCTTTTCTACCCGAGCCCACAACAGTAACATCAATATCATAATTTTCTTTTTTTATTTTGTTACATATCCTAAATAATCTGTCATATCCCTTTTCTTCAGATATTCTTCCGACAGAAGCTATTTTTACAGATTTATTTTCTGCATTAAACGGACTTTCTTCATTGGCAAGATGTTTGATTTTTTCAACATCATTTGTGTTATATATAATTTCTGTATTTTTTATTACTTTTGTATATTCCGAAAATGCTTTTACAACCGATTCAGACACGCCAACGATTCTGTCACATTTTTTATATGCCTTAAACGCAGACTTTTTGTTAAACCAAAATTTAAAAAATGTTCCTGTTGCCGGATTACCATTATGCAACCATGAAATTTTCTTTATACCTTTATCTCTGCATCCTGAAATAACCTTTACCGGTGCACCGTGCATAAACGCAATTATTATATCATATTTTTCATTTCCGACAAAATACTTATAAAGTAATCCCGCCGGAATAAATCTGAAAAAATATGCAATTCCCTTGGGGCACGGAGCATTTTTACTTATACGCCTGATATACGGCTTTAACAATTCAGCGTTGACTCCTTCGTCAAACATAGTTTCAACCGTTATATCAAACACGGATTTATCCATATTGTTCACAAGGTTAACAAGAACTCTTTCCGCTCCGCCACCGCCAAGTGTGTTTATAAGAAACAATACCTTTATCATAATTATAATTCAGATAACAGTTTAATATTATTGTTTGCATCCGGCAGCTCTATCAATTCTCCCCATTTAAAATCCCATTCATCCGGCGAGAAATTAAAGAAACCGCTGGCTCCGAAAAATGTCAATTCTCCGAAGAATATTTTACCGTTACACTCATAGAAATCTACTCTTACATACGGAAATGGTTCGCATAAATCTTCGGCAATTTTAAACATTTCTTTTTGCGCATCGCCAAAGTAATAATTCTTTAACAGCGCAGTATCTTTGTTATCCTGAAATTCGGTCAAATGCCCGTTACAATCGACATAAGCTCTTTTATGATTGGTTGAACGATTCTCGTCAATTTGCATAAAACGAGGCTTTCCGTTTGTACATATTATTTTATAATCTCTCAATTCACCCGAATCATCTTCAAGATACTTTTCAACAACAATTCTTGGCTTCTGATATTGATAATTCCACTCTCTTCCGTACCAATACAAATTTGAATTCATCCAGAATTTCATAATTTTTTTCCAGATTATCCAATTAACCTTGCTCTTATCTTTAACAATAAGATTCCATCCGCTTCCGTGAGATGCTTTGATAACAAATTTATCCGGCAAACTGTCAATATCAATTTCATTTATGTTCTCATATACAGCAATAAGCTCATTCAGCAGGTTACCGTAACCCTTTTGCTTAATATAATTTCTGACCTCATATTTATCCGAACATATCGGCATCAGGTCGTTTCGGTAAAAGAGTTTAAGCCATTGCAGCTTTTCCGTATATCGTTTCGGATTCTTTAAATTGCATTCTCTTCCGAGCTTTCTGTATAACTTACATATATATGTATAATCATCATATTTTTCAAAATCATACTTACCTTTTTTCATCCAAAACCATTTTCTGAAAAATATTCCGATATCGGTATTTTTCAACTTTCGAATAGTGCTCACACTTAAAACCTCTTATCTGTTCTGAAAAATATTTATTTCTTCATCAATAATTTTTCCGTTACCAATTATCAATGAATTTTTCAAAATATCGCCCGGATTTTCACTGATAAACTCATTGACAAATTTATATATTACTTCTGAATTATTTTGAGTAAATGTTTTATAGAATAATGCAGGCGTATGGTCAACAACATAATGCAGGATTCCGTCAACATAATATGTGGGATTATCAATAGTTGTGGGAACACTTGTTTCTATTCCGCCGTTACGGTCACAACTCACATCAACAATCATGGCATTTTTCTTCATTAACTTTAAATCTTCTCTGAAAATTATATGGTCTTTCCGATTTACATCCCACAAAACACAGTTAACAATAACATCATACTGGTAGAGCTCATCACGCAAAAGTGATTCTGTATGCCTGTCATACTGTTTAACATCTGCACCGAGCATATTTAAAACTTTGATTGCCCCTCTTGCAGTATTTCCTTTGCCTATTACAGCAACTGATGTTTCATAAGGCATTCTTCCGTAACATTGAAATGCGTGCATCACTGCCGCCTCACCGGCAAGCTCATTATTTCTCCAGAAAATATGTCTTCCCTTTTCAAACATTTGCTCCCATGCATATGCCGTTAACCCGTTATTTAATATATTATCCGTTATTTCTCTGTTTTGCGTTGCATGTATCCATCCGAAAATTGTCTGACCTTTATGAAGCGTTGTCAGATATTCGGCATCTCCGATTTTAGGGTCACATATTACATTACACCTGAGTGCTTCTTCTCTTGAGCATATGTTGGCACCGGCATCTCTGTAATCATCATCACTTAATCCGAGCACTTCACCGTAACCTGTTTCAAAATACAGACATTCCGGATGCTCAATAAATTTTATATGTTCAGGAATCATCGCACGCCTTTTCTCATTTTCTTTATGACTGATTACAAAACCGACACTATTCATAAATCAACGCACTCCTCCTACAGGTTTGATTACTGTTCCTTCAGTTCGTCAAGTCTTTTTTGAAGACCGATATTCATTACAGCCTGATATTTTTAAAATTCGTAATATCAAAACCGTATAAATTATAAAATTCATTCGGTGTCACATAATGTATCAGCCACTTAAAATTTTCAAAAAGTCTCTTTATATATTTTTTCCTGACTTTTTTCGGAAAGTATGAATTTTGATTTGCAACATCAAAAATGCCATAGCCATATTTGAATATTTTAATCGGATGATAAATTTTTTTCAAAATATAATAAAATCTTTCATTCAATTTTCTCATATGTCTACCCTATCGTTTATTTTCTAATCAACATTCATTTGTGAACTTGATATTCCCTGTATTTTAACACTACCTTAGTCGGCACAAAAATCTTCATAAGATTTATAACAGGTCTTATATACCAGCTTACCGGATAATTCAACAATTTATAGCCGATTATATCGGTTTTAAATGAATTCCAGCGAACCTTTGCCGTTCTTCTTTTTATTGCGCTTTCGTTTTCCCTCACAAGATAAAGCGGTTCATCGGTATTCACGCCCTTGTAACCGGCGGCGAAAAAGCGGTACCACAAATCTCTGTCCTGACCTCTTACGGTTCTCGGGCAAACGGTATATCCGCCGAGCGCATCATAAACGCTTTTATATGCCATTATTGTTGCGTGATTGAACGGCACTTCCTTATGCGGAGTAAATTTATCGGGCTCAGCCGGACGAACATCAATGCTTCCGAAGCTTCCGTCATCAGAAAATCTCTGCATCGCCGTTCCGCAAAGCACGGCATCGGGATGCGCTTTAAGATAAGCAAGTTGTTTTTCAAAACGGTCTGGCGTACATTTATCATCGCCGTCCATTCTGATAACAAGCTCTCCCGTTGCCGCTTCAAGACAGCGGTTCAGTGTGAACGCAAGGCGTGAATTCTCTTTATTTCTGAGAAGAATTATTTTTTCGGGATATTTATCCGCATAAGCCTTTGCGGCGGCGTATGTTCCGTCTGTTGAACAGTCATCACAAAGCACAAGCTCCCAATTCTCATAGGTCTGGGCAAGAATTGAGTTTATCGCTTCGCCGAGAGTGCTTTCGCAGTTATAAATACCCATTAAAACGGATATCTTTTCCGATTGCATTATAAATTCTCCTTGTACCACTCGATGGCGGCTTCAATTCCTCTTTCAAAGCTCCAGTCGGGAGCATAGCCGAGCAGTTTTTTTGCCTTTGAAATATCGGCATTTGAATGCTTTATATCTCCTGCTCTGTCGGGACCGAAATTCGGCTCAATATCCATTCCGAGTGCTTTTGTAAGTCCGTAATATATGTCAAGCAGATATTCTCTGCCGCCGTAAGCAACATTGAACGCCTGGCCTGCCGCTTCGTGCGGAGCAAGACAAGCCTTAAGGTTTGCTTCTATAACATTTTCTATGTATGTAAAATCTCTGCTCTGTCTGCCGTCACCGTTTATGGTCGGTGTCTGACCGTTTATGAGCATCTTTATGAATTTCGGAATAACCGCCGCATATGCGCCGTCGGGGTCCTGTCTTCTGCCGAAAACATTGAAATAACGCAGTCCGTAGGTATCAAGCCCGTAATGTCTTGTGTACTGCTTCGCCCACTCCTCATCGCAACGCTTGGTGAGCGCATAGGGAGAAAGAAGATTTCCTTCCCTGCCCTCGGTTTTCGGGAGCACGGGTTCATCGCCGTAAACGGATGAGCTTGAAGCATATACGAATTTCTTAACACCGTTCTGTCTTGCCGCTTCCATCATATTCAGGGTACCCTGAATATTGTTGGCGCAGTAGAAAAGCGGCATTTCAATGCTTCTCGGAACGCTTCCCCACGCCGCCTGATTGAGAACATAATCAACGCCCTCGCAGGCTTTCATGCAGGTATCAAAATCTTTTATGTCGCCCTTGATAAACTCATAATTCGGATTATCGAGAAAAATATCAACATTTTTCTGCTTGCCCGTTGAAAGGTCATCAAGGCATCTTACTTTGTACCCGAGCTTCAGAACAGCTTCGCAAAGGTTTGAACCGATAAATCCTGCTCCTCCCGTTACGAGAAAGAGTGAATTTTCGGGGAATTTTACATTTTCATAACCCATAACTTATAATCTCCAATAGGAATATCCTGCGTTTTCGTATTCTTTTCTGTTGAGCAGTCCTTTAATATCGAGAAGAACCTTTTTGCCGTTTCCGAAGAATTTATCAATATCAGCCATAGTGAATGAACTGAACTGAGTATGGGCAACGGCAAGCACAACGGCGTCCATATTCTTAACCGTATCAATATCAACAAACTTTATACCGTAAAGTCTTTCGGCTTCGTCGGCATCAGCCTGCGGGTCGGCGATAACGGGAGTTATGCCGTATTCCTTAAGCTCATTGACAATGTCAATAACCTTTGTGTTTCTTGTGTCGGGGCAATTTTCTTTGAATGTAAATCCGAGAATTGCAACCTTTGCATTCTTAACCGCTTTATCTGCGGCAATAAGATTTTTAACTACATTTTCGGCAACATATTTGCCCATATCATCGTTTATTCTTCTGCCGGCAAGGATAACCTGGCTGTGATAGCCCATCATTTCGGCTTTATATGTGAGATAATACGGGTCAACACCTATGCAGTGGCCGCCCACAAGTCCCGGAAAGAATTTGAGGAAATTCCATTTTGTTCCCGCCGCTTCAAGCACGGATTTTGTATCTATTCCCATCTTATTGAAGATGATGGAAAGCTCATTCATAAAAGCGATGTTTATGTCTCTCTGGCTGTTTTCGATAACCTTTGCCGCCTCGGCAACCTTAATGCTTTCGGCTCTGTGTACTCCGGCTTCAACCACCAGCTCATATACCTTCGCAATGCAGTCAAGCGATTCTTCATCCATACCCGAAACGATTTTCTTTATTGTTTCAAGACGGTGAACCTTGTCACCCGGATTAATTCTTTCGGGTGAATAACCGATTTTGAAATCAGCACCACACTTAAGTCCCGATTCTTTTTCGAGAATGGGAACGCATACTTCCTCGGTAACACCCGGATAAACGGTTGATTCAAAAACAACTATCGAACCCTTTGTGAGATTTCTGCCGAGAATACGGCTTGCGCCCTCAACGGGAGTAAGGTCAGGCGTGTGGTCATCATTTACAGGCGTGGGTACAGCAACAATATGGAATTTTGCTTCTCTGAGCTTGGTTTCGTCAGAAGTAAAATCAACCGCTGTATTCTTTATCGCTTCGTTTCCGACCTCATTGGTAGGGTCAATACCGTTTTTATAAAGCTCAATTTTTTTCTCATTAAGGTCATAGCCAATGACATCAACCTTTTTTGCAAATGCAACGGCGATGGGCATTCCGACATAGCCAAGACCTACAAGAGAAATCTTTTCTTCTTTATTTATTATTTTTTCATAAAGTGAATTATACAATTGCTTCCACTCCCTGTTTGTTTTCAAGTTCCATTATTTCAATAATAGATGCATTTACTTTTCTGACATCATATTTTTGGACTGCGATTTTTCTGCCTTCCCTGCCCATCTTTTCAGCCACAGACGGATAAAGAA
>JAZQON010000067.1:0-56607 GCA_045627825.1 Acutalibacteraceae bacterium
GGTTCTTCACGGAATTTTATGCAACTAAAGCTTTTGCTTCCTCATCTTAATATGATTATCACTGCAAGCCAAAGTTTTGTACTGTCCTGTAGGGCGGGGTGACCACACCCCGCCGCATGAATCCCACGGAATCCGTAATGATAAATATCATATCGTCACCACAGGAGAACGGTCTGCTCTTCCTTCTGCGGCTTTTCCGGAGGCATTGCCGATACCATCGGTTAGCTCGGCGGGGTGTGGTCACCCCGCCCTACACCCTATAGCCGTTGGCACTGCTGAAACAATTGTAACGATGAGTACCCTAATCCCACAACTTTCCGTGAAGAACCATAAAATAAAACAACATCGGGAGAGCTTTCGTCCTCCCGATGTTGTTTTTTATATGTTTGATTATTTCTCTGCAAGAGTGGTGGTTTCCGCAGGATTTGTGTTATCAATGCCGTATTTAACGGTATTGGTATAGCAGAACTTAACGGGAACCGTTCCGATATCGGCAAGTGAGCCTACGCCTGTTATGTCAATTGCAACATCGGCAACCTTAACATATTTTATCTCGGTTATCTCGTCGGTTTCAACATTAACCGTGATGATTATCTGGCAGTCTCTGTAAGTGATAACGGGCTTGCCGAGACTGAGATATTTTTCAGCCTTTTTGAATTCATCGAGAACCTTATCAACATCGTCAAGGTCATATGCCTTTTCAATTGTTGCGGGGAGGGCGGGTGATTTGAGATTAACGGTGATTGTTCTTACGGGACCGTCATCAACGCAGGTTGCGCTGTCTATCTCATTCATGGTAAGCTGACTTGCATAATTCTGACCCTTAACGGGAAGGAATGCTTTCAAATCATCGCCGTATTCGATGTTATCGCTCTTCTTGGGAAGCATATACTTATTAAGAGAAGAGATGGCAGCATTGATATATTCATTTTCGCTCATCTTTATGCCGTTACCCTCGGCATCAACGCTCTTTGAGATTTTTCTTTCATTCGTCATCGAAACAGCCGCTTTTTCGTTTTTGGTTTCATTGATGCGGATGTTGAAATATTCAAATATCGTCTTGCTGTTTGCGGCAAGAGCCTCGGGAGAATATGTTGTATCGGTTAAAACTCTGCTTTCTTCATCGTATGAAGTGGTTATATCGGTGGGGAGAGGAGTTTTCGCCTTAACGGTTGTGGTTGTTTCTTCTTCCTCCATCATGCTGCAGCCTGCAAACGAGAATACCATTGCAAAAGCAAGAAGCAGACCGATAACGGCAACTATTTTTTTATTCATTAAAAAGCCCCTTTCACTGTGTATATACGGCAATTATAACACACAAGCCGCAATCATAACAGTAATTTTTCAATAAAACTTTATTTTTGTGAAAAGCTTTAAAAAACGGTATTTTTATTTGTATAAATTGACCAATCAGACATTGAGACCTTTTTCGTCAAAAAGGAATACGGTGTTAAGAACTATATCAACTCCGGCTTCAATGGCTTTAAGGTCCATATTGTCGGCAGTATCAAGTCTTGTGTGATAATATCTTGCCGGAGAGGGGTCCATTGCGGCAAAGCAGGCGGCTTTCAGTCCGCTCTGAGTTACTGCGGCGGCATCGGTTGAGCCGAGTGAAACGCATTTATAGGGCAGGTCATAGCCTGCAAGAGCTCCGCCCTCGTGGATAAGCTTTGATACCTCTGGGTCATTCTTGACCGTGCCCGTCATATCCTTATTATATACAGCCATAAAGTCAAAATCTCTTACGGTGTCAAGTCCGAAAAATACGGTTTCAACATCCTTATCGTCCTTAAGCTCCTGAGCATGAGCCTTGCAGAACGCCTTTGCACCTCTCAAGCCGGCTTCCTCGGAGCCCGAGCAAAGAACCCAAACCTCGGTATTTTCAAAGCGGATATTGTGGTCATTGAGGAATCTCGGAACTGCCATTGAGCAGTAGCATCCGGTCAAATCGTCGTTTGCTCCCTCAACGGGTCTTTTCGGATTATAGAAAAGCAGGCAGAAAAGAAAAACGGGAGTAAAGCATAACGAAATAATCGAGAAAACGAAAATCGTTTTGCTGTCAGCCGGATTTGTTCCGCCGATAACCATAACGAGTGAAATCACATCGAATACCAATGTAACAACAACGCCGATAAGTCCTGTGGCGATAACGGGGATAAGAAGCTTCGGACCGCCCCAATATGTAAAGCGCCATTCGGGAGCGGAATCGGCATGGCCGGAGAAGATTATGCGGCGTTTAACCTCACCCTGAGCTTTTCTGACCGCAATAACATTGTGGGAAACCGCTTTTTTGGTGAATATATCGAGTGTTTCCTTGTAGAAAAGGAATTCGCTGAGAACAAAGAAAACCGCAACGGCAATAAGCACAACGCCTGCCGCAAGGAACACTGTTGATGCCGACGGAATAAAATGAGTGAGGAAGAGCAGAACAACTGCGGCAATGGCGCAGAATACGGTGAGCTCAATCCAGCCCATAAACGCACGGGGATGAAGCTTGAATTCTTCGATTTTAACTTCATCGCAGGTTTCTTTAAGGTCTTCAGCCATTTTCTGCTGAGCGGCATATTCCTGCTCGGAGCCCGAGGGTCTCGGACCTATTTCCTTACAAAGCTTTTTTATGCTCCGAAGCACATAATTTGAATACATTCTGCGTTCGGATTCATAATTTTTAACGCTTTCGCTTGCTTTCAAAGCAAACAACTCCTTTTTATCTGTATATTTTTATTTGACAACCGCTTTTTTTCGGTGTAAAATACTTAGTTGTATAAAAACTCGGAGGTTAATTAAGATGAAAAAAACTCTTTCAATTGCGCTTATTGCTGTTGTTGCCCTTGTTTTTGTCGGCTACGGTGCAGTTACGCTTTTGCACAAAGGAGATGTACCGACCATAGAAGCCGGAAATCCGTCATCGGAAACCTTTTACCGTGGCGAAACCGAACCTTCGGAGGGTTACAGCACCGAAAATACGGGGGCTTCAACCGAAGCCGTTTCGGAAAATGCTTCCGAAGCCGTTTCAACAACTGCCCGTTCAATAATTTCGGAAATTTTTTCCCGTGCGGAAAAAACCACTTCTGTTATAAAAACCACAGCCCGTTCATCCGAAACTCAGGCTCAGACCAAGCAGACAAGCGGATATAAATACGCATATGCAGGCTTTAATCCCTCATATGCCGATGTCAGCGGGGTTGCATGGAATCTTATTCTTGTTAACAGAGACTATATTCTGCCGGATAATTACACGGTGAAGCTGGCTCCTGCGATTACCTCGGAGCCCGACGGTGAACAGCTTGATTACCGTGTTGCGCCGCACTATAATGAAATGTATCTTGCCGCAAAGAAGGACGGTATTGACCTTGAACCTGTTTCGGGTTACCGCTCGGTTAAGAGACAGACCAACAATTTCGAAAACAAGATAGAAACTTATATGAATCAGGGTTACAGCAAGATTGAAGCTACTCAGATGGCGGCAACAATCATTCTTCCTCCGGGAACGAGTGAACACAATGCCGGTCTTGCAATGGATATATGCAGTCTTTATGAAAGCTTCGATAAGACCGATGAATATAAGTGGCTTTGCGAAAACGCCGCCGATTACGGCTTCATTCTTCGCTATCCCAAGGATAAGGTTAATAAAACGAAAATTGTTTATGAGCCGTGGCACTGGAGATATGTGGGAGTTGAAACCGCAAAAAGAGTTAAGGCAAGCGGACTTTGCTATGAGGAATTCCTCGGGCTTGCCTAATGATTTAATTCGGTTTATGCGAATTATCCGCTTCACCGCCCTCGGTTATGCCCTCTCTTTTGAGAACAACCGCAACGGTTTTTATTAAAATTTTCATATCAAATATGAAGCTCTGTTTTTCGACATACTCTTTGTCAAACAGAGCTTTTTTTTCTGCATCAAGAGTATCTCTGCCGTTTATCTGCGCAAGTCCGGTCATACCCGGCCTTACCGAATAAACATTGTATTCTTTTCTGAGCTGTCTTATTTCCTTTTCTTCTGGAATTAACGGACGGGGACCCACAAAGCTCATTGAGCCGTTGAGAATGTTTATGAGCTGCGGAAGCTCATCAAGGCTGAGCGCACGCAGAATTCTGCCGCTTTTTGTTATGCAGGAATCCGATTCCGTAAGCTCCTCGGTGGCGGCGTTCCTTGTTCCACGCTTCATTGTGCGGAATTTATAAATATAAAACAGCTTGTTATCTTTTCCGACTCTGTACTGCCTGAATATAACGGGCATACCTGCATCAAACATAATTATAATGCTTATCAACAAAAAAAGAGGTGAAAGCAGAATAATCATCAGCAGGCTTACCGTAAAATCAAAAGCTCGTTTCATTTTACACCTTGCCTTATGGTTTTTTCGACCAGAAAATATAGTCCTCTATCAGCAATGCTCTTACCGGTGCGCCTTCTGCTCCGTCAAATGCAACGGGTGCGGCGCAGAGAAAATATTCTCCCGGCTTTACGGCTGAAAGGTCAAGATTTTCAAGAATTGCAACTCCGTTCTGCATAAAGGCCTTATGCGGGGCGGCTTCGTTATTTTTACTTCCTACCGAAATTGAATCCGTGCCTATAAGTATCGCACCTCTGTCGGCAATCTCCTGAGCGGAGGAATCCATAAAGAATGCTTTGCCGCCGCTTTTTATAAGCAGTCTTTCGCATTTCTTCGGAAAAAATCTGTCAACATATTCTCCCGTTATAACTCCTGCCGGAACCTCAATCACGGTGCATTCGCCGATATAAGCTTCAAGCGGCATTTTTTCAATCGAATTGCCGTCCGGCATAAAATGCAGCGGCGCATCGGCGTGAGTGCCGGTATGTACGCTTGCATTAACAACGGAGAGATTATACATATCTCCGTTATCCGTATCGGAAATTCTCCTGATTTCGGGCTTCGGGTCGCCCGGATAAACCTCGCAGGAGAAGAATTTTTTTGAAATATCAATGATTTTCATATTACTGCTGAGCGGCTTTAAGCGACTCCATTTTAAGGTATGCGTTTATGAAGCCGTCAAGCTCTCCGTCCATAACGGCGTTGATATTGCCGTTTTCAAAGCCCGTTCTGTGGTCCTTTGCAAGGGTATAAGGCATAAATACATAAGAGCGTATCTGACTGCCCCATGCGATTTCTCTCTGTTCGCCCTTGATATCGTCTATCTTATCAAGATGCTCCCTTTCCTTAATCTCAATGAGCTTGGATTTGAGCATCTTCATGGCAACCTCACGGTTCTGATGCTGGCTTCTTTCAACCTGGCAGGCGCAAACGATATTGGTCGGAATATGCGTTATTCTGACAGCCGAGGAGGTTTTGTTAACCTTCTGACCGCCTGCACCGCTTGAACGGTAATAATCTATTTTAAGGTCATCGGGATTGATTTCAACATCAACCGTATCATCAATTTCCGGCATAACTTCAAGAGAAGCAAATGAAGTATGTCTTCTGCCTGAAGCATCAAACGGAGAAATTCTGACAAGTCTGTGAACGCCCATTTCACCTTTCAAGTAACCGTAAGCGTTTTCGCCCTCAACACGCAGAACCGCCGATTTAAGTCCGGCTTCATCGCCGTCAAGAAAGTCAATCATGCTTACCTTGAAAGCGTGCTTCTCGCCCCAGTGCTGATACATACGCACGAGCATCTGAGTCCAGTCCTGAGCCTCTGTTCCGCCTGCACCTGCATGGAAAGTAAGCAGAGCGGTTTTTGAATCGTATTCGCCCGAAAGCAGGGTACTGAGAGTCATGGCATCAAGCTTTGCGATAAATGCATCGCTTGCCGCCTTGCATTCGTCAAGCAGGTCGAGGTCTTCCTCCTCATTTGAAAGCTCAATGAGCACAAGTGCATCATCAAACTCCGATGAAAGCGCATTATATGCCGCAACCTTATTCTTAAGCTGGCTTATTCTCTGCTGAACCTTTTGCGAATTTTCAAGGTCATTCCAGAAGCCGTCCTTTGCGGTTTCCGCTTCAAGAGCCGTTATTTCTTCGTTCATGGCATCAAGTCCGAGCGCTTCACGAAGCTGAAGAAGCTTATCCTTGTAGTCGAGCAGTGAAAGTCTTAATTCTTCAAACTGAATCATAATTATCTCCCGAAAAATGTATTTTTATATGTTAATTATTACCTGCGCAAATTTCCACGCAATATATTATACCTAAATAATTGTAAAATGTAAAGAATATCGCAATATTTTTTAAATAATAATTGAAATTTTGCTCATAATCAGCTAAAATATAAAATGGAAAATTTATAAAGGAGAATTTTATATTGCTTAACTATATAAATCAGCCCTGTCCTCTCTGCGGAAAGCATATGCATGAGGAAGACGATATTGTTGTTTGCCCCGTATGTGCAACACCTCAGCACCGTGAATGCTGGATGAGCGAGGGACACTGCGTTAACGAAGCGCTCCACTCTCCCGATTTTGTGTGGAAGCCGAGAGGGGAAGCAAATATGGGCGAAGCTCCCGAGAGGAAAAAGGTAACCTGCCCCGAATGCGGCTTTGAAAATCCCGGTGATGCTTTTCACTGTTCAAACTGCGGTCATCTGCTCAGCACGGAAAAAGCCGATGTGGTTTGCCGCTTCTGCGGAAACGAAAATCCGGCAGGAAGCAAGCTCTGCTCTCGGTGCGGCGCACCGCTGATATTCGAGAATAAGTTTTTTGAAAACAATATTTATATGTCGGGCGTGAATATGCCCGAGAATGAGCCGATAGGAAACACAACCGCCGGTGAAGCGGCGCTGTATGTTCAGAGCAATTCAAGAAGGTATCTGCCGAAATTCAAAAAAATATCCGGCGGCAAAAAGCTTTCGTTCAACTTTGCATCATTCATTTTTGCGCCGTGGTGGTTCTTTTACAGAAAGCTCTATAAAGCCGGAATAATCCTGCTTATTCTGTTTTCGGCAATAACATTTATGACATATCCGGTGGCAAAACAGCTTACGGATATTGTTAACGAAATGCAGGGAAAAATATCGGTGCTTCAGGAAGAATATAAGGATAAAACAGCCGATGAAGCGGCGATGAAAGAAGCTTACGAAAAGGAGACCGCAATCGCAAACGAATTTACCGCAAAAGGTATGAAGCCTGCGGGCAAGCTTGCTTTGGTAATGCTTGCGGAGCATCTTCTCTGCGGCTTCATTGCGAATTATGTTTATTATAAAAAAATGTGCTCCGATATGGAGAAAATCAAGGAAACACAAGGCGAAGAAATAATAAAAAAGAGCCTCATAATGAGAGTGGGCGGTGTTTCGCTTATCTCACTTGCGGCAGGCTTTTTGGGCGGCGAAATATTCAATTCACTGCTTTCGTTTATAGCAGATAAAATAATTTCAGCGTTATAATAAAGGAGAGTATATTATGAAAGTCAGAAAAGCGATAATCCCGGCGGCAGGTCTCGGCACAAGAGTTCTTCCGGCATCAAAGGCGGTTCCCAAGGAAATGCTCAATATCGTTGATAAGCCCGCAATTCAGTATATCGTTGAAGAAGCGGTTGCGGCAGGCATCGAGGATATTCTCATCATCACAAACCGTGGTAAGGGTGTTATCGAAGACCATTTTGACCACGCATTTGAGCTTGAAACCCAGCTCAAGGGCAATCCCTCAAAGGAAAAGATTTTTGAGGATGTTAAAGCCTGCGCAAATCTTGCAAACATCTATTTTATCCGTCAGAAGGAAACAAAGGGTCTTGCCCATGCAATACTTAAGGGAAAATCATTCATCGGTGACGAGCCGTTTGCCGTGCTTTACGGTGACGATGTTATCATTTCCGAAGACCCCGTTACTGCTCAGCTTTGCCGTTGCTATGAAAAATACAACAAGGGCGTAGTCGGCGTTAAAGAGGTTACGAGAGAGCAGATTAAGCTTTACTGCACACTTGATGTTTCTCCGATTGAGGGCGAAACCCGTGCAATGAATTGCAGAAAGCTCATCGAAAAGCCGAAGGATGACGAAATAATGTCACTCTTTGCAATTCTCGGCAGAGTTGTGCTTCCTCCCGAAACCTTTGAGCTGATTGAAAAAGGCATTGCCGCCACTCCCGATGATAAAGAATTTTATCTGACCGATACATTCACCGAGCTCGGCATGGCAGGCAAGCTTCTTGCCTATGACTTTGACGGAAAAAGATACGATATGGGCAACAAGCTCGGCATTATGAAAGCCAACTGTGAGGTAGCTCTCAACCATCCCGAAATAGGAAACGATTTCAAGGCTTACCTTAAAGAGCTTGTTAATACATTATAAAGTTGTAAATCGGATGTTAATTGTCGGTTCAACTTTTAACTTTTACAGAAACAGGGCCTGCCGTCCGGCAAGCCCTGAATTTTTATACATTATCGAGTGAATAGGAATAGAAATCAACCGGGAACCAGGTCTGAGCGAATGCCGGAAGCGAAAGACGGGCTTCGGAGCAAAGTGAAGCAGTCATTCTGATTGCTTCATTATGTTCAAGCTCGGCATCGGGAGCTTTATCCGTTTCGGAAACGCTTACGCAGTTATCCTTAACCGAAATAAGCAGTTTTTCATCACGCTTAATTCCGTGAATGAGCAGAACAAGTTCACCGTCGCCAAGCGCCATTCTGGAAGCTTTTACTTTCAGGAAGCCCTCAATGAAATTACCGAAATTGAATATATTGAGCATTTCGCAGTGCGATACCTCACAGCGGTTGCATATTCTCATTGCCTTTTCGCACAATTCGGTTTCGCCCTGCGGAACGCCGAACCATATGCTGTCGTTGCCCGTAATATCCATAACGCAAAGGGCAAGGTCGATTATGTCATCGGCGCATACGGGCTTGAATTCCGCAATTCCGCCGTCATTGCCGAGTGAAAAATATCCTTTGAATTCTTCACCTTTAAATGCCGCATACGGAGTGGTGTCCCAGCTGTGAAGAATATCAAAAAGAGCATCAATATTTCTTTCAATATGAAAAGCGGATTTGCTGTATAAAGCATTTATCTTTTCAAGAATTTCTCTGTCACCGGCTTCAAGCTTTTTTGAAGTGAATGAGCCTTTGTAACCGGCTCCGCAGGTGTGACGGATGTTGGTTTTGTCAATGCCGAATGAATATCCCGAACCGGCAGGCTCATAGCCGAAATAGCCGTATCTCTGTCTCTGACCGCCGAGAAGCGAATAATCCGTTCCGTCATTCTTCATAACATCAAGGCACATATTCATACATTCTTTCATATATCCCATACGCCTTGCATCACGGGCAACCGCAACATTGCCTATTCCGCCGATTTTAAGCTTTTTTCCGCACGCATCGGCTACACTCGGATAAAGTCCTACCGCACCCTTGAATTCGCCGTCCTGCATAACGCATAGGTTATTATATGCAGGTTCATATTGACTTTTATAAAGCTTCGGCAGAAGTGAAAGAAAATCACGCCTGGTTGCTTCGTCATCTTCAAGAAAGAATACATTATCGAGCATTGCGATAAGCTTTTTTTCGTCCTCTTTCTTTCCTCGTCCTCTGTAAAATTCAGCCATAATTTACCTCATTTTCATAAAATCGTTATAGTTTAATATTCTGAAGTCTCCACCCTTTGAGCTCGGGCCGGAGCGCTTCTTTTTTATAATAAGAACAATAAGCAGAATTATCACCGCCAGAGCGATTATTCTGAATATCCACGATGAAAACAGCGATTTGAGACCCGTGCCGATTATCGCAAAAATACTGCGTTTAAGGGCTGTTGCGGCAACCAAATCAATTTCTTTTATCGTTTCACCTGCGTAAAGCACTTTACCTTTACAGATAACATCACCCTTTTTAACGGGAGCTTTAACGAATTCGGGAACCGTGTCCTTTACAGGTTCAATCAGCAGACTGCCTGCATCGGTTCCGGCAGGCACAAGACTATACACTGTTTCGGCAGGGGAAAGATTGAGATGGTCGGTTGACCTTGCATATTTTACGGGTACTTCACCCACCACCGTATCTGGGTCACATATTGAAACAAGCTTTATATTTTCAAAAGCCCATTCGTACATTTTCTTTGTGTCGAGAAAAGCACCGTTTTCCTCAACGCCGTCATGGTCAACATCTTCGAATATCGAGTTGAGCGAAACTGCTATGTAATTATATCCGTCCTTTGAAGCGGTGGTAACAACGCATCTTCCGGCAACGGAGGTTGAACCTGTTTTGCCGCCCTTAACATACTTACAATAATAATCTTTATATGCACTGTTGAGCATAAAGTTTGTTGTATGTATTGTTCTTGATTTCTGCATATTGGTTTCAGGCAGAGTATAGCTTGAACGGGCGATTATCTCATTGAATGCCGGAAATTCCATGGCATACATCATGAATTTCGCCATATCCTCGGCGGTGACATAGTGGTCATCATCATCAAGACCGTGGGGATTTACGAAATGGCTGTTATAGCATCCGAGCCTTTCCGCAAGGTCATTCATCATATCAATAAACTTTGCTCTGTCTCCGCCGGCAACATAATTTGCAAGAGTTGTTGCCGATTCGTTGGCACTTTGCAGGAGCAGACAGCAGAGCATATCATATAATGTAAGCTGTTCGCCTGCTTTAAGACCGCCGAGAGAGCTTCCTGTTCCGTCAAGCTCCCTGATGCACTCCTCGGGAACGGTGACAATTGCATTCATGTCATCGCAGTTTTCAAGCACAACGGCGGCGGTTATAACCTTTGTAAGGCTTGCCGGATGGGTTTGTTTCCGGGCATTTTTTTCAAAAATAACCTCGTTATTATCTGCGCTCATAAGCAGCAGACAGTCGGAATAAAGACCGAGGGCTTCCATTTCTTTATCGTAAGACGCATTTGCCGGAACGCAAAACGCCGCCGAAACAATAAGCGCCGCCGAAAATATCAGACTGAGAAATTTTTTCATTTTTGAAAACCGTTCCTTAATTACATAATGGATTTTCATTATAACATATGTTTCCAGAAAAATAAATAGTAAAATTTGTTTTTAAGTCTTTGAATAATTATTTTTTTTCATTCCTTGATTTTTTTTATTATATAGGTTATTATATGATACAGTATAATCATAAACCGTCAAAGGGGATTGAATAATATGATATATGTTACAGGAGATATGCACGGGGATATGTCCCGCTTTGATTCTCCGGTTTTAAAGCACCTGAAAAAGGATGATACGCTTATTGTTTGCGGAGATTTCGGCTTTGTGTGGGATAACAGCAAAACAGAGCAGAAAAATCTGAAAAAGCTCGGCAATAAGAAATTCAATATCTGCTTTATTGACGGAACTCACGAAAACTTTGAACTGCTTAATTCTTACCCCGTTACCGAATGGAAGGGCGGAAAGGTTCACAATATATGCGGCAACCTTTATCATCTTATGAGGGGTCAGATTTTCAGAATAGACAATATGACCTTTTTCACAATGGGCGGCGGAGAAAGCCCCGATATTGATATAAGGTTTGAGGAAAACGCATGGTCAAGATATGAATTTCCTTCCCGTGATGAGCTTTTGGAGGGTGCGGCAAACCTTGAAAAGATGAACTGCCGTGTTGATTATGTTATAACGCACGAGCCGCCCATGAAGATAAAAAGCTTCTTAAAGCTTAAGGACAGCGAAACGGCAAGCGTTACGGGTCTTAATACTTATCTTGAAGAGCTTTCGGAAGCGTGCACATTCAGACGCTGGTTTTTCGGTTCGATGCACCTTGATAAATATATTTCCGGCTCTCATGTGGCTGTGTTCCAGAACATCATAAACGCCATAACCGGAGAAGTTTCACGATAATATAAGGGAGAAAGATTGATGTTTAAAACCTTTTATGACCAGACAAAGGGCTACCGTCTGCCGTCGGTGCTGTCACCTCTGCTTATTCTTGTTGAGGTTGTGCTCGAGGTGCAGATACCCTTTGTTATGTCCGACCTTGTTACATACGGAGTTCAGGGAAACGCCGGATTCGGATTTGTTGTAACGCAGGGACTTAAGATGATTGCAATGGCACTTGTTTCGCTTCTGAGCGGAGCGCTTGCCGCAAGATATGCCGCCGTTGCCGGAATGGGCTTCGGCTCGAATTTAAGAAGCGCCGTATTCGCAAGAATTCAGGATTTTTCGTTTGCGAATATTGACCGCTTCAGCACTCCGTCACTCATAACCAGAATGACCACTGATGTTAATACCATTCAGATGGCTTACACAATGGCGATAAGAACCGTTATCCGTTCTCCGTTTATGTTTGCCATGGCGTTTTACTATGCTCATAAAATAAATGCAGGCCTTGCCAATATCTTTTTGATTGCCGCTCCGGCAATGCTCATTCTGCTCGGCTCAATGGCGATTATTGCTCTGCCCCGTTTCAAAAGGTTGATGAGCAAATACGACAGAATGAATTCGTCAATTCAGGAAACGCTTATAAATATCAGAGTTATCAAGGCGTTTGTAAGAGCAAGGCATGAAAAGGATAAATTTCAGATTTCAAACGATGAACTGCGTGCAGCTTCGATTTCGGCTGAAAAACTGCTGATTCTCGCAAGCCCGTTTATGCAGCTCACGATTTACACCTGCCTTGTGCTTGTGTTCTGGTTCGGCGGAAAGCTTGTTATAAACGGAACAATGGAAATAGCAAAGCTCACCGCATTCATAAATTATGTTACTCAGATACTTATGTCGCTGATGATGATTTCAATGATTTTCGTTATGGCGATAATGTCAAGAGCTTCGCTGACGAGAGTTATTGAGGTAATCCGTGAAAAACCGGAAATCACCGATGACGGTGCCGACCCCGAATTAAAGGTTGCCGACGGCTCAATTGATATGGAGAATGTCTGCTTCAAATATTCAAAGGACGGCAAAAAAAATGTTATTGACAACATAAATCTGCATATCCGTTCCGGCGAAACAATCGGAATAATCGGCTCAACGGGCTCGGCAAAAACCACGCTGGTTCAGCTTATACCCCGTCTTTACGATGCAACCTCGGGTGTTGTCAGGGTAGGCGGCAGACCCGTTTCCGACTATACTCTGCGCAATCTGCGTGACAGCGTTGCGATGGTTTTGCAGGTGAATCTGCTTTTCTCCGGCACGATTGAAGAAAATCTCCGTTGGGGCAACGAAAACGCCACCATGGAAGAAATAGAAAACGCCTGCAAAATTGCTCAGGCTCACGATTTTATCATGTCGTTTCCCGACGGATATCAGACAAATCTCGGTCAGGGCGGCGTGAATGTTTCGGGCGGCCAGAAGCAGAGACTCTGCATTGCAAGAGCCCTGCTCAAATCTCCCAAGGTGCTTATTCTTGATGACAGCACAAGTGCCGTTGACACTGCTACCGATGCCAAAATCCGTGAGGGCTTCAAAACAAATCACGGCGATGTTACAACGATAATCATTGCTCAGCGTATAAGCTCCGTTCAGGATGCGGACAGAATTGTTGTTATTGACGACGGAAAAATTGACGCCGTGGGAACTCATGATGAGCTTCTTGCAACTAACCGCATTTATTCCGAGGTTTATAAATCTCAGCAGGAAGGGAGCGATGAATAATGGCAAAGGGAAATAAATTTCAGAAGCCGAAAAATACCGGCGCTACCTTCAGCAGACTTCTCAAATATCTCGGCAAATCAAAATATCTGCTTGTTCTTGTTTTCGCTTTGGTTGCCGTGAGTGCGGTTTCCGCAATAATCGGAACATCATTCATCAAAACGATAACCGATGATATTCTGCTCCCGATAATCGGCTCCGAGCCGACGGCAGAGGTTATGAAGCCGCTTCTTAAAACGCTTATCACTCTTGCACTTGTTTACGGTGTGGGGCTGATAGCTTCATACGGCTATTCAAGGATTATGCTCCAGGTTTCGCAGAACACTCTGAACACAATCCGCCGTGACCTTTTCAATCATATGCAGGATTTGCCGATAAAGTTTTTCGACACCCATACCCACGGCGAGCTTATGAGCCGCTATTCAAACGATGTTGATACTCTGCGTGAGTGCATTAATCAGAGCTTTGTTCAGCTTGTTTCATCGGTTATTTCCGTTGCAGGCACATTTATTATGATGCTGTGGCTCAGCCCGGCTCTTACGGTTTTTGTTATCATAATGCTTGCAATTTCTTTCTTTGCCGTAGGTTTTCTCGGAAAACGCAGTGCAAAGAATTTCAGAGCTCAGCAGAAAAGCGTGGGCGAGGTCAACGGCTACATTGAGGAATTCATCGAGGGTCAGAAGGTAGTTAAGGTTTTCTGCCATGAGGATACCGCAAAGGAGCGGTTCAATGTTCTCAACGCCGAGCTTCGCCATGCGGCAACCAATGCCCACACCTATGCGAGCATTCTTATGCCGATTATGGGTAATATATCCTATATTTCATATGCGGCGGTTGCAATGTTCGGCTCTCTGCTGATAATCGCTCTTCCCGAAGCTTCGTTTTTCGCAATTACAGTCGGAACGCTTTTCGCATTTCTCGGCTACACAAAGCAGTTTTTCCAGCCGATAACCCAGATTTCACAGCAGTTCAACAATATTATCGCCGCCCTTGCCGGTGCGGAACGCATATTCGATATAATTGATACTCCCGTTGAGGAGGATGACGGATATGTTACGCTTGTGAATGCACGCCGCAACGCATCGGGCGAAATCGAAGAATGCTCCGAGCGCACGGGAATGTGGGCATGGAAGCATCCTCACCATGACGGAACCATCACATATACGGAATGGAAGGGCGATGTTCGCTTCCACGATGTAACCTTCGGATATGACGAAAAGAAAACCGTTCTTAAAAATATATCGCTTTCCGCCATGCCGGGTCAGAAAATCGCATTTGTCGGTTCAACGGGTGCAGGCAAAACCACTATAACTAACCTGATTAACCGTTTTTATGATGTTACCGACGGCAAAATAACCTATGACGGAATAAATATAAAGAAAATCAAAAAGCCGGAGCTTCGCCGCTCAATGGCAATGGTTCTTCAGGATACTCACCTGTTTACGGGAACGGTAAAAGAAAATATCGCTTACGGCAAGCTTGATGCAACGGACGAAGAAATAATTGCGGCGGCAAAGCTTGCAAATGCCGATTCATTCATAACCCGTTTGCCGGACGGCTATGATACGCTTATCACCGGTGACGGTGCAAACCTTTCTCAGGGTCAGCGACAGCTTCTTTCAATCGCAAGAGCCGCTGTTGCAAATCCGCCGGTTCTTATCCTTGATGAAGCCACAAGCTCAATTGATACCAGAACCGAGCACCTTATCGAGCTCGGCATGGATAAGCTCATGGAGGGCAGAACGGTGTTTGTTATCGCTCACCGTCTTTCAACCGTGCGCAATTCGGATGCCATTATGGTGCTTGAACACGGTGAGATAATTGAGAGCGGAAGCCACGAGGAGCTTATAGCTCAGAAGGGCAAATATTATCAGCTTTATACCGGTCAGTTTGAACTGGATTAAAAGCAATGAAAAAGGCTTGTGACGATTTTGTCACAAGCCTTTAAGTCTTTTATGTTCAATTATTCCGCAAAGCCCGAGTCAACAAGCTTAACAAGCTCTGTTACGGCCTGCTCCTCATCGGGGCCGCCGGCGATAATGCGGATATCGGTTCCACCCATAATGCCGAGTGAAAGCACACCGAGAAGGCTCTTTGCGTTAACTCTGCGCTCTTCTTTCTCAACCCAGATTGAAGATTTGAATTCATTTGCTTTCTGAATGAAGAAAGTTGCGGGGCGTGCATGAAGTCCTACCTGATTCTGAACGGTAACATCTTTAACAAACATAATGTATATCTCCCAAGCATAAATTTTCTTTCCTATATCACATATTATAGCATAAAAGTTTGCTTCGTCAACAATTTTAGACCTCTGTTTCAATAATTCGTTTGCTAAACCAAAATGTCACCTTTTAATAAATTCCGTTTTGGTGATTTTGACAATAACTAAGTTCGGATTTTGTTATACATACACAGAAAATAATTCCTTTAACGATATTATATGCCAATATGAGAAAAACAATAATAAAAAATGAAGTTATCACTTGACCTTGCGGATTATTTTTTATATAATCGAAATATAGAAAAAACATATATTAAAGGAGATAAAGCTTTATGAAATGTGCAATTTACGGAGCAGGTTCACTCGGTACGGTTCTCGGCGCTTATATGACTAAAAACGGGGCAGAGGTTGAGCTTATCAACCGCAACAAGGCACATGTTGCCGCTCTTAAGGAAAAAGGCGCCCATATAACGGGTACTGTTGAATTTTCAACTCCCGTTAACGCAATCACTCCCGACGAAATGAGCGGAAAATACGATGTGTTTTTCCTTATGACAAAACAGCTTTTCAATAAAGAAGTTGTTACAATGCTTAAGGATTATCTTACCGATGACGGCGTTATCGTAACGCTTCAGAACGGTATTCCCGAGCCCGGCATAGCCGAAATAGTAGGAAAGAATCACACCATGGGCTGTGTTGTTGAATGGGGTGCAACTCTTTCCGCTCCCGGCGAATGTATCTTAACGAGCGACCCCGACAGTCTTTCATTCCATATGGGAAAAATGGAAGGCATAACCGATGCTCAGTTTGAGCTTGTTAAGGGTCTGCTTGAAAAAATGTGCCCCGTTTATTTTGAAGAAAATCTTCTCGGCGCACGCTGGTCAAAGCTTCTTATCAATGCAACCTTCTCGGGCCTCGGTACAGTTGTGGGCGGAGTTTTCGGCGATGTTTCCGAAAGCAAGGATGTTAAACCCGTTGCGGTTCGCTGCATGAAAGAGTGCATTGATGTAGGTCATGCGGCAGGTGAAGAATTCGCACCCGTTCAGGGCAAGGATATCACGAAGCTGTTCTACTATAAGAACGGTCTCAAGAGAGCATTTGCGCTTCTGCTTCTCCCGATAGCAATGAAAAAGCACCGTGCAATAGAGCCCTCAATGCTTCAGGATTTGAAAAAGGGCAAGCCCTGCGAGGTTGATGCAATCAACGGAGTAGTATGCGAATGGGGCAAAAAGTGCGGCGTTCCCACTCCCGTAAACGACAGAATAGTTGAAATAATCAAAAAGGAACAGAGCGGCGAGCTCAAGCTTGAGCATTCCAACATAAAATATTTTGCCGACCTCATTAAATAATGAAAAAAATCAAATCAAAAATATTTGCTTTTCTGCTTATCGTCTCCGTTATCGTCGGTTTACCGCTGACGGCTTATGCAAACTGGTATGATGAAGTAAGCGGCGGAAGCTATTCCTTAATTCTCGGTGAACCGTATGTTGCGGAAACCTTCTGCGGAGTTGAAGCAAGATACAGCCTTACGAGTGCATATTATCAGTGCAACGAGCTTGTTATACGCTTTTATAAGGAAGCTTACGGGCTTGATGTTACGGCTTATCCCGAAGCACTTGACAGCATCGGCATCGGCGGACTGAATATGGTAACTCAGGGTTATAAATTCGTAACTCCCGATGTTCCGCATCCGGGCGATGTGATTTTTGCACCTGCAAAATTCAGAAACGGCAAGGGCGACCACTGGGCGATAGTCAAATCTTACAGCGGCGGAAAAATAACGCTTTTTGAGCAGAATGTTGTCTATAACGCCAAAGCCGGAACAGGCAGAACGCTTAACTATCCGTCAAATTATTATTACATATATACTCCGCAGGCAGAGAGCGGATATCCTGCACCCGTGCTGAAAAACGCACCTGCAATTTCAGTTGAAACAACAGCTCCGACAACTGTTGTGAGCACAACGGAAGCCAAAACAACCGTTCCCGCAACAACAGCACCGACTACCGTACCCGTAACTGCGGCAACAACAAAGCCGATTACAACCGCCGTTAAGTCAACAACGGTAAAGGCAACTGAAAGGCCGGCGGTATCAACAACGGTTTCCGAAACGGAAAGCACAACCGAAATTCAGGTTGAAACAACAGTTCCCGAAACGGAGGAATATCTGTTTGCCGAAGCGGTATATACGGAAATTCCCGAATACACAACCTCACCCGAAGCGACGGTTGTTAAAAAATCAACAATAAAGCCGATTATTGCAATAGGCGTTGCGGTTATCGCAGTTATTGCCGTTGTGACAGCCCTGATAATCATAAGAAAGAGAAATGAGGTCTGAAAATGGAAGTATCCAGCAAAGTGATTTATAAACCCGATAAACCGGTGCTTACGAGAGCCGATGTACCGTATAATGCCGCACTCACATTCAATGCAGGCGTTACGAAATATAACGGAAAATATGTTATGGTTTTCAGAAATGACTACGGAGATTTTGAAAATCATAAGCTCACCGGAACAAATCTCGGCCTTGCGTTCAGCGATGACGGCATAAACTGGGAGGTTACTTCAAAGCCCTGCTTTGCCTTGCAGGATGATGAAATTCAAAGGGCATATGACCCCCGTCTGACCGTTATTGACGGCGTTTGCTATATGTGCTTTGCCGTTGATACCAAGCACGGTTTAAGGGGCGGTTTTGCAAAAACCGAGGATTTTGAACACTTTGACCTTATTTCAATGTCGCTTCCCGATAACAGAAATATGGTGCTTTTCCCCGAAAAATTCGGCGGTAATTTCGTAAGACTCGAAAGACCGATGCCTGTTTATTCAAGAGGTCACAGGGATACATTCGATATATGGCTCTCGGAGTCACCCGACCTTGAATTCTGGGGAAAACATCGCCTTGTTATGGCCGTTGAGGATGTTCCGTTTGCCAACGATAAAATAGGTCCTGCCGCACCGCCCGTTAAAACCGATAAGGGCTGGCTCACCACCTTCCACGCCGTTGAGCTTGACACAACAAGAGGAAAATTCGGCTGGGAGGACAGATGGCAGAAAATTTACAGAGCCGGAATTATGCTTCTTGACCTCGAAGACCCGTCAAAAGTTATCGGCAAGTATGATGAACCGCTTATAGTATGCGACAGAGATTATGAGCTTAAGGACGGCTTCCGTCAGTATGCCATATTCCCGGGCGGAATGCTCCTTGAGGACAGCGGCGAGGTTAAGATTTATTACGGCGCTTCCGATACGGTTGAATGCTTAGCCACCGCCGATGTAAACGACCTTATCAGACTTTGCCTTGAAGGAAAATAATATGAACAAATTTCAGCTTAAGCAGTCGACCGCAGGCCGACTGCTTATAATTGCGACTGCACTTCTCTGGGGACTTGCCGGAGTGTGCGTTAAATCAATTCCGTGGAACTCAATGTCGATTATGGCGGCGAGATGTGCAATCGGAATTATTATGCTCGGCATAAACAAAAAGAGTTTTTCGTTAAAATGCAACAAAAGCACCTTGCTCGGTTCGGTCATGATGAGCCTTACCGGACTTCTCTATATGATGTCCATAAAGCTCACCACCGCCGCCACGGCAATAGTGCTTCAGTATATCGCACCGATTCTCGTATTCCTCTTTTCGGTTTTCTTTCAGAAGGTTAAGCCAAAGCTGATTGAGGTTTTCATCGTGCTTGCGGTTTTCGGCGGCTGTGTGCTTTCGTTTGCCGATAAGCTTGACCCCACTCATATGCTCGGCAATGTGCTCGGATTGCTTTCGGGATTTACCTTTGCAGGTCAGATAATCATTTTCAGCGATAAAAAAGCCGATTCCTCAATGGGAATGTATGTGAGCAATGTTCTGAGCTTCATTGTCTGCTTTCCGTTTATGTTCTTTGATAAGAATATGTCCTTTGCGCCGAAAACGATTTTCTGGGTGCTCGTGCTCGGAATATTCCAATACGGGCTTGCAAACATCTGCTATGCACGGGGCTGTCAGAAGATTGATAAAATCGAAACATCTCTGCTTTTGACCATTGAGCCGATATTCAATCCCATACCCGTTTGGATTGTCACCGGCGAAAAGCCCGGTGCGCTTGCCATTGCCGGATTTGTTATCGTAATTTCCGCCGTAACACTTTACGGTATATTGCCTGTGCTTGAAAGAAAGAGGGCTGAATTATAATGAAAATATCGGAAATTGATAAGAATTTCAGTCAGAAAACCTCTCTGAATGAGAAGAATATTATATTCTGCGACCCGACCAAGCCGCCGTTTTCACTTTACGGGGTAATTCCTCCCGATGAAAAAGAAAAATGCTACCGCCGTATGCCAGGTGAAATTGCCGAAAAGGTTAATAAAGGCGTTGAGAAGCTTTATACAAACACCGCAGGCGGCAGAGTGCGTTTCAAAACCGATTCTCTCTATGTTGCAATTAAGGTTCGGTATCCCGATTTCTGCAATATGCCGCATATGACCTTCTGCGGCTCTGCCGGCTTCAGCATCTATACAGCCGAAAACGGAAAGCAGATTTTTTACGGCTCATATTTCCCGACAGGCAAAAAGAAATATGAAAATATTCAATATTTTCAGAGCAGAAAAATGAGAGAAATAACAATATATTTTCCGCTTTATAACAATGTTTCCGAGCTTTATATCGGACTTGAAAAGGACTGTGAAATTCTTCCTGCGGATAAATATAAAAACGAAGTTCCCGTTGTGTATTACGGTTCTTCAATAACGCAGGGCGGATGTGCTTCACGCCCGGGCAACGATTATGAAGGTATTCTTTCCAGAGCGCTTGACTGCGATTTCCTCAATCTCGGTTTTTCGGGAAATGCAAAAGGGGAGCTCACGATGGCGGAATATATCGGCGGTCTTGATATGAGCGTATTCGTTATGGATTATGACCACAATGCGCCGAATCCGGAGCATCTTGCAAAAACGCACGAGCCGTTTTTCGAAGCATTCAGAAAGCTTCAGCCGGATACGCCCGTTATATTCGTTTCACGCCCCGATCAGGTTGATAGTGCCGACAGAGCGGAAAGATTTAATATAATCAAAAAGACATATGATAACGCCGTTAATTCGGGAGATAAAAATGTTTATCTTATTGACGGCGGAAAATTCTTCGATGAGCTTGAATTCAACGATTATTCGGTTGATAACTGTCACCCGAATGACCTCGGATTCTATTTTATGGCAAAGGGCATTGAACCCATCCTCAGAAAGTGCATGGAGAAATAATAAAAATCGGTATGAACGGATTGCCCGAATCATACCACAGATGAAATATTTAATTGCGTTTTGGCTTCCCGTGCGATGAATGATATATTAAAATCTGCGCATTTTTGTTCTGGATTTTGTTCCGGATTGTCGGAATAATACATATTTCTTTGTGTCCGAAAAAAACAAAAAAGTCCCGAAACCGTTGGGCTTCAAGACTTTTCAGTAGTGATTATACTGCGAAACAGCAGAATTTGAATGAAGTCACTCGCATTTGCTCGTTAATGAAGCAAAATGAAGACGGGCTTCGCCCTAACCGAGTGATGATAAAACGAACCCATTTTCTTTCGTTTTATAGCAGTCATCTGCTTCGTTACCCTCATTCGCAATACACAAAGTATTACTCACTCGGTCGCCTTGCATATGACTACTCTAAAGCAAAAGAAAACTCGCCTTGAATTCGAGATATTTTTTTGTATGACAAGGAAGAGGAAGCCGCAAGGCTGGCGCCTTGCAATGACGATGACGAAGTCAGACGGAAAAAGAGCCGGATTCAAGGTGGGTTCGGATTATTATCACTCGGTTAATGAAGCGAAGCCGCCCGTTTTTTTATTCGCTCTTTTTAATCTCTTCATTAGCGCAAGCGTCTTCATTGAAAAATCGGCAAGTTTCTAACGAAACTTGCCGATTTTTCTGGTCGGAGTGTTCGTAACGCAAGTGACAAAAATCTTGATTTTAAACCGTCACCGGTACACATTCGGCTTTCTTTTTTGCTTTATTCTTCCATCTTTTTCCTATATTCAAGACACAGCATTGTTATATCGTCAAACTGCGGTGCTTCACCCACAAATGCATCAATATCCGCACGGACAAGGGGGAGCAGCTCGGTGGGGGATTTCTGCGAATATTTTTCAAGAACCGCTGTCAGCCTGTCCTGACCGTAAAGCTTGTTTTCGGAATTTGTTGCTTCTGTTACGCCGTCCGTGTACTGGAACAGCTTATCACCCGGTTCAAAGATAACACTGACTGTTTTGTAGCACATATCCTCCATTCCGGCAAGTACAAAGCCGGGACGGAGCTTGTACAGTTCAAACAACTGCCCTTTGCGGCAAATATACGGAGTCTCATGGCCGGCATTTACGAAAATAAATTCTCCGGTTACAAGGTCAAGTACGCCCTCAAAGGCGGTGACAAAAAGCCCTTCGCTGTTGGATTCGCAAAGCAGATTATTCACTTTGGAGAAGGTCTGGTGAAGCTGTTTTTCCGGTTCGGTATGGTCCTTAATCATAGCCTTTGCAATTGCCATAAACAGAGCGGCAGGAACGCCTTTTCCCGACACATCGGCCATAACCACAGCCACATGGTTCTTGTCTACCATAAAGAAATCGTAAAAATCTCCGCCGACTTCTTTTGCCGGAGCCATTGTAGCGAACACATCAAATTCATTTCTGTCAGGGAATGCGGGAAATACAGTCGGGAGCATATTTGCCTGAATGGTACGGGCAACCGAAAGTTCGCTTTCGATTCGAGATGCCTCTGCTGAGATTTCCGCCTGACGAATTACCATTTCTTTTCCGCATTTTGCAATAAAATATGCGATTGCTCCGAAGACCGCATACTGCAAAAGCTTCGGCACAAGTGCCTGCGACATATAGAAAAAGAAATATTTTGACGGCTCAAAGCCGCCGGCGGCTTCTATTGACTGATAGACCTCCTCACCGTACGGGATAAAGGTATCTTTTGCAACGTCCACAAAGTTGAGGTCCAGTATTCCGAGCTGAAACCGTGACCCGATTGCGGCGGACAGCGTAAATGCAACTGCCGATACTGCGGCAATCCATGCCGTGTATTTTTCGGAATAATATCGAAGTGAAAGCAACAGAGGGAAAACGATAAGCAGTGCAATGTTATAAGAAAGAAGGGCATCAAGCATAGCACATACAACAATCAGCGTGCTCATCAAATAAAACTTGATTTTCGGATGGTCGCCGTGATATTTACGGTTCACGAGCGCAGCAACGCCAAAGCATATCACCGATATGGCTACAAAAACCGTAAAGAACATACGGTCAAGCAGAAAAATGCCGAGCATATTCAGCACCCAGGCAATTACCAATCCGGCGCTTAACAACAACATCGTCAAGGTCACAAGCCTGTTTGCTTGTATCTCGTTCTGATGAAAAAGTTCTTTTACGGATTTATCCGAAGTGTCACCGCTTTTTGAATTGTGAAACTTAGACATAATGAGCCACTCCTTTTTTATTCCTTTTTGCCGTTTTGCCAAGTATAGCATATTTTCTCTGTGAAATCAAGATTTATATGACTGTCGCTTTGCAAATTATGCAGAAGAATAACAAAATATGTAAAGATGTTTCCAGAGTGTGCCGTTCATCTGCATAAGGAAGACAGGGGACGGTTCCTTGTCTTGACAGAAAAATCTAATCATGATAGAATAAAACAGGGTGATTGAAATGCCGAGAGGTGCAAGGATAAAAAGCGAAAGCGGAAGATATCATATAATGCTACGCGGAATCAACAAACAGGTTATTTTTGCAGAGGATGAGGATAGGTTGAAATTTATCTCTATTCTTGCCCGGAGCAAAGAAAAAAGCGGTTGTAAAATATATGCCTACTGTTTAGTCGGAAATCATATTCACCTCTTACTTGAGGAAGGCTCGGAACCGATTGAAAACACAATGAAACGAATCGGCAGTAATTATGTTTATTGGTATAATCTTAAATATTCCCGAATAGGGCACCTCTTTCAGGACAGATTCAGAAGCGAACCAATTGACAATTCTGAATATTTCTACACGGTTATCAGATACATTCATCAGAATCCGGTCAAAGCAGGTCTCTCGAAAGAGCTGGATTACCGATTCAGTAGTTTTTCTGCATATCTTGCACCGGATAAACTGGGACTTGTCGATACGCAAATTGCGTTGGAGGAAATTGACTATTCCGAATTTATTAAAATGCAATATGAAAGCAATGTTGACCGTTGTCTTGATGTGACGGAAAGTAAATCGGTTGTCCGTGTTACAGATGAACAGGCACAGGCTATAATTAATAAAATCAGCAAAACGGAAAATATAAATGCGTTTCAGCTGCTTCCACCTGAAGTACAGGCGAAAAATATATTAAAATGCAAGAAAAAAGGTGTTTCAATCAGACAACTCAGCCGATTTACAGGTATATCAAAAGGTGTTATCGAAAGAATCTGTAAAAGAAATAAATAAGACAAGGAACCGTCCCCTGTCTTAATCTCCTTGTCTTTTGTTTCGGCTGTTCGCTCTATCGTGAATAAATTCAAAAATAGATGAAAGTTGTGAGAAAAAGTATGGTTGATAAGCAACAAAAAATATACAAATTTCTACCTTTCGCTTTCTCAAGGCTTTGGACGCTTTTTAAGTACTTAAACAAAATGTATAAACAAGGATATAAAATTGTTGATATAAATCTTGGTTGTATATTAGTTTTTGAAAAAACAACAATAAAAAGCGATTATAGCTATTATATTTTAACAGAGCATTTTACGAGAGGTAGAAAAGAGAAATGGAACGATATAAAATTTCTCGAAGAAAGAAACCCTAAATTTTTTAATACTAACGGTGAACAGTTAAAAAAAATTGATAGTTTGGTAGGTATATATTATCATATTTATTTCAGCAAAAATATATCAAATAGTGAATATCAATCTCTGTGTGATTACAGAAAAAAACATATTAAAAGAGCCAATTTGCGCAGATTTATAATATGTTTTTGGATTGTAATACTATACCCACTGGTTATGTTTTATAGGCATTTTCATTGAATTATCAGTGCGGAAAGATAAGCTGACATCGTATAACGGACAGGCTATAACTTATGACGAGATCGGTAATCCCCTTTCATACAGAGGATATACACTCGGATGGCAAAATGGCAGACAACTATCCTCACTTTCCGGCAACGGGTTAACTGCTTCATACACATATGATATTGATGGATTACGCACATCAAAGACTGTCAACGGCATTAGACATTGATAAGACAGGGGACGGTTCTCTGTCTTACAAAGGCATTATGGAAAGAACCTGCAAAAAGCGATTAAGACAAAGAACCGTCCCCTGTCTTAGAGAAAGAACAGAAAGAAAAACCGGATAAAGAATAAATTTAGCGGTGGTGCAGATTTTTGGTCTATACCACCGCTTAAATAAAATCAATTGCTTTTCAAACATCAATCCTTGAATTGGATGGTTCTATAGGGAATCGGAATTTGTCTCGTATTTCTCGATATTGCATAACTAGTTTTCGATTAGTCCTTCTATTGTTAATATAATGCCCAATTATATTTATTAATTCCCCAATATTCAACTCTATAATCATATTAGCAATTTCATTGTTTTCGTATGATGAATTGATTAACCAATCTAAATAATGTAAGATTTCAAAAACCAACTCGTCATATTTTTCTGTATTTGTAACTCTAAAAGCTTTTTCGTTTAAAAATTCAAAATAATCGGGTGGTAATAATTGCTGTGGAGATGATAAAACGGCATTTTGTTTTCTTAACAAAAGTAAAATTTCTTCTATTGCTTCAGCATTATCTATGGTTGCCTTTTTAGAATTATTGGAGGCTTTTTTTGAACTTGAGACAATATTTTCAATTTCTGATTTCATATTATCCCATAGTCCACCAAATGTAGTTTTTAATATTTCTGAATCAATAGGCTCTTCACATTGACTATTAATATTACATATCAGTTGATAAAAATCATCCTTTTCTATTTTTGTTGCCTGATATCTTGATAGAGGTCCCTTAATATCTGACGGATTAATATTTATCATTAAAGTTGCAACATGAGAATCTAACGATTTTGCAATCGCACCAGCTTCAAAGTTAATCCACGGAGCAGAAACATTTTCATTTGTCAAGCATATTATTCCATACTTACATTCATTAAGTTCTTTGGATATCTTGCTATCCCAATTTTCTCCTTTTTCGATATCTTCGGGAGAAAAAAACACTTTTGTTGCTTGAATAATGCATGGCAACCATTTTTTTATTGATTCTGCTATTTTTTTGCTTAAATCTCCTGACCAGCTAACAAAAACTTTCACTTGTTTTTCCTCCAAATTTCCAAAACGATACATAATTTCCTCCATCATTATACATACATAAATATATTTTGTCAATATTTGTCGAACTTATCGAGATTGTATTCACATATAATTATATTTTATCCATCATGAATTATTGACGAAAATAATAATTTTTATTAAAATAAAAGCGGTGGTGCAAATTTATCTGTACCACCGCTTTTGTCAGCAATAGAACTATGTAATTGTTTTAGAAGTAAACAACAAACCCGAACGCTTCACCGATTGGTAAAAGGTTCGGATTATTCGAGTTTGGTGCGGGTAACAGGACTTGAACCTGCACAGCCTTGCGACCATTAGAACCTGAATCTAACGCGTCTGCCAATTCCGCCATACCCGCATATTCGGTTAAAAAAGAGGATTCCGCTTGGAATCCTCTCCATGGTGCGAGAGACGGGACTTGAACCCGTACGTGATTAACACACGCCCCTCAAACGTGCGCGTCTGCCTATTCCGCCACTCTCGCATTTGTTCTGTTCGGAACGATGACTATTATATCAAAGGGCTGTGTAAATGTCAAGCTTTTTTTTAAGTTTTTTTAGGTTTGTTATATTTTTTTCGCCAGCTTCATTATTTCTTCGGGGGTGAAGCGGTATTTTTTATCGCAGAAATGACAGCATACCTCCGTGCCGTTATCCTTTGCGATTTCTTCAAGCTCCGCTTTGCCTATGCTCACAAGCGCTTTTTCAACTCTCTGCTTTGAGCAGTTGCACTTATATTCGGGCTCGGAGCCGTCAAGCACCTCAAGTTCAAATTTGCTCAGCACCTTGCGGCATATATCCTCCGGTGTCATTCCCGATGTGAGCATCTGTGTTACCGAGGGTATTCCCTCTATGCACTGCTCAACAAGGTCAATTGTATCGTCCATTGCGGTGGGGAGAAGCTGAATTATAAATCCTCCCGCCGCCCTGATTGTAAGGTCGGGATTAACAAGAACGCCGAGAGCGCAAACGGTCGGAGTTTGCTCACTTATCGCATAATAGCTTGTGATATCCTCGGCTATTTCGCCCGAAACTATCGGAACCTGACCTATATACGGTTCTTTTAAACCGAGGTCTTTCATAACGGTGAGACTGCCGCCCTTTCCGACTGCTCCGGCAACATCAAGCTTTCCCTTGATATTGAGCGGAATTTCGACTATCGGATTTTCAACATAACCCCTTACATTTCCGTTGCTGTCCGAAACGGCTATAACCGCACCGGCAGGACCGCCGCCGTTCAGTCTGAGAGTTACGCTGTCATCCTTGCCCTTGAGAACGGCGCCCATCAGCGAAGCCGCCGTAAGCAGTCTGCCGAGTGCCGCCGAGGTGACAGCTGAGGTTTTGTGGATTCTCTCCATTTCGTTTATCATATCGGTGGAATCAATCGCCATTGCGGTGAGAGTTCCGTCGGTTGCAATCATTCTTACAAGCTTGCTCATAATCTTACTTCTTTCTTGCCGAAAATACGGCTCTCTGTGTATCGGGTTTTATGCTTTCAAGCGTCATATCGTCATATATTCCGGTTATCTCAAAGCCTGCATCTTCAAGCCACTGCTTTATTTCATCAAGCTCATATGCACGCTCGGTAAAGCTTTCGGAGCTTCGGTAATATACTCCGTCCTCTTCCTCGAAAAAGTCAAGGTCAATATCAACGCTTCCGTCACCCTGATTGAAGCTGTTTTGCCATGTGCAGAACATTCCGTCAAGCTCATAGATGAAAGCGTTATCGGCGAGTATTTTTTCGTGCTTAAAAAGCGTATTCACATCGAATGCGAAAATTCCGCCCGGATTCATAAAAAGCGAAACCTTTTCAAAGGTTCTTTTTACTTCATCGAAGGAGGGGAGATGATTTATTCCGTCAAGCACGCATATTGCGGCATCAACCGTTCCGAAAAGGTCGATTTCCTGCATATTCTGATTGAGCAGAAGGATATCTTTTCCGCTTTCAAAGCATTTTCTTCTTGCTTCATTGAGCATACCCACACTGCTGTCAACTCCGATAACATCGAAACCCCGTTTTGCCATTTCAATGCTCATACTGCCTGTTCCGCATCCGAGGTCAAGCAGAATGCCGCCGGTTATTCCGCATAATGAAAGAAGCCTGCAAAAATAATCTGCACGCTTCTCATATTCAACATTATCGGTCAGACTGTCATAAAATCTTGAAAAAATATCGTATGACATTATTCCTTATCCAATCTTGCAAATATTTTTTCGTAGCCGTTGCTTCCGTACTGCAATGAGCGGTTAACACGGCTTATGGTTGCCGTGCTTGCGCCGGTTTCGGCAACTATATCGCTGTAAACCTTTTTATCACGGAGCATTTTTGCAACAACAATTCTCTGCGACATCGCTTTAAGCTCGGTAACCGTACAGAGGTCCTCAAAAAAGTCATAGCATTCCTCAAGATTTTCAAGCTTGAGAATGGCTTCAAACATAAAATCAACGCTGGCGTCTTTAATCTTATCGCTCATATACTCCGCTCCTTTTGGCATCCGCTGATTAAATCGGAATGTTAAAATCAGTGATTGCTTTGCTTTTACACTTTAATATTTTAACACTTCTCAGCATAAAAGTAAAGAGTTATTTAACAAAAATTATTGCGGAGATAATATATATTAATGTAACCTGAAGCATCATAAATATCAAAACCGTGGGATAGGATGTTTCAAAGAACAGTTTTCCGCAGGTTTTGCCGCTTGATTTGTCTCTGAGAGAAAATCTGTACCAGAGCTCAGCCGCAATATACGGAGCGCCGCCCCAGAAAATCAGTTCAAACGGAGAATATCCGCCTTTGATTATATCGAGAGCGAAAATGCCGATTGAAAGAACGCCCAAAATAACAGCAGGCACAACGAGAAACTTTTTCTTGCTGAAACGGTCAAACACATTCTTAACCGCACATACGAAAACGAGCATGAAAACGGTCATCAGTCTTGCGGCATAGGCAGAGCCGAGCAGAACGAATACCATAGGAATAACATTGAAAAACGGTCTTTCAATGCAGTCGGAAATGAATGAGTTATATTTTTTGCCGTTCTTATCGCAGACAAAATCGAAAATATTTATAAGAATGATTGCAACGGAGCAAAGTGCGATAACAACGGGCATAAACGGTTCGGCTTTTGCAATCGGATTGAAAACACCGTTTGCGGCGATGGCGGCGTTTATTTCATTTATCTCTTTACCCGAAAGGCAGAATATCAGCGAAATTCCGAGACCGCCGAGAGCACCGAGAGAAAACTCCATTATCTTCCAGCCGTCAATGCGGTTTTTCTTTTTGAGCTTATCAAAAAGATATTTTCCGTTTTTCATCGGATTCTGAGTGTAATTGTAAAGCTTTATGGCAATGAGCCATCCGATGAAGCCCGAAGCGAAGCCTGCGCTGACGAGGGAGATAAGGAATTGGTCATGCTTAACAGTTCCCAATATGAGCATGGCGATAATTATTGCAACATTGCTTCCCCATTCCTCACGGCTTTCGAAGGAAAAATATATCGCAGGGAATTTATTGTTTTCTTTATCATACGGGCGATTGAATATGTTGTAACCGATTAACTGAACAACGGGGATGAGCACGCAGAAAAGAACGATTTCCGCCGCCGAATATTTTCCGCCCATTGCGGACATTGAAAGAGCAATAAATCCTCCGGCAACCGCAAACCAGAATGCGCCCTTGAACGCAAGACCCGTGCAACCTCTTACGGGGCGGTAGTGTTTGCTGGTGCGGCAGATGGCCATATGTATTGTGTCGCCGTACGGCTCGATTCCTCCGAAAGACATACCCATAAGACCTGCTGCGGCGGGAATCCAGAAGTTTTCTCTTATTCCTCCGCCGGCAAACCAGGCAAGTATCAGGCCGAGATACATTCCGGGAAGCATGGCTCCCTTTTCGCCGCCGATAACAAGTCCTCTCATACCCCAGGCATAGCTGACGGCAAGCGTTGCAAAAAGAACACAGATAATTATTGCAGAAGTTTCCATAAGCCCTCCAAAAAATTTATTTTATGCTGTGATTCGTTGTTCGGATATCGCCGAAATTCTATCATATTAAATTGTTTTTGTCAATGAATTCTAACCGAGTGATAATACATTTGCTAAAGTCAATATATTTTTACAATTTTGCTTGCATACGGAAAGAACAAAGTATATAATGTATAAAAACGAAAAAAGCGGTGTTAAAATGGATAGATATATAAAGGCTCTTATCGGTTATGCGGAAGAAAAAGGGCTTATCGAAAAATGCGATGAAGCATATTGCATAAACGGCATACTTTCGGTTATGAAGCTTGATTCCTATGACACTTCCTGCGAAGCGGCAGAGGGAACGCTTAACGAAATATTGGATAAGCTTTGCGATTATGCGGCTGAAAAAGGTATAATCGTTGATTCGGTAACCTACCGTGATTTATTCGATACGGCAATTATGGGAGTGCTTACGCCCAGACCGTCTCAGGTGATTGAAAAATTCAATGCGCTTTATAAAGAATCGCCCGAAAAGGCAACCGATGATTTTTATGGATTCAGTCAGAATAATAACTATATTCGCCGTGACAGAGTTACGAAAATTCTGAAATGGAAATATGAGAGCGAATACGGTGACATAGATATAACCGTAAATCTTTCCAAGCCCGAAAAAGACCCCAAGGCAATAGCCGCCGCAAAGAACGCACCGCAGTCGGGCTATCCGAAATGTCAGCTTTGCCGTGAGAGCGAGGGATATGCCGGCAGAGTGGATTTTCCGGCAAGGCAGAACCACCGTGTTATACCCGTTACGATAAATTCATCGCCGTGGTTTATGCAGTATTCTCCCTATACCTATTATAATGAGCATTGCATAGTTCTGAACGGCGAGCATACTCCGATGGTTATTGACAAAGCGGCGTTTTCAAAGCTGTTTGATTTCGTAACGCTGTTTCCGCATTATTTTGTCGGCTCAAACGCCGATTTGCCGATAGTGGGCGGCTCTATTCTCAGCCATGAGCATTTTCAGGGCGGCAGATATAAATTCGCAATGGAAAAAGCACCGATTGAAACCGAAATTCATTTTGACGGTTATGATGATGTTGAAGCCGGAATAGTTAAATGGCCGATGTCAACAATCAGACTGCGTTCCTTAAACAGAAATTCCGTTGAGGAGCTTGCCGATAAAATTCTCACCTGCTGGAGAGGTTATACCGATGAAAGTGCATTCGTTTTTGCCGAAACCGACGGCGTTCCGCACAACACGGTAACTCCGATTGCAAGAAGAAACGGTGAAAAATACGAGCTTGATTTGGTTCTCAGAAACAATATCACAACCGAAGAGCATCCGCTCGGAGTTTATCATCCGCATTCGGAGCTTCACCATATCAAGAAAGAGAATATCGGTCTGATAGAGGTTATGGGACTTGCCGTTTTGCCTGCAAGACTTAAGGCGGAGCTTGAAGCCGTTGCCGACTGCATTGTTAACGGCAGGGATATGCGTTCCGATGAGCTTACCGCAAAGCACGCAGACTGGGCGGAAGCATTTATAAAGGATTATAATAATATAAATAAAGAAAATATAGACGGCATAATCAGGAATGAGGTCGGAAAGGTATTCTCAACCGTCCTCGAACACGCCGGAGTATATAAACGCACTTCCGACGGCAAAGAAGCGTTTATGAGATTTATAAATAAAGTTAACCTTAATAACATTTAAAGCCGAAAACTCGGGGCAGTTTGAGCTGCCCCGAGTTTTTATTTATCCTCGTTCTTTTTCTTGAAACGCTTGATTTTATTGGTTGTTGTTTTTTCAAATTCTCTGTCACGGATAACAACGCTTGAAATCTGCTTATATATCGGAAGCTCCTTGCAGGCATCCTTTATTGAACGCAGTACCTCGGCAGGCGTTCTTACCTCGGAGAGATAAACCTCAGCACTGAGCTTCTTTTCATTGCCGTTTTCGTCGGTTTCTCCGCTGACGATAACTTCGTTAACATAGTCGATGCCCTGAATATAGCCCTCTATTTCCTCGGGATAAATATTCTTTCCGTTATTGAGAACGATAATGTTTTTCTTCCTGCCCGAAATAATAAGCCGGTCATTTTCGGTTATTTTTCCGTAATCGCCGGTATAAAACCAGCCGTCCCTGAGAACCTCGGCTGTCAGCGTGGGATTTTTATAGTAACCCAGCATAACGCTGTCACCCTTAACGAGAATTTCGCCTATTCCTTCGGCATTCGGCTCGTTTATTTTCCATTCAAGGCAGGGGAGCTTAATTCCGGCAGTGTGAAAATCGTTTTCATCATCGGGATTTGCGCAAACGAGCGGCGAGCATTCGGTTATTCCGTAACCGTTAACAAGCGCAATTCCGATATTATCGAAAAACTCGGCAACCTCTGCTCTTATCGGAGCGCCGCCGCACACGATTTTAACAAGCTTGCCGCCGAATGTATCGAGAATGGAAGCAAAAAGCTCTCTGCGTTTATCAATTCCGAGCTTTCGCATACCGTTGCTCATTGAAACAAGCGAATCGAATTTTTCTCTTGTGCCCGAGGAATTTATTTCACGGTTAATGCGGTTATAAAGCATTTCCGCCATAGCCGGAACAATATACATATAATCGGGCTTGAAGAGCTTCAGATTTTTCATCATCGCAACAAGGCTGTCGTTTATGCACAGCGCCGAATGATGATGAAACGAAACCAGAATATCCGCAACGCTTTCATATGTGTGGTTATACGGAAGAACGGAAAAGCCGTTATCAAAAACGGTTGATACCTTTAAGCCGTGGCAAACGCAGGAAATAAGATTATGTTCGCTGAGCATAACTCCCTTTGACATTCCTGTTGTGCCTGAGGTATAAACGAGCAATTTAAGTGCATCCGGGTCTGACTTGCAGGCAAGAAACGCCGATTTATCAAGCTTTTTACCCTTTTCGAGAGCTTCGGAAAACGGAATGAATTCGCCGTCGGCTTCGGTGCGGTCAAAGCAGATGAAAAGCTTTATATTCGGAAGCAGGTCTCTGTTTTCACGCACGAGTGCTTCATATTTGCCGTCAATGAATACCGCTTCGCATTCGCAGTCGGAGAGCAGATTCAGAATATCCGATTTCGGCAAATCCTTATCAATCGGAACAAAAACACCGCTTGAACGCAAAACCGTAAAATATGCGGTGAGCCAGTTTATGCTGTTTACACCGATGCAGGCAATGTGGCTTGATGATAAGCCGTTTTCGGTAAGATATGCACCGAGGGCATAAACTCTGTTGATAAATGCCGAATATGTGAGACAGAATATACCGTCATCCTTTTTATATTTGTATGCAATATTGTTGGGAGCTTCCTTTAATGCAAGCTCAAACATTTCACAGATGTTCGATACATACGGAACATCGTAATATTTGTATTTTACCTTTGCCATATTATCCTCCGGATTGAGAATATTCGGCATTTCGAAAAACGAGCCGCCGATAACAGAATTTTACTTCACGGCGTTACAAATGTCACCCTACTGTTGAGAGAAACGGCTCTACTATCGAGAGAAACGAAAATAGAATTCGGAATTTGCATTCTACCGGCAGTAGAATTGCTGATATTTCAACGAATTCAGGGCTTGATTTTGGAAAAACAATGTAGTATAATAAAAACGGTAAAAGTGAGGTGACGGAAGAATGACGGAAGAACAGCTCAAAGAAAATCTTGCAAGGAATATGACGGAGCTGAGAAAATTAAACGGATTAACTCAGTCCGAGCTTGCCGAAAAGCTGACATATTCGGATAAATCCGTTTCAAAATGGGAGAGGGGAGACGGCCTGCCCGACCTGCTTGTGCTCAACAAGCTGACCGAGCTTTACCGTGTTTCGTTCAATGACCTTGTGAGCGATAAAACTCCGAAGCCGAAAAAACAGTCCAACCTGCCGCACCTGACAAACCGGATTATCATTCCTCTGCTTTCAGTCGGAATTGTTTTTCTGCTTGCATCGCTTATATTTTTCGTTGTTCGTCTGTTCGGAGTGAATGTTGATAAATCACCGCTGATATTTCTTTATGCCGTGCCGGTGTCTTGTATTCCTCTTATTGTATTTTCATCAATATGGTGGGCGCTTCCGGCAAGATTTATATGTATCAGCGCTCTTATTTGGTCGGCGGTATTGTGCCTGAGGTTTACCTTTGCAATTGAAAGCCTGAATTTCCTGTTTATTTCCGCAGGCATATTGCAGGTTATCGTTATTCTCTGGTGGGTGATGTCTTACCGTGCAAAGAAGAGAAAGGAAAAACAGGATACACAGCAATAAATCAGCTTAAATGCTGAAAAAATACAGGAGAGATGAAAATGGAGAAATCAAACAGCGGTTTTATGAAATTTATTTCGGTTGTCCTCGGTGCTCTTGTCGGCGGTTTCATGTGGAGATGCCGTGGAGAGAGCGGCTTCGGCTCATCGTGGGGACTTTACAGCGTTGGACTTATGCTTATCCTGCTGGTTTATCATTTTTACGGCAGGCGCAAGGGCATGAAGTATGAGATGATACCACTCGGAGCATTTTTAACGGGTCTGGGCGTTACTGGATATGCAACCGTTATTGAACAGCTTTCGGGTTATATTGACAGCTTCGTTCCGTTCGGCGGTCAGGAAAACGCATTAGGTCAGGTTGACCCGAAAAGCGGACTGATAATCATTCTGATTATGGGCTTTACGCTCATTCCGTTTTTCTCATTTTTTGTATTCTCGCTTTTCTCGGATAAAGAATATAAGATTTATCATTATGCAATTGCGGCGGTGATATTCTTCATTGTTTCACTTGTTGCAAAGCTCACCGTTGCTCCGCTGATAGTGAACGCAATCAACCCCGACCAGGTTGAATGGGCGGCTCGGGGACTTAAGGAATACGGCTTCGATTATGCCAGCCCGATGCAGGCATATCTTAAGAATTTCGGTGACCGTGACTGGGCAGACGATATAGCATTCTTTGAAAATTACTATATGAGTGTTGAGCATGTTGCCGATGCCTTCGGTGTTATCGCAATTTCAATTTATGCTTTAACGGCAATGAAAGATAAAATCACGGCTTTCCTTTCACTTGCGCTTGATATTCTCACTTCAATATCAACCACTGCTCTTTCGCTTATGATTGCTGCGCCGTATGAAAGCGGCTTCCTCAACGGTGTAGCCTGCACCCGTACTCTTCAGAACGGCTCGGGTTGGGGCTTATGGGAATTCTCAACCGGTGCGGCAATCGGACTTTTCACAATGCTTCTTATTGCTTTTCTGCCGAAAAAATATACTGCTCAGAGCAAGCCCGATAACAGCACTCTGACAAACAACAAGGGTATAAACTTTGCAATTGACCTTGTTTTAACGGTATTTATTTTCGGCGTTGTTCCGTTCAGAGTTATCGGAATCAGAACAAACAAGCTTATTCACAATCTCGGATTTATCGAGGAAGGCTCAACCTACGGAGAAATAGCCTGCATAGTTGCCGCCGTCATATTCGGCATATGGCTTATCAAGGTGTTCAAAAAGAATATTCTCGTGCTCAACGATACGGCGTTCAGAATTAATCCGTGCGAATTTGCGGCAACGGCTTTTCCGGCATACCTTGCAATGTGCGGCGTTGCGTATTTCTTCCTGAATCACGCCTGCATTGTTACCCTGCCGTATTCAAAAATGACAAGCCTTTCGGCGGCTCTGTTTGAGCTTACAAGCCCGGAAAGCATAGCAACATTTGTAATGTTTATTACATTCGTTTTAATTACGGCAATATATATTCCGACAAAGAGGAAGCTTATGAAATAATGCACGGCATTTAGTTAATTCGGAATGCGGAATTGTGAATTCGGAATTAATGACGGGCTCCTGCCCGTACCCATTATATAACTGCTCACATATGGCTTTTTACTTCTGAATTAATATTTGTTGTTTATTCAGAAACAACAGATTTCAAGCTGATTATGTAAAATCGGCACGAAGTGCCCCTTAATTCCGAACTCCGAATTCATACATCCGAATTAAAAACCCCTCACTCCTAACTGAAAAAAACAAATCCGCCGGTTTCAGCCGACGGATTTTATTTTTACTGTGCATCTGCCGTTTCGGAAATTTCATCGAGAAGTGCTTTTCTCTTTTCACGCATTTCCGTAAGCTCGGCATAAATCTTTTCTTTGTTTTTGCTCGTGTAATTATCAAACAGATAAGATATCGAAGCGAAGAGGTTTCCGAAAACTCCGCAGAGAGTGAACATCATATATATTCCTTTAAGCGTTTTTTCGCTCTGAACCGCCGCAACCTCCTTGCCGTTGCTGTTTGTGTAATTCGGCAGGTAATTGAGCTTGCTGAAAAGAATATTATAAAGGTTTGTGCGGAAGAATTTGAATACGGCATTCAGAACACTCTGAGTGGCGCAGATGAGACCCTCCGAGTGAACGGGTCTGCCGAAGCGCTTTTCGGAATACCATTCCATATAGTCTGTTGAATCGCCGACCATAACCTTTTTGGATGCGCTGAGAGCATTGTTCGGCATACCTGCAAGGCCGATAAGCAAGCCGACAAGCAGTTTTCTTTTGTGCATTTTTTCGGATTTATAGTTTATTCCGAGCAGAGCCATAAGCGTATAGAAGAAGCCGGTATAGCCGAAGCCGCCCGAAATAACGGTTCTGGCGCTCAGATGATTTCCGAGGAACGGAACTGCAAGCAAACCTATGTATGAAAGGGTTCCGCTGACGATATCCATTCCGGCTTTGAGCTTATAATCACCGAGAACATCTTCATAGATATAGGGAAGAAGCTCATAAGAAAGCTGACGGATGGCTTCAAAGAATGTGCCGATTTCTGTGATAATGAATGTGCGGTTATGGAGCATGGAGATAACGGTTTCCTTATCCCAGCTGACCTTTGATTTATCGGGCTTTTCGCTTACCTTGATTTTTTCGTTAAGAGTAAAATAAGGTGCAAACATCATCGAAACGCCGAGAACGCAGAACACCAGAGCCGCAAGGAAATAGAATTTCTGCTGTCTTGCCGCATCATCACTGCTGCCCACAAGCAGAGGAATCAGCCAACCGGGGAGCATTGAACCGAGTGCGGAAGCGAGAGTTGAAACGGTGTAGAAATTCTTCCTGTCTTTTTCATTGTTTGTCATACGCAGTGAAAGCGTATGAAGCGAGGTATCATAAAAAATATCGGATACACTGAATATGAGCTTGAAAATCATCGCCCATATGAAGTTTCTGAACGGGTCTCCCGACGGAACGATGAAAAGCAGAAGCGAGGTTATCGCAAACGGTATCGGAGTTATACCGGTCAGAATTTTGGTGGGAGTTTTTTTGCCGGGCTCAGACGGACGGTCAAGCATATTGCCGGAAATCGCCGAAGCAATAAGGCTGAGCGCCATTTCGATATTGCCCAGAATGATGAGGTTCTCCGCCTTGATTTTCATATATTTGCGGAAAAATTTATCCGCAAAGGTTCCCACGCTGTCCTGCCCCATGCAGTTGCCGAATATTCCGCCTGCATAGCCGAGCTGTTCTCTTACCGTGAATGACGGATTATTGACGATGGTATCTTTAAAATCGCCTATTTTGCTTTTTAAACCAGCCATAGCAGCATTCCTTTCAAAAAGTTATAATTTAATTATAATCATCATTTTTTGATTGTCAATCGGAATTTCTTTTCAAAGGCACTTCGTTGCCGTCCTTGTCAACGGTATAGGTATTGTCAAGCTGTGCTCTGAGGTTTGATTTGAATGCGGCGAGGTATTCTTTTCGGAGCCTTGCCTGCTCCTCTTTTTCATCTGCGGTAAGCTCTCTTTCTCTTGAAAGCGCCGCAAGCTCGTTTATTCTTTTGGTTCTCTCTGTCATAGTGGTTTCCTTTCGGGATTTTGATAAAAATATTATATCACATTAATCCGCATATGTAAATTTTATTTTGAAAACCGGATTGATAAATCGTCAAAATATAGTATAATTAAAAAACAGGGGGTATGCTGATATGACAGATTACAAAACCTTTCTTGAAAAAAGAGACCTTATTATCGGCGGCAAGCCGAAAAATATATTTGAGGGTCCGTTCACGGGCAACGGCGAAACGGGCATATCGCTTTACTATAAGGATGATATTCTATATATGAATCTCGGCAACACGGATATATATGATAACCGTCTGCCGACCGATGAAATGACATATAAAGAGCGTGAAAATCTGTTCCTTACTCCGAGACTTTCTCTCGGCGGAATGGGGTTTGCCGTAAAGGGCGGATTTGACGAAAGCGAAATGAAAATATCGCTTTATGACGGCATTATCTGCGGAAAAATTCAGCGCACGGACGGTTCAGCCGAATTCGAAGCCTTTACCGCCGAAAACGAAAATGCGGTTGTTTTTTCATGGACAGAAAACGGAATTGAGCTTGAACCCGAGTTCATGCCGTCTGAAGCTTCAAGCCCGAGACAGAAAATGATGATAGCCATAGGCCACGATTACCGCAGAAGCTTCCATTATGACCCGCCGAAAAAGCCTTACGAAATAACCGAAAACGGCGCAACGGCGTATATTCAGCCGAAATTCAACGGCGGAAATTATTCGGTAACATACAAGGTTTTCAAAGCCGATAACCGCAAAACGCTGATATGCCTTATCGGAAAGGATGCGGAGCCGGACTTCAACAGAGCCGATGAAATTTATGAAAATCTGTCCGAAATCAGGGCGGCTCACGATAATTTCTGGCATAAATTTTATGAAAACAGCTTTCTTGAAATAGAAGAGGATGAGGAGCTTGACAGATTTTACTGGTTACAGCTCTATAAGTGCGCCTGCGCAACCCGTTCGGGCAAAAGGATATTCGATACCTCGGGACCATGGCTTGATAATTTTACCGCCTGGCCTGCGGCTTGGTGGAATTTGAATATTGAGCTTCACTATTCTCTGCTCTATCCGTCAAATCATCTCGAAATTGCGGCATCTCTGCCCGAAACAATCGAAAGATATAAAGAAGACCTTAAGAATAATGTTCCCGGTGAATATCGCAACGGAAGATACATAACAGTCGGCAGAAATACAACCTCAACCCTTGCAACTCCGTGCGGAATACCGGGAAAAGAGGATAAGGAAATAGAGCTTGAGCTCGGAAACATTCTCTGGGCACTTCATAACTGCTATGTGCATTTTTCGTCTGCCGCAGATGATGAAACGCTTCACGGAATATTCTTCGATAACCTCAAAAACGCCGCAGATTATATAGTCAATTTTCTCGTTAAAGAGGATGACGGAAAATATCATCTGTTCCCTACAAGCTCACCCGAATATCCCGGAATTTCAAAGGACTGCAACTATACGCTGTCGCTTCTGCACTGGGCGCTGAAAACGCTTATTGAGCTTGACCGTGACGGCAAAAAAACCGCAGAGCTTAAAAAATATTATGACAATCTTGCATATTACGCATATGATGAAAATGACGGCTTCATGATAGGAGCTGATATTCCGCTTTCGATGTCGCACCGTCACTATTCGCATCTGCTGATGATTTATCCTCTGCATATGCTTGATGAAAGCGAGCCGTCCGACCGTGAAAAAATCATAAAGAGCATTGAGCATTGGCACAGTATGCCCGAAGCGCTTCTCGGCTATTCTCAGACCGGTGCGGCTTCGATGTTTGCTCTGCTCGGAGACGGAAACAGAGCCTATAAGCATCTGAAAAATCTTTTTAAGGGCTTCATATGCCCGAATACGATGTATAATGAGGATATGAACCCCGTGCTTGAAACGCCTCCTGCGGCGGCAAGAAGTATGCTTGATATGATAATGTATTCGCATAAAAACGAGATAAGAGTTTTTGATGCCGTTCCAGATAAGTGGCGGAATGTGACTTATGAAAAACTGCTTGCCGAGTGCGGCTGTGAGGTTTCGGCAAAGAGAGAGAACGGAAAAACCGTTTATGTTTCGGTCAGGGCGAAAAAGCCCCGTGAAATAGCGCTGAAAGCGGAATTTGCTTCCGAGCCGAAGTGCACAAAGCCGTTTGAATATGACGGAACTCATTATTATTTTTCAATCGGCGGCGGTGAAGAAATAACATTCCGCACTTGACAAAAAAATTCATATTTGCTAAAATATCAATATTGACAGAGGTGCGGTCAGCTACCTTTTAATCCCGGTTATACGCCGGCATGCGTGAGATTAAAAGAGAGCTTCCGCCGAAGTGTGCCCTGCTGTGCCGGGCGGGTATGCTGGTGCTGTGCAGAATATGCACTTCACTGTCGTAATTATTACGGAGCACTGCCGAATAAAAATTTGGTCTGCTCCGTTTTTGTTATCTCCCGATGCCGAAAACGAGGGCTGAGGGAGGTATTTTTTTATGAAGAAAAGAATTGCATTCGCTGTTTTTCTGGTGCTTGCGGTTGTCGGGCTTTGCCTGCTGTTTTACAGCAATGTGGTTGATAATTATAGCTTTATCGGTTCGGCGTGGTCGCTTTTGCCGCCTGCCGTTGCGATTGTTCTTTCTCTGATAACCAAGGAGGTTTATTCTTCTTTATTTCTCGGACTTGTTTCGGGTGCGCTTCTCTATGCGAAATTTAACACCATCGAAACGCTTGAAGCCGTATTCACAAAAGGGATAATTGCCGGAATAGATTCATCGGGAAACATCGGAATTCTCACATTTCTTGTTGCGCTCGGAATACTTGTTGTGCTTCTCGGCCAGTCGGGCGGTACGGCGGCTTACGGCAGATGGGCGGGAAAGCATATCCGTTCACGCAGAGTGGCAATGCTTTCAACCTTTTTACTCGGCGTGCTTCTGAGCGTTGATGATTATTTCAACACGCTTACCGTCGGTAATGTTATGCGTCCCATAACGGACAGAAACAATATTTCAAGAGCGAAGCTTTCCTATATAATTGATGCTACTGCGGCGCCGATGTGCATGATAATGCCGATTTCATCGTGGGCGGCGGCGGTTTCGGGCAATATCGAAACCGCAAACGGTGTTGAGCTTTTCTTAAAAGCCATACCGTTCAACTTCTATTCGCTTTTAACTCTTGCAATGGTTGTTTTGATTTCGGTGCTCCAGTATGATTTCGGACCTATGGCACTCCACGAAAGAAACGCCCGAAACGGCGATATTTTCACGGTGAGAGTTGAAAAATACGAGCAGGACGGAGGAATGGTAAACGAAAACGGCAAGGTTATTGACCTTATTCTTCCCGTTGCAATGCTTATCGTTACCTGCGTTGCCTATATGCTTTATACCGGCGGCTTCTTCTCGGGTGTCGGTCTGATTGACGCCTTTGCCGATTGCAACGCTTCTCTCGGACTTTGCATGGGTTCGCTTGTTACCATCAATTTTGCGATTATTTATTATTTTCTCAGAGGACTTATGAGCTTTCCCCAGCTTATGCGCAGTGTTGCACAGGGCTTTAAATCAATGGTTCCGGCTATGCTCATTCTGATTTTCGCATGGAGCCTGAGCGAAATTACGGTTCTGCTCGGCGTTAACGATTTCGTTGCCGGGGTATTTTCGGGAAGCGCATCCGGACTTTATTTCCTGCTTCCGGCTATCGTATTTGCCGTTTCGGTTGCTCTTGCGTTTGCAACCGGTACCTCGTGGGGAACAATGGGCATCCTGCTTCCGATTGTTGCCGGAATAGGGCTTGAAGAACAGATGATGATAATTTCAATTTCCGCCTGCCTTGCAGGTGCTGTATGCGGTGACCACTGTTCTCCGATATCCGATACGAATATAATGTCATCAACTGCGGCAGGCTGTGACCATCTTGCTCATGTTGAAACCCAGCTTCCCTATGCGGCGGTCGCACTTTCGATTTCGTTTGTTGTTTATATTATTGCCGGTTTGACAAAAAGCTCGGCAGTTTGCCTGCCGATTGCCTTTGCACTGCTGTTTGCAGTAATATTCACAATGTTTTTTGTATCAAAGAAGAAGAAAAAGAATATAATTCACGAAAAAGCTTGAAATATTTAATATTTATGGTATTATAAGAGGTAATTCATGAATTCGGAGGAAGAGAAATGGAAAACCTCTTTAAGGGCAAGCTGAAAAGGCTTGATAAAAACATCTTTTTGCTCAGATACGATAACGATTATGCTCTTGATATGTTGCTTGAACGGGGAGTTAAAAGCATCGGAGACCTCGGCGTGACAATACAGAAGCATTTCGGAGCTCACAAGGGCGATATAAAGATGAACGGCGGCGGCTTCGCCTGCACAACATTTAATGCTTTCACCGAAAACGGAGAGCATTTTCTTGCCCGTAACTTTGACTATAAGGATGCTCCGTGCGTTGTTGTATGGACTGCTCCGAAAAACGGATATAAGAGCATTGCCGTAACCGATACAAATGTTATGCTTTACGGCAAAAAGCTCGGAGAAAAGGAAAATATAAACCGTCTGCTTATGGCACCGTATGCCTGCATGGACGGTATGAATGAAAAAGGTCTTGCCATTGCCGTGCTTGAGCTTAAAACAAAAGCCACGAAGCAGGAGACGGGCAAAACCCCGATAACCACAACGGTTGCAATCCGTGCCGTGCTTGATAAGTGCGCCACGGTTGAGGAAGCGGTTGAGCTTTTCAAAAAGTATGATATGCATGATTCGCTTTTCGCCTGCTATCATTATCAGATAACAGATGCAAGCGGAAAGAGCGTTGTTATCGAATACATAAACAACGAAATGAATGTGCTTTATCCCGAGGATAAATATCAGTATCTTCTCAATTTCTATGCAACTCCGAACACTCCGATTGAAAAGGGCTTCGGCTATACCCGTGAAAAATGGCTTCATGAGGAATTTGAAGCAACAAACCACATCATGAGTGAAGAGCGTGCAATGCAGATTCTCGAAAGAGTAAAGCTTTACTATAAGCACAAGAGAGGATATATGATAACGAGCCTTTGGAGCGCAATATATAATATGAACAGCAAAAAGGTTCTTTTCTGCGCCGGTATGGATTACAAAACAAAATATACCTTCGGCGTTGAATTACCGGAGGATATGAAATAAAAAGCAGGGGTATATCCCCTGTTTTTTTGTTGGAAGTTTATTACCGAAAGCTCAAAATCTTTCATCAAGCAGGCGGCAGTAGGCTTCGAGCATACGGTCGTTGCGCTTGCCGTTATCGGTTGAATATCCGTGCCATGCGGCGCCGGACGGTCTCTGCTTTGAGAATGCCACCATCTGACCGTTTGCGCCTGTTTTAAGAAATATATCCGTATCACGGAACCGGGTGCAGGCATAGTCGCTGACCATGGCTTCATCCGTCCACTCTTTTGAAATTATCCGTTTACCGTTATAAACGCCGTCATTGGCGTAAGCCCAGCCGAGCTTTGCCATATCGTCACTGCGTGTGAAAAATCCGCCGCCGCAAATCGGGTGACCCTGCGGACATTTCGCCATAGCCCACTGACGGAACGAAAGCGGTTCGAGTATTGTTTTTTTCAGATATTCGTCTGCTGTAAGTCCCGATACGGCGCAGATTACTCTGCCGAGAAGATAATATGCTTCATCGGAATACCGGCGGAATGTGCCGGGCTCATGAGATATCGGCAGAGAGAATACATATTTCAGAAAATCCGTTCCGATTTTATCAAGGTCTGCATCGCAGTCAACATTATACGGAATTTCTTCCATTCCAGTTTTGTGCTGTAACGCCTGCCTGACCGTAACATTATCCCATTCGGGTGACATGTTTTCGGGCTTCTGTTCATCCGTAAACAGCGAAGTGACTTTGGTATCAAGCGAAAGCTTTTTTGCATCGCACAGAGTGCCTATTGCCGTGGCAATGAAAAATTTTGTTGCGGAATGCGAATTGTTGGCAAAATTCGCCGTGGGATTTTTCCAATATTCGATACCGTTTTCGGATATAAATGCTATGTCATAAACGGGTTCAACCTCATTTTGAAACGCTTCGAAAAAAGAATTCATATTTACCAACTCCCGATATGATTATATCATTAAATTATTTTGTTGGCAATATAAATATTTATTGTATTTATATACATTATATATTGTAAATTCTTTCCGACTGTGATAAAATGATTTTTAAAATGGGGTGATGTACGAATGATAATTAAAAATGACCCGTATATTTCGGATGAAGAGCTGAAAAAAGCTCTGTTAAAGTCACTTGAAGGCAGGAAGCTCAACAAAGTTCTGCTTCTTCCGCCGGACTACACAAGAATGTATTCCGGTGCCGGAAAAATTACGGCAATATATTATGAAGCGCTTAAGGATAAATGTCAGGTTGATATTATGCCGGCTCTCGGCACTCATGAACCGATGACAAAAGAAGAATGTCTTGCATTTTTCGGAGAGGGTGTGCCGTTTGAAAAGATAATCGTTCATAACTGGAGAAAGGATGTTGTTAAAATCGGCGAGGTTCCGGGTGAATTTGTGAGCGAGGTATCCGAGGGACTTGTTGACACAAAGATAGATGTTGAGGTTAACAAGCTCATTATTGATAAAACCTATGATTTGATTATTTCAATCGGTCAGGTTGTTCCGCACGAGGTTGTGGGAATGGCAAATTATTCAAAGAATATTTTTGTCGGCTGCGGCGGAAGCAATATGATAAACTCATCTCATATGCTCGGTGCGTTTTACGGAATGGAACGCATAATGGGAAAGGATTTTTCGCCCGTGCGCAAGGTGTTTGACTATGCGCAGGAGAATTTTCTTTCCGATGTTCCGCTGTTATTTGTGCTGACGGTTACAACCAACAAAGGCGATGAAACCTATATTCACGGTCTGTTTATCGGCTCAAAGCGTGATGTTTTTGAAGAAGCGGTGGAGCTTAGCAGGCAGATAAATCTGACCCATGTTGACGAACCGTTCAAAAAGGTTGTTGTTTACCTTGACGGCAGGGAATTCAAAAGCACATGGCTCGGCAACAAGGCGGTTTACAGAACCAGAATGGCAATTGCCGACGGCGGTGAGCTTATCGTGCTTGCCCCGGGAGTTAAAAAATTCGGTGAGGATGCCGAGAATGACCGGCTTATACGCAAATACGGTTATGTCGGCAGAGAAACCGTGTTAAGGCTTGTTGATGAAAATGACGACCTGAAAAACAATCTCTCCGTTGCGGCTCACCTTATTCACGGCTCGTCCGACGGCAGATTTAAAATAACCTATTGCACCGAAGCACTCACGGAGGAAGAGGTCAGGGGAGCCGGTTTTGATTATATGCCGTATCCCGAAGCGGCAAAAATCTATGACCCCGAAAAGCTTACCGACGGATATCATGAGATAAACGGTGAAAAAATATTTTATATCAGCAATCCCGCACTCGGCTTGTGGGATGCAGGCGGAAAGAAGTGATACCCATGGAAAAATTTATAGATTTGCACACTCATTCGATTAAATCCGACGGTTCCATGACACCTGCCGAGGTTGTAAGAGAAGCCAAAAGAGCCGGACTTTCCGCAATAGCGCTTTCCGACCATGACACGATTGACGGCGTTAAGGAAGCAATGGCGGAGGGTGAAAAAATCGGCGTTGAGGTTGTTCCGGCAATTGAATTTTCGGTTCAGTCTAAAACGGAAACCCATATTCTCGGATATTATATTGATGTTGATAATCCCGAATTGCTTGACACCCTTGAACAGGTTAATGAAACCCGTGTTTACAGAATGGGCGAATGTTGCCGAAAGCTCAATGAGCTCGGCTTTGATGTGACTATGGAGGAAGCATATAAGCTCGCTCCGAACGGAATAGTCGGCAGAGCGCATTTTGCAAGACTGCTTGTTGACAAGGGATACACTCAGAGTGTTAAAGAGGGCTTCAAGCTCTATCTTGAAAACGGGAAATACGCATATTCCGATATTCAGTATCTTTCCGATGAGGACGCAGTCAGGCTTATTAAGAGATGCGGCGGACTTTCATTCGTTGCGCATCTTCATCTGATAAAGCTCAATGATGAAGAGCTTTATGCGTTCCTGACAAGGCTCAAAAATGCCGGACTTGACGGAATAGAAGGCTTCTATACCGAATATACGCCCGAAATGCAGGATAAATATCAGTCAATGGCAAAGGAGCTCGGCTTGATTATCTCGGGCGGAACGGATTTTCACGCTCAGATGAAGCCTCATATCAGCATCGGTACGGGTCTCGGAAATATGAAAATACCGTATAGTGTGCTTGAAAATATAAAAGAGAAAAAGGAGAAGATAAAATGAAAAAATCGGATATAGGTCTTATAGGGCTTGCCGTTATGGGCGAAAATCTTGTTATGAATATGGAAAGCAAGGGCTTCACCGTTTCGGTCTATAACAGAACAACTCAGAAGGTAACGGATTTCGTTAACGGCAGAGCAAAGGGCAAAAACATTGTGGGCACATATTCACTTGAGGAGCTTGTTGCTTCTCTTGAAAAGCCCCGTAAGGTTATGATGATGATTAAAGCCGGCGAAGCGGTCGATTTGATGATTGAACAGCTTATTCCCATGCTTGAAAGCGGAGATATTATCATTGACGGCGGTAATTCGCATTTCCCCGATACCGCAAGAAGAACGGCATATGTTGAAGGCAAGGGTCTGCTTTATATCGGAACGGGCGTTTCCGGCGGAGAAGAGGGCGCACTCAAGGGTCCGAGTATGATGCCCGGCGGTTCACCCGAAGCGTGGAAGAGCGTTAAGCCGATATTCCAGGCAATCTGCGCCAAGGTTGAGGACGGTTCACCCTGCTGTGACTGGGTTGGCGAAAACGGTGCGGGTCACTTTGTTAAAATGGTTCATAACGGCATTGAATACGGAGATATGCAGCTTATCTGTGAAGCTTATCAGCTTATGCGTGATTACATCGGCATGACCGATGACGAAATGCACGAGGTGTTCGCAAAGTGGAATGCCGAGGAGCTTGACAGTTATCTGATTGAAATAACAAGAGATATTCTTGCATATAAAGATACAGACGGTTCTCCGATAGTTGAAAATATACTTGATACCGCAGGTCAGAAGGGCACGGGCAAATGGACGGGAATTGCCGCTCTTGACGAGGGTATTCCTCTTACGCTCATCGGTGAAGCGGTATTTTCAAGGTGTCTGAGTGCAATGAAAGAGGAAAGAACCGCCGCTTCGAAGGTCCTTACGGGTCCCGAGGTGAAATTCAGCGGCGATAAGGCGCAGTTTATTGAAGATATTAAAAATGCACTCTTTGCGGCAAAAATTGTTTCTTATGCTCAGGGCTATACCCTTATGCGTGCGGCGGCGAAGAATTACGGATGGAATCTCAATTACGGCGGAATTGCGCTTATGTGGCGTGGCGGCTGTATAATCAGAAGCGTATTCCTCGGCAAAATCAAGGAAGCGTTTGACAACAATCCCGAGCTTACGAACCTGCTTCTTGACCCCTATTTCAAGGGCGTTATGGATAAGGCACAGGCAGGCTGGAGAAGAATTTGTGCCGCCGCAATAACGGCAGGCGTTCCGCTTCCTGCAATGACAGCGGCTCTCAATTATTATGACGGTTACCGCTGTGAAAAGCTTCCGGCAAACCTGCTTCAGGCTCAGCGTGACTATTTCGGCGCTCACACCTATGAAAGAGTTGATGCTCCGAGAGGAAAGTTTTTCCACACCAACTGGACGGGTGAGGGCGGGAACACCGCCGCCACCCAATATAACGCATAAGGAGGAACAGGTTATGCTTCTTGAAATAAAAAAGGGTTACACATGGGCTGTTGTTGTGCCCACAAGCATGGGTGTTCGCATCTGTCCGGCAGAGGGTCAGACCGTTGCTTCAAGCAATCTTTTCAGAATGCAGGCAACGAGTGCGGAAACCAATGTTGCAAGCATTTCATCTTATCTCGGACTTCCCGTTAAGGTGCTTACCACCTTTGTCAAGGACAGTCAGATAGCCGCTTTCATCAAGCAGGATTTGCGTTCGAGAGGAATGGTTTTCGAGGGCAGGGATGTTGAAAAGGGTGGCCCGTGGGGCTATCGTCATCAGTTCAATATTGCCGACAGCGGAAGCGGTTCAAGAGGACCGAGAGTTGAAAACGACAGAGCCGGAGAGGTCGGCAGAACGCTTTCAATAGAGGATTTTGATATTGACCGCATTTTCGGAAAAGAGGGCGTAGGTGTGCTTCATCTTTCGGGACTTATTGCCGCTCTTTCGCCTGAAACCGGAAAATTCTGTCTGGAGCTTGCAAGAGCCGCCAAAAAATACGGCACCGCTATTTCGTTTGACCTCAATTACAGAGCCACTTTCTGGAAGGGCAGAGAAGCGGAGCTCAGCGCCATATTCTCCGAAATAGCTTCAAATGCCGATATTCTTGTCGGAAACGAAGAGGATTTTCAGCTTTGTCTCGGCATAAAAGGTCCCGAAGCCGGCGGAAAGGATATTGCCGCAAAGATTGAAAGCTTTAAAGAAATGATAGGCAGAGTTAAGGAAGCTTATCCGAATGCAAAGGTGTTTGCAACCACTCTGAGACAGGTTATAAACGCCAACACCCACCTTTGGGGAGCAATTATGCTTGCCGGTGATAACTGGCAGGTTGTTGAGCCCAGAGAGATAAGAGTGCTTGACCGCATCGGCGGCGGAGACGGATTTGTTGGCGGTTTGCTTTACGCAATAATCAAAGGCTGGGAAAGCGAAAAATGGATTCAGTTCGGTTGGGCAAGCGGTGCTCTTGCCACCACTTTCCTTACCGATTACGCACAGCCTGCCGATGAGGATATGATTTGGAGCGTTTGGAGCGGAAACGCAAGAGTTAAAAGATAAAAAACGAGCTTGTGATTGGAAACGGTCACAAGCTTTTTTAATGCCGCATCGCAGTACATTTCGAATTATATATAATGTAATAAATATTATAAATAAAATATAGAAATTTTCGGATGAATATTTAAACAAAAACGGAATATAATCTTAGTGGGAGAAGAATATTTTTCAGTTGGAAGTTAGAGGTTAGAAATTCGGAATTCGGAATTCGGAGTTAAGGGCGTTAGCCAAAGCGCCGTTTTATATAAGTAATTTTTAAACTTTATACCTCTGAATAAACAACAAATATCAATTCAGAAGTAAAAAGCTATATGTAAGCAATTATAAAATGGGTACGGGCAAAGCCCGTCATTAATTCCGACTTCATAATTCATAATTCCGAATTAAAAATGGTTACGGGCAAAGCCCGTTTTTTTATAACCTGCAAAAATGTAACTCTTTTTTACCGATTTGTAACTATTTGTAACTTTTTCTGTTTTCAACAAAATAATTTACAAAAATTGACAAAATCCTGCTGTTCTTCACTCCGAAGATAAAGCCTACTTGTCAATTTATGGGAACGGTGTTGTGCAAAATACACAAAAAATTTTTCTTGAACGATTTGACAAATAATCCTTTTGTCAATATAATGTCAACCGTTGCAGAAGTCAGACTTTATGCACGAAAAATAAGGAGAGATTTATGATTACAAAATCATCATCCGAAAACCGCAGAAAGAGCAGTATCGGCCTGAAAGTGACAGCGATGACCATGGCGGTTGCGTTCACATTTTCGGCATCCGCATTTGCTGTTAACGATGCTGTTAAGACTACGATAGTTGACGGAGAAAATTCGGTAAGCATATCTTCAAAAACAAAAGACCCCAATGAGATAATCAGACTTGCAGGCGTCAATATGGGCGCATATGATGAGCTTGACCTCTCGGGCTTCACCGCCGACAAGGGCGGAGAGATAATCGTCAACAGAGCCAAGATACTCAGGATTGACGATAACGGCAAGATAGGTTATTTTGTCGGATATTCCGATACACTCGGAACCTTGTTCAAGGACCGTGGAATAGTTATTAATGACGGCGATGAAACGGATATTGACCTTGAAGCAAATATTTTTGACGGTATGCGGCTTATGATAAAGCGTGCTTTCAGCGTTTCTATTGAAAGCGACGGCGAGACACAGAAGCTTGCAATAGCAGACGGAACCGTTTCGGACGCTCTTGAAAAAGCCGGAATAAAACTCGGCGAAAATGATATTGTTTATCCATCGCTTGATACAAAGCTCAACGGACTTACAAAAATCAAAGTAACCAGAGTGAATTACAAAACAGCAATTGAAACAAAACCCGTTCCTTACGGCGTTGATATCGTTTATGATGACAGTATGTACGCCGGAGAAACAAAAAAAGTATCCGACGGAATTGACGGAGTAAAGGAAGTTTATTATTCCGAAAAATATGTTGACGGTGAGCTTACGGAAAGCGTTGTTCAGAAAGAAGTCGTAACAAAGAAGCCCGTTAACGAGGTGAAAAAGGTCGGCACAAAAAGCAGAGATGACCTTTCGCTTTACAGAAACACCGTTTCACCCATTTCTGAACTTGATATTCCGTCAAGCGTTAAGGTTGATTCAAACGGTGTTCCGGTAAACTTCAAATATAAGGTTGACGGAAAAGCCACGGCATATACGGGCGACCCTGCAACCGCAAGCGGCAGAAAGCCGATGGCAGGCCATGTTGCGGTTGACCCGAATGAATATCCGTACGGTACGGAGCTTTATATTACATCCGCTGACGGAGCTTATGTTTACGGCTACTGCGTGGCGGCTGATACCGGCGGATTTGTTGAAATGGGCAATGCCGATATAGACCTTTATATGAATACCGAAGAAATGTGTTATGACTGGGGCAACAGACCGATAACAATATATGTTCTGTAAATGATAACAGACTGCTGTACATAGTGCGGCAGTCTGATTTTTATATGTATTGCCTTGATTTTTCAAAGCCGATATGGTAAACTGTAAATATGGAAAATATGAATGTAAAAAGGATAAGAATTATTGCGGCGCTGATTTTGGCGCTTGTTTTCGTATGTTCGGGATGTTCGGCGAAAAAGCCCGAAAAAAAAGAACCCGTTACCGAGCGTGAAACGGTCAGAGTTATGTTTCCGGAGGGCTCAACCGTAAGTCAGATTGCGCTGTTGCTTCAGGAAAACAGAGTTTGTGCGGCGGCTGACTTTATGGCGGCGGCAAATTCAGCGGAGCTTGCCGCAGAATACGGTATAGTTATTCCGTCACCCGAAAACAGGAGTTTTCTGCTGGAGGGCTACCTTTATCCCGATACCTATGATTTTTATGTAGGCGAGAGTGCGCAAACGGCGATAAAAAGATTTCTGAAAAATACGCAGTCAACGCTCAGCGATGAATTCAAAGCCGAGTGCGAAGCACAGGGATTTACAGTTGACGAGGTTTTGTCGCTTGCGTCTGTTATTCAGAAGGAAGCCGGAAATGCAGACGAGATGAAAAATGTTTCATCTGTACTCAGAAACCGTCTTGAAAGCAGCAGATTTCCGAAGCTTCAATGCGATGTAACGATAGATTATCTTGAAAAATATGTGAAGCCCTATGTTACCGTGGAACGGTTTGAGGAGCTCAGGGAGCTTTACAATACCTATAAATGCAAGGGGCTTCCCGAGGGACCGATAACAAATTCGGGTGAAGAAGCGCTCTATGCCGCTCTGTATCCGGCTGAATCAGACTGGTATTTCTTTATCAGCGATTCCGACGGCGTTTATCATTATGCCGAAACCTTTGAAGAGCATCAGGAAAACTGTGAAAGAGCAGGATTATAAAGAGAAAATTAATTTTGAGGTGATTTGCCGTGATAAAGGAATTTATGGGGAAAGATTTTCTGCTTGACAGCGAACCGGCCGTGAAAATGTTTGAAGCGGCTGACAGAATGCCGATTTTCGATTGGCACTGCCATCTTCCGCCGAAAGAAATATATGAAAACAAAGAGCCGTCGGATATTGCGGAGCTTTGGCTCGGCGCTGACCATTATAAATGGCGTGCGATGCGCTCCTGCGGCGTTGACGAAAAATATATAACGGGTGATGCAAGCGGCTATGAGAAATTCAAGGCCTTTGCTTCGGTTATGCCGTCGCTTATCGGAAACCCGATGTATCACTGGTCGCATCTTGAGCTTCGCAGATATTTCGGCATAAACGATGTTCTTTCGGCTGATACCGCCGACGATATCTGGAACAGGGCAAACGCCGTTATAAAGGCAGGCGGATTTACTCCGAGAGAGCTTATCGAAAAATCTAATGTTTCTCATCTTTGCACAACCGATGACCCTGCCGACAGCCTTGAATATCATATTCTGCTTGCCGCAGATAAAAGCTTCAAATGCAAGGTTATGCCTGCGTTCAGACCTGATAAAGCTCTCGGAATTGATATGCCTGCTTTTCTGCCCTGGCTTGATGCAATGGAGAAAAGAGCAAATGTAAAGATAAACAGCTTTACAGAGCTTTGCGCCGTACTTTCCGAAAGGATAGAATTTTTCGCTTCGCTCGGATGCTGTGCAAGCGACCACGCTTTTGCCTATGTTCCGTATGAAGAAGCTTCTGCCGGGGAGCTTGAAGCAATATTCGCAAAAGCAAAGAGCGGAGAAGCAGTCAGCGTTTGCGAAGCGGATAAATATAAAACCGCTTTGCTCGGATATCTTGCCGCCGAATATGCAAAAAGAAGCTGGGTAATGGAGCTTCATATCGGTCCCATGAGAAACAACAACACCCTGATGTTCAATAAAATCGGCGCCGATGCAGGTTATGATTCGATAGACGACCAATTAATAGCGAGAAAACTTTCACGCTTCCTTGACAGCCTTGCCGTTAAGGAACAGCTTCCGAGAACCGTTCTGTTTACGCTCAATCCGAAAGACAACTATGTTCTCGGTTCAATGCTCGGCAACTTCCAGAGCTCCGAAGCCGAAAGCAAAATTCAGTTTGGCTCGGCGTGGTGGTTCAATGATAATATTGACGGCATGAGAGAGCAGATGAAAGTGCTCGGCAATCTCGGTGCGCTCGGAAAATTTGTCGGAATGGTAACGGATTCCCGTTCATTCCTTTCATATCCGAGACATGAGTATTTCCGCAGAATAATGTGCGGACTGCTCGGAGATATGGTTGAAAACGGATTTTATCCCTATGATGAAAAAGCTCTCTGCAAAATAGCGGAGGATATTTCATATAACAATGCGGTAAAATATTTCGGAATATAGGAGGAAAAAACAATGTCAAAATATATTCTTGCACTCGACCAGGGAACAACAAGCTCAAGAGCAATAATATTCGATAAGGCGGGAAACACTGTCTGCAAGGCGCAGAATGAATTTGAACAGATTTATCCTCAGGCGGGTTGGGTTGAGCATGACCCCCACGCAATTCTTTACAGTCAGTTTCAGTCTGTTGCCGCCTGCGTTGCAAACGGCAATATAAATCCGTCCGATATAGCCGGAATAGGCATAACCAATCAGCGTGAAACAACAATTCTCTGGGACAGACAGACGGGCAGACCCGTTTATAACGCCATTGTATGGCAGTGCAGAAGAACGGCTCAGCTTTGCGAGGAGCTTAAGGCTCAGGGACTTGAGGAATATATCAAAGAAAAAACAGGACTTCTTATTGATGCTTATTTTTCGGGCACGAAAATCAAATGGATACTTGATAATGTTCCCGAAGCGAGAAAGCTTGCCGATGAAAACAGGCTTCTTTTCGGCACGGTTGAAACCTGGCTTATCTGGAATCTTACAGGCGGCAGTGTTCATGTTACCGATTATTCGAATGCTTCAAGAACAATGCTTTTTGATGTTGATAAGCTTTGCTGGGATGAATATCTCTGCGAAAAGCTCGGCATACCGATGTCAATTCTGCCCGAGCCCGTTCCGTCAAGCAAGGTTTACGGAAGAGTGGCAAAGGGTATAGTGGGTCTTGAAGCCCTCGAGGGTATTCCCATCTGCGGAGCAATCGGCGACCAGCCTGCGGCATTGTTCGGTCAGGGCTGTTTTGAAGCAGGCCAGGCAAAGAATACTTACGGCACGGGTTGTTTCCTGCTGATGAATACGGGCGAAACCCGTGTTAAGTCAAAGAATAATCTGCTTACGGGTGTAGCATGGGGAATAGGCAATAAGGTTGAATATGCCATAGAGGGCTCGGCATTCAATGCAGGCTCGGTTATAAAATGGCTGCGTGATGAGGTTCATCTTATTGATAATGCACACCGCTGTGATGAGCTTGCCGAGAGCGTTCCAGATGCAAACGGCATATATTTTGTTCCGGCATTCACGGGTCTCGGTGCTCCTTATTGGGATATGTATGCCAGAGGATGTATAGTCGGCCTTACCAGAGGAGTTAACAGAGCGCACATTGCAAGAAGCGTTATCGAAGCGATAACCTATCAGATGACTGACCTGCTTGAAGCAATGAAATCCGATTCGGGAATAGATTTCACAGAGCTCCGTGTTGACGGCGGTGCAAGCGTGAGTGATATAATGCTTCAGATTCAGGCGGATATGATAAGATGCAATGTCAACAGACCCAAGACGGTTGAAACCACAGCTCTCGGTGCGGCTTATCTTGCCGGACTTGCAGTCGGTGTATGGAAAGATACCGATGAAATTCAGCAAAACAGACAGGTTGATAAAATTTTTGAACCGAAAATGGATGAAGCACGCAGGAACGAGCTTTATTCGGGCTGGAAAAAAGCGGTTGAATGTTCAAAAGGATGGGCGAAGTAATAAAAATGGATTATCTCAGTGAATCCCTGAAGCTCCACTATGAGTGGAAAGGGAAAATAGAAACAAAATCAAGAACGGGAGCATCGAATAAGCAGGAGCTTTCTCTTGCCTATACCCCGGGCGTTGCCGCTCCCTGTCTTGAAATTCAGAAGGATAAAAGCAAAAGCTTTGAGCTTACAAGGCGTTGGAATACCGTGGCGGTTATTACAGACGGCACGGCTGTTCTCGGTCTCGGGGATATCGGCCCCGAAGCCGGTATGCCGGTCATGGAGGGCAAATGTCTGCTCTTTAAGGAGTTCGCCGGCATAGATGCGATACCGCTTTGCATTCGCTCAAAGAGTGTTGATGAAATAGTTAACACCGTTTCGCTTATTGCAGGAAGCTTCGGCGGAATAAATCTTGAGGATATTTCCGCACCGAGATGCTTTGAGGTTGAAAAAAGGCTTAAGGAAATCTGCGATATTCCCGTTTTTCACGATGACCAGCACGGAACGGCGGTTGTGGTTCTGGCGGCGGTGCTTAATGCACTTAAGGTTGTGGGAAAGAAGCTTGAAAACTGTACCGTTGCAATGTGCGGCGCAGGTGCGGCAGGTACGGCAATTGCAAAGCTTCTTCATTCCTGCGGAGCGGGAAACATAATTATGTGCGATAAAAACGGAATTTTGTGCAGGGGTGATGAGCTTTCGCCTGCAATGGCGGAGCTTGCCGAAATTACGAATAATGATATGCTTAAGGGCACACTTGCCGATGCAATGAAGGGTGCAGATGTTTTCGTGGGAGTTTCGGCGGCAGGAATAGTCAGCGAAGAAATGGTGGCTTCAATGGCAAAGGATGCGGTTGTTATGGCAATGGCAAATCCGACTCCCGAAATCATGCCGGAGCTTGCAATAAAAGCCGGTGCGGCTGTGGTCGGAAGCGGCAGAAGCGATTATCCCAACCAGATAAATAATGTGCTTGCGTTTCCCGGAATTTTCAGAGGTGCGCTTGATGTGAGAGCAAAGGATATAAACGAAGAGATGAAGCTTGCGGCGGCAAAGGCAATTGCATCACTTGTGCCGGAGGAAAACCTTTGCGCCGAGTATATTCTTCCGAAGCCGTTTGACGAGGGCATTGCAAATGCGGTTGCGGCGGCTGTTGCTCAGGCGGCACGCAGTAGTGGAGTTGCACAAATATAATACTTCCGGTTTGTCTATTTCGGCGAAAATAAAAAGAAGATTTTTAAAACACTTGCTTTATTATATGTCTTGTGACATAATTAGAGAGTATAAATGCCCGAATATCTTTCGGGGAAGCAAAGGTTTATTCAAAATAACCAAGGAGGAATTTGAATGTCTCAATTCAAAAAAGTGTTAAGCGTTCTGCTTTGCCTTGCCATGCTTCTCGGAACGGTTGCCGTTGCAGGCACATCGTTTCAGACAAAAGGCCACGCATATGTAGAAGGCAAATCAGTAGTTAAGTCCTATTCCGATTTAGCACAGGCGCACGGCTCAAGCCCGTTTGCATATATAGGAATAGACTACTATGAGCAGTCAAACGGTAAGCTTACGGACTATTATGTTGACGAAGGTGAAATACTCAACGGATTTGTATATATCAAGAGTAACCTTTTCTTCAACAACATAACATTCGCATATATATTTGACAACACCGTATTCGACCATATTTATGCGCCGGGTACAACGAATTATGCAACCGGAGCAACCGTAGCGGCAACAGATTTCGATATAGCTGCGGCTCAGAAGAATGCGGCAAGTGCCGATAAGGTATTTGACAGCTTTGTGCCGTTTGCATACAATGCAAATCACGCTTATAAGGACTATGCTCCTCTGTCCGGCGGTTATACCGATTATTCGGTTGGACAGACAACCGCAGATTTGGATGATTTCAAAACAAGATATCCCGAACTGGCAACCGATGCGGCGAAGTATGACTTCCTTACTCTCGGTTTAACAAGAGACGGCAGTCAGGGACAAATCTCAATGACCGGTGTACCTCTTTCGGGCGATGAGTATATTATCACCTTACAGCTCAAGGTTATCGGTAAAGACGGAGCAAGCGGTATAGCCGGAGCAAGCCCGTATCTTTACAAAGCGACAGCCAC
>JAZQON010000068.1:0-18624 GCA_045627825.1 Acutalibacteraceae bacterium
CTCCGGCACGGAGGGGGTCAGACCCCCCACACCTAGCAATCATCGTTTACAGTGTGGACTACCAGGGTATCTAATCCTGTTTGCTCCCCACACTTTCGAGCCTCAGCGTCAGTTAGAGCCCAGCAGGCCGCCTTCGCCACTGGTGTTCCTCCGAATATCTACGCATTTCACCGCTACACTCGGAATTCCGCCTGCCTCTACTCCACTCAAGAATAACAGTTTCAACGGCAGTTTATGAGTTAAGCCCATAATTTTCACCGCTGACTTGCTATCCCGCCTGCGCTCCCTTTACACCCAGTAATTCCGGATAACGCTTGCCACCTACGTATTACCGCGGCTGCTGGCACGTAGTTAGCCGTGGCTTCCTCCTTGGCTACCGTCACTTCTTCGTCACCAAAGACAGAGGTTTACAATCCGAAAACCGTCTTCCCTCACGCGGCGTTGCTGCATCAGGCTTCCGCCCATTGTGCAATATTCCCCACTGCTGCCTCCCGTAGGAGTCTGGGCCGTGTCTCAGTCCCAATGTGGCCGTTCAACCTCTCAGTCCGGCTACCAATCGTCGGCTTGGTGGGCCGTTACCTCACCAACTACCTAATTGGACGCGAGTCCATCTTTCAGCGATAAATCTTTGATAGCAAAATCATGCGGTTTCGCTATGTTATGCGGTATTAGCGTCCGTTTCCGAACGTTATCCCCCTCTGAAAGGCAGGTTACTCACGCGTTACTCACCCGTCCGCCACTAAACTTATTCTTCCATTGACCGAAGTCTCTTTCTGAAAAAGTTCCGTTCGACTTGCATGTGTTAGGCACGCCGCCAGCGTTCATCCTGAGCCAGGATCAAACTCTCTAAAAATCTTATCTTAAAGCCTTAGCCTTAAAATCATTTTCAGAGCTCAATCGCTCAAATGTCTACTGACATTCTTTCTTGTTTTCACAAGAATTACTGTTGTACTTGAAAGTACTTCTCAAATAATTTTCAAGGGTTTTTTCTTTCTCGTCGTTGTTTAATTTTCAAGGTGCGTCGCACTCCGTTTCCCGAGTGCCTGACTAATATACCACATCAAAAACAGTTTGTCAACAGTTTTTTTGTATTTTTTTCAAAAACTTCTTCACAACTTTTCCACTCGGTTATCCACTATTTTGAGACCCGATTTTTCAGGTTTTCCAACACCTCGATTATTTTAAATCTTACCTCGTATTTCGGGTCGGATTTTATAAGCCGAGTACCGTCATTTCCGAGCACGGCTTCGACATTTTCACATTCTGCGGCGGCAGGCAGACACAGCGGCGGAAACATCACGCACCACCAGTTATGCCCGTTGCCATTTCCGAGAATTACTTTTACGGCAAGATACTTTCCGGCAGGCAGAGTGAAATTCTCATATGAACGGGTTTGAAAATATTCCTCGGTGAGATATATTTTTGCTCCGTAATCAAAACCGTTTTCGTGAAGAACCTTTTCGGCAGTTGACAAAAGCCTTTCCTTTCCCTCTTCGAGTGCTTCTTTAGCATTTTCTTTATTAACCGCTCCCGAAAAAAGCTTTTCACCGCTTTCAAGAAGTGCATCACGCACGGCAAGCTTTACGGTCTGGTCGGCACTACTGTCGGAATTCGCAAGAATATGCAGTCTGATAACATCATTTCGCACATCGGCGCATTTCATTCCGAAACCTAATATCGAAATCAGCATTGACAAAACAAGCGCAACCGCTGTAGATATTTCAATTTTGTGTATTTTTTTCATAAATAATACCGCCCTTAATGAATATTTGAATTCATTTTGGGACGGTATTTTCCGTTTTATTCATTCTGATTTATTTCAAGTCCGCCGATTTCGTTTCTGGATTTGAAAACATAACCGTTCTGGCTGAGAATATCCATATGTGAAAGCGCTTCTCCCGTTCCGAGAGCCACGCAATTCATCGGGTCATTTGCGATAAAGGTTTTAACGCCCGTTTTTGAGCTTATCAGCTTATCAATATCCTGCAAAAGCGCACCGCCGCCGGTTATATAGATACCCGACTCGGATATATCGGCGGAAAGCTCGGGCGGAGTAAGCTCCAGAACGGAGCGCACCGCTTCGCATATTGCTTCAAGCTGAGGTCTCATCGCAAGATAAACCTCGGTTGAGCTGACCTCTATGCTCACGGGCATATTGGTTATAAAATGCTTACCCTTGACATTCATACCGAGCTCAACATCACGAAGCCTTGAGCATCCTATCTGCCTTTTTACGGCTTCGGCGGTTTTTTCACCGATTATAACATCACGCTCACGCCTTATCTGACGCATTATCGCTTCATCAAACGCATTTCCGGCAACCTTGATTGATTTTGAAACGGATATACACCCCATTGTTATAACCGCAATATCCGTTGTGCCGCCGCCGATATCAACAACCATTGTTCCTTTCGGACGGTCATTCTTTATGCCTGCTCCGAGCGCCGCCGCAAGGGGTTCTTCGATAAGGCAGGCCTTTGCCGCTCCTGCGGCGGTTATGAGGTCAAGAATGGTACGCTTTTCAAGGCTTGTTACCATTGACGGTATGCACACAACAACATTCGGTTTGAACACCATATTCTTACAGAGCTTTGACAGAAAATATCCGAGAATATGACGGGTTGCGGTAAAATCGGAAACAACACCGTGCTTCATGGGTTTAACAACCCTCAGCGAGTCTGGAGTTTTGCCTATCATATCATAAGCTCTTTTGCCGACAGCCGCAAGCTTTCCCGTTTCGTTATCGTAAGCGGCAACACACGGCTCGGACATAACTATACCTTTGCCTTCGATATAAACGACTATCGAAGTTGTTCCCAAATCTATACCGATATTTACACCGAGCACTGTTTCACCGCCTTTCATCATTTTTCTTTTTGCTTTTGGTAAGTGCAACCGTTATGCCGTATGTATTTTCGGCTCCGCAGAGCCACAGCATTTTTGCACATTCATCGAGAGTTTCTCCCGAGGTTGAAACATCATCACAAATCAGAATATTTTTACCTTTCACCGCATCCGGTTCGGTCACTTCGTAAACTCCGGCAAGGTTGCCCTTTCTGAAAACATAGCCCAAATCGTGTTGCTTCGGAGTTTCGTAAATCTTTTTGAGAATATCGGGAGCATACTTGATTTCAAGCATTTCCGAAAGTGCCCTTGCAAGCACGGCGCATTGGTCATAGCCACGCTTTTTCATACTCTTATCGGTCATCGGAACGGATGTTATCATATCGAATTTAACCGAACCGTAACGCCGTCTGACCGTATCCGCCATTTCCATACAGTAAGCCTCGTAATTTCTTTTTCCGTTTCTGAATTTGAATATGTGCAGACCTTTTCTGACATTACCCTCAAAATAGAACGGGGCGGCAATGGCGGTATAATATCTTTCCGCACGGCGGCAGTAGCATTCGTCCTTTTCTCTGCCGCATTTCGGACATATTTCATTTTTAATTCTCGGCAGATTTTCCGTGCAGTCGGCGCACGCCGTATCTCTGCTGTCGATAACTTTTCCGCAATAGGCGCATCTGTGCGGAAGAATTGCAAATATCGGAGCTTCAAGAAATTTGTTCAACTTTCTTCACCCAGCATAATAAAGCTCTTGAGCGCCGAATAGCGCTTTGCCTTGCTGTTATTATCGGTCATTCTTTCAACGGTTTGCCGAGTGCCGACAAGTATCATCATATTTTTTGCTCTCGTAACAGCGGTATAAAGCAGATTTCTGTATGCAAGCTGTTCAATCACGCCGACAACCGGCATAACCACGGCAGGAAATTCGTTACCCTGGCTCTTGTGGACGGTTATAGCATAAGCGTGTTCAAGCTCCTGATTGCTTTCAAACGGGTATTCGGCTGTCTTATCGTCAAACCTGACATAAATCATTCTTGAATTTTCGTCAAGCTTTTCAAGTGTTCCTATATCGCCGTTGAATATTCCCATACCCTCGCCGCCGTCGGGAGTTTTCCACATTATATTGTAATTATTCTTTATCTGCATCAGCTTATCGCCCTCACGGAAAATACGCTGACCGAAATTGTGTTCCTTTTTATATTTTGCCGACGGATTTATATCAGCCTGCAAAATTTTATTGAGATTGACCGTTCCGGCTTCGCCTTTCTTTGACGGGCAAAGCACCTGAATATCGTCAATCGCAGAATATTTATATGCTTTCGGCAGTCTTTCGGTGCAAAGCTCACATACTGTTGAAGCCGCCGCAGACGCCGTATTTCTTTCCATAAAGAAAAAGTCTTTATCCTTAACGGTAAGCACGGGATATTCGCCGCTGACTATCTTATGGGCGTTGGTGATTATCAGACTTTCCATAGCCTGACGGAAAACCTCTTTAAGTTCCACAACTGGAATCGCCTTGGATTCTATCAGGTCATGAAGCACATTTCCGGCGCCGACGGGCGGAAGCTGGTCGGAATCGCCCACCATAACCAGTCTGCACCCTATCGGGAGCGCATCAAGCAGGCTTGAAAAGAGAGTTATGTCCACCATTGAAAGCTCGTCGATTATAACCGCACCTGCACTGAGCGGATTTCTGCGGTTGCGTGAAAAAACGGGCTTATCATCCTTGTCCCATTCAACCTCAAGAAGTCTGTGAATGGTCTGAGCATCTCTGCCCGTGAGCTCGCTCATTCTCTTTGCGGCTCTGCCCGTTGGTGCGGCAAGCGCCACTTCAAGCCCCTGACTTTCAAACACTTTCAGTATTCCACGCAGAGTGGTGGTTTTGCCCGTTCCCGGGCCGCCCGTAAGAATTAAAATCCCCTTTTCAACGGCAAGCTTTATCGCCTTTCGCTGAGCATCGTTATAGCATAATCCGCCGATAAGCTCGGCGTTACTTATCTGCTTATCAATATCGGGGTCGCCCTTCGGAGCAAAATGCTTCATAAAAAGCATAAGCTCGGCGGCGTGCTTTTCCGATTTATATATATCCGGCAAAAAAATAAATTCCTTTGAATAAAGCTGTTCGGAAATAACCTGCTTTCGCTCTGTGAGAACATCAATGCGAACATTGGTTTCATCATCTGAGCATCCGAGAAGCTGTGAGCATATCGGAATAAGCTTTTCTCTCGGCAGACAGGTGTGGCCGTTTGAAAGGTTATGTCTTATTACATATATAATACCCGCATCAAGTCGGTATTCATCCTTCGGAGCTTCGGGAAGTCTGCCGGCGATTTCACAAGCTTTTTCGAATTTTATCCCTATCCCCTCGGAGCAAAGCAAATAAGGGTTCTGTTCTATCTTTGAAGCGGACTCGGCACCGTAAAGCCTGAAAACCTTCAGGCATTCGGCTGTGCTTATTCCGTATTTTTCAAGAGCGATAAGCACTTCTCTTTCGGCGGCATGCTTTCTGAATTCCATTGAAATTTCAAGCGCTCTTTCATATGATATTCCCCTTATCGAAGCAAGTGCATCGGGGTCTTTTTCGATTATATGGAATGAATTATCGCCGAATTTTTCAACTATTTTCTGCGCCGTTTTTTCTTTTATGCCTTTAATGATTCCCGATGAAAGATAAGAGAGCATTTCCGAAGCCGTTTCGGGAATTTCACGGCTGCATCCCTCGATTTTAAACTGCTTTCCGAATGTGGGGTGAACAGTCCATTTTCCCGTAAGCGTTACCTTTTCGCCGATATAAAGCGAACCTACATTTCCGATTGCAGTATAAAGCTCACCGTCACTTGAAAAATCAAGCACGGTGTAGCCGTTTTCTTCATTGCGGAAGGTTATATATTCAACTGTTCCCGTTATATCCGTCAGTTCATTCATAATTACAGCTCAAAAATAAAATTGAGCCGTATCGGGAGGACTTGTAAGCCGAGTTCTGTCATTTAAGGCAGTCATCTGTCTACGCCTTGCGTTGCCGCAAGGCTTTAGCCACCCTTCGGAGTATCGCCGAACAAGCGCTGAAGAAAACTTCTCCTCCGGTCGGTGTTGCTTCGGATAGGGTTTACATGGCCGCACGGTCTCCCGTGCGCCGGTGAGCTCTTACCTCGCCTTTCCACCCTTGCCCGATAAATCGGGCGGTATATCTCTGTTGCACTTTCCCTAAGGTTACCCTCGGCGGCCGTTAGCCGTTATCCTGTTCTGTGAAGCTCGGACTTTCCTCACGCAGTTAAAAAACTGCCCGCAACTGCCCGGTCCACCCGATATTGCTCCGTAATATTGTAAAACACCTTTTAACAAAAGTCAACATTTTTCAAAAAAGCTTGTAAATTGCGGCGGATTGAGTTAGAATATCCGTATCATATCTGCCGAAAGGATTAAAAATGAAAGATATATATTTTTCTCAAAATAACCGTGAACCGGTTGAGGTTGATGTTTTCGGTTCTCCCGAACCGCCGAAAAAGAAAAAGCACCGTTTCCGTAAATTCATCTGCATTCTGCTTCTCATCGCAGTTATACTGCCGTCTGCCGCAATGATGTTCGTTGCCGCAATATCGGGCTACACGCACGGTGAGCTGAAGAAAAACGAATATGTTTCTTCGTCTGAGCTTCATTCAAGTCCGCTTGTTTCAAATATACTTCTGCTCGGCGTTGACGGCGAAGCGGGCGGCTCCTCCCGTTCCGACTCGATGATACTTGTTTCACTCGATTTCGTTCACGGAAAAATAAAGCTCTCCTCTTTTCTGCGTGACACCTGGGTCAAAATTCCGTCAAGGGAGAAAAAAGCAAAGCTGAACGCTTCCTATCCGTACGGCGGCGCTCAGCTCACCTGCGACACAATCGAATATAACTTCGGAGTTGATATTGACCATTATGTCAAGGTCGATTTTGAAATGTTCAAGCTGATAATTGATAAGCTCGGCGGAGTTGATGTTGAAGTTACGAAAAAGGAATCCGATTTCATAAACCGCACCACAAGGCAGCATATTGAAAGCGGCGAAAGCGTTCATCTCAACGGAGAAGAAGCGCTCGTTTACTGCCGCATCAGAAAGCTTGATACCGATTATATGCGCACATTCCGTCAGAGAAAAGTCATTTCGGCACTGCTTGAAAAGGCAAAGCACGCAGGAATTTCAGGGCTTCTCTCAATGGTGAAAGAAGTATTTCCGCTGATTGAAACGGATATCTCGCCTTTGGAGGTTGCTCCGCTTGCATATAAAGGCGCCGCCGCACTTGCGATGTTTGATATCGTCCAGACAAGAGTTCCTACCGATGACCAGTTTTACACCGACACCGTAAGCGGTCAATGGGTAGAAATCCCCGAGCTTGACGAGGTTAAGGAATATCTTTACGAATTTATTTATACCAATAAAAAGCTTACCGAATGAGTTTCAAAGCTCATCCGGTAAATTTTTTTGATTGATTTTGTTATCTTATTATTTTTGCTTTGTGAGCGTAAGTGTTTCCGAATCGGAAATGAGAGTAAGAACATCCTTTTCGACCTTGAACGAATACACCGTTGTTTTTGTCAGCACGGAATTATAGGTTATTGTCAGCTTATCATCCTCAACGGTATAATCAAACGCAACGCCTATTCCGAGCTTGCCGGAAAAATTGCCCGTACCGTCTTCTCTGAAAATATATTCGGTTTTGGTTGATATTCCGAGAACTTCGCCGTCTGCCGACCATGTTCCGATTAGCTTTTTCTGAGCCGAGCAGGATGACAGCAGCAAAACCAAAGCCGCCGAAAGAATTATGCTGATTATCTTTTTCATCTTTTCATCACCCGTTCATCTTTTTCTTATTATAATTATATCAATCATTTTTATTTATGTCAACCGAAAAAAATTGTTGACGGTCAGATATAACCGTGCTATAATATACCAAAACAAGGAGGCATAGCTCAGCCGGTTAGAGTGCCTGCTTCACACGCAGGAGGTCATGCGTTCGAGCCGCATTGTCTCCACCAGCAAAAAGCACCCCGATGGGGTGCTTTTTGCAATTGCTTTATTCAAATATATATACTCTTGCTTCATAAGGTCTTGTCATGAAGTTATTAAGGCTGTTATCGGTTACATCGTAATTCGAGACGGCAACCTTACCCCTGCTCAGGTCAAAGCCCTCGGGAGCCTTAAAATGAACCGGTGAAGCGGAGAATGAGCAGACAACAAGCATTCTTTTGCCTTTGTAATTTCTTTCATAAACGAAAAGGTCCTTGCTCATTTTATAGTGCTGCTTGAAATTGCCGTAAATGCAAACCTCATTTTCCTTACGGAATTTAATAAGCTTACGGTAATAATTGAGAAGTGAATTTTCGTCCTTTTCAGCCGCTTCAACATTTATCTCGGTGTAATTCGGATTTATGTTGAACCACGCTTTATCAGCCGAGGTAAAGCCTGCATTTTTCTCATTGCTCCACTGAACGGGAGTTCTTGCGTTTTCACGGTTAACCTGACTCGAAAGCTTAAGGAATTTCTTATCGCTGAAATGCAGGATGTTTTTAAACAGACGGTAATTATTGAATGTCATAACATCCTTGTAATCGTTAACATTGTCAAGCTCGATATTCGTCATACCGATTTCCTGACCCTGATAGATGAACGGAGTTCCGCACTGCATCATATACATCGTTGCAAGCATTTTGCCGCTCTCAACTCTGTAATTCAGGTCGCCGTATCTGTCAATTATTCTTGCATGGTCGTGATTTTCGATGTAAAGGCAGTTCCATCCCTTGCCGTACATCGCATTCTGCCATTTATCAAAGGTTGATTTGAGCTTCCTCAGACTGAACGGAAGCTTTATCCAGTCAACCATAAAGCAGTCTGCGTTCATATGGTCAAACGAAATGAGCATATCAAGCTTTTTATTCGGTCCCTCGGTGCAGAAGTTAACCGCATCCTTAAGTGTTGTCTGCGGTCCCTCACCTACCACGAAGCAATCATACTTTTCCTGAACGGCTCTGAATTCATCGAGATATTCCTCAAGGTGCGGACCGTGCTTATAATGCTCAATACCCGTTGCAAGCGGAAGCGGGAAACCGTTGGGAAGTCCCTCCTTCTTTGAAATAAAGGTTATAACATCCTCACGGAAACCGTCAACGCCCATATCGAGCCAGAAACGGATTATACTTTTAACTTCCTCCCTGACCTTCGGATTATCCATATTGAGGTCAGGCTGTTTTTTTGCAAAAACATGAAGATAATATTCGTCTATATCCTTATTATATTCCCATGCGCCGCCCTCGAAAACGGAAAGCCAGTTATTGGGAGGTCTTTTGCCCTTACCCTTACGCCAAAAATAATAATCGTGATACGGGCTGTTAACATCCTTTGCGCCCTCTTTGAACCATTCGTGTTCATCGGATGTGTGATTAACAACCAAATCCATAAACACTCTCATTCCTCTTTCGTGAGCGCCGTCAAGAACCATTTTGAAATCGTCAAGCGTTCCGAATTCGGGATTTATATTCTTATAATCGGATATATCATAGCCGTAGTCTGCATTCGGAGTGGGATATATCGGCGAAAACCATATTCCGTCAACTCCGAGACTTTTTATGTAATCAAGCTTGCTGTAAACACCGGGAAGGTCTCCTATGCCGTCACCGTTGCTGTCGCAAAAGCTTCTTGTCCATATCTGATAAACGGACATTTCTTTATACCAATGCTTGCTTATTTCTGCCATTATGATATTCCTCCCTCTTATTTCTTTGACCGTACATCTGTAAATTAAAACCGCCCACAGAAAATACTGCGGGCGGCTGAAAGCTTGATATTATTCTGCCGATTCCTCAGCGGCTTCTTCAGCAACCTCTTCAACAGCTTCTTCAGCTGCTTCTTCGGCTTCGGGCTCTTCCTTTTCGATAAGAGCTCTGATTGAAAGGCTTACACGCTTCTTATCATAGTCAATTGCAATAATTTTGCAGGTAACCTTTTCGCCAACCTGAAGAACATCAGCAGGCTTTTCAATGCGGCGGTCGGCTATCTGAGAAATGTGGATAAGGCCTTCAATGCCGGGGATAACCTTTGCGAATGCGCCGAAGGTGGTAAGGCTTACGATTTCAGCCTCGATAACGGAGCCTTCGGGATAGGTCTTCTTAAGGATTTCCCAGGGATTATCCTCGTCTTTTCTGTAACCGAGAGAAATTTTCTTCTTCTCAGCATCAAGAGCCTTAATGTAAACATCAACTTCCTGGCCGATTTCAAAAATCTCAGAGGGATTCTTGATTCTCTTCCAGCTCATTTCGGAAATATGTACCATACCGTCGATGCCGCCGATGTCAACGAATGCGCCGTAGCTTGTCATTGACTTAACAACGCCGTGATATTTCTGGCCAACTTCTGCCTGAGCCCAGAAAGCTTCGGAAGCTGCTTTCTTTGCATCTCTGAGAACTGCACGAACCGAGCCGACAGCTCTTCTGCGGTGCTTGTCTACCTCGATGATGCGGAACTGAACGGTCTTCTTGAGGAGCTCTTCAAGAGAATCATCCTTGCGCTCTGTTGCAAGAGATGCGGGGATGAAAACACGAACGCCGTTGCAGGCAACAAGAACGCCGCCCTTGATAACCTCGGCAACCGTTCCTTCAAGAACTCTGCCGTCTTCTTCTGCTTCAATGATGTCAATCCATGATTTCTGAGCATCAAAACGCTTCTTGGAAAGCATTACGGTTCCTTCTGCGTCATTGGTCTTCATGATGATAAGGTCAATTTCATCGCCGGCTTTAAGCTCTTTTGCGGCATTTGCGTTGGGGTCAGCGCTGTATTCGTCCATGGGAACGAAGCCTGCATGCTTTCTGCCGATATCAACCTGAATTTCGGTGGGTGTTATACCCATAACGATACCCTTAACTTTCTGATCAGTACTCATGCTGTTCAGAGAAGCTTCAAGTGCTGCCGAAAAATCCATCTCTTCAGTCGTCATTGCTTCAGAAGGCACCTCCTCTACCTGATTATTTGCGGTTTCATTTACGAATTCGGACATTGCTAAAAGTACCTCCTTAATTATTGCGGAAGGGGTTGAAGCCCCTGCCGTCACGCCGATTTCGGCGTATTTGGTTAAATCTATGGTTTTGAGCTCTTCGGCTCTTTCCACCAAAAAAGTGTCGCAGTTTTCACTGCATACGGCATTAAGCTTTGCCGTATTCGAACTGTGTCTGCCCCCGATTATAATCATGGCATCGCATTTCTTTGAAAGAAGCGCCGCTTCATCCTGCCTTTTTCGGGTTGCAACACATATTGTATCAAAAAAAATCGGGTTTGTACAGTATATTTTTATTTTTTCTTTACATTTTTTCCATTCATTTTGCGAAAAAGTGGTCTGAGACACAATTATTATTCTTTTTTCGCATAATATCTTGTTTTCGGCAAACAATTTTTCCGCATCGCCGGCAGATGAGATTATATAAACATCTCCTCTGCAATGCCCTTTTATGCCCTTAACCTCGGGATGATTGGGGTCGCCTGCGATGATAACAGGTGTATTCTCATCGGAATTATCTTTGACTATATCGTGAATTTTTTTCACAAACGGACAGGTAGCATCACATATTATTGCGCCACGCTCTTTGAGGATATCATAAACACTTTCCGGCACTCCGTGAGCCCGGATAAGAACCGTCTGACCCTCTTTGGCTTCCTCCGGGGACTCAATTTCGGCAATACCCTGCCTTGCAAGGTCTTCCGTCACCTGCGGATTATGTATAAGCTGACCGAGCGTTACCGCATCGGTTTTCTTTTCGGCAAGCTCATAAGCCATTCCCACCGCACGGTCAACGCCGAAACAAAAGCCGGCGGTTTTTGCGGAAATTATTCGCAATGTCCTTCCTCCCAAAGCTCAACAATACGGTTCATAATCAAATCGGAAGCGTTTTTGAGCTCTTCTTTTCCGCCGTTCTCGGTAAGTCCGAGCTCCTCAAACGGAATGAGCTTTCCAAATCTGATTGTATATTTTGAATGCTTTTTGAGACCATCGTTGTTTATTATCGCAACGGGAAGAACATCCGCCGATGAAGCCTTTGCTATTCTTGCAATTCCGCTTTTGGCTTTTTTCGGAATCTGGTCGGGAGAGCGTGTTCCCTCGGGGAATATTCCGAGAATATGCCCCTCTTTGACAAGTCTTACCGCAAATTTGAGAGCTTCGGAATCCGCTCCGCCCCTGACAACGGGAAAGCCGTTGAGCTTCTTAAGGAAAAAGCCTGTAACGGGGTTTTCGAAAAGCTCTTTTTTCGCCATAAAATGAAGCTGTCTGTCTTCGATTGCAAGGGAAATTGCACCTGGGTCAATGGCATGAATATGGTTTGAAGCCACGATAAATCCGCCGTCTGCCGGGATGTTTTCAAGCCCGTCATAGCATATTTCGAACATACGGTGTCCTATAAATTTTCCGAGAGGACGGAATGTATCGTAAAACTTACTGTGAGGTATTTTTGAATAATCGAAGCCTTTCATTCTGTTTTCTCCTTTACGGCTGAAATAATCGCATTAACCGACGCTTCAAAATCAAGCTCCGAGGTATCAATGATTATACCGTCATCGGCAGGCTTGAGCGGCGCTATTTCTCTGTGTGAATCATTATAGTCTCTTTTTATCAAATCTTCAAGTACATCTTTAAATTCAACATCCGAGCCTTTTGCCTTAAGCTCTTTATATCTTCTGTCCGCACGGATTTCGGGCGAAGCGGTAAGAAAAATTTTAACCTTTGCATCGGGCAGAACAACAGTACCTATATCTCTGCCGTCCATGATACAGCTGTTTTCGGCGGCAATATTTCTTTGCAAATCAAAGAGAAACGACCTTACCTCGGGAACAGCCGAAACATCCGAAGCCGCCATGGAAGCCGCAGGAGTTCTGATTTCAACGGAAACATCTCTGCCGTTGAGCAGAACCTTCTGCACTCCGTTTTCGAATGCAAGCTCAACCTTAACCGTATCAAGAGAAGCGGCAACCGCTTTTTTGTCTTCGGTGGATATTCCTTTTTCAAGAGCGTTGACGCCGACTGCTCTGTAAAGTGCACCCGTATCAACATATATAAATCCGAGCCGTGCGGCGGCGGCTCTCGCAACCGTGCTTTTGCCTGCTCCGGCAGGGCCGTCAATGGCAACATTTATTATTTCTTTCATATTTCATCATCCTTTGCGGCACTTATTCCGGCAAGTCTGCCGGTTGAAAATGCAATCTGAAGATTGAAGCCGCCCGTATAAGCATCGGCATCTATAATCTCACCTGCAAAATAAAGGCCTTTCACGAGCTTTGACTGCATTGTTTTCGGGTCAATCTGAGAAACATCAACGCCACCGGAGGTTATTATAGCTTCGTCAACGGGTCTGAAATCCGTCACCGTAACGGTCAGTCCCTTAAGAAGCTGAACGAGCAAACGCCGCTGTTCCTTTGTTATCTGATTCACCTTTGTCGAAATGCCTATTCCGCTTAGTCTGACGATAACGGGAACAAGCTTTTTCGGCAGAAGCGCATCAAGAGCATTAATGAAATTTTTATTTGTGTTTTCGGAAAAATCACGCAATATTCTTGCATCAAGCTGTTCTTCCGTCAATGCAGGCTTAAGGTCGATTGAAATTTTATATTTGCCACGCTTCATATCTCTCATATGAGCGCTTGCACTTAAAATCATCGGACCGGAAACACCGAAATGAGTGAAAAGCATTTCTCCGAAATCGGAATAAATCTCTTTGCTTTTTTCGGTATCAATAACCTTTATTGCGGTGTTTCTGAGAGAAAGTCCCATAAGCTCACTGCAAAAGCCCTCGTGAATTTCAAGCGGCACAAGCGACGGCTTAAGCTCGGTTATCCCGTGACCCGCCTGCCGTGCAAGCTCATATCCGTCACCGGTTGAACCCGTTGCGGGATATGAAAGTCCGCCGGTTGCGATTATTATTTTATCGGCGTATATATTTTCTCCGCTGTCGGTTTTAACCCCGACGGCGCATCCGTTTTCGGTTATCAGTTCAACCGCTCTGCCCTTTATCGCCCTTGCACCGTTATATCCGTATTCCGTGAGAGCATCAACGATATCAACTGCCTTATCCGAAACGGGAAAAACTCTGTTTCCCCTTTCGGTTTTGAGCGGCACTCCCCTGCTCTCGAAAAAATCAATCACATCGGCAGGCATGAAGCGTGAAAATGCGCCGTAAAGAAATCTGCCGTTTCTCGGCACATTTGCAATCAGCGCTTGAAGTGACTGACAGTTATTCGTAACATTGCATCTGCCCTTGCCGGTTATCATAACCTTTCTGCCCGGGCGGTCATTTCTTTCAAGAATAACCGTTCTTGCGCCTTCATCGTGAGCCGCACCTGCCGCCATAAGTCCGGCGGCTCCCGCACCGATAATCAGCACGGAGCTTTTCATGCTTTTTCCTCCCCGCCGCTGTAAACATGATACTGTTTCCAGATTTTTTCAAGCGCTTCAAGGTCGGAATGAACCTCTTCATTTCTCTCCTTTGCCGCCGCCGCAATCAGAGCATTTATAAGACTCAGCGGCGCAACAAGAGAATCAACAAATGAAACCATATTGCTTTTGGCAACAAGAAGATAGGTTGCATATTCGGCAATCGGCGACATTTCGCCGTCTGTTATGGATATTATCGAAGCTCCTCGTGATTTTGCGAACTCAAGTGCTTTTACGGTTCGGTTTGAATATCTCGGAAAGCTTATCGCAACGCAGACATCCTTTTCGCATATTCTGAACATCTGCTCAAACATTTCACTTGCCGCCGAGGTATCAACAAGCACAACATTATCAAACAGAAATCTGAAATAAAATGCCGCAAAGCCTGCAAGCGAAGCGGAGCTTCTGACACCGAGAATATATATTTTTCCGGCATTATTCAGCGCTTCAACGCTTCCGGCAAACGCTTTTCTCGAAACCGATTCACGGGTGTTTTTTATCATTTCTATATCCGATGAAAAAGCTCTGTCAAGAAAATCATCATCGGCAACGGCGGAAGCGGCATCCATTCTCTGAACGCTGGTGAGGTGGCTTTTCACCATTTCCTGCAAATGCTTCTGAAATTCGGGATAACCGTCAAAGCCGATATGCGATGCAAAACGCACAACCGTCGATTCGCTGACTCCTACCGTTTTTCCGAGAAACGCCGCCGTCATAAACGATGCTTTTTCATAGTTTTCTTTTATATAATCCGCTATTCTTTTCTGTCCCTTTGAAAAGGTGTGATAAACAGAATCTATTTTTTCCTGAATATTTTCGGACATATAGTCATCCCCTTATCGGACAAATACTTCTTTATTTTACATTAAATCTTTCAAAAATGCAAGTGCGATTTTGCAAAATTGCAGGATTTCTGTCATTGACTATAATGAAAATATGTTATATAATTTCCATATAAACATTAAAAGGTGTGATACTATGTCAAATACCGATACTTTATTCTATACCGCTCCCGCAAAAGCATGGACTCAGGCTCTGCCGATTGGCTGCGGCAGTCTCGGAGCCATGATATACGGCGGAATCAAGGAAGAAATTCTTTCTCTCAACCATGATGAGCTGTGGACGGGGCATCCGAAGGATACGATTCGTCCCGGCGCTCCCGAAGCATTTAAAAAAGCCCGTGACCTTGCGCTTGACGGCAAGCTTCATGAAGCCTGCGAAGAAATTCAGGATAATTTTGAAAGCACCTGGTCTCAGGCATATCTGCCGCTCGGCGACCTTGTTATCGAATGCTCGGCAAAGGGCAGAATAAAAAACTATAAGCGCTCACTTCATCTTAAAAATGCCGTTTCGTCCGTTGAATATGACTGCGGAAATGCTCATTTTTCAAGAGAATATTTTGCTTCATATCCCTCAAAGCTTATCTGTGCAAAGCTCACCTGCTCGGAAAAAACCGATTTCAAAATCAGCCTGCGTTCTCTTCTGCGCTCAAACTGCTTTATTGAAAACAATATTATCTATCTTGAAGGCGAATGTCACGGAGAAAACAACATAAACGGCGAATCATCGAATATGGGTTATTTTGACGAGCCCGAAAACAGAGGAATCCGTTTCCTTTCGGGCGTTAAAATCATAACGGACGGAAAATGCGATATCAGCGAGCTGAGCATGAAGCTCAGCGAAGCAACCGAAATTTGTCTTTTCTTCGCCTGCGAAACCTCGTTCAACGGCTGGAACAGACACCCGTATCTTGACGGCAAAGAGTTTGTTGCTCCCTGCAAGGCAAGACTTTGTGCGGCAGATGATTATGAAGCGCTCAAGGCTGAGCATATTGCCGATTACCGTGAGCTTTACGGCAGAGTAGAGCTTAACCTTGATACGGAAGAATCCGATATCCCCACCGATAAAAGACTTGTTCTCAACAAAAAGCTCCGTAACGACCGTGCGCTCACCGTTCTCGTTTATAACTACGGCAGATATCTTGCAATCGCTTCCTCAAGAGAAGGCACTCAGCCGTCAACACTCCAGGGAATTTGGAATAACCGCATTATTCCGCCGTGGCATTCTAACTATACTGTAAATATTAATACGGAAATGAACTATTGGCCCGTTCTTATGTGCCGTATGCCCGAGGTCAACCTGCCGCTTGTTAAAATGGTTGAAGAGCTCGGCGAAAGCGGTAAGGCGGCGGCAAAGGGTCAGTATGGCGCAAAGGGCTGGGTATCGCACCATAACTGCGACCTCTGGAGACTTTCCACCCCCGTAAGCGGCAACGCCGCATGGGCATTCTGGCACGGCTCATCGGGCTGGCTCTGCTCACATCTTTTCGAGCATTATGAATATACGGGTGACAAAGAATTCCTCAAGAATACCGCTTACCCCGTTATGAAGGGTGCGGCGGAATTCTATCTTGATATCATGACCGAATATGACGGAAAGCTTGTTCTCGCCCCTGGCACATCTCCCGAAAATGATTTTGAATATGAGGGCAAGGCCTGCCCCGTTGCAAAATACAGCACAATGTCAATGTCCATCGCAAAACAGCTGTTTCAAAATCTCATTAAGTGCTGTGAAATTCTCGCCGTTGATAAGGAGTTTTCCGATAAGCTCATTGATACGCTTGACAAAATGGCTGATTTCAAGCTCGGCAGTGACGGTCAGCTTCTCGAATATGATGACGATTATCCCGAAATGGAAATGCACCACAGACATTGCTCGCATCTTTATGCCCTGCATCCGGCAAGCTTAATCACGGTTGACGGCACTCCGGAGCTTGCCAAGGCCTGCCGCAGAACGCTTGAGCGCCGTGGCGATGACGGCACCGGCTGGAGTCTCGGCTGGAAAATCAACTTCTGGGCACGCCTTTTTGACGGCGACCACGCAAAGAAGCTTATTGATATGCAGCTTCGTCCCGTTAAGAGCATAGGAGTAAATTACGGCCACGGCGGCGGAACATACGAAAATCTGTTTGACGCTCATCCCCCGTTCCAGATTGACGGAAACTTCGGCTTCGTAAGCGGCATAACCGAAATGCTCATGCAGAGCAGAGACGGCAAGATTTATCTTCTGCCGGCGCTTCCCTCGGATTGGAAAAGCGGAAGCATAAAGGGTCTGCTCGCAAAAGGCAATGTAATCGTTGACATTGAGTGGAAAAACGGAAAGGTAAAAAGCTATTCGCTTGAGGGTAACGGAGATTTCACCGTTATCATCGCCGGAAAGAAAATCCGCACCAAGCTTGACGGAAATAAAAAGACTTATGAAATTTGACCTTTACGATTTTGATAAAACAATTTATCCGCACGATTCCGAATCGGTATTTCTTTTCTACTGCATACTGCACAGACCGTATCTCATTATCCTCGCTCCGTGGTTACTGTTTAACCTGCTGCTGTTCTTTTTCGGCTTCGGAGATAAATTCAAGGGCAGATGCTTTTCGTTTCTGCCGTTTATCAACGGCGAAAAGATGGCTGAAAAATTCTGGAAAAAGGAACAGAAGCATATTTATCCCGCTTTCAGCGAAGCAAAGCACGAAAGACCGATTGTTATTTGCTCCGCTTCGCCCGAATTCTTTCTGAAACCGATTTGCGAAAAATATAATATACATACGCTTATCGCAACAAGAATGAACCCGAAAACTGGCAGCATTTACGGCAGAAACTGCAAGGATAAGCAGAAGCCGTTACGCCTTGCCGAAGCCCTGCCGGAAGCGGAATTTATCAATGTGTATTCGGATAATATCAAAAGCGATATTCACATTTTCGAGCTCGGCGAAAAATGCTTTCATGCACAGAAAGGCATTTATACCGAAATGAGCATTGAAGAAATAAGACGAATTGCGAATAAATAAAAATTCACGGCATATTATCAACCAAGGAGATGATATGCCGTGAATTGCTGTATTACGGAGCTCAGATGCAAGGAAGTTATAAACAAGGCAAACGGCTGCCGCCTCGGACCGATAAGCGATGTTGAAGTTGATTCGTGCAGCGGAAGAGTTGTTTCTCTTATCCTGCTCGGCAGACCCCGTTACTGGGGAATATTCGGCAGGCGTGAAAAAATCAGAATCCGCTGGGAGGATATAGATGTTATCGGTAAAGATACGGTGCTGGTTCGCAAAGCACCGTTTGACAGCAGACAAATCAGAAGATAAATTTGAAATTAAGGAGCAATTTTAATTCGGAATTCGGAGGTCGGAATTCGGAATTAAGGGGCACTTCGTGCCGATTTTATATAATTAACTTGAAATTTTTTATTTCTGAATAAACAACTAATATTAATTCAGAAGAAAAAGCCATATATAAGCAGTTATATAATGGGTACGGGCAGAGCCCGTCA